>JAJYJM010000014.1:0-33546 GCA_021789495.1 Nitrospirota bacterium
GCGACGAACGCGGCGGAGTTAAGCCCCAGTGTCGCTGCCGGGAGGACGAGATATGCCGGGTCTCCGCCGCCTGTCCCCGAGGGCGGGAAAATCGGCAGTATAAACGCGAAGAGGAGCATGAATACAAGCCCGACCCAGAAGACGGGAAGCGATATTCCGGCAAGCGAGATTGCGGAGAAAATCTTCTCCCAGGCCCCGCCCCCGCTGACGGCGGAGAGGATGCCGAGTATCGTGCCGAAAAGGACGGAAATGAGCATCGCGGAGAAGGCGAGCCGGAGCGTGTTAGGGAACTTCTGTAGGATGTCCTTTGCGACGGAGCGCTTTGTGTAATACGACCTTCCCAGGTTACCGTGCGCAAGGAGCGTTAAATAACCAACAAACTGCTGCGGGAGCGGCTTGTCCTCGCCCAGCTCCCTGCGTATTGCCGCGATTGCCTTCGGGTCGGCACGCTCCCCGACAAGCCCGATTGCCGGGTCTCCGGGTATCGCCCGGAGCAGTAGGAACGTAACGAGGGCGAGACCAAGGAGGGTAGGCACGGCGATAAGGAGACGTTTTATTATATAAAAAATCACTTCTTTTCCATCGCCGCAAGCACCATGTCAAGCACGGCCTTCTGGCTGGCGTCGTGCTTGTTAAGGACGCACAGGCAAAGTCCCATCGGTATGGCCTCGTGCAGGTAGTCCGCGTCCCGCCCGGATATTATAATTATTTTTTTTTTGTCCAGGCCGAGGGAGGTGGCGTACATAAGGAGCTTCTTGCCGTCAACGGCGGGCATCTCCAAGTCAATCATAAGGAGGTCGAGGGAGTTGTTTATCAGGGACAATGCCTTTATGGGATTCTGGCAGGTGAGTATCTCTATGCCGGGGAAATTCTCCCGGATGTGCCGGGAAAGCTCCTCAAGCATCGCCGGGTCATCGTCAACGTAAAGTAAGCGCTTCATTGGAAGAATTTTAATCCCGGCCGGGGTGCAAAGTCAATAATTGACTTGAAGAAGCCTTGAGGATAAAATTACCGGATGGACAAGACTAAAGGCATAAAGGCGGTGTTTTTCGACCTTGGCAAGGTGCTTTTGTTATTTAACCACGAGAATATCGTAAAAAGGCTCCTCTCGAAAGCGGATGCGGACGGCGATACGGAAACTGCGCTTTTTACCTTTCTGTTCGACGCAAAAAGCGGCATTTGCAACCTCTACGACGAAGGTCTTGTGTCCTCGCAGGATTTTTACAGGGAGATTAACTCACGCTTTCCACTTAACGCCTCATATGGCGAATTTACGGGCTTATGGAACGACATCTTCACCGAGAACAAGGACGTCTCCGCGCTGATGGACGAAGTCAGAAAGAGAACGCCGGTATACCTCCTCTCGAACGTCAACGAGCTTCACTGGAAGTTCTGCCGTGAGAAGTTCGCCTGCTTAAAGAGGATGGACGGCTGGGCGCTTTCTTACGAAATAAAATCAAAAAAGCCCAAGGCGGCCATATACAGGGCGGCCCTGGAGATGGCAGGCGCCGGGCCTGGCGAGAGCATATTTACGGACGATATTGCCGAGAATACCGATGCCGCCGAGAAGATGGGAATAGATGGTATAACCTTTACCGGCGCAGCCGATTTGCGGGAAAGGTTTACGCAGGCAGGGCTTATTTAGAAGGCGCTGACAAGAAATTTTGGTGGAGGCGGCGGGAATCGAACCCGCGTCCGAAAACCCTTGACATTGAGCCGCTACATGCTTATCCGGCGTACGTTTAACCCCCTAAAGGCGCCCGCCGGCGGGCTCCTCGTCAGGAGGCTGTCCCGGCCATGGTCTCAGCCCGCCCTCGCGGGAAGGAAAGCGGGAAAAAGTCTGCGATTATGACACCCTGCTCCAGGCTCCGCAAACCAAAGCCCGGAAGGGCGTTAGCCGCGACTAAGCGGCTAAGGCGTACTCGTTGGTATTGGCGAGTATGTTTGTCCACCTGGTTACGGGTCGGTGGAACCCGGCATGCAGCCCAAGCCTCGATGTTCCCGTCGAAGCCTGTCGCCCCCATGTTGTTATTATAATGAAAATCGACAGCTTTTGCAAGGACTGCCGAGTCTGGGGGTTTTTTAATGCTACCTGCCTTCGCGGAGCCTGTCCGCAAAGTATTCCGGCAGGCCGTTTTCCACAATGGCCGATGCGACCCGCTCGACATCGTAAGGCAGCCTTAAAAACTCCGACACGACGGTTTTTCCCTTGATTTCGAGCAGGACAACGCAGGCGCGGGTATCGCCGTCCTTGGGTTTTCCAACGCTTCCGGCGTTTATGAATATCTTGCCGCCGAGGTCTTTCCTGTAAGGTTTGTGCGTGTGTCCGTAGATTATCACGTCCGCGTCCGCCTTTGCGGCCATCCGCACAAAAAAGCCGTCGTCCCTGTCCTCGGTCCAGTAGAGGTTGTTCTTGGTAGGAGTTGCGTGGAACAGCGCGATTTTAAGATTTTCACAGGTAAAGGCCATTTTGAACGGCAGGTTCCTCAGGTATTCTTTTGTTTTCCGAGTTGCATGTTCCTTGGTCCAGTTAAAACCAATGTCCATCATCTTTGCCTGAAGTTCGTTCTCGTATCGGCAGCCGCAGTGTTCATTATTATAGGCTACAGTCTCGTCATAGTTGCCTTGAACGCCTTCTATTTTATGGGCAATAAGAAAGTCCGCGACCTCGTTTATAAACGGCGCATAGCCGCCGAGGTCGCCAAGGTGATATATCTTTTCGGCCTTACGCTCCATGAGCGCCTGGTATGCGGCCACGAGGGCGTCAATGTTGCCGTGTATATCGCCGAAGATAGCTATTTTCACGCTGCCTCAGTGATAAACTTATCTGACGACGCCGATAGTGCCAAGGACGGCCCCGATGGCAAGGACCCATGCCGGATGCCACTGAAAACGCGCCAGCAGAAAAAGGGCTGCCGCCAATAGACCCCAGGCGGCGATGTCGTGAAGGATTCCGGGGGACAGCAGCACAGCCGCGCCCGCGACCATGCCCACCACCGCCGGAGTGACGCCCCCCATAAAATTCTTGAAATACCTCGCGTCCTTCAGGCGGGAATACTCGCGCGACATAAATGTCATTAGCGCCAGGGCCGGCGCAAAGAGCGCAAGAGTGGCCGTCAGCGCCCCCATTACGCCGTGAAGATGAAACCCGGTAAAAGTAGCCAGGACGGCTATCGGGCCTGGGGTAAGATTGCTGATTGCGACTCCGTCCACAAACTCCTTCTTAGTGAGCCATCCGAGCGCCCGCAGCCTCTGCTGAAGGATGGGTATAAGGACGAAACCGCCGCCGAAGAATACGCAGCCGATTTTAAGAAATACCCATGCGACGTTGAATATCCCTGCGGATACGGAACCGGCAACAGGAAGCGCCGCTATCCCGGCAATAGGGGCGCCTCCGTCGCCGAGCGCCTGCGGTTTGTCCTGGTCCGTTTTTTCCGGAGGTTTGCCTTTGGCCTTGATTCGCCTACCGGCAATCAGCCCTATGATACCTGCGCCTGCAAGGATATAGACCGCGTTGATCTTGAAGAGAGAAAGTGTAAGCGCAAGCGCCGCCATCAATACGGACGGCCATGAGCGGACTGCCTTCCGTCCCATCGACCACGCCGCCACAAGTATAAGAGCGATGACTACAGGCCCCAGGCCTCCTATGGCGCCCTGAAGGGCCGGTATGGCGTGAAAGCTGAAATACAGCCAGGAGAGCAGGATTACCATGAGAACGGAAGGCGCCATAAAGGCAAACGCGCATGCAAGACCGCCCAGCGTGCCGTACAGTCGGTTCCCGACGAACAGGGCGGTATTCACGGCGAACGGGCCGAGCACCTGTCCCAAGCCTACCCCCTGAAGGAACTCATCCGCATCCAGCACGCGCCTTTTGCGTATGAGGTCCCGCTCCATCAGGGCGATTATCGCCATACCGCCCCCGAAGCCTATGGCGCCTATCTTCAGGAAATTAAGGAGCAGGGCCGGCAGAGAAATGGCCTGCACTGCTCCACCATTTTGCAAAGGTTCTCTTGTCATCCGAGCCGCACCTGTATATTGTTTGCAGCGCCGGGACTATAAAGCGCTCTTTCTGCCCGTCGCCTTCTCGTAGCACGGGATGCAGACCTTCTTCTCTCCCAGTATGCGTCCGTAAGGTTCCACGGTCATCTCTCCGCAGGAATCGCAAACGAAACCGCTAAAGGAGTGAGGCGACTCCTCCCACTTGTAATTCGTTACCGCGCCTATGTTAATCAGCGCGTCATCCGGGGCGTTTATGACACGCTCCACGAGGGGGGCCACCACCTCGTCCGGCACCCGGGATGCCGGAATGCCTTTCTCCCGATATTTCGTGAAAAATTCGGTCTTCCTGTTAGCCTCCATCGCCTCCGCCTTCGGCGCAACACGCACTGCGCGGCCCGACTTCTTATCCACCAGCGTAACGCCCCATTTCCCGTAGTTAAGCTTCTTTATGTTGCCCTTGCCGAACGTGCACCCGGTAATCATCTGCACGCCGTCGGCAAAGCATGTCGCACAGTGCGCATCGCCTATCTCCACAAGGGCCATCAACTGGCCGTCCCTGGCCCGCTCCACGCCGAGGGCATTCATTGCCGCCGCGCCAACCCGGAGTCCCATCGGCATCGCGGGGCACTTGTGGCCGTGGAACATCAGGCCCGCCTCAAGATATTTCTTCGCGTCAGTCATGTTTCACCTCTATGATGTTATTGTCCTTTTCCTCAAGCTCCCTTCCGCAGACCGGGCATATAAGCATGTTATCGCCTCCCAATCAATCCGCCCGTCATTTTCCCGTGAGCGGATCAACTGCCGTTACCTTGCAGCGAGCCGGGCCGAAATATTTCTTCTGGAAATACAGCGAGACGTTCACCAGGCCGATAAGCGCCGGGACTTCGACCAATGGCCCGATAACGGCAGCAAACGCGGCCCCCGAGTTTATGCCAAAAACGGCGACCGCGACGGCAATGGCAAGCTCGAAGTTGTTGGACGCGGCGGTGAACGAAAGCGTCGCGGCCTGTTCGTATGTCGCGCCGATCTTAAAGCTCATATAGAACGACACGAGGAACATGACGATGAAGTAAACAAGGAGCGGCACGGCGATTCTCAGCACGTCGAGCGGCAGGCGGACTATGTATTCCCCCTTGAGGGAGAACATCACGACTATCGTGAAAAGCAGCGCGACAAGCGTAATCGGGCCTATGCGCGGCGCGAACTCCCGCTCGTACCACTTCCGCCCCTTTGCCTTAAGGAATATGAGACGCGTGAGCATCCCGGCGATGAACGGTATGCCCAGATATATGAAGACGCTCTTCGCTATCTGGCCCATGCTCACCTCGACAACGGCGCCGGACAGGCCAAACATCGGCGGGAGCACGGTTATGAACAGGTAGGCGTAAACGGAGTAGAACAACACCTGGAATATGGAGTTGAAGGCGACCAGTCCTGCGGCATATTCCCTGTCACCGCAGGCGAGGTCGTTCCAGACGATAACCATCGCTATGCACCTGGCAAGGCCTATCATTATAAGCCCGACCATGTATTCCGGATAACCGCGAAGAAAAACCACCGCGAGGGCAAACATGAGGACAGGCCCGACAACCCAGTTCTGAATCAGCGACAGGCCGAGGACCTTTGCGTCCCTGAAAACGCGCCCCATCTCCTCGTACCGGACCTTCGCAAGCGGCGGATACATCATCAGGATAAGACCGACCGCGATAGGAATGGAAGTAGTGCCGACCTGAAAGCGCGTAATGAAATTGACCCAGCCTTTAAAGAGATAACCGGAACCGACGCCGACGGCCATCGCGAGGAATATCCAAAGCGTCAGATACCTGTCGAGATACGATAGCCTGCCCGCTATGCCCTTCATCTATACGTCTCCTCATTTATGCGTATTTCTTTCAGGGCGCATCCGTCACCGTCCTTGGTCTTCCTGAACTCCTCGAGGCGTCTTCTGTCTTTGGAGACCTTTCCCCCTTTGGCGCCTTCGAGCGCGGTAGGAAGCAAAATCCGGCTCTGTATCGACGAGAAATCGAGGTCGTAATGGTTCCATCGGCCCTTTTTCAGGTCTTTAATAAACCCCGCCTCTTTCAGAATAGCCAGGTGAAAGGATACGTTCGGCTGGTTCATCTCAAGCGCGGCGGTTATATCGCAGACGCAGAGTTCGCCGTCCTCAAGGAGTTTTAATATCCTGAGGCGCGTTTCGTCGGATAATGCCTTGAAGAGATATAAAATTTTTTCCACGCCACTCTCCAGTATCAGTCTATTTTGATATTTAAATAGAATATACTTTTAAAGTCAAGCCATTTAATATATTAAAATAAATTTTAACTTATGAGTTTCTGCCGCCGAAAATACTTGCAAGCTCCCTTAAGACCTCTTCGGGCGGCAGGCCCGGCGGAGCCGCGAGGTATCCGGGTTCCCATACCGGGTTGAATTTCTCCTTGAATTTCCTGAGGCTGGGGGGCGAATCGAAGTGTTCCAGGTGGGTGTAGGGGAGGTCTTTGAAGGCGTTTTTGCCTTCTTTCGAATCGAGCGGCGCAGTTCCTAAGTTCAACCATTTAAAGCCTTTTTCCTTTCCCAGGCGGTAAATCCCGGCGATGAGCGGCATAAGCGCGTCGGCGCCGGGTCTTAGGCGTATAACTACCGGGAAAAGCTCTGATTTTTCTTCGCATTGCCATACGTGTGCGAGGGCGGCGATACCGTCTTTGAACAGTGCCGCGACGGGTAATTTTTTAACCAAAAACCCATCCGCAGGCCCGGTCTCGTGCTCGAAAACCGCCCGCGCATCCGCCGGCAGCGCCGCCATGCCGCCCTCGAAATATCCGAAAACGAACCCCGCTTCTTCGGGGTAAACCAGCCCTTTCATGTCGCGTGTTATAATGGCCTTCGCCTCCTCGGAGACCTTCGTCAGGGTCAATCCCATGTCGATGTAAAACTGGCGGTTCTCTGACGGGATGTCGTAAAACGCGGGCTTTATATCGCGGTTTCTGTATTCCATGAAGCGCCAGGCAAGCTCTGTCCTGGCGGGAGGCGGTCCGGCCGGTTCACCCAGACATATATTTACTCTTTTGCCCTGCACCACCGGCAGAAAAGAGCCCGGCTCACCTGTAGACATGGCCCTGGCATTCGCGCTGAAAACAAGGTGCGATGGGGTCTGTCCGGACCGGCAGGCGATCCCCGGCGCGTCGGGTATTTCCTCCATCCTGTGCAGGACGAGTTTCGGAGTTTTCCGCCCAAGAGCTGTGCCCGCCGCTATGAATACAAGGGCCGCCGCCGCGCCGATGGTGGTCCGGAAGAACCTTGCGGCGTTTGCGAAGTAGCCGAATTCAAGCCACATCTCCCGCGTGTAGTGGACATGCCTGTAGACGAACAAGCCGACAGTAGCGGAGCTTGTAATCACAAGCCCGGCGGCCATCAGCCAGCCCGTTGAAAGCGGTTGCGTCTTAAGCGGCGCGGTCCTGTAGAATAGCCTCGGAAACGGCAGGATACCGGCGAGCACAACGAAAAGAAATATAGCCTCCTCGTAATCGAAAGCCCGCATGAGCGAAAAGACAATCCCGAAGAACAGCACAAGGACAGACAGTGAGTAGGCGCTCTTAATCCGCCTCTGAAGGCCCCTTGCGAGAAGCAGGAGGACGATGCCCGTGAGGCCCGCCATAATGTGCGCCGCCTCGACCGCCGGAAGCGGCAGAAGGGCCGACAGGGCGGACATCCTTCCGGGAATGGCGGGCGCCGCGCCCGTTATGAGGAGTATCGCCCCGGCTACGAATACGGCGATTCCGGCCAGGTCGGGGAGCAGAATCGGCGCGGCCCTGGAGGCCGAGAGCGCGGCGGTTTTAAAGAACTCCTTGTTTCGGAGCGCCTCCTGCGTGCCAAGCATGAGGATGCCGGCAATCATCGGCAGGATGTAGTAAATGCCCCTGTATACCAGCAGAGAGGCAAGGACGGAGGCCGGTGGCGCGTACGGGGAGAGCATTATGAGGGCCACCATCTCGAATACGCCCAGGCCCCCTGGCGCCTGGCTTGCAAGGCCCGCAATCTGCGCGAACAGGAATATGCCGATGAAATCCATGTATGGCAGGTGCAGATCGTGCCGCAGGAGCACGAACAGGACACTGCCCGCGAGGAGCCAGTCGAGCGAGGATACGCATATCTGTGCAAAGCATACGTAGAGGGACGGCACCTCGAACTCCATGCCGAAGACGCGGACGGGTTTCTTCCTTGTTAGACATACGGCGAGGTAGGATAATACGACGAGCAGGCATATAAGCCCTGCAACGAAGTCCGACGACACCGGCAGATTAAGCTCCGGCGGGACAGGCATGGGCCTTGAGAGAAATATCAGCGTCCCCATGAAACAGAACCCCGTCCAGAACGTAATGCCGTTGAACATCACGACCTTCGCCACCTCCTTTGCGGAGAGTCCCCAGGAGGAATAGAGTCTGTATCTTACTCCGCCGCCGCTTATGGCCGAAGCGCCTATGCTGTGGCTTAAGGAGTAGGCGACATAAGACGCGAAGGCAGTCCTCCTGTAGGCAAGCGTCCGGCGGATGTAGTATATGGAGATTGTGTCGTAGCCGGTGAGCACTAAGTAGCCCGCGGCAGTGAGCAGGAGCGCCGCCAGGACGTCTCCGCGAGGCAGGTTCGTTATGTGCGCGACAATTTCGTGATAGCGGTATTTCCTGAGGGCATGGCGAAGGACGAGGAGCGCGGCCAGGAAAAGCGCTCCTCCCAGGAACGGCGCGAATCTCGACAGGACGTTTTTCAGCCTGCTACGCCCAGGACTGTCCGACATGGTGCACCTTCAGGAGGTTCGTGCCGGAGCCGAAAGGCACCCCCAGCGTTACCACGATGGCGTCTCCGGGCTTTACCAGGCCAAGTCCCAAGGCCGCCCGCTCTACCTCGCGTATCATCGCGTCCGTGTCCCGCTCCTCCCGGACTATCATCGGTATTACCCCGAAATACAGCCTCATCCTCCGGAATGTCTTTTCCGACGGCGTCGCGGCTATAACGGAAGTCCTGGGCCTGTATTTCGATATTCTGAGGGCTGTGTCCCCGCTCCTGGTGAAGCAGATTACGGCCCTGGCGTTAAGGGCGTCCGCGCCGCGGCAGGCGGACAGGGCGATGACCTCGGAGGGCGTTGCCGACGCATCCGTATAATTGATGGACGAACACGAAGCGGCTTTAGCCGCCTCGGCGTTTGCGGCTATTTTGTTCATCACCAGCGCCGATGCGACAGGATATTTCCCCGACGCCGTCTCGCCTGAGAGCATCAGCGCGTCCGTGCCGTCCAATACCGCTCCGACCACGTCCGACACCTCCGCCCGCGTGGGACGCGGGTTCCATATCATGGACTCCAGCATCTGCGTCGCGGTTATTACGGGCTTCTTCATCTCGTGGCATAGTTTAATTACCCGTTTCTGGACGAACGGGACTTTTTCAAGACGCATCTCCACGCCCAGGTCCCCGCGCGCGACCATCACGGCGTCGGAGTTTCTTATAATCTCCTTTATCTCCCGGAGGGCCTCCGGGCGTTCTATCTTCGAGATGACGGGAATATCGGAGCCCAGTTCGGCAATTTTCCTTTTCAGCATGAGCGGGTCTGAGGCCTTGCGGACAAACGACAGGGCAATATAGTCCACGTCCTCTTCCACGAGCAGCTTCAGGTCATCGAAGTCCTTGTCGGTCATCGTGGGCAGCTCAAGCGGAAGGCCGGGGAAGTTCACCCCCTTGTGCTCCAGGAGCAGACCGCCCTTCACGACTTTCGCCTTTACCTCTCCCACGGACGACGAGATTACCTTAAGTTCCATCATCCCGTCGTCAATCAGAATCCGGGAGCCGCGCCTTAGATCCGCCCCCAGCTTGTCGTAGCTTACATGTATGCGCCCGACGTCTCCGGTTATCTCCTCGGAGGTAAGGAATACGGTATCGCCCTCGTTTAGCTTGACCTTTCCGCCCGCGAGTCTTCCTACGCGCACCTTGGGCCCGCCGAGGTCTCCCAGTATGCAGAAAGGCCCCGTCCTGCCGGATTGCGTCAGGTTTCTTATCCGCCGGATAAGCCGGTGTTTCTCTTCCGCGTCCCCGTGGGACATGTTCAGCCGGAAGCAATCCACGCCCGCCTTTATAAGCTCAAGGAGCGTCTCTTCGCTGTCCGATGCCGGGCCGACCGTCGCAACCACTTTTGTGCGCGCCATAAATAATTGAATCCCTTTGTGTTTGTATGTTATACTCCCGTTCCAATAATTATAGCAACTGCCTTATTATATTTGGAGAAACCCGTTTGAGAAAGGACTTTTTTTTAATCCCCGTCCTGATTGCAGCCCTGTTTATTGCCTCCTGCGGCAGGAAGGGGGACTTGATTATCCCCGGGACCGTGCTTCCAAGGCCAGTCACCGGGCTTTCCGTAGAGCTTAAGTCCGCCGCCGTGATACTCTCCTGGACCGCGCCCGACAAAAACACCAGGGATGACCCGCTGACAGACCTCGCCGGGTTTCTCGTGCTGCGCGCAGATGTTCCGGTGGGCGAGACGGGCTGCCCCTGCGCGTTTGAAAAAGTGGGATACATAGACATTGAATATCCCAAAGGCGCGGCGATAAACGGCAGAAAGGTCGTATGGGCGGACAGTTCCGGCGTCTTAGGCAGGAGATACGTCTACAGGGTAACGCCCATGAACAGGGACGGCTTTTACGGCAAGGTCGCGCAGACGCCCCCGGTGGATTTTCTCATGTCGCCGGAGAAAATATCGAATCTCGCGGCCTCTGCCGGCAACGGAATGGCCCTGCTCTCATGGAGCATTCCGACTAAAGACGAAGGCGGGAGGGAAATGAACGATCTGGCCGGATACAACATCTACCGACACGAACAGGGCGTAAAAACGAAGGCCAAGATAAACGCCCGGCCCGTAAAAGAGAATAGATTTACCGACTCCGGGCTTGTCAACCGCAAGACATACTGCTACTCCGTAACCGCGCTGAGGGGCAAGGAGCCGCCCCTGACAGAAGGAGAGAAATCGAAAGAAGTATGCGTCATGCCTGCCAAGACTCAGGCCCCGCCCCCGCCAGCCGGGCTTCGGGCCGTCGGAGGCGAGGGTATGGTAATGCTGTCCTGGGAGCCGTCGTTCGAGCCGGACGTGGCCGGATATAATATTTACCGAAAGGCAGAAGGAGAGAAGACGTTTGCGAAGCTGACACGGACGCTCGTTGCAAGGATAACATACACGGACAAGGATGTTACGCCGGGGGTAGGGTATACGTATTATGTGACTGCGGTGGACAATGTCGTTCCTCCTAACGAGAGCGCGCCCTCAAAGGAAGAGGAGGCCATCCCGCAGACTGTGCAGCCGGGACAAAAATAATCAGTGAATCAGCTTTTGGAGATGTCGTGGCCCAATAACCCCGGCCCGTTGCAGCGCGAGTGCGATATTTAATCCTACGGCCTTATGGAAGCCCCCCCGATGCGCGGCAGGCCGTTCTTCTCATACTCCTGGAAAAAAGCGGCGTAGGTGGCGTTGATCCCGTCCTTGACGTGCGCCCCAAGCCGCCCGACAGGAAACCCCCTCTTTTTTGTCTTCAATGCAAACTTTGAATTAGCCTGATCGTTCTGCATAGCTCTCCTTTCGTAATAGTAATTAATACCCTTGTGATAATTAAACTCTTACACGGGACTGAATCTTTGTCAAGACATATTAATGTTTATAATTTTTGCTATAATATGAGTATTGCATGGGAACAGGCAAACCAACTTATTGTTTTCCAAGGGATTTATGTAAAACAGCGGTATTAAAAACTTGCAAGCCTTTATCAGAACGGAATGAAAATCAAAAAGGAGGCGGGCATGAAGGAAGTTGCGCTAATTACCTGTTTTTTTGTGCTGACAACGGCGGCGCCCGTATTTGCAGGGCAGGAACAGTTGTGCGGTGCGGGCGAGAACGGGTTCAAGTTCTCACTTGGATACAACGGAGCCTACATGCGCTATGCGGAGATAGAGCGCAACAACGGAGTTGAAGGGGTCTTCGACAAGGACATTGGCTGGCTGAACGGGCTGAACGCCGAACTCAGGTATGATCGTGCGACAACATATCCCCTTTTTGCCCGCGTGGACTTCGACTACCTGAATTCCGGCCACGCAAAATACGTAGGCGCATTGTCAGACGGCACCCCGTATGACGCAACAACCCCGGAGACCTTTTATAAGACTGAATTCAACTTCGGCTACAAGGTATGGAATCCCGCGCATTTCTCGCTGGCCCCTTACCTGGGCGTGGGCTACAGGGACTGGGTGCGCGGCCAGGATGTGCTTCCAGACTACAAGGAGACGTATACCTGGTGGTATGGAACCTTCGGCGTAGAGGCCAAGTACAGGGTTACCAAACATCTGCTGGCGGGGGTTGACGCCGCCCTTTTCTTGCCGTTCAACCAGGAGATGAAGACAAGCATAGCGCACATAATTGATACCGCGACGTTCCATATCAGGAGCCGCCCCGGCTGGCGGGTCGAAGTCCCGTTGTCATATGACATTTATACGACCGGAACCCGGCGCTTTAAAGCGTTTGTGTTCCTGACGCCTTATTACGAACACTGGAATATCGGCCAATCGCAGACCATTGTTCTTACGCAGGACGGCACACCGGTCGGCGCGGCACTTGAGCCAACGAGTCATACCAACCTCTATGGCACGAGGGCCGGAATCGGGGTAAATTTTTAAAGCATTCCTGAACTGGCCTGCCCCGGATTTACAAAGCACGGGCAGGCTTTTATTTTTCTTATGGCTTATCAGAAAATTTTATAATACTTTTCGATATATAGGCATAGTCCCTTGACTTTCCACAAGTTATAGTTATAGGCTGGCCCGATGCCTTTCTTTTATGCCCGCCGTTTATCCCCTCATTAATATTATTAATTGGAAACCTATATAGAAAGGATGTAAACTCCCCCTCCGTGAAGGGCCATGCGTTTATGCATGAACAGGGGCGGAGGGGGCTGAAGAGACGGTAAATGGCAGTTTTGGAAGGCGGACGGTTCCCATGCCTTTAGTTCCAAGGTTTCTGACCGATTTCATAACAAGGAGGAAGTGAAGATGGCGCTTGTTAACCCGCACGGAAAAGCAAAAAAACTGATGCCTCTTCTCCTGGAGGGGAAGGCACTGGAGACGGCGACAGCCGCCGCGAAGAAGATGGAGCAGGTCAAGATGACCTCCAGGGAGACCTCCGACCTCATAATGATGGGCATCGGCGCGTTCACCCCGCTCACGGGCTTCATGACGAAGGCCGACTGGCAGGGCGTATGCGACAAGTTCGTCATGGCCGACGGCACGTTCTTCCCCATCCCCATCACGCTCTCGACCAGCAAGGAGCAGGCCGACAAGCTTAAGGTGGGCCAGGAAGTCGCGCTCGTGGACGGCGAGTCCGGCGAGCTTATGGGGTCTATGACCGTAAAGGAGAAGTATTCGATAGACAAGGCCTACGAATGCAAGGCAATATTCACCACGACCGACCTTGAGCACCCCGGCGTTCAAAAAGTCATGGAGCAGGGCGATGTCAACATAGCCGGCCCGGTGAAGGTCTTCTCCGAGGGACATTACCCGGAGGCCTACAAGGGTGTTTACATGAGGCCAGCCGAGACCAGGAAGCTCTTTGAAGAGAAGGGCTGGAGCACCGTCGCGGCGTTCCAGACCAGGAACCCGATGCACCGCTCCCATGAGTATCTTGCGAAGCTCTCGATTGAGATGCTCGACGGCTGCTGCATCCATATGCTCCTCGGCAAGCTGAAGCCCGGCGACATACCGGCGGACGTAAGGCAGAAGGCCATAGACGTCCTGGTTGACGAATATTTCGTGAAGGACACCTGCGTCGTCTCCGGCTACCCGATGGAGATGCGCTATGCAGGCCCCAGGGAGGCGCTTCTGCACGCGCTCTTTAGACAGAACTACGGCATGAGCCACCTGCTCGTCGGTCGCGACCACGCCGGCGTCGGGGACTACTACGGCCCCTTCGACGCGCACCACATCTTCGACAAGATACCGAAGGGCGCGCTTGAGACCGAGCCACTGAAGATAGACTGGACCTTCTACTGCAAGAAGTGCGACGGCATGGCCTCCATGAAGACCTGCCCGCACGGCAAGGAAGACAGGCTCATCCTCTCCGGCACCAAGCTCCGCAAGATGCTCTCCGAAGGCGAAGAGGTCCCCGATCACTTCAGCCGTCCGGAGGTGCTCACCATCCTCAGGAAGTATTACGAGGGCCTGACGGAGAAGGTCGAGATAAAAATGCACCGCTTCGCGGAAGGCAAATAACCGGGCGGGGCAGACGGCGTATGGCAAGGCAGGGCCAATGATCCGTCGCACCACAAAATTTAATGCGAGCAACAGGATTACTCACTTGATTCTCTGATAAAGGAGGTGGGAAGGAAACAAGGTTTTCTTAGGGGGAATTTAGACGTTCTCAGTCTGAAGCCGGTTATCCGGCCAAACGCAAACGGAAGGTTTATCAGGAGGAGGTTAAGATGCCAAGTTGTGTAAACGTCGATAAATGTGACGGCTGCAAGGGCAAGGACAAGACTGCCTGTCAGTACATCTGCCCGAACGACCTTATGAAGCTGGACAGGAACATGATGAAGGCCTGGAACCAGGAGCCGGAAGCCTGCTGGGAGTGCTATTCCTGTGTGAAGATATGCCCCCAGAGCGCCATCGAAGTCAGGGCGTATGCGGACATCGTCCCCTTGGGCGGCAGCGTTGTGCCTCTCAGGGGTTCGGACTCCATCATGTGGACCGTAAAGTTCCGCAACGGCAAGCTCAAGAGGTTCAAGTTCCCCATCAGGACCACCGCGGAAGGCTCCATAAAGCCTTACGAGGGTATGCCGGAGCCGGGCGACATAAAGGACCAGCTCCTGTTTACCGAAACCGGGAAAACGCTGCCGAAGCTTTAATCAGAACAAACAGTCCATAAAAGTCAAGGAGGGATTGACATGTCCTTAGAGAGAGAAAGCTGCACGTCTTCATACTGTGAAGACCCGCAGATAGTGGAGATGGATACCGATATACTGCTCATTGGCGGCGGCATGGCTAATTGCGGAGCGGCGTTCGAGGTTATGCCCTGGGCCAAGAAGTTCGGCCTCAAGGTAACGCTTGTCGACAAGGCGGCCATGGACCGCTCCGGCGCGGTTGCGCAGGGTCTCTCCGCCATCAACACCTACATGGGCGGACAGGATCCCGCCGATTACGTCCGGATGGTCAAGAACGACCTGATGGGCATCGTGCGCGACGACCTCATCTATGACGTGGGCCGTCACGTAGACGACTCCGTTCACCTCTTCGAGCGCTGGGGCCTCCCGGTCTGGAAGCAGGCGGGCGACGAGGGCAAGCCGCTTGAGAAGGGCGGCAAGTGTGTCCGTTCCGGCAAGTGGCAGATAATGATAAACGGCGAGTCCTACAAGGTCATCGTCGCCGAGGCCGCTAAGAAGGCCCTTGGCGAAGAGAACATCTTCGAGAGGGTCTTCATCGTCAAGCTCATACTCGACGAGAAGGAAGACAACAGGATCGCGGCGGCGGTAGGCTTCTCCACCCGCGAGAACAAGATATACTACATCCGCGCAAACGCGATACTCCTGGCCGCCGGCGGCGCCGTCAACATCTTCAGGCCGCGTTCCGTCGCGGAAGGTATGGGCCGCGCGTGGTACCCGGTATGGAACGCCGGTTCCACCTACACGATGGCCGCCCAGGTCGGCGCGGAGCTGACCATGATGGAAAACCGTTTCGTGCCCGCCCGCTTCAAGGACGGCTACGGCCCGGTCGGCGCGTGGTTCCTGCTCTTCAAGGCGAAGGCCACCAACGCCAAGGGCGAGAACTACATGGTAACCAACGGCGACATGCTTAAGGAGTATCCTCCCTACGGCCTCGCCGCAGTCCCGGCCACCTGCCTCAGGAACCATCTGATGCTCAAGGAAATGAAGGAAGGCCGCGGCCCGATATACATGGACACCGCCACCGCGATGAAGGAGCTTGCGGCGACGATGGACGAGAAGCAGGTCAAGCACCTCGAAGCCGAGGCGTGGGAAGACTTCCTCGACATGTGCGTCGGCCAGGCGGGCCTCTGGGCCGGCATGAACATCCAGCCGGAAGTCATAGGCTCCGAGCTTATGCCGACCGAGCCGTACATGCTTGGCAGCCACTCCGGCTGTTGCGGCATCTGGGTCTCCGGCCCCGAGGACATTGCCCCCGCCGAGTGGCAGTGGGGTTATAACAGGATGACCACTGTCAAGGGCCTCTTTACGGCCGGCGACGGCGTCGGCGCCTCCGGCCACAAGTTCTCCTCCGGCTCCCACGCCGAAGGCAGGATCGCGGCCAAGGCGATGGTGAAGTTCGTCCTGGACAACAAGGACTTCAAGCCCACTATCTCCAAGAGCGCCAAGGATTTCGCCGCGGAGATACAGAAGCCCTTCAAAACCTTCGAGCAGTTCAAGAACGTCACCACGGACGACTACGTCAACCCGAACTACATCAGGCCGAAGATGCTTATGTATCGCCTGAACAAGATCATGGACGAGTACGTCGCCGGAACCTCCACCTACTACATTACCTCCGCCGCTCTGATGAACAGGGCGCTGGAGCTCCTCACCTGGCTGAAAGAGGATTCCGAGAAGATGGCCGCAAAGGACCTCCATGAACTGATGAGGTGCTGGGAGAACTACCACAGGATATTCACTGCGGAAGCTCACCTCCGCCACATCCTCTTCAGGGAAGAGACCCGTTACCCCGGCTTCTTCTACAGGGCTGATTTCCCGAAACTGGACGAGACGAACTGGAAGTGCTTCGTCAATTCCAAAATCAACCCGAAGACCGGTGAGTGGACCTGCCACAAGGTCGCACACAAAGACCTCGTGAAGTAATCAGGTTTTGTCTAACCTGGCTAGGCCCGCCTTACGGCGGGCCCTGCCTGATTGGATGAGCAGGTGGCAGGGGTAATAAGCTCACCAATTTGTTAAACATCCAGGCCTGCGCGCCCGGAATATTATGAATGGAGAGGCTGTATGGCGGAGAACAAGAGCATCCTGGTCGTCGGGGGCGGAATAAGCGGAATTTCCGTGGCCGTCGAGGCGGCTGAAGTAGGGTACAAGGTCCATCTTGTCGAAAGGAACGCATACCTGGGCGGAAGGGTGGCCCAGCTTAACAAGTACTTCCCCAAGCTGTGCCCGCCCTATTGCGGCCTGGAGATAAATTTCAGGCGTATCAGGCCCAACCCCGACATCGATGTCCTTACGATGAGCGAAGTCGTAAATATACAGGGCGGCCCCGGGAATTTTACAGTTACGGTAAAAACCAACCCGCGCTACATCAATTCGGCCTGCACCTCCTGCGGCAAGTGCGCGGAGGCATGTCCGGCTGAGCGCGCGAACGGCTTCAACTACGGCATGGACAGGACAAAGGCGGCATACCTCCCGCACACTCTGGCCTTCCCGATGAGATACGTCATAGACCGCTCGGCGTGCGCCTCCGGTTGCAAGGCTTGCGAAGCGGCCTGTAAATACGGAGCAGTCGAGCTCGACCAGCAGCCGGTAACCACCGAGCTAAAGGTCGGCTCCATAGTATACGCTACCGGCTGGAAGCCGTACGACATGGGAAACCTGAAGCTCCTCGGCGAAGGGAAGATGAAGAACGTCATATCCAACGTCATGATGGAGCGTCTCGCCTCTCCGGGCGGGCCGACAGGCGGAAAGATACTCAGGCCCTCGGACGGCAAGGAGGCCAAGGTCGTCGGGTTTGTCCAGTGCGCGGGGAGCAGGGACGAAAACCACCTCTCTCACTGCTCATCCATCTGTTGCATGGCCTCGATAAAGCAGGCGTTCTATCTCCGCGACCAGTATGCGGACTCTAAGGCGGAGATATTCTACATAGACTTGAGGACACCCGGACGGTATGAGAAGTTCCTGAACCGGGCGCAGGCCGACGAGAACATAAAGTTTACCAAGGGCAAGGTCGCGGCGGTATCCGAAGACCCGTCCACGGGCGACATAACCGTAGAGCTGGAAGACGTGTTTGCCGGGACAAAGAGGAAGGCTACAGTGGACATGCTGGTGCTTGCCACCGGTATGGAGCCTGAGATGAAGGGAACCGCAGGCGCGGCTTCTGTAAGCCAGGACGGGTTCGCCCTGGCCGATATTCAGAAGCCGGGAATATATTCAACGGGGGTGGCCAAGAGCCCGGTGGACGTGATGACGTCCATACAGGATGCGGCCGGGACGGCTCTCAAGGCGATGCAGTCGATAGTCAGGAGTTAGCCATATGGACAGAAAACTTGGCATTTATCTTTGCTCCGGCTGCGGCATATCCGATGCCGTTGATATGGAGAAGCTCGAAAAGGTGGCCTCAGGAGAGCTGAAAGCGGCCTCGTGCGCAGTTAGCCCCTTCCTTTGCGGGAAGGAAGGCTCTGCAAAAATAGCCGCGGACGTTAAAGACGGCGTGAACACCGTCGTAATCGGCGCGTGTTCGCCCAGGGTCATGTACGACGTATTCGCGTACGACCCGCACGTAGTACTGGAAAGGGTGAACCTGCGCGAGCATGTCGCCTGGTCCCAGCCGGGCGCGGAGATCAAGGTGGAAGGCGAGGGGGGCGAGGCCAAAACGGTCTTCACCGAGTCTACCCAGATGATGGCGGCGGACTACCTCCGCATGGGTGTGGCGAAGGCCATGAAGGCGGAGCCGCCGGAGCCGCTCAGGCAGGAGCTGACAAAGACGGTGCTGGTTGTCGGCGGCGGCGTGACGGGCATGAGGGCTGCGCTGGACGCTGCGGCTCTGGGATACAAGGCCGTACTGGTCGAGAAGACCGGAGCGCTTGGAGGCTGGAACGCAAAGTCATACATGCAGCTCCCGACCAAGGGAGATTTCTCCAAGGCGGAAGAGCCGATAGCAGGCGAACTCATTGCTCAGGTTCGCGCCGACAGCAACATAAAGGTGTATCTTAACGCCGAGGTTACCAAGACCGCGGGCGCACCGGGAATGTACGACGTTACCATAACCTCCAACGGCGCCGAGACGCAGGAAAAGATCGGCACCATTGTTATGGCGGTCGGCTGGCAGCCTTACGACCCCGCGAACCTCGCGGACAAGTACGGCTACGGGAACCTCGCGAACGTGATAACGAGCGTCCAGCTCGAAGAAATGGCGAAGGACGGCGCAATCAAGAGGCCGTCCGACGGCAAGGCCGCTTCGAGCGTGCTCTTCATACAGTGCGCCGGTTCGCGTGACCCGCAGCACCTCCCTTACTGTTCTTCCACGTGCTGCGCGACGTCTCTTCGGCAGGCAGGCTACATACGCCAGAGTTCGGTAGATGCAAAGGCGATAATCGTCTACAAGGACATGCGGACTCCGGGCCTATACGAAAACTACTACAAACAGGCCCAGAACGATCCCGGCATATTCCTGACAAAGGGCGAGGTGACGGGTATAACCGAGGAGGGGAGCGGGAACCTCGTAGTCGAGGTTTCGGACAGCTTCCTGGGCGAGAAGGTGGGGATCAGGGCGGACCTCGTGGTGCTTGCCACGGGCATGGTCCCGAACACAAAGCCGCTTGACAGGGCATCGAACGATCTGCCCGTCAGGACTCTTGCGATGGACTACGACGACCAGGCCAAGGGCGTAAAACCCCTCACGCCCGCGCCGGTATTAAACCTCCAATACCGCCAGGGGCCCGAAGTCCCGACCCTGGAATACGGCTTTCCGGACTCCCACTACATCTGCTTCCCGTATGAGACCCAGAGGACGGGTATCTACGCCGCAGGCGCGGTACGCTCCCCGATGGGTGTGGCCGAGGCCCTGCGGGATGCATCCGGCGCCGCCCTGAAGGCCATACAGTGCGTGGAGCTTACGTCGAGAGGCGCGGCGGTTCATCCAAGGGCCGGAGACATGACATACCCGGAGTTCCGCCTGGAATCCTGCACGCAGTGCAAACGATGCACGGAAGAGTGCCCGTTCTCCACGCTGGACGAAGACGAGAAGGGCACGCCGAAGCCGAACCCGACGCGCTGCCGCCGTTGCGGCGTGTGCATGGGCGCATGCCCTCAGAGGATAATTTCGTTTAAGAACTACTCCGTTGACATCATCGGCTCGATGATTAAGGCAGTGGACGTGCCCGCGGACGACGACTCACAGATGCGCTTTATCTGTCTGATGTGCGAAAACGACGCATACCCGGCGCTCGACATGTTGGGCATTAACCGGCTGAAATACCACAACAACCTGCGTATCGTGCCCGTGCGGTGCCTTGGTTCCGTCAACGTCGTCTGGATAGCGGACGCCCTCTCGCGCGGAGTTGACGGGATAATCATGGCCGGGTGCAAGTTCGGTGAAGATTACCAGTGCCACTTCATCAAGGGCTCGGAGCAGTGCAGCAAAAGGATGGACAACGTGCAGGAGACGCTCCAGAGGCTCTCGCTTGAGCCGGAGCGCGTCCAGCAGATACAGGTTACCGCCTCGGATTACGCCCAGCTTCCCGCGATGCTGGATAAAATAGTCGAAGGCATAAAATCAATGGGCCCCAACCCCTTCAAGGGCTTTTAGGAGGATGACGATGAACGGGACAATCATTGAGCCTGATCTCGGATTTATAAAAGATTTGACGGCTTCCGGGGCCGAATCCCTGAAAAAATGCTACCAGTGCGCGACATGCTCTGTTGTCTGCAGGATAGCCCCCGAAGGAAGCCCGTTCCCGCGCAAGGAGATGGTCTGGGCGCAGTGGGGACTGAAAGACAAGCTCGCGGCGGACCCTGACGTGTGGCTCTGCCACAACTGCGGGGACTGCACCACCAACTGCCCGCGCGGCGCAAAACCCGGCGACGTCCTGGGTGCGCTCCGGAAGGCGACGATAGAGAAATACGCCATGATAAGGCCGCTCGCGGCTCTCGGAGGCAACTTTGCCGCGCAGTTCATAGTGGGGGCGATAGTCATAACCGGCCTGCTCCTGGCCATCGGACACACGAACGTCCTCGCGAACTACCATTCGGTTGACAAGAACGGTCATCTGCGTATCATCTTCAACAACTTCATCCCGACCCACGACATAGACAAGCTCTTCGCGCCGCTCTTCCTGCTCGGTGTCGTAACGGCCATATACGGGATAAGGAGGTTCTGGAACGACATATGCGATGCCGCCGGGCTTGGGAAATATACGGGCCGAAACGCACTGCCGAGCATCGCGCCGACAATCGGCCAGGTGCTCAAGCACAATGTCTTCGCCTCGTGCGGCGAGAACTCCGACAGGAAGACCCCGCACCTCCTGACGTTCTTCGCCTTCATCGCCCTGTTCATCACGACGAACTGGGCGGTGTTCTACCTGTACGTGCTCGGATGGAAGCCGGGCGATTACTCATCTCTGTCTAACCCCTTGAAATGGCTTGGAAACGCTGGCGCAATCATGCTGATAGCCGGCTCGTACCTGCTGATCAAGAACCGCAAAGCAAAGTCCGAAAAGCAGACGAGTTCGAACTTCGACTGGAGCCTGTTGTATCTCGTCTTCTTTATCGGCGTAACCGGTACTGCGGCGGAAGCCTTCAGGATTGTCGGGGCGTACGCGCCGGCGCAGGCCGTATATGTCATGCACCTCATCTTCATCGCGCAGCTCTTCATATTCGCGCCGTATTCCAAGCTCGCGCACATGTTCTACCGCACCACCGCGATGGTATTCGCCAAGCACACCGGGCGGGAGCTGAAGGCTGCGGCGTAATACCCTGAGAGGTTCTGCGGCAGCGGGCGTTATGTTGCCGACAAGTTCTGGTTATTGCTGGATTTACCTATGAAGAGACGGGAGGCGGATGCCTCCCGTTTTTTGTCGCCGGGATGACGGGCTAATTCCCGGTCTTTTTTGCCGCCTGCGCCTGTGCTTCGCCCATTTTTTTGACTATTGGCACGGCGAGCTTCGTGACCGCTTCGGGCACGTCTTCGTTCAATACCCAGTATAAAGCCGTCATGTAGGTAGCCTGTCTGGCCACCTTGAAGAAATCCTCCGGCTGCACCTCGCTCTTAGCCGTAAAATCTTTCAGGGCCTCCAGGCTGTCCTGTATCTTTGCGCGTATTTCGGCTTCGCTTCTTATCATCACTACTCCTTTGGATAGCGGATTAAGTTAAAAAGTTCCGAATTTTTAATAAATTATCGAATTCTCAGAGTTGCCGCCGTCAACCCTTTGATAATAAAGGCACGCCCGCCATTTGTCAAGAAATCATAAGCATTTTAAGGCGAAATATATTAAAACCACAAATAATTTATTTTGTTTGTAATATATGGTAAAATTTAAATTGTCCGTAACCGTGGAACCTCAAAACAGGAGAAGCCCATGAATAATCTTAAGCGTGGTAAATCGGTCAATGATTTCGCGGCGGCATTCAGGTTCTCAATGCTCGCGATATACACGATACCCATGTTCGTAATCGCCTACATCTACATTACATATATATATCCCATGTTCTCCGCCGGGAGCGGCGCCAGGGCTATAGGAGTCATGGCGGTGCTCGTCCTTTCCGTCGTGCTTTCCCTGCTTGGTCTGGCGCACCTGTCAAAAACCTTTAAAAAGGAAGGCGATACGCTGATGCGCCTCGACGAGCGAATGCGTATTTTCATGAATGCGACAAAACGGTTCGAGGAGGTCGGATACTCCGACCTGCTGATAGATTCCATCGCGGAGTCCGCCAGGGAGCTACTGGACGCGGAGGCGAGTTCGCTTCTTCTGTTCGACAAGGAAGGCCTGCTGAAGGTCGAGTATGTCGAAGGCACAAAGGCGGCGGCATGCGCCATGAAGGGAAGGACGATTCAGCCGGGGCAGGGAATAGCCGGCTGGGCGGCCAAAGAGAGGCGTCCTATTATAGTAAATGATGTAAAATCTGATCCGCGCTTCGAGGAAAAGCTGGAAAGGGAATGCGGGTTTTATGCCAAAGCCGTGATGTGCGCGCCGCTTGTCTTCGCGGGCCGTAATTTCGGCGTCCTGGAGGTCGTAAACAAGCGGGACGGCAGCAGCTTTTCAGAGAACGACTTAAAGACCCTGGTATCGCTCTCGGAGAGAGCGGCCTCGGCAATACACCGCATAAGATTGGAAGAGGAAATGAAGTCGGATTTTGTCCACATGTTCGATATACTGATGATTGCTATTGATAACTTCATGCCCGAAAAAAAAGGCCATTCGAGAAGGGTCGCCCGTTACGCCGTCAAGCTCGCCAAGGGCCTTGGGCTGGGAGAAGAGGATGTGAAAAGGGTTTATTTTGGGGCGCTTCTGCACGACGTGGGTTTTTTGAAGTTCGACATAGTGGAAAACCAGATTAAAAAGAGAAGCAAGCTCCACCCGCAGATCGGTGCGGAGATGATAAAGGACATATCGCAGTGGAAGGATATTGTCCCGGTGATACGGGAGCATCACGAGCGTTACGACGGCACCGGCTATCCGGCGGGGCTTAAGGGCAGCGACATCTCGCTTGGCGCAAGGATTGTCGGCATCGCCGAGGCCTTCGACGCCATGACAAGCCCGGACAACTATAAACCCGCCGTAGGTTTCCAACAGGCCATTGAAGAGATAAAGGCATTGTCGGGAAAGCAGTTCGACCCGGAGGCGGCGGACGTCCTGCTCACGACATTCAGGAAGGAGGACGTGACGGAGAGTTGAGGATGGCTCTATTCCCTTATTTCCTTAGTTCCTTTTTCAGTATCTTTCCGGCAGCATTAGTCGGAAGCGCGTCCATGAACACCACATGCCGGGGGAGCTTATACAGCGCGAGGCGCCCCTTGAGGAACAATTTAAGCTCTTTTTCGGTCGCGGCGCTGCCTTCGTGCAGGGATACGTAGGCCTTCGGAACCTCGCCCCGCCCCTCGTCCGTTACCCCGACCACCGCAGCCTGACGCACCGCCGGGTGGGCGTAGAGTGCCTCCTCGATTTCTCTCGGATAGATGTTCATGCCGTGCGATATTATAAGGTCTTTCTTCCTGTCCACTATGAAGATGTATCCGTCCCCGTCGATGTAGCCCAGGTCGCCCGTATGAAGCCAGCCGTCTTTCAATGTCTCAGCCGTCGCCTCAGGCGCGTTCAGATAACCCTTCATGACATTAGGCCCACGGACGGCAATCTCGCCCACCTGCCCGCGCGGCAGGTCTGAGCCGTCCTCCGAGAGTATCCGCGTCTCCATGCCGGGCAGGGGCAGGCCGACGGAACCGGGCTTACGCACGCCGTCCAGCGGGTTGCACGAGACCACCGGCGATGCCTCCGTCAGGCCGTAACCCTCAAGCAGCGGTATAGGGTAGTTCTTATCCCAGCGCGCAAGCGTATCCTTCGAGAGCGGAGCCGCTCCGCTCACGCATATCCGAAGCGGCAGGAGCCTCAATATCAGCCTTGGGAAGCGCTTCATGGACAGGAGATTGTATACCGGCGGAATGGCTATAAAAAAAGACGCGCGCCCGAAGACCACGGCCTTTATGACATTCGAGAAGGGTTTCACGGAGCGAAGGATTATTACCCTTGCCCCGATGGTTACGGGAAGGAGCAGGCATACCATGAACGAAAACGCATGGAACATGGGCAGGAAAAGAAGGAAGCGGTCTTTTCTTGTAACCTTGAACATTTTCACGCAGGCGTCGGCGTTTGAAAGGAGGTTTTCGTGCGTGAGCATCACGCCCTTGGGTTTCCCGGTCGTTCCGGAGGTATAGAGTATCGCCGCGGGTTCGTCTTCTTTCGCCGCGTCAGGGTAGGGGCGCAATTCATTGCGCCCGCTTATCATCTCCTCAAAAGCGCCCCCGGTGGAAATTATTTCGATGCCTCGCAGGGAAACAGTTATATTATTGAATTCCGGCGACGTTACGAGGACTTTTGCCCCGCAGTCGGACAGGATATATTCGATTTCCGGCGCGGCAAGGAAGGTATTCAGGGGCACCGCAGCGGCCCCGGCCTTGACTATCCCGAAGTATGCGACAGCGAATTCCGGGGAGTTATTGAGCAGGATTGCGACGGCCCCGCCTCTTTTAACGCCGAGCGACGCCAGGGAACCTGCGAATGCCGAAGAGAGGTCGTCAAGTTCGCGGTAGGAGATTTTCCGGCCCTCAAACGAAAGCGCCGTCCTGGAAGGGTATTTTTTTGCGGTTAATTCAAGCCGACTCCCAAGCGTAATACTCAAGCAGCCTCCGAGCAGTTGACTCTCAAATTATTTCCCGTCCGTCGCCGGTCTGCCGGCCTCGTCCGGCCTCTGCACCCTCGCGGCCTCCATGATTTTGGCGGCCTTGTCGAAATCCTCCGGATGCACAAGTATCCTTATTTCGCCAATCTTCCCGACCGAAACCGGTATCTGGGAGACCCTGGACGACTCGACGCGGCTGGAGATGCCTTCGTTTTCCAGAAAGCCGCTGATAATCGCGGCCTCGGACTCGTCATAGGTGGTGTAGATGTCTATCCATCTCTCTTTCTTCTCCATGGGCCACCTCCCGGAAACCGATTATATTCGCCTTGCAAACATACTTCAAGGAAAAGCTTGAAATTACACCCGCCTGCTATTATATTATAACATCCGGTTGGCAAAACCGGCCCTGCCTGCTATAATATTGATTTTACGCTATATTCTTACGCATTTACATATTCCACAGAGGAGGGGTTATGGGACTTGCACAGAACGCGCAGAAGCTGATGGACAGAAGGCCGCCGCAGGTAACGAAAAAGCTGGGGAGCGGCGCAAAGGCGCTCCTGGTTTCCTCCGACCCGGTATTCCGCGCCCTTCGGGAGCACAAGGTCATAATCATGGCCTGCAACACGCGCATCAAGCATGTAATCCCCGGAATAATGCGGGCGGCGGAGGAACTGGACGCGATAGTCGCCTTCGAGCTGGCAAAGTCCGAAGGGAACTTAAAAGGGGGATATACCGGGATGGACCCGTACATATTCTTCGATGTCCTGATGGGATATGCCGAAAAGACGAAGTTCACGAAACCGTTCTTCATACACGGCGACCACACCACCACGAAATCGAAGGCCCCGGAGGTAATCGCGGACTCCAGGGCGCTCATCAAGGCGGAACTCGATGCGGGCTATACCTCCGTCGCCATCGACGCCTCGTTCAACCAGATACCGGATAACATCATAGTTACGACCGACCTGGGCCGTGACGTCATGGCGGCGGGTGCGGGGCTGGAGGTCGAGGTGGGCGAGATAAAATCCGTCGGCTACGAGGGTGAGATAACCACTGTGGAAGAGGCGGTGGATTTTATCGCCGGCCTTGAGGCAGGCGGAATAAGGCCGAACCTGCTTGCCATAAACAACGGCTCCAAACACGGGAATTACCTGCCGGGCGAGGAAGTGCATATCGACCTGAAACGCACGGGCGAGGTGTATAACGCCGTAAAGAAGTGGGGCGTGAACATTGCCCAGCACGGCATCACCGGCACACCGCTTGAGCTTGTCGGCCAGTTCGCGGACTACGGCATCAGGAAGGGCAACGTCGGCACGAACTGGCAGAACATCGCCCACCAGGGCCTGCCTGCCGACCTCATGCAGGCCATGCGGGACTGGGCAAAGAAAGAAAACAAGGACATAAAGTTCGCCACCAAGCAGTTCTACAAGGAAATCGACAATATCCCGGAGGCGGACAAAAATAACATCGAGGACATGGCGTACAAGTCCGCGCTGGAGTTCATCAAGGCCTTCCGCGCAAAGGGGACGGCGACACTGTTCCTGGAGAGCGGAGTGGTGTAATGCTCCAATACCTTACAGACGCACTTAAAGCCCGCACCGATTTCTCCGCCTGGCAGGTGATGAAGGCGGTCAAACGCAGCCACCAGCTCTTCCTCATACACGAGGAAACCGAGTCCGTCCGGCGTGTGGACACGGTGAAATATTACGTTACCGTCCATCAGAAACGGGAGGATGGCGGGGGCCGAGGCCCGTCTACCGGCGTCTTGGGCGAATCGAGTTTTGTCTTTCTCGAAGGAGACGACATTGCCCCGAAGCTCGACCTGGCGGCTGAAATGGCCTCCCGCGTATCGAACCAGCCCTGGCTTCTCCCCGGCCCCGACCAGAGATTCATGGGCGCGGAGATAAAGGACAACTCGATTGTCGCAAACCCGGACAAGGTTATAGAGAAGGTAAAAGAGGAGATACTGCATACGGTCGGCGGACTCGACGGAGTGCGGCTTTCGTCCTCGGAGCTTTTCGCGGACTATACCGAATACGAGCTTGTAAACTCCCTCGGCCTCAAGGTCTCTTCGGCGGATACGGATATGCTGTTCGATTTCGTGCTTCTTACGGGAGAAGGACACGGAGAGGTGGAGTCTTCCGGGTTCAAAACCTGCCGGTTCTACAAAGACCTGCATGTCGGAGAGACGCTCAGGAAATACGCGCAATATGCGCGGGATTCGCTCACGGCGGCCCTTCCGGAGAACGGGAAGGCTGACGTGGTTTTCGCCGATGAGGCCCTCGATACGCTTTTCAATTCGTTCATCGCCCACGCGGGCGGGTCTTCCGCATACCAGGGCTGGAGCAGATTCGAGAAAGACAGGCCCGTAATCGACGCGCCGGAGGGGGAGCTTCTGACCATGTTTTCCAACCCGCAGCTTCCCGGAATGATGAGAAGCGGAGCCTTCGACGACAGCGGGCTGGCCAGGAAGCGCGTGGAGGTTATCCGGGAAAACATCTTCAAAAAGCGCACGCTGGACAAGCGATATTCGGACTACCTGGGCCAAGAGGCGACGGGCGCGTTTGCCAACGTTGAGGTGGAGGCGGGGGCGAAGAAGATGGACGAACTGCTGTCCGAGGGAACCTATTTATTGCTCCGTTTTTCCACGTTCGAGCCGAACCCCGTAACCGGGAACTTCTCCGGCGAGATACGCACGGGCTACAGAATCGAGGGCGGAAAACGCATCCCCATAAAGGGCGGGAGCGTCTCCGGCGTCATCCAGGACGCCTTCCGCAGGGCGTGGTTCTCCTCCGAAAAGGTCACCCGCTCGGCCTACAGAGGCCCCGCGGGTATAAAGCTCCTCGGGCTGGACCTGGCGGGGGAGTAAAAGCTTTACACCAGCCCGCCGCCTCATTCCCTCGTTGCTTTTTTTAAATTAAAAAACTATAATCTTCCCTATGCTTAAGGGGTTTTGCCCCTTTTTGTCTTATTACTTTAAGAATAAAACCTGGATTCCCGATTAAACATTCGGGAATGACGAAATTAAGGGAGATATAACCTTGACCGCAAGCGAGCTACGTCAGGCATTCATAGACTATTTCGTCTCCAAGGGCCACGCGCATATAAAGTCCTCGTCGCTGGTGCCGGAGAAAGACCCGACGCTCATCTTTACGAACGCCGGCATGGTGCAGTTCAAGAGCGTATTCCTCGGCGAGGAGAGGCGGGATTATTTCCGGGCCGTTACGGCGCAGAAATGCGTCCGGGCCGGGGGCAAGCACAACGACCTCGAGAACGTCGGACGCACGGCCCGGCACCATACCTTCTTCGAGATGCTCGGGAACTTTTCCTTCGGAGATTATTTTAAAAAGGACGCCGTAAAATTCGCCTGGGAACTGCTCACGGAAATTTATAAGCTCCCTAAGGAGAAGCTCTGGGTTACGGTATACAAGGACGACGACGAGGCATATAACCTGTGGAAAGATATGATAGGCGTTCCGGAAGACCGGATCCTCCGCCTCGGCGAGAAGGACAATTTCTGGCAGATGGCCGATACGGGCCCGTGCGGCCCGTGCTCGGAGATACTGATCGACCAGGGCGAAGACTTCTCCTGCGGGCCGGAGTGCGGCATCGGGAAATGCGACTGCGACAGGTATCTTGAGATATGGAACCTCGTCTTCATGCAGTTCGACCGCGACATCAAGGGGAATCTCCATCCCCTGCCCAAGCCCAGCATCGACACCGGCATGGGCCTGGAAAGGCTGACTGCCGTCGTGCAGGGGAAGCGGAGCAACTATGAATCCGACCTCTTCATGCCGTTGATTAACGCCGTGGCCGATACCGCCGGGATCGCTTACGGGGACGACCCGAATAAAGACGTCTCGATGCGGGTAATAGCAGACCATCTAAGGGCCATGAGCTTCCTGATTGCGGAGGGCGTCATACCCTCCAATGAAGGCCGCGGCTACGTGCTCCGGCGCGTTATGCGCCGGGCGATGCGCCACGGGAAGCTACTTAGCCTGGACAAGCCGTTTCTCTACCGCCTTACCGGAAACGTGGCCGACATGATGGGCGGAGTATACCCGGAGCTTAGGGACTCCCGCGAATATATCGCAAGGCTCGTGCTCGTGGAGGAGGAGCGGTTCATCGGGACGCTCGAATACGGCACGAGGATGCTCGACGAGATTATAAAGGCGGCGCGCGCGAAAGGCTCGGATACCCTGCCGGGCGACGAGCTTTTCAAGCTCTACGACACCTACGGCTTCCCGATGGACCTGGCGCAGGATGTAGCCCGGGAACAGGGGCTGGCGCTTGACGTAGTCGGCTATGAACGGGCGATGGAGGCCCAGAAGACGAAGGCGAAGGCCGCCCAGGCCGCATTCGGGGAGGAGCGCGTGAAGGAGGTCTACAGGGCTGCCCTTGAAAAGACAGGCCATACCGTCTTTATGGGATACGAGAAAACCGAAGCGGACGCCAGGGTGCTGGCCGTCATAAAGGGCGGGAAACTTGCCGAATCTGCGCAGGAAGGCGACGAGGCGGAAGTCATCCTCGACAGGACGCCGTTCTACGCCGAGTCCGGCGGGCAGGTGGGCGACAGGGGCGCGCTATACAGCGACGGGGCGAGGTTCGAGGTCGAGGGCACGATAAAGCCGCTGCCCAGGCTGCATGTCCACAAGGGCAAGGTGATGCGCGGGACGGTAAAGGCGGGGGACAGAATCTCCGGCAAGGTGGACGGGGTATTGAGGCGCGCGACGGAGAGGAACCATACCGCGACGCACCTGCTCCATGCGGTGCTTCGATACATCCTGGGCGACCACGTCAAGCAGTCCGGCTCGCTCGTGGCACCGGACAGGCTGAGGTTCGATTTCACGCACTTCGCCCCCCTGACGGCGCACGAAAAGGAGCGCGTCGAGGAGCTTATGAACGAAAGGATTCTCGAAGCGATTCCCATGACCGTAACCGAGATGGACACGTCCGAGGCGCTCAAGACGGGCGCAATGGCTCTATTCGGCGAGAAATACGGAGACCGGGTGCGCGTTGTCCGCGTGGGAGATTTTTCGCAGGAACTCTGCGGCGGGACGCATCTCGGCAATACCGCTTACGTCGGCCTTTTCAAGCTGGTGTCCGAATCCGGAGTGGCGGCGGGCGTGCGAAGGATAGAGGCCGTCACGGGCGCGCGGGCTTACAGGCTGATAAAGGAGCATGAGAAGGAGCTTGTCGAGGCGGCTTCGGCGATAAAGTCTCCGGATTTGAAGTCCGTGGCGGAGAGGGTTAAAAAACTTTCCGACGAGGCGCGTGAGCTCAAGAAACAGGTACGCGAATTAAAGGGCAAGGCGGTCGGAGTAAATCCCCTGGAAACCGACCGGCTGAAAAAAATCTCCGGCATAAACGTCCTTTCCTGGCAGGAGGAGGATAAAGACATGGAGGAACTCCGGGCGATGGGAGACATGCTCCGGGACAAGCTTGGCTCCGGCGTGGTTGCCCTGGGTTCGGTAAAGGACGGAAAACTCTCGCTTGTATGCATGGTTACGAAAGATTTGTTGGACAGGATAAAGGCCGGTGATATAATTAAGGAAACGGCGAAGATTGTCGGCGGAGGCGGAGGCGGCAGGCCCGACATGGCCCAGGCCGGGGGCAAAGACCCCTCAAAGCTTCCCGCGGCGCTGGAAAGGGTATACGAAATTGTCCGCCAGGCGGGTAAGCCTCCCCGTATTTCACCTTTTGGTTAAGAGGGGGCGGCGTTATGTGGTTGTCATTCCCGCGAAAGCGGGAATCCAGGAATTTGGTTTTTTCTTAATTCCGGAGGTGGCCTATGGTATACGACATGGTAAGGAAGGCGCTTCTCGCCGGGCTCGGTATGCAGGAGAAGGTCAAGGAGCTTGTAGACGACCTCGTCAAAAAAGGCGAGCTTAACGAGCGCGAAGGCGCGAAGCTCATGAAGGAGTGGATGGAGAAGGCGAAAAGCTCGACGGAAGACATGAGCAGGATGGCATCGGAGAGCCTCGGCGCGGCGTTCGACAAGATGAACCTGGCGAGCCGGGACGATATGAACGCGCTGTCAAAGAAAGTCCAGCAGCTATCCGTCCGCGTAAAGAAACTGGAGGCGGAGATAAAGGCGGGTCACGAGGACGTTGCATAAATATAAATGCCCCTAACCTCATTTATTCTCGGACGACGCTACAAGAACATAGCCAGGCTCAGGCACATCGCCCAGGTATTTCTGGGCAAGGGGTTCGGCCATATAATCGCCCAGCTTGGACTTAACCGCGCACTCCCGTTCCGCCGCAGGTTTGCAAGGCTGCCGGAGCCTGAGAGAAGCTCCATCCCGGTGCGGCTCCGCGAGGCGTTCGAGGAGCTTGGCCCCACCTTCATAAAGCTCGGGCAGGTCCTTTCAGGCCGTCCGGACCTTATCACCATTGCATACGCAAATGAATTCAAGAAGCTCCAGGACGAGGTGCCTCCCTTCCCGTTCGAGGAGGCCGGCGCCATAATCGAGACGGAGCTCGGCGCGCCGCTCGAAGAACTCTTTGCCTCTTTCGATAAAGTTCCAGCCGCCGCCGCGTCGATAGCGCAGGTGCATTACGCGACCCTCCCGGACGGCACGGAAGTTGTCGTGAAGGTGCAGAGGCCGAATATACAGGAAAGCATAGAGCAGGACATACAGATTCTGAGGGCGGTTGCAGCGCTCCTCGATAAGCATATCCCGGAGGCGCGCGTATATAACCCGACCGCCATAGTCGAGGAGTTCGCCCGCACCGTGCGCCGCGAGATGGACTTCGGAATGGAGGCGGACAACGCGCTCAAGCTCGCGGATAATTTCCGCGACAGCCCGACGATATACATACCCCGCATATTCGGCGCCCATTCCAGCAGGAAGGTGCTGACGATGGAGAGGCTGACCGGAATACGGATAGACATGGTGGCCGAGCTTGACGCAGCGGGGTTCGACCGCCATGCCCTGGCAAATAACGGCACAAACGCCTTCTTCAAGCAGGTATTCGACGACGGCTTCTTCCATGCGGACCCGCACCCCGGCAACATGTTCGTTATGGAAGACGGCAGGATAGGGGTGGTGGATTTCGGCATCGTAGGAAGGCTCACCGAGGAAAACCGCGAGGTGATAGCGGACACGTTCCTCGCCCTTGTCAATAAAGACTTCGACAAGCTTGTCCGGCAGTATATAGACATGGGTTTCGTCTCGGACGACGTAGACCTTGAGATCTTCAAGCGCGGCTTCAAGGCGGACCTGGTTGACCTCATCGAGCCGCTCTATACTAAGAAACTGGGGCAGATAAAGCTCTCCGATTACCTTGAGCGGATTACCGCGCTGGCGACGAAGCACGGGCTTCGGTTCCCGCGCGAGCTTATACTCATGAACAAGGCCCTCCTTACGATGGAGGGGCTGGGAAGGGAGCTCGACCCCGGCTTCGACTTCATGGAGGCCGCGCGGCCTTACGCGCACAAGCTTATAACCGGGAAATACGCGCCCGGGAAGATTGCAGGAAAAATCGAACGGGTGGCCGAAGACCAGGCGGATTTCTACCTGCACCTGCCGCGCCACTTAAGGACGATTATCAGGAAGATAATCAAGGAAGACCTTAAGATGAACCTGGAGATAGTTCACCTCCAGAGGTTCATCACGGAGTTCGATCGTTCCACGAACAGGGTATCCTTTGCGCTTATAATCACCGGGATAATAATCGCCTCCTCGGTCATAATTCACGCGGGCAGGGGGAAGCTCGTGTTCGGTTATCCCTCGCTTGGGATAATCGGGTATCTTATCGCGGTGTTTCTCGGACTGTGGCTCGTCTGGGGCATAATCCGCTCCGGAAGGCTGTAATGGGTGAGGTTTTGCGCGTCCTTGGGCTTGATCTCGGTGAGAAGACCATAGGCGTCGCGGTATCAGACGGGCTTGGGATAACGGCCCAGGGCGTGTGCGTGATAAGGCGGCAGTCAAAAGATAAAGATTTTGCGGCTCTTTTAAAAATTATCGATGAATATGACATAAATAGTATTATAATCGGGCTTCCCATGAATATGGACGGCTCCCTGGGGCCGCAGGCGGAAAAGGCGCTCGCATTCGCCGGGGCGGCAAGGGAGCGTTTCAGCCTGCCGGTCGAGACGACCGACGAGAGGCTTACCACGGCGCTTGTCCAGAAGACCCTCATAGAGGGCGGCGCATCGCGCGCGAAAAGGAAGACGGTAATCGACATGCTCGCGGCGCAGGTGATACTCCAGGGCTGGCTGGACAGCCGTCGCCGTCGATGACCCCGGTGTCTGTCGTTCTGAGGCGGCAGCCGAAGAATCCGCATTTAAGATTTTTCAGGATTTTCTAATGAGAGATATACCCGCAAAGAGATGGAAGGCGACATTGTTTTTTCTGCCGGCCGTGGCGGTATTTCTCGCCGCCTGCGCGCATCATGCCGCCGCGCCCGCCGC
>JAJYJM010000014.1:33646-49797 GCA_021789495.1 Nitrospirota bacterium
TTAAGATTTTTCAGGATTTTCTAATGAGAGATATACCCGCAAAGAGATGGAAGGCGACATTGTTTTTTCTGCCGGCCGTGGCGGTATTTCTCGCCGCCTGCGCGCATCATGCCGCCGCGCCCGCCGCTACGCCATCGGCCATGCCCGCCGCCGGGGGGCAGACTCCGGCCTTTGTCGCGCATAAAAACGCCAATCCTCATATAAACTGGGTTCAGTGGTCTGATTCCGCCTTTGCAAGGGCTAGGACAGAGAACAAGCTGGTATTCATCGAAATATCGTCCAGGTGGAGCGCCTGGCATGAACAGCTCGACTATAGCCTCTCCTCCGACCCGGCGGCTGCGGGAATAATAGAAAAGGATTACATACCGGTATACGTGGATGCCGACAGAAGGCCCGACATATACGCCCGGTATGGACGCCGTGGGCTGCCTTCCCTGTCCGTGCTGAACCCGGACGGATACGTTCTCGCCGTAGCTTCCGCCATGACTGAGCCGGAGCTTAAGAATCTGCTCGGCACGCTCGCAAGGAATTACGTAAAGAACAAGGCCGCCATCGACGAGGCCCTCAAGTCCTCTTTTGCAGCCCAACACAGGGGAAAACCACCGGAATCATATCCCATAACCAAACTGCCGTCAATCTCGCTTTCAGCCATTGCGGGGGTATGGGACAACTCCTACGGAGGCATAGGGAACGGGAAGAAGTTCCCCATGCCCGATATGCTTGACTTCCTGACATATGTCTCGGCGCATCCTGAGTTCTGGAAGGGAACCGACCCGGCCCCGCTTGCCAGGGCCGTGCTCGACGGTATGGCGGCGGGACTTTACGACGGCTCCGAGGGAGGATTTTACAGGTATTCGGACACGCCGGACTGGAAGAGCCCGCACAAGGAAAAGCTCCTGGGGCTGAACTCGGAGCTTATGTCGGCCTATCTTGCCGCGTCCCGGCAGTATAAAAATAAAAGATACCTTGAAATCGGGGAGTCCTGCGCCCGTTTCCTCGACAAATATCTCCTGGACGCAAAGGCGGGCGCGTTCATGAACAGCAGGAGCGCCGGTCAAGGCGGCAATCCGGACTCAAAGGCCCGCATGAATACGGACAGGACGCTCTTCGCGGACGTAAACGGGGAGGCGGCGCTTGCCTTCCTTGAGGCGTACCGGACGACGGGCGACAGTAAGTATCTGAAGACGGCGACGGGCGCGCTGGATTATATAATCAATAATTTATATAACGAGAAGACCGGCGTCCTGCATTACAAGGGTGCGGACGGGAGCATTCTGGCCCTGTCGGACCAGGTCATGCCGGGCCTTGCGGCGGCGCAGGCGTACGAAGCCACCGCGGATAAAAAATACCTGGATTTTGCCGTGAAGGTTGCGGGAATCTGCGAGAAGAAATTTTACGATCCCAGGGGTTTCGGTTACTACGGCTTCTGGTATGCCTCCAGGCCAATCGGCCTTCTCGGCAACAAAAAGAAGCCGCAGGATGAAAACGCAAGGATGTGCGAGCTGCTGCTTGCTCTCCATTACCTTACCGGACGGGACGGATACGAAAGCCGGGCGAGGGAGACGCTGCTCCCTTTTATCCCGGCTATCCGGAAATACCCCGCGTGGTCCGCCCCGGCGGCCCTTGCCGCGGCAAGGATATGCTCCAGGACTTACGAGTTCTTCGTAACGGGCAGAGAATCGGCCCCGGGATTTTCCGAGCTGCTCAGGAAATCGTACATGTTCAAATGCCCGGACAGGGTGGTCGTGCCGCTCGACATAATGATTGACAGGCGGAGGCTCGACCATCTGGGATACGAGACCGGGAAAACGCCCATACTTTACGTGTGTTCGGAAAACGCCTGTTTTCCGCCCGTAAGGCCGGGAGAGAGCATGGAGAAAATCCGCGCGCTTCTTCTTAAAAGGTCGCGGGAAGCAAGGCAGGAAGGGCATGGAAGATAAGATTACTCCGGAGATGAGCATAAACGAGATAATCAGAAAATATCCCAATACGATGGGCGTATTCAACCGCTTCAACGTGGACTCCTGCTGCGGCGGCGCAAGAAGCCTCAAATCCGTCGCCGAAGAGGACAGGGTAGACCTCAACGAACTTATCGATGCGCTTGTGAAAGCGGCCTGAGCGTTATTTGAGCGGTTTTATCAGGTTGGGACAGTTTTGGGATAACTGGGGCAGAAAGGCCACAATAAGGGCTGTCCGGCTGATATTGTTTTATGTATCGCTATTAATATTTTCAATGAGTTAGAAAGCGCCTCCTTTGGCAACCCTTTTGCAAGCGCATGTTATACGGGCCCATAACAAGCCTTTGAACAGGTGCTTATGGCAAAAGTCAACTCCGGGGACGGAGGCTGGTTTTTCGGCGGGGGAGTTCTCGTCGGAAGCTACGACACCGGCGCGGTCGAATCCATAACGGGATTCATAGCCGCCAGGTACAAGAGAGAGGTAACCGGCGTCACCGAGGCCTCGGAGCTTATCCTTGAGGTAATTGGCCGGGATCTCGACCTCGTCATACTCGACACCAACCTGAAAGGCCTGCCGCCAGCCAAGACGGTCCAGATAGTGAAGAAGTGCAGGCCGCGCCTGCCGGTCATCGTCATCTCGGACGACTACACGGTCGATACCGGGAGCAGGATAATGGAGCAGGGGGTCTTTTATTATATGTACAAGCCCGTCGAAATGGACAAACTGGGCGAGGTGGTCGAGCGGGCGCTTATGAAGCGGGCGAGGGAAAATCTTGGCGCCGCGGGATGAAATCCGGGCGAGCCCGAACTATTATTGTGGCTATTGGGGGTGTTTGGTTCCGGGAACAATTTGCCGGGGATTGACAAATTAAACAGGAGGTGTATAATGACAAGCTTTGAACTGGACGTGAAGGGGGAAGTCTGCCCGTATGCGACGGTGAAGACGAAGAAGTTTATAAATTCCAAGATGGCTTCCGGGGATCAGGTTATGGTTATACTGGACTATCCCCTTTCGTCCGAAGAGATACCGAGGTGGGCCGCCGAGGCCGGACACAAGGTATTGGGTGTCGACAAGGCGGGCGACGCTGTCTGGAAGATAACAATTCAAAAGGCATAGGAGGTATCCGTAGATGGCCGGGAACAAGCTTGGAATCCTGCTCACGACCAGCCCGGAGAACGAGGACAGGCATACTGTCGTCAAGCTCTGCGAGGCGGCCCTTGCGTCGGGCAGGGAAGTGCAGATATTCATGATGTGCGACGGCGTTTACAACTCGTACACCGAACCCCTTATCGGGCTTATCCCGAAGGGGGTGCAGATATCGGAGTGTCACCACAACGCCGGAGAGAGAAAGATTCCGGAGGAGCATGAGAAGGCCGTGGGGGTTAATTCCGCGAGCCAGTACATATTCTCAGGGATAATCTCCGACGTCGACAGATTAATCACGTTCTGCTGAAGAGGAGGGATAAAAATGGGCGACAACCTGGTAACGATGATGAGGCGCTCCCCCTTCTCTACCGTGAGGAACTTCGAGGCCCTGCGCTCCTGTGTGGGTCTTTCGATGGGCGACGCGCCGCTTACGATGCTCTTTGTCGAGGACGGGGTATATACGCTTTCGGCGAAGGGAAAGCCGGTGCTGGACGGCTTCGACTGGAACAAGCACCTCGAGATGCTCAAGGAGCTTGATTTCCAGTTCGTTGTGGAGAAGGAGTCCGCGGACGAGCGCGGCGTTTCGGAATTCAACTGGGAGCCTTCGGTGATGTCCAGGGAGCAGGTAGCCGCGCTCCTCAAGGACGCCAAGGCCGTTATCACATACTAAGGGGGAGCGATGAAGATACTGCACATGGTAAGGCGGAAGGGAGACGCGCTTCCCCTTCAGATGGCGGATTCCCAGAGGAAGGCGGGGGACGACGTAAAGATCGTTTTTCTGCAGGACGGCGTGTTCTCCTGCAAGGGCGACGGGACGAGCGTCTGCTGCGCCGAGGACGCCGACGCGCGCGGCGTCTCCTGTGGCAGCAAGGTGGACTACAAAGGTATAGTCGATATGATATTCGACGCCGACAGCGTCATCAACTGGTAACCCGGGGCAAGTGGGCCGGGAGATAAACGTGTAGGGGCGCCCTTGACTACGTAATGAAAGGCCGTCAGGAGAACCTGGCGGCCTTTTTTATCTCCTCCGCCGCAGGTACGACCCCGCGCCACGCGCTGACAGGCTCGTCTTCGCCGTTTACGACCATCATCGTCGGCGTGGCCATTACGCCGTAGAAAACGCTCTCGGCCAGTCCCTCCGCCGTCTCCATGGAGTATTCCTGGACTTCGATTCCGTCTTCCTTGAGCTTACCCGCGACAACCTTCGCCGCCGGGCACTTGCTGCATCCGTCCTTTACGAACACCTTAACGGTCATCTCTAAAACTCTCCTTTCGTGCGGTTGCATGGAAATTGGTAGTGCGTAATACTCGGATGTCGCAAAGCGCTCAAGCGGCGCTTAAGGCTCTTGGAATTGCGTAATGCTATGCGTAGATTCGTAACGCTCGGATAAAGCGTGGTGCTCGAATAAATCGTAGTGCTCAGTAAAGCACGGTCTTTAAGAATTTGCTCGTTATTCCCGCGAAGGCGGGAATCCAGGGATTTTCATTCCCCCGCAAGTACGGTCTCAGGCGTGGGTTCCTCTTTCCTCAGGAACGGCTCGTTCCTGAAGCGGTCTTTCAGCTCGCCAAGCTTCCCCTTGTTCCAGGAGGACACCTTCGTGAAGTAGCCGGTTATGCGCGTGATGGCGTCTACCTCTTCGGAGCCGCAGGACGGGCAGGCATTGTGAATCCCTCGCGTCGTCTTTCCGCAACCGTCGCATGCCGTGAACTCCGGGCTTAGCGCGACCTGGTCGTTCTGGGTATTTCTGAATATCTTCTCCACGAAGTTCGCCACGGACGAAGCCGACGGCTCCGCCTCGCCGAGCCAGATGTGCGTGAGAGACCCGGCCTCTATCATCGGGTGGAAAAGCCCTTCCGTGCGCACGCGGGTAATCGGCCCGACAGGCGCGGAAACCGGTATGTAAGTGGAATTCGTGTAGTAGACCGTGCCCTTCGATATGTCTCCTTTTACGGCGTGGCCGGACGCCGGGGAGTGGTAGCGCAGGTCGAGCTTGGCGAATCGGTGCGCCGTGGACTCCGCAGGGGTTTGCTCCAGGACGAAGCGCATACCGTGTTTCTCCGCCAGCCGCTCGGTGAGGAGCTTCATCTGGGCTATTACCTTGAGGCCGTATTTGAGATACGGTGTGCCTTCGTGCATCTCATGGCCGGTATGCACCTTCACCATCTCGTTTAGGCCCACCATGCCGATCAGGTATGATGCGCGGTTCATCCTGAGGTACGGCGCGCCGTCCCTGTCCATTGTAAGAAGAGCGAGCGGGCCGTCTTCGCCGAAGGAGAGAAGCCGCTCGATAAAGTAGCGCTTCTGCATGTGCGCCCTGGCCGCCGTATCCATGCGCTCGGCAAGCACCCTGAAAAGCTCGGACTCGGAACCCTTCGCCTCGTATGCGATGCGGGGCAGGTTTATCGTCACGTTCTGGAGCGCCGAGTATCTCATCTTCCAGGGTTCGCGGGCGTCCTCGAAGTCCTGCTTCTCCAGTTTGAAGGAGAGCCGGCAGCACTCGGATATCTTCGCCGTCTCGCCCCTGTCGAAGACGTAATACGTGTTCCCCATCTTCGCGGAACATCTTGCGATATGCGTGAGGAAATCCCTGTGGCCTTCCGTGTGGAAGAACTTCTCGGTAATGTGCACGAGCGGCTTCGGGAAGAAGAACGGGCGTCCCATGCCGTCGCCTTCCATGTATACGTCGAATAGCGCCCACACGAGCTTCCTTGCCCACTCGCCGTATTCTCCGTAGCTCTTTCCGGTATATTTCCCGCCGGGGCCGATGGCGGGGACGGTCTCGAAATGCCTGGGGATTTCCCAGTAGAGGTTGATGTCGGAGAATATCGCCTGGCCGCCCCTTGCGACCGCCTGCTGGGAGTATTCGAAGATGATCATCTGGGCGAGCTGGTGTATCCCGGCGTCGCTCATGCCCTCGATATACGGGGCGAAGAAGAGATTGACCGCGTCCCAGCCTATCGCGCCCGCGAAGTGGCTCTGGAGCGCGGCTGAGAACTTCACCATATGGGCGAGCAAAACCTCTGCGTGTTTCGCGGGCTTTGCGACGGCAAGGGAGTTCGGCATGGCAAGCCCGAATTTCTTTACGTATTCGAGCGATTGGCCGGAGCAGTAGGGCCGGTCTATGAATCCCAGGTCGTGCAGGTGGATAGCGCCGCGCATGTGCGCGTCGGAAACGTCCTCGGAGAACACCTCGTGGAGCGCGTAGTCCTTCTTTATGCTCTCTGCCAGCGTGAGGTTAGTCGCCTCCGGCCCGTGCGGGATGTTCGCGTTTTCCTTGTTCTGGCAGAGTATGAGCCTCTCGACGTCGTATAGCGGGACGCCAAGGCGCATGTGCTTCCTGCGGGCGGACTCAAGACCGTATTCCACGAGCTTCGCGTCAACAAGCTCGCGCACCAGAGCCGCCGTAAGCTTCCGTATCCTCGCGGTGGTGATTACCCGCTCGACTTCCAGCGATATGGCGTCCGCGGTGGCCCGGTCTATGGAGGTCTCGCGGACAAGCGCATCTACAATCCTCGCGCGGTTCCAGGTAACCACCTGGTCGTCCGAAGTTCGGACGAAAAGCGCCATGTCCGTGGTCTCGCCCGCGAAAAGGTCCGGCTCAGCTGGTAGACCGGCCTCAACCGGTAGACCGGGCTCGCATTGTCCACCGCCCGGGGGCGTAAGGATCAAATCTTCAGGGCCGAACATGGTTCCTCCTTGCAGATGCTTGTCCGAATGGGGGGCCAAAAAACATGTCCACCAGGTAGTCCACAGGCTTTCCAGAGCCTGTCGGCGCCTAAATCCCCAGCCTTGTCCACAAGATATTCAATATGTTGAGCCATGAGAGTATTTATAGCACAATATATTGTGGTTGTCAATAAAATTTTTATCCGCTTGACATGGCCCCCCTTTTGTGAGAGAAAATATAGGGTTAAAGGGATTGTTAATTTAATGAGAGAAAGGGGAGGGAAATGACAAAGGGAGCTAAGAAGATTGCGGTTTTTCTTGCGGCTATTGCCTTGATAGCCATGATTCCAGCCGGATGCGCCAAGAAGCCGCAGACAGAGCAGGGGTTGCTTAATGCGGGAAAGACCGCGTACAGGGAGGGTAATTATCAGAAATCGGTTGATTTCTTTAACAAGGCGGTGAAGCTTAACCCGCAGAATCCGGAGGCCCATTTCTTCCTTGGGAACATCCTCTCGGTGACCGGGAAGAAACAGGACGCCATTGCCGAATATAATAAGTCCATACTCCTTGCGCCCAACGTGCCGCAGCCTTATTACAACAAGGGCAACGCCTACGCCATGCTCGGCAATAACCAGAAGGCCCTGGACGCGTTCAACGATGCCATAAAAGCAAACCCGTCGTACGTAAGGGCTTATTACAACAAGGCCCTTATACTTTCGCGCATGGGCAGGAAAAAGGAGGCCCAGGAGACGTTTGCAAAGGCTCGCTCGCTCGCCCCGCTGGGTCCGAACAGCCAGCCCGAAGCCGGTGGTCCGGCTCCTGCCAAGCCGTCGCAGACGCCGCAGCAGGCTCCAGGCGCCGCCTCGCAGGCCAAATGAGGCCCTTATCCTCAGGGATGACCGACAGGGGCAGGAGAAGGCTTAAAAACGAAGACAGCATAGGGGTTTTCGACGACCTGGGGCTATATGTCGTCGCCGACGGGATGGGCGGGCACGCCGCCGGTGAGGTGGCGAGCCGTACCGCCATCGAGGCCGTCCGGGCGGGTGTAAAAGCCGTCCAGGCGGTATCGGGGTCCGGCAAAGACGCTGGACGCAGGCTCCTCGAAGCCGTTGATTTTGCTAATAAAGAGGTCTTGAAAAAGGCATTGTCCGACCCGCTCCTCAAGGGTATGGGCACGACCATCGTTGCTGTTTTGCTTGAAGGGGACGAAGGCGGCGAGGGCGGCGGAGTCAGAAGCCGCTCAACCGGTCTCGCGCACGTCGGGGATTCGAGGATTTACCTCTTTAGAAACGGGGAGTTAGAGAGACTGACGCGGGATCATTCGCTTGTCGAGGACATGGTTGCCGAGGGCCGGATAACCCCTGCCCAGGCAAGGATTCACCCGTTCCGGAACGTTGTAACGCGCGCGCTTGGGACGAAGGAAGAGGTGCGCGCGGATATATCGCGCCTTGTCCCGGAGCCGGGCGATATGCTTCTTTTATGCAGCGACGGCCTGACCGGGATGCTCGAAGACGTTAAAATCGCTGAGATTCTGGCCGTAAGCGCCGGGTCGCCTTTCGTCTGCGCGGATGCGCTCGTAAAGGCCGCGAACGAGGCTGGCGGCGACGACAACGTCTCCGTAGTCGTTTTAAAGTTCTGATTGTTCCACGCGGAACACAAACAAGCGAAATTCCCGCATTCCACCAAAAAACCACATGCTTCTCCGCCCCCCCTTTTTGCCCCGAAAATGCCCGAAAACGGCCCGTTTTCAGCCCGTTTCCGATTCCGCCGAAAAATTCGGGAATTTATAAAAATAACCCAAAGTTGGCGGGGAGTTATCGTAGCTCATAGTAAATTATCCTGAGAACGAACTTTCCCTACCGATTAGGATTACTATTGAGGTTTGAGTGTGAATATGAGTAAATTCCCGGCCCCGTGTCAGGCGTGGAGTGGCAGGAATCTGCTTGTCATTGCGAGGAACGGAGGCGACGCGGCAATCCCGGATTTTAAAACCTGGGATTGCGTCACTTCGTTCGCAATGACGGGCAAAAGAAAGTCGCCAGGTTCCCGATTTCACGGGAATGACGGGGCGGGGGACGTTCGTTTTTTTGCGCTTCATATTTAACCATTCTTCCGTCAAAATGATATACTTATTATTAAGAGAGCAGGATGGAAGGAGGGTCTTATGATAATCGAACTGAATAAAAAGGAAAAAGAGGTTCTGGACAAGGTCCTTCATCATTTTGAAGAGGAATTGAAGGGCGAAATCGTCAAGACCGATGCAAAGGATTTCAGGGACTACCTTCACGCAGAGGAAGACGTGGTCAGGGATCTGCTCAAAAAGGTGGCCTGAATTTTCTTGAGGGCGGGATTACTCCTTCAGCCTCGGATTGAGCGCGTCCTGTAGGCCTTCGCCGAGGAGATTGTAGCCCAGGACGGTGGTAAGAATCGCCATGCCGGGGAAAAGCGATAGCCACCACGCTATCTCGATGTTGTCCTTGCCCGCCGTGAGCATGTTGCCCCAGGACGGCGTGGGCGGCTGGACGCCAAGCCCCAGAAAGGACAGCGAGGACTCGACGAGTATCGCCCCGCCGATGCCCAGCACCGCCGATACCAGAACGGGCGCCATCGCGTTCGGGAGGATGTGCCGGAAGATTATCCGCATGTCGCGCGCTCCGACGGCCTTCGACGCCATGACGAAGTCCCGCTCCTTCAATGTCAGGAACTCCGCCCGCACAAGTCTCCCTACGCCCATCCAGCTCGTGACGCCGATTATCACCATTATGTTCCAGATGGAAGGCCCCAGTATCGCGATTACCGCGAGGATGAGGAATATCGTCGGGAAGCAGAGCATGATGTCGGTGAACCGCATCAGGACGCTGTCCAGCCAGCCGCCGTAATAGCCCGCCAGCGCGCCGATTAGTATGCCTATCACCGTGGCGATCCCCACCGCGACAAACCCCACCAGGAGCGATATGCGCGCGCTGTATATCATCCTTGAGAACACGTCCCGGCCGAGGTCGTCCGTCCCGAAGAGGTGGGCGCCGGATGGCGGCATGAGGATGTCGTTTGTGTGTATCGTGTAGGGGTTGTGCGGGGCGATAAACGGCGCGAAGATTGCGGCCACGCACAGAAACAGTATCACCGCCGCGCCGGCCAGGGCCAGGGGGTTGCGGCTGAAGCGGTATGCGAAATCGGAAGACAGCGTGGATTTTTCCATAGTGATAATTCTACATTATCGTCAGGGCATGTCAATTTTTTCTTGAAAAATTACCTTTCGGGTGCTATTATTAGCACTCGGTGGGCGAGAGTGCTAAAGAACTGATTTCATAACGCCCCCCTGCCCCCCTCTTAACTTAAGAGGGGGGAAACGGAGCGCAGCAATTAATTAGGAGGCTCGTTATGACGCTTGCAAGATGGGACCCTGTCAGGAACCTCGTATCGCTTCAGGAGCGTATGAACAGGCTCTTCGAGGACAGCATGAAGTCCCCCGAAGACACCGTGGACAGGGGCGCGTGGTCGCCACCCGTTGACATCTACGAGACGGACAGGGAGATTGTCGTCTCTGCGGAGCTTCCAGGCATCGACCAGAAGGACGTGGACGTTGAAGTCCGCGAGGGTGTCCTGACGATTAAGGGCGATAGGCGGTTCGAAAAGGACGTGAAGGAGGAGAGCTACCACAGGGTCGAGCGCGTATACGGAAGGTTCTCCCGCGTCTTTGCGCTGCCGAAGAACGTCGAGACGGAAAAGGTTACGGCGCGCTACGACAAGGGCGTGCTGGAAGTGAGGCTTCCGAAATCGGCGAAGTCCCAGGCGCACACGGTGAAGATAGAGACGAACGAAAAGTAGACCGGGGCGGAAGTAACGCCCCCTCGGTCCCCCTCTTAAGATAAGAGGGGGATGGGGGAGTTATGAAGAAATTTTCAGTTTTATTCTTTATCCTTTCCCTTGCCCTGCCCGGCATGTCGCACGGGGCGCAGCCGGTCGACCGGCCCCCGGAATACCGGCTCTCGCTTGAAGCTAAGGCCAGCCGCGGCGAGGTCGCAAAGGGCGAGACGTTTTCCTATACCCTTACGGTAATCGAAGAGGGCGAGGCGGACGTGCCTTTTCGCCTCTCGCCGCCGGATTTATCAGGCTTTAACGTAACCGGCGAGTATTCATCCCAGTCCACACGAGTCATAAACAACCGGGAGCGGACGGTAACCGAGCAGGAATACCGGCTGTCCTCCGACCTTGCGGGCGAGCACTTAATCCCCCCGGCGAGGGCAGTCGTCGCCGACCCGAAAACGGGAAAAGAGGTGGAGTTCAAGTCCAACCCCGTCAAGGTCAACGTGACCGAGCACGGGCCGGGGATATTGAAGGGCCTCCGGAACGACATCCGCGACATCAAAGGGCCGATGTCCTTCCTGGAACGAATAAAGTTATTCTTCTACATCATCACCGCGCTGGTCGTCCTTGGGTTTATCCTGGTCGTGGCGTTTGTCGTCTACATGGCGCGCCGAGGCCGGTCGACCGGCGGCAAACCGAAGCTTTCGGAGCCTGTGCCCGCCCCGGTTATCGGCCCGAAAGAAGAGGCCCTGAAGGCCATCGACGCGGCGGAAGCCGGTCGACCGGCGTCGGACTCTAAGGCTTACTATTCCGTAATATCTGAAATCATTCGCCGGTATCTGCGCGCGGCGCATAACATCCCGGCGACCGAGGCCACGACGGCGGAGATTATGCAGGCGGTAAAAAGCTCTACCATCTCGGCCTCCGCATATGATAAACTTCATGAGATTCTGGAAGAGGCCGACCTGGTGAAGTTCGCCAAATACGCGCCGACGGAAGAAGAGAAGACGAAGTATATGGAGAGGGCGCGGGAGCTATTGAGCCAAATTTAATGAAGCTATTTCCAAATAAATTTTTTCTAGAATGCCAAGCTAAACACAGTTTATATGCATACTATGTTCAGGACACACTCGATTGGATGATTTTGTATAAATTATCCCGGGGAGAATATGAAGGCAAATCAAGAACAAGTAAAAGATTTATTCTTCTCAGAATGGCGCTTGAATGTATTCTTAAAGCGATATTAATTGGACTTTCTAAAAGAGATGAATCAGCTGAAGAAGCATACAAAGCTGCTCGTAATTGTGGACATAATTTAGAAAAACTTATTAAGGAGTGCAAGCTTCGCTCAGAAAAACGGTATCGAATTTGTTCAAAAGAAACAATGGATAGATTATGTTATATAGAAAAATTTAGAATCGGAATACGTTATAATTTCGATATGAAAACAGCTGATAGAAGTTCAATTTCAAAGGGTGTTTTAGATGATAATTTCCATGAAGAAATATATAAAGATTTAAGTTCATTTCTCAAAATAGTGCGACGCATTAGTTACAATCGTTTTTTGAAACACCAGGCAATTAGAGGTGATAAATTATCCGAGTTAGAAAATCACCTTCATTCATTAGTGAAATAAACAATGACCCCCGACTTAAAAGAACTCTCTGATAAAATATCCGCGCATTCGCGCATACTCGACGACATACGCCGCGAGGTGAAGAAGGTCATCGTCGGGCAGGACAAGATGCTCGACAGGCTCATTGTCGGCCTCTTGACGCGCGGGCATATACTCCTCGAAGGCGTGCCGGGGCTGGCCAAGACGCTCTGCATAAAGTCCCTTGCCTCCGCGCTCGCCCTCGACTTCTCGCGCATACAGTTCACGCCGGATTTGCTCCCCGCAGACCTCATCGGCACGCGCGTATACAACCAGGCGAGCGGGGAGTTCTCCACCAAAAAAGGCCCGATATTCACGAACCTGCTGCTTGCCGACGAGATTAACCGCGCCCCGGCGAAGGTGCAGTCCGCGCTGCTCGAAGTAATGCAGGAGATGCAGGTGACAATCGGCCCGGACAGTTTTAAACTCGCGCACCCGTTCCTCGTCATGGCCACGCAGAACCCAATCGAGAGCGAGGGGACGTACCGCCTGCCGGAGGCTCAGGTGGACAGGTTCATGCTGAAGGTGAAGGTGGGATACCCCTCGAAGGAAGAGGAGCTTGAGATAATAAACAGGATGTCTTCGGGCGCCGATATCCCGGTCGGGAAGGTCGCCGAGGCGTCCGAGATATTCCTGTGCCGCGAGCTTGTCGATGCCGTATACGTGGACGAGAAGGTGAAGCGCTATATCGTGGATCTGATATTCGCCACGCGGGACCCCGAGGCCCACGGCCTCGACATAAAGAACCTTATCGAATACGGCGCGTCCCCAAGGGCGTCGATATATTTAACCCTCGCGGCTAAGGCGGAGGCCATGATGAACGGACGCGCCTACGCCACTCCTGACGACGTGAAGGAGATGGCCCCGGACGTCCTGCGGCACCGGGTTACCCTGACATACGAGGCCGAAGCGGAGGACGTAACCCCGGAATCCATAATCGGCAGAATACTCGCCGGAGTCCCCACGCCGTAAAGAAAGCCGGTTCCGGCGAAAGCTTAAGTCGCAGGTCATACTATCGGCACCCGTCCGCTTCCGACGGGCCGGGCAAGGCCGATGGCGTTCGATACGAATTCCTTCGCCGCGCGGACGGCGTCCTCTACAGGCAGGCCCTTCGCAAGCCCCGCCGTAACAGCCGCAGAGCAGACGCAGCCCGCGCCGTGTATTTTCTTTTCAATTCGCCGGGCGGAGTAGCGCGTAAAGTTCTTTCCGTCGAACAGCAGGTCAACGGCATCGCCGCCGCTCGGCAGATGCCCGCCCTTTACGACGACGTATTGCGGCCCAAGATTCCGGATTATGCGCGCGGCTTCTTCGGCGTCTTCGACATTCTTTATCCTGATCCCGGAGAGCGCCTCCGCCTCGGCTATGTTCGGCATGACAATGAGCGCAAGCGGGAAAAGCTCGGCCTTCAGCCGCTCCAGGGCGTTTTCTTCAAGAAGCCTTTTTCCGCTCGAGGAGATGATAATGGGATCGATGACGAGTTTGTCCAGCCTGTAGCTCCTTACGGCCCCGGCGACTGCGGACACCGCCCCGGCGGAATAGAGCATCCCGGTCTTGACGGCGTCCGGGCGTACGTCTGATAAAATCGCGTCGAGTTCGTTTTTTACCCGGTGCGCCGGCCTGGCCCTGACGGAGAATACCCCTTCCGTGTTCTGCACGGTCAGGGCCGCCTGCACGGCCATGCCGTATACGCCCATGAGCGCGAAGGTCTTGACGTCCGCTATGGTTCCCGCCCCGCCGGACGGGTCCAGGCCCGCTATGGAGAGCGCCGTATTGCGCCGGTCGTCAGTTTTGCGCACTTTTCCTTCTCCGGATGTGTCTGATAATAAAATATGCGGCGAATGCGGCAATAGCTGCGGCGACCGCCGTCCACTGCCAGAACGAGACCGTATCCTTAAGCCGATGGAAGTTCTCGCCGAAGTAATATCCCAGGAATATCATTAAGGGCACGCCAATGAGGGCGGAGAGGCAGTCGTAGAGGAGCACCCTTCCGGCGGAGACCCTGAATATCCCCGCGCAAAGAAAAACCTGCGCCCGCACGCCCACCAGGTGCCGTCCGAAGAAAACGAGCGAATTCCCCCATTTATGGAACCACCTGCGCGCCCTGTCTATCCGCGCGTCGCTCAGTATTCTCCTGAACGCTCTGTGCGTAACGACGAGGACGCCGTACCGCCTGCCGACGAAATAGAGTATCATGTCTCCCGTGACCACGCCGAAGTATGCAACCGACAGTGTCGGCATGGGTCTTATGATGCCGCGCGAGAGCACCGCGCCTGAGAGAAGCAGCACGGCGTCCTCCGGGAACGGGAATCCGAACACCGTCAGTATAAGGAAGGCGAAGATTCCGAAGTAGGTGAACGTCGCGATGTTGTGCAGGACGAAGGCTTCCATGTCGCTCCAAAAATTGTTACAATCGCAGATTACTATATGGTAATATGACATGTCAAGCCGGTAGACCGGCTTCGGAGGCGGCGGAGCGTGACGGACAGCGAATTTATGGAGATTGCAATTGAGGAGGCGCGGGCCGCACTGTCCGAGGGCGAGGTCCCGGTGGGCGCGGTCGTCTCCGTCGGCGGGGAGGTAATCTCGCGGGCGCATAACCGGCGCGAGGCGGCGAACGACCCGACCGCCCATGCCGAGGTGCTGGCCCTGCGGGAGGCCGGGGAGAGGCTTGGAAGCTGGCGGATGCCGGAAGCGACGGTCTATATCACGAAGGAGCCGTGCGTAATGTGCGCCGGTGCGCTCATGCACGCGCGCGTGGCGCGGGTAATCTACGGCGCGCCGGACCCGAAATACGGCGCAGCCTGGAGCCTCTACAACATCCTTGAAGACGAGCGGCTGAACCATCGCGCGGTCGTCAAAGCAGGGGTATTGGGAGAGGAGTGCCTGGAGATGCTCAGGGAGTTTTTTGGGGGCAAAAGGGGATAATTGCAAAATTTCATGGATGGCCCTTTTTAGTAAAATGGGATTTTTTAAAAAACTGAATATATTTGAAAATAAAGGATATTGTCCGACCTGCACGTCGCGAGTGACTTTTGTCGCTACGAAAGAGTGGTTCAGGGATTTTTATATTTGCAGTAACTGCGGGAGCATTCCACGCGAAAGAGCAATCATGGTAGCTATCGAAACATACTTTCCTGAATGGAAGAATTTGGTCATTCATGAATCCTCCCCAGTAAACCGGGGAGCGAGCGCGAGGCTGGCACGCGAATGTAAAAATTACGTTTCTACTCAATTTTTTCCCGGTGAACATTTGGGCAGCACGGTAGAAGGAATCCGTTGCGAAAATCTTGAAGCACTTACTTTCCCAGATGAAAGCATTGATATTCATATAACACAGGACGTGATGGAACATATCTTCAAACCATCCAAGGCTTTTTCCGAGATTGCCAGGAGTCTTAAACCGGGCGGTGCGCATATATTCACAGTGCCACTCGTAAATAAGATGCAATCCTCAGAGCCACGCGCCGCGATAAACGAAGAAGGTAGGATAACTTTTATAAAGCCCGAGCAATATCACGGCAATCCGGTAAGCCAGGAAGGTTCGTTGGTTACAGTGGACTGGGGATTCGACATTTGCGATTATATTTTTAAAGCCTGCGGATTATTCACGCATATTTTATATTTTGACGATATAAGCAGAGGAATAAGGGCAGAATATATAGAAGTTTTGATTACATTTAAACCCTTATCCCAAGATCACCTAAAGAAAATTCCTTAATAATCATGGTGTCATTCCGAATGAAGTCGAGTCGATGCGACATATTAAGGTACTGCCAATGAGCTTAAGCTTCATCGACTGGCTGATTATCGGCGCGTTCATGGCGCTCTCGGTGGGCGTGGGCGTCATATTCACGAAGCGCGCGTCAAGCTCGCTCTCCGAGTTCTTCCTCTCAGGTCGGGCGATGCCCTGGTGGCTTG
>JAJYJM010000045.1 GCA_021789495.1 Nitrospirota bacterium
AAAATTCAATGGCAGCAACGACTTATTACGCCACCGGCAAGAGAAAAAATTCCATCGCGCGCGTCTGGCTCTCGGCGGGCGAGGGGAAATTCAGCATAAACGGCAGGACGATGGAGGACTACTTCGGACGCGAAGTCCTCAGGATGATCATAAATCAGCCGCTCGAAATCGTTAACATGATCGGCAGGTTCAACGTCAACGCGCTGGTCTCCGGCGGCGGCACGTCCGGCCAGGCGGGGGCGCTCCGGCACGGCATCTCCAAGGCCCTGCTCGAGGTGGACGGCGACGTCCGGGCCGCGCTGAAGAAAGCGGGCCTCCTTACCCGCGACCCCAGGGCTGTCGAGCGCAAGAAATACGGCCAGCCGGGCGCAAGGAAGAAGTTCCAGTTCTCCAAGAGGTAAACCGGGGCAAGAGGGGGCAGACTAGGCAAGAGGGGACGAAACGAACCCCGCAATATTATCAAACCCAAGGGGGGCTGTCAAAAACGGCCCCCTTTTTTATTGACTGCGAATATTGATTGTGAGTAAATAACGGGTCTATATAGAATAATTCTACAAAGTAGGAGAAAAATATGTCAATGCTTGAAGAAACTATTGCCTCAGTAAAAAGAATGCAAGAATTTGACTCTGCGACTCTGGCGCGAGAAAAAGAATTAGGCGCGAGTTTTAATTTTAATAAAGCAATACAACCTGCGCAAAAATTGATTAATCTGTACAAGCAGCTGTCCTTAAGTTCACTTGAAGATTTACCGGATAATCCTTTAAACACTATCAAATCTAAAGCAGACTCTGATTTTAACCGATTTAGTGAGATATTGAAGTTTGATCCTGCTACACAGGCTAATCCTACAACTACAAGAGATACAAATATAAATCAATTAATAGGTTCTTATGAATCGACGTTTAATGCACTATATAATTTTATTTCTTATGGTATAAGTAAAACAGCTGATTTCAAAAGATTGGAAACAGAAGCACGAGCGGTCGTACAATCAATAAGTGATAAATCGAAAGAATTAACGCGCCAGCTTGCTCAGCAGAATGAGGAAGCAAAAAAAGTTTTAGAGAATATACAAAGAGTTGCTGCCGAACAAGGCGTGTCACAACAGGCAAAATATTTTAAAGATGAATCGGAGCAACATTCGAAAGATGCCGTAACATGGTCTAAGAAAACACGCAATTGGGCTATTGCTTTACTCGGATATGGGATCGTAAGTTTTTTTATTCATAAAATACCTGGGTTAGAACCTGAAAACGCAATTCAGTCCGCACAAATAATCAGCAGTAAAATTTTAATTTTTGCAGTGCTTTCTTTTATGCTCCTTTTATCAGCAAGGAATTTTCTTTCTCATAAGCACAATTCTATAGTAAATAAACATAGGCAAAATGCATTAATGACTTTTAATGCATTAGTGGATGCGGCTAATCCAGAACATAAAGATGTGATTTTGACTTATGCAGCTTCCTGCATATTTGCACCGCAAGAAACAGGCTATTCAAAAGGGATGGGTAATATAGGAGGTTCAAGTCCATCAGTTGTGGAATTGTTACCCAATGCTATATCAAAAATGGGGCAACAATAATTAGTTGAAGGAGATAAAAGTTTCATGCTTAAAGTCGCAGTAGTAGGTTCGAGCGGATACGCGGGAGGGGAGTTGCTCCGAATCCTCCTGGGGCATCCGGAGGTGGAGGTTACGGCGGTAACGTCGGAGAAGTCGGAGGGGCAGCATATCGTCGCGCTTTTTCCGAACTTAGGGAGGGTATGCAACCTTAGCTTGGAGAAGCTGGAGCCGACGGCGATAGCATCGAAGGCGGACGTGGTTTTCCTGGCGCTGCCGCACATGAAGGCGATGGACGCGGCGGCGCAGTTCGTCGGCATTGGCAAACGCGTTATCGACCTCTCGGCGGACTACCGTTTCAAGGACGTTTCCGTCTATCAGAAATGGTACGGCGAGGAGCACAACCAGCCGGGGCTTGCGTTCATGTCCATTTATGGATTGCCGGAACTGCACCGCGAGGAAATAAAGCGCGCGCGCATTATCGGGAACCCCGGCTGCTACCCGACGGGCGCAATCCTCGCGCTTGCGCCGCTCGTGAAGGCGGGCCTTGCCCTGCCGGACAGCATAATCGTGGACTCGCACTCCGGCGTATCCGGCGCGGGTCGAACCCCAGGCCAGATGTACCATTTTCCGGAGGCGAACGAGGGCCTGACGGCATACAAGGTGGGCGTGCATCGGCACACGCCGGAGATTGAGAAGGAACTCTCCGGGCTTGCCGGGAAGGAACTGACCGTATCCTTCACGCCGCACCTTGCGCCGATGAACCGTGGGATACTCACGACGGCGTATGCCAAGCTGACAAAGGAGGCATCCACGGAGCAGCTTGCGGTTCTGTATTCAAAGTTCTACAAGAAGGAATTCTTTGTCCGCGTCCTGGGGCCGGGCGGGTATCCGAACGTGAACGCCGTGAAAGGCTCCAACTTCTGCGACATCGGGGTATATTCAGACCCGCGCACGGGCAGGGCGGTAATCGTCTCCGCGATAGACAACCTCGTGAAGGGCGCGGCTGGCCAGGCGGTGCAGAACCTGAATATCATGATGGGCTGGGACGAGGCGCTGGGACTTAAGAACCTGGGGATGTTTCCATGAAAGAAATCAAAAATTATACCGTCCGCGGCTTCAGGGCGGGCGCGGTGGAAGCGGCCATCAAGAAGCCGGGGCGGCTTGACATGTCGCTTATATACTCCGATGTCCCGGCTGTCCCCGCGGCGGTGTTCACGAAGAACAGCGTAAAGGCCGCGCCGGTGCTGCTCGACATGGAGGCGGCGAAGGGCCGCGCCGTCCGGGCGATAGTCGCAAACAGCGGGAACGCGAACGCCTGCAACGGCGCCGGGGGGATGAAGGACGCGCTCAAGACAGCGCACCTCATGGGCGAAGCATTGGGAGTCAATACCTCGGACATATTCGTGGCGTCCACTGGCGTGATAGGCGCGCCCCTTCCGATGGACAGGATTGCAAAAGGCATAAAACTCCTGCCCGCCGCACTGAAAGAAGATGGTCTTCCCGACGCCGCGCGCGGGATAATGACGACGGATACGTTTCCCAAGATTTACGGCGTGTCGGAGAGAATCGGCGGGAAGGATATCCGTATCGCGGGCATCGCCAAAGGCTCCGGGATGATCAACCCGAACATGGCCACGATGCTTTCGTTTGTCATTACGGACGCGGCGGTGGAGAAGCGCGCTCTCCAGGCCGCGCTGAAAGAAGGCGTGGATAATTCCTTCAACTGCGTAACAGTGGACGGCGACACCTCGACAAACGACACGGTCATCGTCCTTGCGAACGGCATGGCGGGAAACAGGGTAATAACCCGGAGCAGCGCGGAATACGGACAGTTTAAAAAAATGCTCGGCGCGGTTTTGCTCGCGCTTGCGAAGATGGTTGCGAAAGACGGCGAAGGGGCGACGAAGCTCGTTGAGGTGATGGTCGAGGGCGCAAAGAGTCCGGCGGAGGCGAAGCTGGCCGCGAAGGCCGTCTCCAATTCTCCGCTCGTGAAGACCGCGCTCTTCGCCGAGGACGCGAACTGGGGCCGCATCGCATGCGCGGCGGGATATTCCGGCGCGAAGATGGACGCTGAAAAATTGGAGATATGGTTCGACAAGGTCGGGCTAGTAAAAAACGGCGTGGGACTTGGGCCGAATGCCGAGGCCAAGGCGTCTGAAGTGTTGAAGAAGAAGGAATATAAAATTACCGTGAAGCTCGGCGCAGGCGATGCCTCCGCGCGGGTGTTTACGACGGACTTGAGCTACGAGTACGTGAAGATAAATGCGGGGTATAGAAGCTGAAAAGATTAGGGGAAATCTTATGCTGAAAAATTATGTTTGGGAAAAACCATTTGTATTGAGGGAAATAGAAAAACATGATTTAAATGCAAAGTCCGGTATTTATGTAATAGGAACCGGTCGCCCAATAAACAGAATGTTAGCTACTGACCCTAATGGAATTTTGTATATTGGAAAATCTGTAAACCTCCAAAATCGAGTTTGGGCATTCCAGGATTGGGGTCATGATGCAAGTGAATTTTTATGTGAGATTAATTGGGTCTGTGAAAAGATTTTAGAAGCAAATTACCCAGAGTGCCAAAGGGAAGTAGAAAAAAATTGTCGAGTGAAGGATTGCCTAGTTCATATTGTCTCAGTCGAACGCACCTTACTTAGTGAAGCGGAACATGCAGCCCTCTTCGCATATTTACAAAATTTTGGCGAATATCCGCCGCTTAATTTAAGTGCTCCTAATCGTTGGCATAAGCCAGTTGACGAGGACATTCATTGGGCCGAAAGAGGATTAAAATTTAAGGATGAAGGCCACAAGAAAATCGGAGGCTGACATGATGGAGTTAACAAAGAAAGACGTAGCGAACGCCATAATCAGATATACCAACCATGAAACGAGTCTGGCCGAGCTCGTTGACTGGGCCGAGAAGGCCATGATGGAAGCCAACTTTGAGATGGCCAGCCATGATCTGATAAGAGATATACTCGGCAGGCTCGGTCTGGCCGATGTGCAGGAATTCGGTCTTTCATGGGACGACTGCTACGGATTTCTAAGCAGGCTTGGATATAAGGTGGAAGTAAAGGCAAGCCTGGCCAGTTAAACTTAAAGGTATAACGTGAACCCAAAGGAATTCCTCGAAATATTCCCGGCGTTTCAGAAGATGCCGGCTGGCGTGGTGGAAAGGATACTTTCCGTCGCGCGGCGGAAGAAAATCCCGGCGGGGACGTATGTCTATTCCGAGGGTGACTACTGCCAGGCCTTCACGTTCCTCATCTCCGGAGAAGTCCGGGTATTCAAGATGGAAGAGACGGGGCGCGAGATAACGCTCTACGAGCTTGGAAGGGGCGACACCTGCATCATAAACGCTTCCTGCATCCTCTCCGCCGTCCCGACCCCGGCCAACGCGATGACGACTGTCGAGTGCGACGCGCTGCTTCTGTCGGCGGCGGATTTCAAGGCCCTTACGGAAGAGTTCGCGGAGGTGCGGGAATACGTATTCAAGGTGCTCTCGGAGAACCTCGCGAACGTGATGACGCTCGTGGAAGAGATCGCGTTCAAGCACATCGACGAAAGGCTTGTCGAATACCTTTTGGAGAAATCCGAACAGGGGAATATCTCCGCCACTCACCAGAAGATAGCCGCCGACCTCGGCACGTCGAGGGAGGTCATAAGCCGCCTCCTGAAGGACATGGAGCGAAAAGGCCGGGTAGCGCTCTCAAGAAACCTCGTAAGAATTATCGCTATGTGACCTCTGTCACAGACGTCTCCTCGGTTGCCGGATAAAATCACGGTTGTCATTCTGGGCGCAGCGAAGAATCTGATTTCTAAAAAAGCGGCTCCTTCACTTCGTTCAGTATGACAATAATTACATTGCAGGATGGCGATAATTACGTTCGGTATGACAATAATTGAAGCTGAGGTGAACGGATGAAGAAAAATATCGGCGGTATCGAGAGGTTGTTAAGGGTTCTGATAGGCATAGGCATAATCTCGCTCGCGTTTGTCGGGCCGAAGTCTCCCTGGGCATACCTGGGCGCAGTCCCGTTGCTGACCGGCCTTCTCGGCTGGTGTCCGCCCTATGCCATTTTCGGCATATCCACGTGCCGGAAGTGAAATAAATCAGCCAAAATCCAGCCCTGACATTGTCTCGGCGGCCTCCGGGGACCGCGCCGGCATCTTATTATCTAATTCAATGCCTTAACAGCCACTTGACAAAAGACAGGCCAGTGTGCATAATGTAACCTATAATTACAATTATAGGATAATCTGCTTATGAGCTATGATAGACTCAGGAAGGCCGTGGAGATTTTCGGTCTTTTCGAGGGGATTTCCATCAAGGAGATTAAAAAGAGGCACCGGGAGCTTGCCAAAAAATACCACCCGGATTCGGGAAACGGGAACGCCGAGCTGATGAAAGAGATAAATCTCGCATATGGCGTCCTGCTCGGGTATTGCGAGTCCTACAGGTATTCCTTTTCCGAGGAGGAATATTACCGGCAGAATCCGGAGGAGCTTATAAGGAAAAGGTTCATGAACGACCCGATCTGGGGGAACGGAGGATTTTGCGCGGGCGGCAACCTTGACAACTTCTGAAAAAGGGGGCGGTTATGAAAACTGTATTTTCGCTTTCCCTGGCGATAGTGTCTCTGGCCGTTGCGGGCATCGCGCTTGCCGCGCCGATGATGGGCGGGTGGGGCATGAACAGCCCGTATGGCAGGATATACGACACGCGGACGGTTGAAACGGTTTCCGGCGAGGTTTTGAGGATAGACAGAATAAGGCCGATGAGGGGCATGAGTTACGGCGTTCATATCGCGCTCAAGACCGACAAAGGTGAAATCCCCGTGCATCTGGGGCCTGCATGGTATATCAATCGCCAGAGCCCGGCCATCAAGCCTGGCGACAGGCTGGAGATAAAGGGGTCGAAGGTAATGTTCCGGGGAAAACCCGTCATAATAGCGGCGGAGGTTAGTAAGGGAGACGAGGTTTTGAAGCTTCGGGATGATAACGGATATCCCGCGTGGGCGGGATGGCGGAGAGGACGGCAGTATTAACCGAGGAAGGAGACAATATGAACATTGCGGTATCCACGGGCGACGGTAAGACAATATGCGGCCATCTGGGGAAGTGCAGGGACTTCATAATCTATGAAATTGTGGGGAGACAGGTAAAAAACAAGCGGCTTTTGAGCACGGGCGGAGCCTGTCCCGGCCACGGCGAGGGAGAAGAACACGCCCACAACGTCAGCCCCTTCGACGGCTGTCAGGCCGTGATTACCCAGGGCATGGGCCAGGGTATGATGGACGGGCTGATAAATGCCGGGATTCAGCCGGTAATTACCAGGGAGTCCGACCCGGATATTGCGATAAACCTCTATCTCGGCGGCAGGCTTGCCGGGACAAACGTATCGACGTGCTCCTGCTCGTAACCCGATAAAAACGCATAAAAATAAAGAATCTGAAGGGCCGGGATTTTCCCAGCCCTTTTTTTCTTGACTAATTACCCCAAAATCTGGTAAATTTTATTAGCACTCTATAGTATTGAGTGCTAAGCAGGCAGAGCGGCGGGCGGCGGGAAAACGCCTGCCCCGCCGTAAATTAACGGAAGGGAGGGGGAGATTGTCATGGAATTAAGCGAGAGAAGCAGGGAGATACTGCGCGCCATTATCCAGAGTTATATCTCGACGGCTGAGCCGGTCGGCTCCAGGACGGTTACGAAACGCTATAACCTCGGCATCTCACCCGCCACTGTCCGGAATATAATGTCCGACCTGGAGGAACTCGGTTTCCTTGTCCAGCCGCACACCTCGGCGGGCAGGGTCCCGACCGACAAGGCGTATCGCTTTTATATCGACACCATGCTTGAGGTCAAGAGCCTGCCGCGCCAGCAGGAGGAGGAGATACTCAATTATCCCCTGCACAGGGGAGATTTCAACCAGCTTATGCAGGAGACGACGAAACTCCTCTCCGCGCTTTCGCACTATACCGGGATAGTCATGGCCCCAAAGCCTGCCGAAACGGTATACAGGCATATGGAGTTTGTCCGACTCACCGGCGGACGCGTCCTCGCCATATTCGTCTCGAACGCGGGAATAGTCCATAACCGGATGATAATCCTCGACGAGGACCTGATGCAGAAGGATCTCGAGAGAATATCGGCCTTCCTGAACTATGAAATGGCCGGAAAGACCCTGCGAGAAATGCGCAGCCGGGTGCTTCAGCTTATGGATGACGACAAGAATACGTATACCCGTCTCCTGATGAAGTTTATGAAGGTCTGGCAGGATGCGTCCTATGAGGGCGAGGTGGAGGCTGAGGCGGAGCTTTTCGTCGGCGGCCTCTCCGAGATGTTCAACATCCCGGACTTCAAGGACTACGAGAAAATGAAGGAGCTTTTCCTGGCCTTCGAGGAAAAGCACATGCTATTGAAGCTCCTCGACCTCGCCATGGACGCGGAAGGGGTGCAGGTGTATATCGGCTCGGAGAACAAGTACTTCGAGATGCAGGGGATAAGCCTCGTTGTCGCAAGCTACAGGGGCGAGGGCAATGTCGTAGGCACGCTCGGCGTCATAGGCCCTTCCCGTATGCCGTACAACACCGTCATCCCTCTGGTGGACTGCACGGCAAGGGTGCTTGGCAGGCTGATAAGCGAGAGGTAGGGGAAACGCTTTCGCCATTCCCGAATGATTTAATCGGGGATACAGGTCTTGATTAACCCCGGGTCTCCGACTGAAGCGTTCGGGGACGACGGACGGCAACTGGTATAATTATCAGATATTACATCAGCTATTGAGGCGCCATGAAGAAACATAACGAGAAGCACCACGATGGCCGAAAGGTCCCGATAGAAGAGGGCTACCCGGTAGAGGAAGAGGGTAAAGAGGAGGCTATGGGTCAGGCCGGGATGCCGGATGAGGCCGCCGTTGAGCCGAAGGCTATCGCCGCAGAGGCGGAGAAAATCCGGGCCGAACTGGACAAGACCAAAGCCGAACTGCACGACTCCAAGGACCGTTACCTCCGGCTCTACGCCGAGACGGAGAACTTCAAAAAAAGAATGAGCCGGGAGGTCGTCGAGCAGGGCAAATTCGCCAACGAGAGCATCATAAAGGAAATTATACCCGTGCTCGACAACCTGGAGCGCGCAATCTCCCACGCCGAGAGCGCACCGGGCGGACAGGAGCAGGGCCAGGCGGCCCGGAATAACAATGCGCTCGTCGAGGGCGTGAGGATGGTCGCAAAACAGCTTATGGATGTCCTGACGAAGTTCGGCGTGACGCAGGTGGAGAGCGTGGGAAAGCCCTTCGACCCGAACAAGCAGCAGGCGATGATGCAGGTGGAGACGACCGAGCACGAGCCGGGCATGGTGGTGGAGGAATTCCAGAAGGGATATTTTTTAAACGACCGGATAATCCGTCCCGCGATGGTTACTGTGGCCAAGCCGCCGCGGGACGTTATCGAATAAAAGGACTTATAAAAGTCGGTTTATCTATAGAATAGAGGAGGCCTTAAAATGGCAAAGGTAATCGGAATTGACCTGGGAACTACAAACTCCTGCGTCTCCGTGCTTGAGCACGGCGACCCGGTGGTTATTGCCAACGCTGAAGGCGCGCGGACGACGCCGTCCGTAGTTGCGATAACGGAGGCCGGTGAACGGCTCGTGGGCCAGGTGGCCAAGCGTCAGGCCATCACGAACCCGGAGAACACTATATTCTCCATAAAGAGGCTCATCGGCAGGAAGTTCGACTCAAAAGAAGTGCAGGACGCGATTCATCACCTGCCGTATAAAATCGTGAAGGCCGCGAACGGCGACGCCCACGTGATGATTCGCGGCAAGGAATACAGCCCGGCGGAGATCTCCGCGATGATACTTACGAAGATGAAGCAGACTGCGGAGGACTACCTTGGCGAGAAGGTGACGGAGGCCGTCGTTACCGTCCCGGCATACTTCAACGACTCCCAGCGTCAGGCCACGAAGGACGCCGGGCGCATCGCGGGCTTAAACGTCCTTCGCATAATAAACGAGCCGACGGCGGCGTCCCTCGCATACGGCCTGGACAAGAAAAAGGACGAGACCATAGCCGTATACGACCTTGGCGGCGGCACGTTCGACATATCCATACTGGAGCTCGGCGAGGGAGTCTTCGAGGTGAAGTCCACCAACGGAGATACATACCTCGGCGGCGACGACTACGACGAGAAGGTCATGCGCTGGCTGGTTGACGAATTCAAAAAAGACCAGGGAATCGACCTCTCGAAGGACAAGATGGCATTGCAGAGATTAAAGGAAGCGGCGGAGAAGGCTAAGATAGAACTGTCATCGTCTCTGGAAACCGAAATAAATCTCCCGTTCATCACGGCGGACGCCTCCGGCCCTAAGCACCTCCTTATGAAGCTCTCGCGCGCGAAGCTGGAACAGCTCACAGACGAGCTTACAAACAGGACAATCGAGCCTTGCAGGAAGGCGCTCTCGGACGCCGGGAAGGACAAGGGCGGCATAAACGAAGTCGTCCTCGTCGGCGGCATGACGAGGATGCCGAAGCCGCAGGCCGTCGTGAAAGACTTCTTCGGCAGGGAGCCGCACAGGGGCGTGAACCCGGACGAAGTCGTGGCCATCGGCGCGGCGATTCAGGGCGGCGTCCTGAAGGGCGAAGTGAAGGACGTATTGCTCCTCGACGTGACTCCGCTCAGCCTGGGCATCGAGACCCTTGGCGGCGTGATGACGAGGCTCATAGAGCGAAACACCACTATCCCGACGCGCAAGAGCCAGGTCTTCTCCACAGCGGCGGACAACCAGACGGCGGTCTCGATACACGTCCTCCAGGGCGAGCGAGAGATGGCGGGCGACAACAAGACGCTCGGACGCTTTGAGCTTGTCGGGCTTCCGCCCGCGCCGCGCGGAATGCCGCAGATTGAGGTCACGTTCGACATCGACGCGAACGGCATCGTCCACGTGAGCGCGAAAGACCTCGGCACCGGGCGCGAGCAGTCGATAAAGATTACCGCGTCCTCCGGCCTGTCCGAGGAGGAGATAAAGAAGATGGTGCGGGATGCCGAGTCTCACG
>JAJYJM010000015.1:0-33542 GCA_021789495.1 Nitrospirota bacterium
GCTTTGCCGACGAGTATCAGGGCGGTTTTATTTATATTTTCCTCCTTTACTTTTCCCGCAATGTCGGACAGCGTCCCCCGGATGATTTTCTCTTCCGGCCAGGATGCCTTATAAACCACCGCAACGGGCGTATCGCCTTGATAACCTTCGAGAAGTTCCTTGACCACCCGTTCTATTTCGCCCACGGAGAGGAATATCGCCATCGTAGCCCTATGCTTTGAGAGAGATGCAAGCGATTCTTCCTCCGGCACCTCCGTGCGCCCGGAAAGCCGTGTAAATATAACGGTCTGGCTTACCTCCGGCAGTGTAAGCTCGCATTTCAGGGACGCCGCCGCCGCAAATGCGGAGGACACACCCGGCACGACTTCATATTCTACGCCCGCCTTGTCCAGTTCCGCCATCTGCTCCGCTATCGCGCCATAGAGGCTCGGCTCTCCCGTGTGCACGCGCGCGACGGTCTTCCCTTGCGAGGCATAAGTCTTTATTAAATCAATTATTTCAGCAAGTTCCATTCCCGCGCTGTCATAAAGCGCCGCGCCGGGCTTAGCAAATTTCAGGACGTCCGGGTTAACCAATGACCCGGCGTATATCACAAGCGCCGCCTGGGCTATGATTTTCCCGGCCTTGATTGTCATCAGATCCGGGTCTCCAGGCCCCGCGCCTATAAAAAAAACCTTTGGCATTTCAGATAATTATCTCCGCAATCAACAATGCATCCCAAGCCGCCTTTATTTCTTTACTATCACCAGTGAGAAGTAGTCCAAGTCCTCGGCCCTGACATTATCCAGGCCGCGGACAACCAGCTCGCGGCCCGTCCCCGCCCGCCGGACATACACGGCTTTTCCGTCCCTGCCTTCTTCTTTCAGCATGTCTTTAAGCCCGTCGAAATTCCGGTTCACCTTCATCAGGACGACCGTGTCGAAATCCGCGAGGGCTTTTTTCACATCGTCCAGGTCCCTGCCCGGCGGCATTACGGCAAGCTTTTCCTGCCCCAGGGCGAGGTCTATTCCCGCCTTTGCCGCCGCGAGGTTTATGGAGGATATGCCAGGAACAGTCTCGCTAATTAAATCCGGGACTATTATCTTTATTCTTTCAAGTATATATGAATACGTGCTGTAGAGGGACGGGTCTCCGATAGTGAGAAAAGCAACATCCAGACCCCTTAGAAGTTCGTCCGCCGCAGCCCTTGCAGCTTCCGTCCAGGCACCCTCAAGGACGTCTTTTTTCATGCTCATCGGAAAGAGCGGCGTTATGACTTTTTGCCGGGAAAAGTCAATATGTTCGCGGGCCACGGAGAGCGCAAGACTGTCGGAGTCGCCGCCGGGTTTCGGGGCGATTATAACCGGGACGGATTTTATAATGGAGGCGGATTTTAACGTAAGAAGCCCCGGGTCTCCCGGCCCGACTCCTATTCCATAGAGTTTTCCGGCCATAGTCCTCCAGCTTACGTCGGCGTACCCTTCTCCGCCTCTTCCTCGGAGCCGACCACCTGGCCGACATATCCCCGCGCGACCTTGATCTTTACGTTCTCGGAGATAATCAGGACGACCGTATCCGCCGTGAGGGAATAGATGGTCCCGTATATCCCGCCGCTCGTTATTACCCTGTCGCCTTTCTTCAGGGCGTCGAGCATCGCCTTGTGCTCCTTGGCCTTTTTGGACTGCGGCCTGATGAGCAGAAAATAGAATATGCCGATGATTATTACAATCGGAAGGATTGACTGAAACATGCTCGGCCCCGCTCCCGGAGCAGCCGCAGCGCCGCCCGCCGGCGCGCCCATTGCGTATGCCAATGCAGCTAACATTTCTCCACCTCCTGTTTTAGGTAAAATTCACGCCTGAAATCCGTTAATCTGTCTTCACGTATTGCGTTCCTTATTCCGTCCATAAGCGTCAGATAATAATGCAGATTATGTATTGTGTTAAGCCTCATCCCAAGTATCTCTCCCGCCGAATAGAGGTGCCTAAGATACGCCCTTGAGAAGTTCCTGCATGCATAGCAGGAACATCCCGGGTCAACAGGCGCCTCGTCCTCGGAGAACTTTGCGTTCTTTATATTCATTTTACCAAAGCTTGTAAAAAGCGTCCCCGTCCGGGCGTTTCTTGTAGGCATTACGCAGTCGAACATGTCGATGCCAAGGCATGCGCACTCAAGCAGGTCTTCCGGCGTCCCGACGCCCATGAGATAACGCGGCCTGTCCTCCGGCATCGCCTCCGCCGCATAGCCCGCCACCTCATACATAAGCGGCTTAGTCTCGCCTACGGAAAGCCCGCCTATGGCGTATCCGTCGAAACCGATTTCAACCGTCCTGGCCGCGCTCTCCAGCCGAAGCTCCTTGTGCATACCGCCCTGGATTATGCCGAATAGCGCCTGATCGACTCTTTTCTTGGAATCCCGGCACCGCCTCGCCCACCTGAGCGTCCTCTCCGTGGATTCCTTTACGTAATCGAACGTGCTCGGATACGGCGGACACTCGTCGAAACACATTATAACGTCCGCGCCAAGGGCCTCCTGAATCCCGGTCACGCTCTCCGGCGTGAGGAAGTGATACGAGCCGTCCAGATGGGACTGGAACCTCACCCCATCTTCCGTAATCTTACGGAGCCGGCTGTGCGAGAATACCTGGTATCCGCCGCTGTCCGTAAGTATCGGCCTGTCCCAGGACATGAATCGGTGCAGCCCGCCCATCCTCGCTATAAGCTCGTGCCCCGGCCTCAGGTAGAGGTGATAGGTATTGGAGAGTATTACCTCCGCGCCCGCGGCAGACCGACCTCGTACAGACAGGCCATCGTTTGTCACAACCGGCCCCAGCGACTTAAGGTCCTCCGGGGACATGGTCTTTACCGTCGCCTGCGTCCCCACGGGCATGAATACCGGGGTCTGCACCTCTCCATGCGGCGTGGTGAGCCTGCCAAGCCTCGCCCGCGTGCCGGAATCTTTTTTAAGGATCGAAAAACCGAAAGCCATGACCTCAGGATTATAGCGGTCGCGGCTTTTTTGTCAAACAAAATATGGAAAATTATCGTTTATCTGCTATAATTCGCGCATGTATTACGAAGACATATTCAAGGCTCTCCAGGAGCGCAGGGTAAAATACCTGGTTGTCGGAGGGGTGGCGATGGGCCTGCACGGCATACCGAGAATGACCGCAGACCTCGATATAATGCTCGACCTTACCCCCGCCAACATAAAGAAATTCATAGCCGCGACCGGCAAAATCGGATATGTCCCAAGGCCACCTCTGACGCTTGGCGATTTCCTCGACCAAAGGAAAAGAAAATCCTGGGCCGAGGAAAAAAATATGGTGATGTTCACCCTGATAAACCCCAAAATCCCCTACCAGGAACTCGATGTGTTCGTCGAGAACCCGATGGACTTCAAAGAGTTGTATGCGGGGAAAAAAATAGCGCAATTCGGAAATATCGAAATCCCGGTCGCATCCATGGACGGACTTATCGCATTAAAGGAAAAGACCGGGCGCAGACAAGATAAAGCCGACATCTCGATTCTTAAAAGGCTGATAAAAAATGGATCAAAAGAAGAGTAAAAAAACCGGCGGATACTCCTACAACGTAACGATGGCCGATATTAAAAAATTCCGCGCACTCCCTGTAGAGCTTCGGCTTCAGTGGCTTGAAGAGGCGAACAGGTTCCTTTATTACGCGATGGACGAAAAGGCGAAAAAGATGCGGGAAAAACTCCGCAAGGGCGAGATTTAATACATACAGAAAAAGCCCCGCATAAATAGTGGGGCTGTCTCAATTCTCTGTTTTTCAAAGATTATCCAACTTATCTCCTGTAAGCAAACTGCTTACATCACCCTCTTCTTAACCGCTTCTTAACCGCTTCTTATCACGATAGCGTTACGGGTTTTCTTCCGGCAAAGATTTCAGCCCCTTGGCTGAGCCCGGCGTCTCAACTGTGGCTGCCTGTTCCCGCTCCGCCTCACCCTTCCTGCCGCGTATCCGCGTGAAGGCGCTCGCCCTGATGCTGTCGATACCCTGCCTATTTCAGGAACAGTATATTCCAGTCCCTGCAAGGCGCATCTTTCCGTCTTCCTGCCCAAAAGCCTGTCGATCGCCGCGACCATCGCGGCGTCTTCGGGGGTGACGAGGGTATACGCTTCGCCGGTCCTGCATGCGCGGCCCGTACGGCCTATCCTGTGTGTGTAGGCGTCGGAACTGTCCGGCATATCATAGTTTATGACGTGCGAAATCCTGGATATGTCTATCCCTCTGGCGGCTATGTCCGTGGCCACGAGTATCTTGAACGAGCCCCTGCGGAAACCCTCCAGCGCCGCCTGGCGCTTGTTCTGGGATAGGTTTCCCTGCAGGGATGTGGCCTTGTGTCCCGCCATCTCGAGCTGTTCGGCGAGTTTCTTCGCCCGGTGCTTGGTTCTGGTAAAGACGAGGACGGATTCGGTCTCAGTGCGGGAAAGGAGCTCCATCAGGAGGGTAGTTTTGAAATGGTGCTCGACGGGGTAGAGCGCATGAGATATGGTTTCCGCGGGCGCCTCGTGGTCTATCTGAACAGTCACCGGGTCCTTTAATATCTCCTGCGCGAGCTTCATTATATCCGCCGGCATTGTGGCCGAAAAAAGGAGCGTCTGCCTGCGGGCCGGGAGACTTTTCATTATCTTCCTGATGTCCGGCAGGAAACCCATGTCGAACATCCTGTCCGCCTCGTCCAGCACGAGGGTCTCCACTCCCCGGAGGTCCACCGTTCCGCGTGCGATATGATCCAGAAGCCTTCCGGGACAGGCGACGACCACTTCGACGCCCTTCCTCAGCTTCTGTATCTGCGGACCTATCCCGACGCCGCCGTAGACTGCGGCGCTCCTGAAATCGATATGCCTGCCGAGCGTCCCGAAGGCCTCGTGCGTCTGCTCCGCGAGCTCGCGCGTGGGAGCTATCACCAGCACGCGTACGCGGCCCCTGGGGCCCTGCGCCAGCCTCTGAAGAAGCGGCAGCACGAATGCCGCGGTTTTGCCCGTCCCGGTCTGGGCGAGCCCCATCACGTCTTTGCCCGCCAGCACCTGTGGGATGGCCTTCTCCTGGATTGGCGTTGGGGATTTGTACCCGCAACTTTCCAACGCCTTCAATATCTGCGGGAATAAACCGAGTTCCTTAAAAGTCATTTCTCTCCTTATGAGCTGCCGAGAGCTCTTGATTTTGCACGGCAATGGCCGGCGCATTTCATCCGCCGACGCAAGCTCTGCAATTTTTCAGGGGAGGTTTCCGAAAAGACTGGCGAGACTGTAAGCGAATGGTTATTGGCTCTATGAATCAGCCAAATTTTACACAGTATACACGAATCGAGGCGGATTACAAGTTATATTTTTCATAACAGGATTGCGCAGAATAATGATAGCTATCCGGTGCCGGGTGTGCTATGCTGAATTGTCAGAAAGAATCCATAAAGCTCTATACCTTATTAAGCACGTCAAAAACGCCGCGCTTTCAAAGATATAGAAAAGGAAGAAAGCTTAAAGCAAATGCTTGAAGAAAAATCGAATTTCACCTCCGCCGGCTGGCCCTTGTTAAAAATCGGCAAACACACCCCTGTCTATCCACTTGTTCAGGGCGGGATGGGCGTCCGGATTTCGGCATCGGGCCTGGCGGGTGCGGTGGCGAAAGCGGGCGGCGTAGGGACAATAGCGTCGGTCGGCCTGGGTTTTTCCTCTGAACACTACACGGGCAAGAACTACTTCGAAGCCAACAAGCTCGCCCTTGCGGACGAGATCGCCGCCGCGAGAATGGCTGCCCCGGACGGTATAATCGCCGTCAACTGCATGGTCGCCCTTACCGATTACGAATCGATGGTCAGAACCGCCGCCGAAAAAGGCGCCCAGGTCATCATATCCGGCGCTGGGCTGCCGATGCAGCTTCCTGAGTATACGAAAGACTTTCCGGACGTTGCGCTCGTGCCCATCGTCTCTTCCGTAAAGGCGGCAAGGCTCATAATCAAGAAGTGGGATAAGCTGTACAGCCGCCTTCCGGACGCGATTGTCGTGGAGGCCCCCGGGATGGCGGGCGGGCATCTCGGGGCACGCACCGAGGATGTGTTCAGCAGCGAGATGACCTTGGAGAAGGTGGTGCCGGAATTGGTGGAATTCCTGGCCGCCGAGCTGAAAGTCGATATTCCAGTGATTGCCGCCGGAGGCATATGGAGCAGGGAGGACGCCATGCGCGCCTTTGAAATGGGCGCGGGGGGGGTGCAGATGGGCACCCGCTTCGTCTGCACGTTCGAGTGCGACGCTCCGGAAGCCTTCAAGCAGATGTATTTAGAAGCCACAAGCGACGATATAATCCTTGTGCAGAGCCCCGTAGGCCTTCCCGGCAGGGCAATCAGGAACGCATTCTCCGAGAAGCTGGCCGCAGGACCGCCTGAGGGCCACCACTGCACAATAAACTGCCTCAGGCATTGCTCGCTCCGCACCGACAAGACAGGCTTCTGCATTGCAAAGGCCTTGACTGCCGCTCATAAAGGAGACATCGAGGGCGGGCTTATCTTCTGTGGCTCCAACGCGGCCCGATGCAAGGAAATAGTGCATGTCCGGGACGTGATAGAGGACCTTTTCGGTCAGAGTAAAAAAACCTCGGCCATGGAAAGACGCGCGGCTATTTCGGCAGTATGATAATTTCCCCTTGCCAGAAAATCTCAAGCTGCTATGATTCAACACCCTTGCCAATGGAAACTATCCAACAAATTTAATAAAAGAGGACGCGGAACCTCTAAGACGTCTTATGCCCGTGATTAGAGAGAACATCGATATTCCGACCGCTACGGTTATTGCAGACGAGTTTACAGGCTATCTCCCTATCTCCAAGTTCGTCAAATATCAGACAAAAAATCATAGCAAATGGTATTCGGACGGAGATATTCATACCAATAACATTGAAGGCTTTTGGGCCTTAATGACATGGTTTTTGAGGATACAATAACCAGAGCGATAGAGGGTATAGCGTGAGCGAGAAGATTTTAAGAGCAAGGTAGGCAGCGCTGACACCTTTATTATGAACATCTCGTAGAAATTCAACTGCGCATCCAATTTTTTCGCTCAGTGCGGGAATCAATATCGCGGGGCTGAGAATCGGATTCCCGATTTCGCGGGAATGACGGGCAACATCTGGGCGCAATGAACTTAGCCCCTGCAAGGAGATTATCGCCCTAAACGAACCCGTTCCGGAAAAGAAATTCCTTGTCTATCCCGCCCTTGCCGGCGCGGTCTCCCAGGAGCCTTTCGACGAACTTCGCCAGCATGTCGGCTTCGAGATTCACGGTGTCGCCGGGCTTCTTGAAGCCCAGGGTAGTCATCGACGAGGTATGCGGTATGATGGAGACGCGGAAGCTGTTCTTATCGTAGTCCACAACCGTCAGGCTTATGCCGTCTATGGCTACCGAGCCTTTGTTTATTATATAGCGAAGTATCTCTGCCGGGGCGTCTATGGTGAACACCATTGCTATGTCCTCGCGCACTGCGGATTTTATCGTGCCTGTAGCGTCCACGTGTCCGGCGACGAGGTGCCCGCCGAGCCTGTCCCCAAGACGCATCGCGCGCTCAAGGTTCACTTTGTCGCCCGCCTTGAGACCCCCAAGGTTGGATTTCTTCAGCGTCTCGGCCATGACCTCGGCAGTGAAACCGGAGGCGTCGAAGGTGGTCACGGTTAGGCACACGCCGTTTACCGCCACGCTGTCGCCCTGGTTCAGGCCGCCCGTAACCTTTTCCGCGCCGATATTTAGCGCCGCTGACTTGCGGCCCTTCCCGACGGATTTTACCGTCCCCAGCTCTTCGATTATGCCGGTGAACATTACTTCTTGTGCCTCTTTCTTCGCCTGTGGCCGTTCGACCGGCTGCGGGGCGGTAGACCGCCTGCGGGCTGTAGACCGGCTACGGGCTGTAGACCGGCTACGGAATCGGATGGCTGTTGCCGGCCCGGCTGATATTCCTCCGGCTTTTTCAGATAGCCTTCAACCATCAGGTCTTCTCCGAGTCTTGTAAAACGCATATCGAAAAGAGGTACCGCCATGTCGAGGGATTCGGGCGAGCTTCCGCCTATGGAACCCCTGGCGTCGTCGCCGCCGAGGATCTTCGGCGCGATAAAGAATGCGGCCTTGTCCAAAACCCCGGAGCGGAGCGCCTCGGCGTTCACGCGGGAGCCGCCCTCGATGAGGACGTTTATAAGCCCCATCTTCCCGATCTCTTCCATCAGGAGGGGGAGTTTGATTGCGTCCCCCTCCATCATCAGTATCTCCGCGCCTTTCTTCTTGAGCTCTTTTATCTTGGCGGTCGGGGCGACGAGCGTCGTGACGATATGCGTCTTCGCCTTCGACTGGACGTTCAAGACCTTCGCGTCGAGCGGAATGCGGAGAGTGCTGTCGAGGATTATTCTTTCGGGGTCCCGCGCGTTCTCGACGTCTTCAAGGCGGGTTGTAAGGCTTGGGTCGTCCCGGAGCACGGTGCCGATGCCGACGATTATCGCGTCGGCGAAATTGCGCAACATGTGCCCGTGCTTCCTGGCCTCCGGGCCGGTAATCCACTTCGACTCGCCGGTGGAGGTGGCGATCTTTCCGTCGAGCGTCTGGGCGACCTTCAGCGTGACGAACGGCATCCTGGTGACGATGAACTTAGTAAATACCTTGTTCAGCCTCTCGCAGCGCTCCCGGAGGACGCCGACATCCACCTGCACCCCGGCCTCGCGGAGGGTCTCGATGCCTTTCCCGGCGACCTTCGGGTTCGGGTCCGGCATCCCGACCACGACACGCCGGATGCCGCTCCCCAGTATGGCGTCCGTGCAGGGCGGAGTGAGCTTGTCCCTGTGGCAGCACGGCTCAAGGTTCACATAGAGCGTGCCGCCTTCGGCGCCCGTACCGGCATTCATCAGGGCGACGGCCTCTCCATGCGGAGTGCCGGCCTTCCTGTGCCAGCCCTTCCCGACGATATTCCCTTCTTTTACAATCACCGCGCCGACCATCGGGTTCGGGCTTGTCCTGCCCTGCCCCATAGCGGCAAGGTCGAGCGCGATGCTCATGTAGTTTTCGTCCGTCTTTTTGTCGGACATACTATTTCGTTACCGAGGCCGCCGTCCTGCCCGCCCCTTTTATGGCGGCATGGGCCGCGGCCATGCGGGCGATAGGCACGCGGTACGGAGAGCAGCTGACGTAGTTCAGGCCCGTGCGGTGGCAGAACTCCACGGACGCCGGGTCTCCGCCGTGCTCGCCGCAGATGCCGACCTTAAGCCCCGCTCTGTAAGCGCGGCCCTTCGCAACGCCCATCTTAACGAGCTGGCCCACGCCGTCCTGGTCGAGCGTAACGAACGGGTCTTTCTCAAGTATGCCGCTCTCAAGGTATCTCGTTATGAACTTTCCGGCGTCGTCGCGCGAGAAGCCGAAGGTGGTCTGAGTGAGGTCGTTCGTGCCGAAGGAGAAGAACTCGGCCTCTTTTGCTATCTCATCCGCCGTGAGCGCAGCCCTGGGGAGCTCTATCATCGTGCCGACCATATACTGTATCTTTACCTTCTGCTCCTTCATCACGGTTTTCGCCATCTCGACGATGAGCTTCTTCTGGTTTATGAACTCCGCGATCATCCCGACCAGGGGCACCATGACCTCCGGGATAACCTTTATCTTTTTCTTGGCCAAAATAGCCGCGGCCTCGAATATCGCCCGCGCCTGCATCCGGGTAATCTCCGGATAGACAATCCCAAGACGGCATCCCCTGTGGCCGAGCATCGGGTTGAACTCGTGGAGGTCTTCCACGCGGGCCAGGAGCTTAGACGCCTTTTTATATTTCGGAGTATTTTCCTTTTTTTGCGCCTTCATCACGGCGACCTCACACATAAGCTCCTCGCGCTTCGGCAGGAACTCGTGGAGCGGCGGGTCGAGGAGCCTTATCGTGACCGGCCTCCCCTTCATCTCCTGGAAAAGCCCCAGGAAGTCCGCGCGCTGCATCGGAAGAAGCTCGGCGAGCGCCTTCTCCCTGTCGGCCTCGTTGTCGGCGAGTATCATCGCCTGGACGTGCGGGAGCCTGTCCTCGGCGAAGAACATGTGCTCCGTCCTGCAAAGCCCGATGCCCTCCGCGCCGAACGATACCGCCACCTTCGCGTCCCTCGGTATGTCGGCGTTCGCCCGCACCTTGAGCGTCCTCGCCTTGTCAACCCAACCCATGAGGACGCCGAAGTCTCCGCTGACGGACGGCTCAATCGTCGGCATCTTTCCGAGCATCACCTCGCCCGTAGAGCCGTCTATCGTTATCCACTCGCCTTCCTTGACGGTAACGGAACCGGCGGTGAACCTGCCGGCCTTCTCGTCCACGCGTATGGCCTCGCAGCCCGCGACGCACGGCGTCCCCATGCCCCTGGCCACGACTGCCGCATGGCTTGTCATGCCGCCCCTCGAAGTAAGGATGCCGACGGCGGCGTCCATGCCGTGTATGTCGTCCGGGTTTGTCTCCGTCCTGACGAGTATTACCTTCTCCTTTTTGCCCTTCTCGACGGCGTCGTCCGCCGTGAACACGGCCTTTCCGACAGCCGCGCCGGGAGAGGCGTTCAGGCCCTTGGCGATTACGTTCTTCTTCGCCTTAGGGTCGATGACGGGGTGCAGGAGCTGGTCGAGCTGGGAAGGTTCGACTCTGAGTATCGCCTCCTCCTTCGTTATGAGCTTCTCCTTTACCATGTCCACGGCGATCTTGACCGCGGCCTGGGCGGTTCTCTTGCCGGTGCGTGTCTGAAGCATGTAGAGCGTACCGTCCTCGATTGTGAACTCGAAGTCCTGCACGTCACTGTAATGCCGCTCCAGACGCGTGGTTATGTCCCGAAGCTGTTTATATACCTTCGGCATCTCACCTTGGAGTTCGGCTATCGGATGCGGCGTGCGGATACCCGCGACGACGTCCTCGCCCTGGGCGTTCGTAAGATACTCGCCGTAGAACTCCTTGACGCCCGTCGCCGGGTTCCTCGTGAAGCCGACGCCGGTGGCCGACGTCTCGCCCATGTTCCCGAAGACCATCGCCTGGACGTTCACCGCCGTGCCGAGGTTGGCCGGGATGTCGTTAAGTCTCCTGTACGTGATGGCGCGGGGGTTGTTCCAGGAGCCGAACACGGCCTCCTCTGCCATCCTGAGTTGGACCTCGGCGTCCTGCGGGAAGTCCTTCCTGGTTACGGCCTTGACCTTCTTCTTGAACTGCGCGACAATCTCCTTGAAGTCATCGGCGCTCAGGTCAACGTCGAGCTTTATCCTGCGCGCGTCCTTTTTGGCCTGAAGTATGTGCTCGAACTCATCTTTCTCGATACCCATGACGACGTTCCCGAACATCTGGATGAACCGGCGGTAGGCGTCCCAGGAGAAGCGCTCGTTCCCGGATTTTGCGATAAGGCCCTTTATCGTGTCGTCGTTAAGGCCGAGGTTAAGGACGGTGTCCATCATGCCGGGCATGGAAAACTTCGCGCCGGAGCGGACGGAGACAAGGAGCGGATTTTGCGGATCGCCCAGCTTCTTGCTGATTGCGGATTCGAGAGCGGAAAGGTTTTCCGCTATCTCGCTTTCCACAGAGGCGGGAATCTTCTTGCCGGAGGTGTAGTATAGTGTGCATACCTCGGTGGTTATGGTGAACCCCGGCGGCACCGGAATGCCCGCGTTTGTCATCTCCGCCAGGCCGGCGCCTTTCCCGCCCAGCAGGTCTTTCATGTCCCCCCTGCCGTCGGCCTTTCCGTTGCCGAAGAAATAAACGTATTTTGTTGCCGCCATCTCCCTGCCCTCCCGTTTTGAATGTTTTACAGTTTTTACTATACCACGATTTTCCTTATGTCCGCGATATTGAGGAACATCCCGGCCAGAAGCCCCATCAGCGCCAGGCGATTGTTCTTTATCCTTTCGTCTTTGTCCATGACCATCACATCTTCAAAGAACCTGTCCACGAACGGGCGTATCCCAGCAATGCGCGCAAGCGCACCGACATAGCGGCCCGCCTCGATATGCGAGAAGACCTCATCCCTTATTTCCCTGTAGTGGTAATACAGGTCTTTCTCGGCAGGCTCGGAGAGCAGGCTCTCGTCGAGGTTCTCATGGAAACCTTCCGGTATGATGTTCGCGACCCTCTTGAACGCGGTTATGAACGCGGGGAAATCTCCGGATTTACGAAATTCGGAAATCGCCATGACCCGCTCCCGCACATCGAGAATGTCGTCGAAATGCGTCGCCAAAACCGAATCCGCGGTGTCGTATGCGTATCCCTCCACTGTAAGCTGACCGCTTACTCTCTGGCGGAAGAAGTCGAGAATAGAATCCTGAAGCGCGGCACGGTTCGCGTCGTCCGCTTTTAGCATGGAGACGGCCTCTGAAATGAGCGACTTCAGCGAAATTCTAAAGCCCCCCGCGTATATCATGGCGATTATACCGAGGGCGTTTCGCCTGAGGCCGTAAGGGTCTTCGGAGCCTGTCGGCGCCTTGCCTATAGAGAAAATCCCTGCGATTGTGTCAATCTTGTCCGCAATGGATACGCAGGTTCCGGCGGGGGTGGACGGAACCGAATCGCCGGAGAAACGGGGGCAGTAGTGTTCCGAGATAGCCTTAGATACCTCTTCGTTCTCGCCCGTTTTGCGGGCATATTCGCCGCCCATTATCCCCTGGAGGTTCGGGAACTCGTATACCATGCCGGTGACGAGGTCGGCCTTGCAGAGATACGCGGCGCGGGAGGCGTCTTTTGTAATCTTTTCGTTTTTATAAAGCAGACCGGCAATATATTCCGCGAGCTTCACAACGCGCGTTACCTTCTCGTATGTCGTGCCAAGCTTTATCTGGAACACGACCTTCTTCAGGTCGTCCACGCGCCCGGAGAGCGGCTTTTTCAGGTCGTGCTCGTAAAAATATCTCGCGTCGGAGAGCCTCGCCCTGAGCACCCGTTCGTTGCCCGTCCGGACTACATCCATGTCTTCCGCTTTTGTATTCGATATGGTGATGAAGTTCGGCATCAGGTCGCCGTGCAGGTCCGTCAGGGCGAAGTAGCGCTGGTGCTCGCGCATGGAGTTTACCAGCACCTCTTTCGGGAGCATGAGGAACTCCCTGTCGAAGCTCCCCAAAACGGCTACGGGATATTCCACCAGGAAAGATATTTCCTCCAGCAGGCCCTCGTCCGGAAGCGCCTTCGCGTTAATCGAAGCCGCCGCCTGTTCCACCTGGCGGCGCACCATCTCATGGCGCGCCTCAGGGTCAACAATCGTGAAGTTGTCCCTCGTCTGGTGGATGTAGGCGTCGAAGTCCTTCACGCGGAAAACACCGGGGCTTAGGAACCTGTGCCCGCGCGTAAGTTCGCCGCTCTTTATACCGTCCAGCTCGAAATGGACAATTTCTCCGCCGAAAACGGCGAGTATCCAGTGTATCGGTCGGGCGAATCTTATCTCCCTGTCGGCCCAGCGCATGGACTTGGGAAAGGGTATAGTGAGAATAAATTTCGACAGGAGTTCCGATAGCACTTTTAGGGCTTCCGCGCCCTTTTCCTCTATCCTGGCGGAGACATATTCCCCCTTGTCCGTTGCGATAATCTTCAGGTCTTCCACTCGCACACCTTGGCCCTTGGCAAAACCTTCCACGGCCTTCGTGGGATTCCCGGAGTCGTCGAAAGCGGCCCGCTTCGGCGGCCCGGTTACCGTGCGCGCCTCGTCAGGTTGTCGAGAAGACAGACCCTCGACATGCAGGACAAGTCGGCGAGGGTTCCCCATAGCCTTTATCTTTCCATGCGAAAGCCGCGCGTCCGAGAGCATCTTCGCCGCAATCTCTTCCATCGCGGCAAGCGCCTTAGGTATGAACCCGGCGGGAATCTCTTCGGTGCCTATTTCAAGCAGTAATTCAGACATTCTTATTTCTTCATCATCGGGAAACCCATTTCTTCCCTAAGTTTCACGTAATTTTCGGCGCACATACGGGCAAGCGCGCGCACACGCGCTATGTAACCCGTACGCTCCGTCACGCTCACCGCACCCCTGGCGTCGAGCATGTTGAAGGCGTGGGAACACTTCAGACAGTAGTCATATGCCGGGAGCACCAGACCGATTTCATTCAGCCTTTTGCACTCCGCCTCGAACATCTCGAAGAGCTTAAACTGCATGGAGACGTCCGCCTCCTCGAAATTATACTTCGAGAACTCCACCTCGTCCCTGTGGTGAACGTCGCCGTATTTGACCCCCTTGGACCAGACGAGGTCGTAGACGTTGTCCACCTGCTGTATGTACATCGCAATGCGCTCAAGGCCGTATGTAATCTCAGCTGATACTGGCTTTAAGTCAATTCCGCCCACCTGCTGGAAATACGTGAACTGGGTTATCTCCATCCCGTCCAGCCAGACCTCCCAGCCCAGTCCCCACGCGCCGAGGGTCGGCGATTCCCAGTCGTCCTCGACGAACCTCACGTCGTGCTTCAGTGGATCTAGCCCAAGCTCCCGAAGCGAATCGAGATATATGTCCTGCACGTCAATGGGAGAGGGTTTCAGGATTACCTGGTATTGATAGTAATGCTGAAGGCGGTTAGGGTTATCGCCGTATCTGCCGTCAGTGGGGCGCCTTGAGGGTTCAACGTAGGCGGCGTTCCAGGGTTCCGGGCCGAGGACTCTGAGGAACGTGGACGGGTTGAACGTGCCGGCACCGGTCTCGATGTCGTAGGGCTGCATCATGCTGCAACCCCTCGAAGTCCAGTATCTGTGCAGAGCCAGTATAAGCTCCTGAAAAGTCAAACATTGCCTCCGTTAACGGATTTTAACGTAGAATTAGTTTTTTTATCAGAATTCGCTTGCAATGTCAAGAGTTTTCAGCCTCTTCCCGGCTGCGGCGGACGCGAATTTGCCAAGGAAATCCAGGGCGTCTTTTTCATCCCGGCTGCCAAGCTTCAGCCTGCCTATGACCTCTGTCCCGACCGTCTCCGCCCGCCTCAGGAAAGCCACAGTCCCTCGGCCTATCGCAGCCTCGGCAGGCGGCGAACATCTTGAGCAGTATATCGAGAACCCGCCCGCGTACATCGCCCCAGTGAGGGCAAGGTCGGCACCGCACCTGCCGCAGGAGGAAAGCGGGATGCCAAAACCGGAAAGGCTCAGATACCGGGGGAAAAATGCCGCCAGAAGGGAGAGTGAAGCGGAAGAGCCCTCCAGGATGTCCAGGGCGGTTTCGATAAGATGAAAAACCTCGCCCGAAGCCCCGGAGACCTCGAATATCGACACCAGTTCAAGCATAACCGAGCCGGCGCCGTATTTTTTCAGGTCTTCCCGTATGCCCAGGCGCGCGTTGACGAGGTCGGCCGTGTCAACCCTCGCCAATGCGCCGGATTCCTTGACTGCCGCGCCAAGCATGACGGTCGCGAAGGGTTCGAGGCTCCCCAGGAAGCGCTTTCTGCTCTTCCTGGCTCCCTTGGCCATCCCCCTGATTATGCCAAAGCCGGGCGAGAAAAATATGACGACAAGGTCGGACTCGCCGTAGGGGATCGAACGGATAACTATCGCCTTCGTCTTTATCAGATTCATGTCATCCTAAGCGAAGAATCTTTTAAATCAGGCCGGAATCCCGGAAACTGAAATAGCCGTTTTTCCCGATTATAAGGTGATCATGGACTTCTATGTCCATGCTCTTCGCGGCGGAGACGAGCGTTGCGGTTATCTCCTTGTCCGCATAGGACGGGCGCACGTTCCCGCCGGGGTGATTATGCACGAATATCAGCGCCGCGGCCTTGTGGTGAAGCGCCCTTTCCATGACCTTGCGCGGATACACCATGGACTGGTCTATCGTCCCTTCCTGTATCGTCTCTATCTCTATTATCTCGCTCTGGGTGTTCAGGAACACGACGCGGAACTGCTCGTCCTTCAGGCCCGCCATCGTCATGCGGCAGTAGTTGATGAGGTCGGGCGCGCAGCAGACGCGCGGCTTCTTCACGACCTTTCTCTTGAGATAGAGGTCGGAGCATTCCTTGGATACCTTGACGAGTATGGCCGAGTGTTCGCCAAGTCCGGGGAAGGCGATGAGAGCCTCCAGAGATGCGTCCATTACGCCCTGGAAGTCGCCGAATTTTTCAAGGAGCGCCTTCGCCAGCGGCTTCACGTCCCGGCGCGGAATGGCATAGGTCAGAAGCAGCTCAAGGGCCTCGTAGTCGTGCAGGTTCTCAAGGCCGGACTTCTTGAACTTCTCTTTTATCCTTTTTCTGTGTTCGTGGTAGTGCGGCTTTTTCTCGTCCATATTTTTCCCGTCAAAGCGGCGCAGGCGCTTTTTTTCTCCACGCCATCCTCAGGTCCCAGTTCATCGGCGCGAATATCCACAGGCTGCGGTGCAGCCTGCCGATTCGCTTCCATATATCAGACGCCGAATAAAATGCCCTGTTCGCCCTGTCGTGGCCCTCCTGAAGCTCTTCCGGCGTCATGCCTTTCGGCCTGAATACAACGTGTTCCATATCATACAGCGACCAGTCGTTCGACAGTATACGGCCCTCTTCCATGAGGCGCTTTCGTATCTGCGTGCCCGGGAACGGCGTCAGCACGGGCATGAACGCGGCGTCGAGGCGGACTTTTCGCGTAAAGTCCAATACGTCATCGAACACGGACTTCCTGTCGTGGTCGTAGCCGAAGATGAACGAGCCGTGGACGCCTATGCCGTGGTCGTGAAGCTTCTTCACCACGTCGGAGTACGCCTCTCTTGCGTTCATCCGTTTTCCCATCAGGTCGAGATTTTCCTGTTCCAGGCTCTCAAACCCCATGAACATCCCGTAGCAGCCGGACTCCGAGGCAAGCTTGAGTAACTCCGGGTCTTTTATGATGGTCGTCGAGGCCTGGCTCATCCACTTCTTCCTGTGGCCCTTCAGCATGGAAAAAAGCCGCTTCGCGTATACAGGATTGCCGACGATATTGTCATCCACAAAAAGCACGAAGCCCGCGCCCTTCGTGAACGACGAGACCTCCTTCTCTATCTCTTCGACCGGCCTGAAGCGATACGTCCCGCCGTAGAAGGCCGTGACGGAGCAGAACCGGCAGTCGAACGGGCAGCCGCGCGTAGTTTGCAGGATATTGGAGAAAAAATATTTATCCTCTATCAGTTCGCGACGGGCCTGCGGGATGTCATCCGGCTTCGGACGCGAATCCGCCTTATAGGTTTTTCCCAGCCGCCCGGCCTCGGCGTCTTTTATCAACTGCTCCCATACGCCCTCGGCCTCGCCGATTACGACGGCGTCCGCGTGAGTAAGCGCCTCGTCCGGCATCCACGTCGCATGGAATCCGCCCAGGACGACCTTCGCGCCGCGCCTCCTGTATTCGTCCGCAATGCGATATGCACCCGGCGCAAGCGGCGTCAGGACGGTGATGGCTACCAAGTCCGCGTCGTCGAATTTAATCTCCCCCAGGTTCTCGTCCTCGACGGATACCTCGTGTTCCGGCGGCGTCAGCGCGCCAAGGATTGCGAGGCTCAGGTACGGGAACTTGAAGTGCAGCGCGCTCCATATGCTGTGCGCCGGCCATCGAGGGGCGATTAGTTTAATTTTCATTCTTTATTGTAGGGGCCGACCCATGTGTCGGCCATTTTATCCATTAACCTGGCCAGTAACTCTGAAAAGCTAATTTTATTTTATTGCCCAGCCTTTTGCTGATTCTAATCGGCACCTTAGGGGCTCTTTGAAAAGAAATAACAAACCACTTAAAAAGAATATCTCTTTTTTCAGTTACCGAAATATCAGACCAAGGAATGAATAAAGGAGGATGCCCTACTCTAAGAGGGAAAAACATGGAGATGTATAATCCTGCACTGTCCGCCCCAAATGTAACACCAGTAGCATAATAACCTAAACCTATTTGAGACATTCCGCATTCACACATGTGCCATCGTTTTCCCGGCAAATGTTTATCCGCTCGATAGCTATTCACAAGGTCGCTCCAACCACTCAGACGGGCTATCATTATAGATCCCACTACCCATCCTATAATCCATACGGCTAAAAAACCTGTAAAGGAAAGTATCTTCATTCTCTTCGTAAAAACCTAAGTCACTGGGTTCCCGCTTTCGCGGGAATGACAGACATTTTCTATGCCTATCAGCTCGCTCACCGTCTTAAACTTATACCCGCGTGTTTTCAGAGCCGGAATTATTTCCTTCAACGCCTCGACGGTAGCGGAGCGGTCCTGGTCCGTCTTGCCGTCGCAGCCGTCGTGCAGGATGATTATACCGCCGGGCCTAATCCGCGAAAGTATCCGGTTTACAATCTTCCCCTTCTCCGTCGGGACAGCGTCGTAGGCCCGCGCCTGCCATCCTATCATAACCATGCCGAGTCCGTCTATAACCTTCATAACGCTGGGGTTGTTTATGCCTACCGGCTGGCGGAAGAAACGCGGCCTGTATCCGGAAACCTTCTCTATCTCGTCCTGGCAGAGAAGTATGTCCTCGCGGATGGACGAGAAGAGCATCCTGAACATCCAGGGGTGGGACTGCGTGTGGTTTCCCATCTCGTGCCCTTCTGCGTGGATGCGCCGGGCAAGGTCGGGATTATCTTTCAAATTTTCCCCGATAACGAAAAAGGTAGCCTTCACATTGTGCAGGGCGAGGACGTCGAGAATCTGTGCCGTATAATGGGCCGTCGGGCCGTCGTCGAACGTAAGGGAGACACTTTTCTCTGCCGGATTTCCTCTCCAATATACCTTACCGAACACACGGCTTCGCATGGACGTCATGCCCCGTATGGACAGGATTATCCATATCAGGAGGATCGCGCCGAGGGCGTAATTTACGGTTTTTATATCCCAGAGAAAATTCAGGCAGAGAAGCAGCATAACGACTGATGCGGCCCGGAAGAGCATCTTTTATTTCTCGAAAAGGCCGAGCTGGGACATCCTGTCTTCGGGGAAGGCTATCGGATAATCGCCGTTGAAGCAGGCGGTGCAGAACTTGTTCATGGAATCCGGTATCACACCCATAAGACCTTCCATGCTTAAATATCCCAAGGAGTCCGCGGTCATGTAGCGGCGGATTTCCTCGACGGTGTGGGACGAGGCGATAAGCTCCTGCCTGGTGGGCGTGTCTATCCCGTAAAAGCACGGGTGAGTCGTTGGCGGAGAACTGATGCGCATGTGGACTTCCTTCGCGCCGGCCTTCCTGACCATCTTCACGAGTTTGCGGCTGGTGGTGCCCCGGACGATGGAGTCGTCTACGAGTATGACGCGCTTTCCCTCAAGGAGCCTGCGCACAGGATTCAGTTTTATCTTCACGCCGAAATGCCGTATGTTCGCCTTCGGCTCGATGAACGTGCGGCCCACGTAGTGGTTTCTGATAAGGCCCATGTCGAAGCATATGCCGGACTCCTCGGCGTAGCCGAGCGCCGCGGGCACTCCGGAATCCGGCACGGGCACGACGAGGTCCGCCTCCACCGGATGTTCTCTTGCCAGCCTTTTTCCCATCATCTTGCGGATGAAGTTCACGTTTTCGCCGAAGATATAGCTGTCCGGACGCGCAAAATATATGAACTCGAAGATGCAGCATGACTGCCGGGCATCCGGGAACGGATGGTAGGATTTAATCCCGTCCTTGTTTATTATTACCATCTCGCCCGGCTCTATGTCGCGGATATATTGCGCTTCGATCAAGTCGAGCGCGCAGGTCTCGGAAGAAAGAACATAGGCGCCGTCCAACATGCCGAGGCAGAGCGGTCTGAAACCGTTCGGGTCCCGTATGCCTATCATCTCCTGCTCGGAGAGTATGAGGAGCGAGTATGCGCCCTCCACCTTCTGGAGGGCGTCAACGGCGCGGGTGCTTAAACTCCCGGACTTGGAATGCGCTATCAGGTGGACGATAAGCTCGCTGTCCACCGACGTATGGAATATGGATCCGTAGGCCTCAAGCTCGTCCTTGATGGCGCCGTAATTAGTCAGGTTGCCGTTATGGGCAACGGCGAGTGAGCCGAGCGCGTAGTTGATAAGAAGCGGCTGGACATTCTCGACAATCTGGCTTGCGCCGGTGGTGGAGTATCGGTTATGCCCTATTGCGGCGGAGCCTTTGAGCTTAGCTATCTTATCCTCGGAGAATATATCGGATACAAGCCCAAGCCCTTTTTCAATCCGGAGCGTCTCTCCGTCCAAGGAGACTATGCCCGCGCCTTCCTGCCCGCGGTGCTGGAGGGCGTACAGTCCAAGATAGACAAGGTTTGCGGCCTCAGAATGACCGAATATCCCGAATACGCCGCATTCGTCGTGGAATCTGTCGTTCATTTAAACTCCCTGGAAATCCTGACTTAGACCGTCATTCCTGAATGATTTAACCGGGAATCCAGGTTTAAATCAAAATCCGGATTCCCGCATTCGCGGGAATGACGAGCATTTTTTACCGCGAACACGCATCACGCCTTTAAAGGTTTCGGAATCGCTTCCCGCCATATACCTTTAAGCCGGCTGACCGACTGGTTTACGGCCTCTTCGTCTCCGATTCTGATTATCAGCGAACCCCCTCCGACCCTGCCTATAGTCCTGCACGGGACACCATGACTCGACATTATATCCGAAACCGCTCCGGCGTAATCCGGCTTTGCCGATATGATTATCCTCGACTGGCTCTCGCCGAAAAGAAGCGCGTCTTTCCTGAGCCGGTCGACCGGCGTCGAGACTTCGCAGCCAAGGGGTTCTTTCTCGCCCCTGAAACAGCACTCCGCAAGCGCTACGGCAAAACCGCCTTCGGAGCAGTCATGCGCGGATTTTATAAGATTGACATCGATGGCCTCAAGGACCGCGACCTGGAGCGCCTTTTCCGCTTTTAGGTCTATGTCCGGCGGAAGTCCTTTCTGGAGGCCGTGCACCACGCGCAGATACTCCGTCCCGCCAAGCTCCTCTTTTGTGTCTCCGAGCAGGATTATGACGTCGCCTTCGTCCTTGAAATACTGCGTAGTCGCCTTCGACACGTCGTCCATTATGCCGACCATCCCTACGACAGGCGTGGGATAGACGCCAAGCCCCTTCGTCTCGTTATAGAAGCTGACGTTCCCGGAAACCACGGGAGTATTGAGTTCTTCCGCAGCGAGCGACATGCCTTCGAGCGCCTCCTTGAACTGCCACATTGTCTCAGGCTTCTCCGGGTTCCCGAAATTGAGACAGTCCGTAAGCGCCATTGGCCGTGCGCCGGAGCAGATGACGTTTCTCGCGGCCTCGGCGACGGCTATCGCCCCGCCGGCCTTCGGATGCAGAAAGCAGTAAAGCGAGTTGCAATCGACGGACATGGCAAGCGCCTTGTTCGTCCCCTTTATCCTGACCACTCCGGCATCGGAACCGGGATAGACGACGGTATTCGTGCGCACCATGTGGTCGTACTGCCTGTATATCCAGCTTTTTTCCGCAATGGTGGGAGATTCGAGAAGTTTAAACAGGACACCGTTTAAATCCCCCGGCACAGACAGGAGGTCGAGATTTAAGTCCTGGATGCTGTCCTGGTAAATGGGCCTTTCCGACGGCCTGTCGTAGACCGGGGCCTCGTCGGCGATTGCCTTCGCCGGTATCTCGGCAACCACAACGCCGCCGTCCTTTACCCGCAACATCCCGTCGCCGGTCACATGGCCTATTGTAACCGCCTCGAGGTCCCATTTCTTGAAGATGTCCTCGACTACCTTTTCCATGCCTTCTTTTGCGACTATCAACATCCTCTCCTGGGACTCGGAGAGCATCAGTTCGTAAGGTATCATGCCCTCTTCGCGGCGGGGCACCAATGCCAGGTCCATCTCCATTCCAGAGCCGCCGCGCGAGGCCATCTCGCACGATGATGACGTAAGCCCTGCCGCGCCCATGTCCTGTATGCCGATAATCAAGTCTTTGCTCATAAGCTCCAGGCATGCCTCCAGCAGGAGTTTCTCCGTGAACGGGTCGCCCACCTGCACCGTCGGGCGCTTCTCTTCCGTGCCCTCGGAGAACTCTTCTGACGCCATCGTCGCGCCGTGTATGCCGTCACGCCCGGTCTTCGAGCCGACGTATATCACCGGATTGCCGACGCCGGAAGCCGTACCGTAGAATATTCTTTCTTTCTTCGCAATGCCGAGCGTGAAGGCGTTTACGAGATTGTTCCCGTTGTATATCTCGTTGAAATACGTCTCGCCGGCAATTGTCGGGATGCCCATGCAATTGCCGTAACCCGCTATCCCGGCGACTACGCCGTCAAGGAGATACCGGTTTTTGGGCGCGTCCAATGGGCCGAAGCGGAGCGAGTCCATGTTTGCGATTGGCCGCGCGCCCATCGTGAAGACGTCGCGCAGGATTCCGCCCACGCCGGTCGCCGCGCCCTGGTAGGGTTCGATGAAGGATGGGTGGTTGTGCGACTCCATCTTGAATACCGCCGCCAGTCCCCCACCTATGTCTATTACCCCCGCGTTCTCGCCCGGCCCCTGGATGACCCACGGGGCCTTTGTCGGGAAGCGACCGAGGTGCTTCCGCGAAGACTTATAAGAGCAATGCTCGCTCCACATCACGGAGAATATCCCAAGCTCCGTATACGTAGGCACGCGCCCCAATATCACTTTTACGCGCCCGTATTCCTCTTCGCTAAGGCCGTGCGACGCGACGAGCTCCGGCGTGATAGAAGGTTCTTTCTTCGTCTTTTCCATTATTGAGCCTGCTTATAGTCAGTATATCGAATGCTGCACCCACCGGTAAAAATCGAGCTGTGCGACACCATAGACGCGAGTATATTTTTGCCGTCCGTGTTACCGAGTATCGCCTCGGAGCAGCGTTCCGGGTGCGGCATCATGCCGAACACGTTCCTGGCCTCGTTGCATATGCCCGCGATATTGTGCGCGGAGCCGTTCGGGTTAGACTCCTGGCTAATTTCCCCGTCCTTGTCGCAATACTTAAGCACGACCTGGCCGTTCTCTTCGATTCTCGCAAGCGTCTCGTCGTCCGCGAAGTAATTGCCCTCCGCGTGCGCGATGGGGATGCGCAATACGTCGCCCCTGTTGCAGCAGCGCGTAAAAGGCGTCTGCTCGTTTTCCACTTTCACATAAACATCTTTACATATGAACTTCAACGACTCGTTCCTGAGCATAGCGCCAGGGAGTAGCCCGGCCTCAAGCAGTATCTGAAATCCGTTGCAGATGCCGATTACAAGGCCGCCGCATTTTGCAAAGCCGTCCACCGCCTTCATAACAGGGGAGAAGCGCGCGATAGCCCCCGTGCGCAGGTAGTCGCCGTAAGAAAACCCGCCGGGTATTATCACGCCGTCGTATTTCTTCTGGAACGACTCTTCCTTGTGCCAGATGAAGTCAACCTCCTGGCCCAGGACGTGCTTCATTGCGTGATAGCAGTCATGGTCGCAGTTGCTGCCGGGGAAAACGATGACGGCATATCGCATATAAACCTCTTTATTAATAGCTGCCATTCCGAGCGCAGCGAAGAATCTGGTTGCAAGTCACAGAGGCGGATTCTTCGGCGTTGCCTCAGAATGACAAATTTTCTACTCTATCACGAAATGATAATCCTCTATCACCGTGTTCGCCAGGAGCTTATCGCACATCTCCCTAAGCTGGGAATCAGCCTTGGCTTTATCCGTCTCATCGAGTTTTATCTCGACGTACTTTCCGAGCCGAACATCCTGCACGTTCCCGTAGCCGAGCGAACCAAGCGAATGCTGGACGGCCTTACCCTGCGGGTCGAGGACACCCTTCTTCAACGTGACAAATACCTTTGCGTTCATTCGCACACCCTCCGGCAGACTTCCTGGTATGCTTCCTCGACCTTGCCGAGGTCGCGGCGGAAGCGGTCCTTGTCCATCTTCTCCATTGTCTTCTTGTCCCAGAATCTGCACGTGTCCGGGCATATCTCGTCGCCCAGGAGAACCCGCCCGCCGTGCCGCCCGAACTCAAGCTTGAAGTCAACGAGTATTATGCCGCGCTTGTCGAAATAGCCCCTGAGCGTACGGTTAACCTTTAGCGCCGTGCTCCTTATCGTCTTAAGTTCCGACGGCGTCGCCCATCCGAGAGCGATGACCGTGTCGTCGTTCACAAGCGGGTCGTCGAGCTCGTCCTTCTTGTAATAAAATTCGAGGATGGGCTTATTTACCTTCGTCCCTTCTTCTACGCCGAGCCTCTTCGACATGCTTCCGGCGACTATGTTCCTGATGACAACCTCAACCGGTATAATCTCCAGCTTCTTGACCAGCATGTCCCGGTCGTTCAGCCTCTTCACGAAATGCGTCGGCACGCCCTTGGATTCAAGAAGCGTGAACAGGCGCTCGGAAATCCTGTTATTCATTATTCCCTTGTTCACGATTGTCCCGCGCTTCTTCGCGTTGAAGGCCGTGGCGTCGTCCTTGAAGTGCTGGATATAAAGACCTGAATCGGCTGTCTTGTAGATTTTCTTCGCCTTGCCCTCATAGATCATCCTGCCTTTTTTCGTCTGCATGACTTTTCTCCCGTTCAAATTCATCCGCGTGTATTCTCGAAAACCCGCCTAAATATCACGTCCACGTTTTTCGTATGGTATTCAAGTGAGAAGCACTCAAGCAACTCTTCCTTTGAGAGCGCTTTCATCACATCTTTATCCTTAAGCAGTAGCGTTTTGAAATCCTTGCCTTTTTCCCATACCTGCATGGCGTTTCTCTGGACGACCCTGTAGGCAATCTCGCGCGAGAGGCCCTTCTCCGTGAGGGCGAGAAGCACGCGCTGGGAATTTACAAGACCTTTCATCTTGTTTAGGTTCGCAAGCATGTTCTCCGGATAGACGAGCAGGTTCTTTATGACGCCGGTAAAACGCTTCAGCATGTAATCTATGAGTATCGTGCTGTCCGGCAGTATTACGCGCTCAACCGAGGAGTGGCTGATGTCCCGCTCGTGCCAGAGGGCGATGTTCTCGAACGAGGCCAGCATGTTGCCGCGGATTACCCTTGCCAGGCCGGAGATGTTCTCGGATGCGATGGGATTCCGTTTATGGGGCATAGCAGAGGAGCCTTTCTGCCCCTTCGAGAAATACTCCTCAGCCTCGTAGACCTCGGTACGTTGCAGGTGGCGAATCTCGACGGAGAACTTGTCGAGCGAGGACGCAATCATCGCCAGCGCGGACATGTACTGCGCGTGGCGGTCCCTCTGCACAACCTGCGTGGAGACCGGCGCAGGCTTAAGTCCGGCCTTTTTACAGACATATTCCTCGACAAATGGATCCACGTTCGCAAAAGTCCCCACGGCCCCCGAAATCTTGCCGAACGCCGCGACATCCCTCGCCTCTTTCATCCGGCGCAGATTCCGCTTCATCTCGTCGTGCCAGAGCGCCATCTTGAGGCCGAAAGTAACCGGCTCGGCATGGATTCCGTGCGAGCGGCCTATCATCACAGTGTCCTTGTGCTCGTACGCCCGTTTCCTAAGGACGGCCATTAATTCCTTTATGTCGTTTATTATTATGTCCGCCGCCTCTTTCATCTGTATCGCAAGGGCGGTGTCGAGGACGTCCGAGGAGGTCAGGCCCATGTGTATGAAACGCGAGTCCTCTCCGACATATTCCGCGACGTTCGTCAGGAAGGCTATGACGTCGTGCTTTACCTCGCGCTCTATCTCGTCCACGCGCGCGGGGTCGAAGTCCGCTCTTTTCTTTATATTTGAAAGCGCGGCTTTCGGCACCTTGCCAAGCCTCGCCCATGCCTCACAAGCAAGCGTCTCGACAAGGAGCCATTTCCTGTACTTGTTTTCCTGCGACCAGACCGCGGCCATCTCCGGGCGCGTGTATCTCTCTATCATCAGTTCCTTTGCCTCACGCTCTTGGCGATCTTGTCCAACACGCCGTTAATAAATGTAGCGGATTCCTCCAGGCTGTATTTTTTGGCTATCTCGATTGCCTCGTTTATTGTAACGTTCACGGGGATGTCAAGGAAATACAGGAGTTCACAGGTGGCGAATCTCAGGATGTTCCTGTCTATTGCGGAAAGTCTGTCCAGCGTCCAGTTCTCGAGATGCCCCGTTATGAGGCCGTTGATTTCCTTTTCGTGTTTTTCGGTATTCTGGACTAATATCAGCGCATAATCGGCATCTTCGTCCTTGCCGCCGAAAGCCTCAAAGAAACCCGACATTGCCTCACGGGTGCTCTGCTCGCCTGAGACGTCAAGCTTGTACAGGAATTGTAACGCCAGTTCTCTTGCCTTTCGGCGGCTTCCCATAATTCCCGTTATCTTTTCAACGCCTTGAACAGGTTTACCATCTCTATCGCGGCAACGGCTGCGTCGAAACCCTTATTACCGGACTTAGCCCCGGCCCGCTCTATCGCCTGCTCTATGGAATCGGTTGTCAAAACGCCGAATATCACCGGGATTTTCGCCTCCATGCCCACAGCCGCGACGCCCTTGGAGACTTCCGCGCTTACATAATCGAAATGCGGAGTCGCCCCGCGAATCACCGCGCCGAGACATATCACGGCGTCGTATTTCCCGGAGGAAGCGGCGATTTTGGCCGTAACCGGTATCTCGAACGCGCCCGGCACCCGGACAACCGTGAGGTCGCCGTCCTTGGCGCCGTTTCTTACGAGGCCGTCGAACGCGCCATCCAGGAGCCTTGAAGTTATAAAATCATTGAAACGAGAAGCGATAATGCAGAATTTAAGTCCCTCGGCGCTTAGGTTTCCCTGCAACTGTTTCATTTCGCCTCCTTCGAGATGGGGGACCGGGGGTCGGCAGACTTCCCATCTCGACCACAGCCTGCTCCCGGCCCCAGCCTCTACACGTTCTCCAGTATGTGTCCCAGTTTCTGTTTTTTCGTTTTCAGGTATTTCAGGTTAGTCGCGTGGGCCGGTATCTCTATGGGCACCCTGCCCGACACTTTCAGGCCGTAGCCTTCAAGACCGATAATCTTGCGCGGGTTATTCGTCATCAGGCGCATCTTCTTCACGCCCAGGTCAACGAGTATCTGAGCGCCTATGCCGTAATCCCGGAGGTCCGCCTTGAATCCGAGCTGGAGGTTCGCCTCCACGGTATCCATTCCCTTATCCTGGAGCTCGTACGCCCGAAGCTTGTTGACAAGTCCGATTCCCCTGCCTTCCTGCCTCATATAAAGAATTATCCCCTTCCCCTCCTGCTCTATCATCTCCATAGCCTTGTGGAGCTGGTCTCCGCAGTCGCACCTGAGGGAATGCAGGACGTCGCCCGTCAGGCATTCGGAATGCACGCGCACGAGGACATCGTCTCCTGGCTTGATCTCTCCCTTTACAAGCGCGAGGTGGTTTAAGTCGTCCACGTCGTTTTCATACGCTATCGCAGTAAAATTGCCGTACTCGGTGGGAAGGGTGGTTACCGCGGCCCTTTTAACGAACGATTCCCGCCGCATCCTATACTCTATAAGCGACTTTATCGTAATCATCTTCAGCCCGTGTTCATTGGCGAACACGGAAAGCTCCGGGACTCTGGCCATCGTCCCATCCTCGTTCATTATCTCGCAGATAACCCCGGCGGGGGCAAGTCCAGCGATACGGGCCAGGTCCACTGAGCCTTCAGTCTGCCCGGCCCGCCTTAAAACGCCGCCCCTTTGCGCCCTGAGCGGGAAAATATGGCCTGGGCGGGCAAGGTCTTCCGGCTTGCAGTCCTCCCGCACGGCAGTCAGAATGGTGACCGCCCTGTCTTTTGCGGAAATGCCGGTCGATACGCCTTTCTTGGCCTCGATGGACACAGTGAACGCCGTGCCGAACGCGGAGGTGTTTTTGGAGGACATCATGGGGAGCTGCAGCTCTTCAACCTTTTCAGCCGTCATAGAGAGGCATATCAGCCCGCGCCCGTATTTCGCCATGAAGTTTATGGCCTCCGGGGTAACCTTTTCCGCCGCCATGGTAAGGTCGCCCTCGTTCTCCCTGTCCTCGTCGTCCACGAGGATTACCATCCTGCCATCGCGTATATCCGCGACGGCGTCCTCGATGGTGTCGAATTTCTGTTTGCTGCGAGTCACTTTGGCCTTCCGGTTATAGGTAAATATTTTGGGGGAAGAGAAATTATAACAACTCCGATATGTTATGTAAAGGAGAAAAAAACCAGATTGTCACCCCCGTAAAAACGGGGGCCCAGTGACTTGATATACTATTTAAGTAAAAAGTCTCCGGGTTTCCGCTTTCGCGGGAATGTCGATATTTTCCTACCCCCTCGCCTCGATGAGCGTATATGCCATGTGGGTTACATGCGTATTTATCCTCTCAAGGTATGTCAGCATGTCGAGGTGTATGGCGCTTGTCTCGAAGGACTCCTTAAGGCCCGCCTTAAGCCTTTCGATATGGGCGTTTCTATATTCCTTCTCAAGCGCCTCCATCCTCTCCTTGTTCTTCATGACCCGGTCGGCCAGGTCTAAGTCGTTTGCCGTGAAGGCGGCGACGGCTGTCTGGAAGTTCTCCGCCGCCTTTCGGTGGAAATCCTTTATTTCCAGATGTCCTTCCTTGGAAAAGTTTAGGCCGTTTCTCATTTTTTTCCTTGCAAGGGCCATTATATTCTTGTCGATGGTATCTCCGATATTCTCCAGGTCTGAGGTAATCGATATTATCGAGAGTTCCCTTCTGGACTGTTCTTCCGTGAGGGACCCGGGTATCTTCGCAAGATAAAACCTTATGCTTCTGTCGAGCTTGTCCACCCGGTCGTCGGTCTCCTCTATACCGGATATAAAACCCTCGTCCTCCAGTTCAAAGGCCTTCGGCACGTTCACCAGCATGTCCTGGACAATATCCGCCATTCTGAGCGTCTCCCTCGCCGCCTGGGAGATGGCAAGGGGAGGCGTGGTCAGGACGGCCTCGTCGAGGAACTTCGGCCCGAAAGGCTCATCCTCCTTCTTCCCCTTTACCGTCCTTTCCAGGAATTTCGCTGTCAAGGATGAAAACGGCAGGAAGATAATGGCAAGCGCGGCGTTAAAGAACGTGTGGGCGTTGGCAATCTGCCTGATTACATTATCGGAGCTGTGCTGGATAAGCTCCGCAAGCGGCCCCATAAAAGGGAAAAATATCAGCACGCCGATTACCTTAAAAAGCGTGTGGGCGTAGGCGACCCGCTTGCCCTCGGCAGTGCCTGTCAGCCCTATAAATATAGCCGTGGCGCAGGTGCCGATATTCGCACCAAAGATAATCGGCAGGGCCTGGTGAATGTCTATGAGACCTTGCGATGCGAGACTTAATGCGACTCCGATTGTCGCGGCGCTCGAATGAACAAGGGCGGTAAAAACCGCGGAGAGCGCAAGTCCTATTATCGGGTTATTCTTCAGCACGACAAGCATGAGGCGGAATATCTCTGACTTACCAAGCGGGGCCATCGCATCCGACATTATCTTTATGGATAGGAATATAAAACCGAATCCAAGAACAGCCTGGCCCGCATCCTTCCATAGCCGGCTTTTCCCCATATACATCCCAAGCAGACCCAGGCCGATCAAGAGTATCGAGTATTCCATGATATTGAACGCGATTATCTGCACTGTAACCGTGGTGCCGATGTCCGCGCCCAGTATGACTCCGAGCGTCTGTGCGAACTGCATTATGCCGGAATTGACAAACCCGACAAGCATGACGGTCGTGGCGGTGGAAGACTGCGTAAGCGTGGTTATTATAATGCCCAGGAGAAGGGCCTTCGTGCGGTTCCTGGTGAGGTAGTTAAGGGCCTGTTTTAAGTGCGGGCCCGCGACCTTCTGAAGCCCTTCGCCCGTCTGGCGTATGCCGTATACCAGGAGCATCAGGCCCCCGAAGAGGGAGAAATACATGAGACTCGTCATAATTCTCTAATTATTGTTTAAAACCTGTTGTAGATTCCTCGGCTGCGCCCGGAATGACAAGCTCCGCTCAGAATGGCGACACGAACCTGTCTATTTCCTCCCGCGTCCTCTTCTCTGTAACAGCGATGAGCATCTTTCCCTGAAGCTCCGGATAACAATCGCCAAGGTCGAGGCCCCCGATTATATTACCATTCAAGAGTTTTTTGTTCAGCGACTTGACATCTTTCACGGCAACGGCGAATTCCTTGAAGAACGGCGCACTGAAAGCGGGCTTTATCCCCTTCTTCTTAAGCTCGTCCAGGGCGTAGTGGGACTTCTGAAGGCAAAGAGACGCAACATCCCTCAAACCGCGCCCACCCATGACGGAGAGATACACCGCCGCAATCAGGGCGACCAGGGCCTCGTTCGTGCAGATATTTGACGTCGCCCGTTCCCTTTTTATATGCTGCTCCCGCGCCTGGAGGGTAAGGACGTATCCGCGTCTCCCGCGCCTGTCCTTAGTCTCGCCCACAATCCTTCCCGGCATCTGTCGTATGAAGTCCTCCCTGCACGCGAATATGCCGAGATACGGCCCGCCGAAGGACATGGATTTACCCAAACCCTGCCCCTCTCCGACGACAATATCGGCCCCCAATTCTCCGGGACTTTTCAGGATTCCAAGCGCAATCGGGTCCACAACGGCAACGAGAAGCGCGCCCATTTCGTGTGCGGCCTGGGCGGCGGTTTTTAAATCCTCGATGCAGCCGAAGAAATTCGGATACTGTATTATCACGGCGGCGGTGGAAGGCCCGATGTCCTGAACAAGGGCCTGTGTATCCGTCGCCCCTGATATGGCATCGTAGGGTATTTCCACCACCGGAGTCTTTACTCCCCGCAGGTAGGTCTTCAGCGTCTGCCGGTAGTTTGGATGCACAGCCCTGGATACGGCAACCTCTTGCCTCTTTGTGAGTCTCTGGGCCATCAACGCGGCCTCGGCCATAGCGCTCGCCCCGTCGTACATCGAGGCGTTAGCCGCACCCATGCCTGTAAGCTCGCATATCATGCTCTGGTATTCAAAGGCCGCCTGGAGAGTCCCCTGGCTCGCTTCCGCCTGGTATGGGGTATAAGACGTGGCGAACTCGGAGCGGGACATTATGAACCGGACGGCTGATGGAATGAAGTGGTCGTATGCCCCGCCGCCAAGGAAACAGGCGTATTTCGATGCATCGGCGTCGAACGCGGCCATCTCTTTAAGTTCCGCCATAAGCTCCATTTCGGAGAGCGCGGGCGGGAGATTAAGTGGTTCTTTCAGGAGAAGCCCTTCCGGTATCTCCTTTAACAGGTCTTTAAACTCGCGCACGCCCGCCGCATCGAGCATTAACCTTATATCTTCCGACGTATTGGGGATGTATCTCATTTTAAGGCCGGGTTGCCGGTTAAAGCCGGGCTACCGGCTTTCCGGTAGAATGGAAACTCGACAACTTCCGCCGCGTGCGCCCTCCCGCGTATAATTATCGCACCGTCGTTTATTCCGGTGGCAGGTATATACGCCATTGCGATGCCCTTATGCAGCGAAGGGGAAAAATTTCCGCTCGTTACGACTCCAATTTCTTTCCCGCCGGAAGTAACCGGACAGCCGCGCCTCGGCACGCCTGGATCGGTCAGGGCAAGCCCGACAAGCCTTCTTCCCGGCCCTTTCTCTTTTATTTTAAGGAGCGCGTTCCGTCCGATGAATTTTTCGTTTTCGAGGTCTATGAAATTTGAATATCCGGCCTCGATTGGACTCGTATCCTCGTCTATGTCGTTGCCGTACAGGAGATAACCCATCTCAAGCCGGAGCGTGTCGCGCGCAGCCAGACCGCAGGGCAGGATTCCAGAATTTTTGCCTCTTTCCAGCAATAAGTCCCATATTGCGCCGGCGACCTTTCTGTGGGCATATACCTCAAATCCCTTCTCCCCGGTATAGCCTGTTTTGGACAGTATCACCCCGGAGCCGGAGAATACAAAATTTATAAAGGAATGATACGGGAATCCGGACGGTTTTATCCCGAAGGTGGAGGAGGCAATTTCCCAGGACGCAGGCCCTTGGAGCGCAAGGATGCAGCTATCCGGGCTGTCGTCTATCAATACCGCCCTGAAATCCCGCCCGATGCCCCTCAGCCGGTTTAAATCCTTCTCACGGTTGGATGCGTTCACAACCAGTATAAATCTTTCCTCGTTCAGCCGGAACACCATAAGGTCGTCTTTTATTCCGCCCTTTTCATTCAATAGAAAGGCATAGCGGGCATGATCGGGTTTCAGGGATTCCGGGGCGAAGGTCAGCGCGCGTTCAAGAAACTGAATACTGTCCGCCCCGCCGACTTCGATTACGCCCATGTGGCTGACATCGAAAATCCCGGCGGCGGTCCTAACCGCCGTATGCTCCTTTACAGACCCGGAATATTCCAACGGCATCTCCCATCCGTGGAAGTCCAGGAACTTCGCATTGAGCGCCTTGTGCCGGTCATATAACGGGGACCTTGCCATGATAAAAAGGTATCACAGGGTTATGAGGTTGTAAAGGATTGAAGAACTTTTATGAATTTTCTGTTATGCGGGCGAGAGAGTATCGCAACTCTGATGAAACGGTCGCCAAACCCTGGAAAATTGGAACAGTCCCGGACCAGCAGGCCCAGCTGGGCAAGGCGCTCCGTAAGCTCGGAGGAGCCCGGTTTCAAGCCCAGTATCTTGACAAGGAGGAAGTTCGCCGACGACGGATAAGGCAAAAGCCAGCCCGTCCCGGAGATAGCGTCGAACATGTAATCGCGCTCGACTTCGTTCCGGGCGAGCGTCTCTTTCTCGTATTCCCTGTCCCCAAGCGCCGCCAACGCCGCCGCCTGCGCAAGGCAGTTTACCGTCCACGGCTCACGGCCAAGCTTCATCCTTGCTATTATTCCCGCGTCTGCGGCGGCATAACCGATGCGGATTCCGGGCATACCGTAAAACTTCGTGAAGTTCCTTAAAACCACCGCGCCGAGCCTCACTGCCTCCCTTAGCACGCTTTCTTTTCCCGCATATTCAATGAACGCCTCGTCTATGCATATAACTGTCCCTGTCCTTGACGCCTCGTTGAGGAGCCTCAGAAGCCGCTCGCGGGGTATAAGGGCGCCGGTGGGGTTGTTGGGATTGCAAAGAAACATCAGGCTGCATCTCTTCAGACTGCGCGAAACGGCGTCCATGTCGGACCGGAAATTATTTTTTTCCAGAAGCGACAGGCGGATTACCTTCGCCCCCGCAAGGGAAGAGGCCCTTTCGTAATCCGAAAAAGACGGGGCAAGGACAAGTACCTTCTTTACGCCGAGCGCGCGCGGCAGGAGATATATAAGCTCGGTAGAACCGTTTCCAACCAGTATCTCTTCTTCTTTCAAGCCGTGAAGCGCGGCAAGCTTCTCCGTAAGTTCGCCTGAATCCGGGTCTGGATACCTGTTAAGCTCCGGGAACGCGTGCTCCATTGCGGCAAGGGATTTAGTGGGCGGCCCAAGCGGGTTCACGCTCGCCGAGAAATCAAGAATCTTCCCGGCTGGTATGCCGTATTTCCTGGAATAATACAGGACGTTTCCGCCGTGCATGGGCCTGTAATTCTGAGCGGAGCGAAAAACCCGCATTATCTTATTTCCCCCCATACCGCAATCCTTACCGCTGCGAAAATAACCATTCCCAATACCGCCGTGGCATACATCAGCCGCACGGCTTCGCTTATTCTCTCCGGCGCGAGCGGGCGCGAGGCCTCACCGATGAACGGTTTTGTGGATTTCACGCCGAAATAGGAGCTTTCTCCTCCAAGTCGCACTCCGAGCGCGCCGGCAGCCGCCGCTTCAGGATAGCCGCTGTTGGGGCTTGGATGATTG
>JAJYJM010000015.1:33642-46011 GCA_021789495.1 Nitrospirota bacterium
CGAGGCCTCACCGATGAACGGTTTTGTGGATTTCACGCCGAAATAGGAGCTTTCTCCTCCAAGTCGCACTCCGAGCGCGCCGGCAGCCGCCGCTTCAGGATAGCCGCTGTTGGGGCTTGGATGATTGCCGCCGTCATGGATAACGGTCTTTACGGAGCCAATCCATGAATAACCGCCGACCGCCGTGTCAAGCAGAAATGACGCCGCTACCGTAAACAGGGCGGAGAGCCTCGCAGGGATGAAGTTTGTGATGTCGTCGAGCCGCGCCGCTGCTCGCCCGAAATAAATGAACCTCTCGTTTTTATATCCGAACATGGAGTCCAGCGTGTTCACCGCCTTGTACGCCACGGCAAGCGGCGCGCCGCCGACGGCGAGATAAAAAAGCGGGGCGATTATCCCGTCCGACGTGTTCTCCGCAACGGTCTCCACCGTCCCCCGCACCACCTGTGATTCGTCCAGGTTTTCCGTATCCCGGCCTACAATCATTGCGAGTCCTGCACGCGCATCCGGCAGATTTCCGGCGGATAGAGGCTCAAGCACATCCCTTGCGGCCAGCGCCAGGGACTTGGCCGAGAGCGTTGTATAGGCGAGGATTGCCTCGAACGCGATTCCTCCACTTATTCCGAGATGGACGTAAGCGGCCCTGACAAGGAGAGACGATATAAAAAACGTGGCGCTCACGACGGCCAGGGCGGTCACAAGACCGGCAGTAAGGAGATATGCCTTCCCAAAACGCGGACGATTAAGAACCCGCTCGGCTCCCCCGGAGAACGCTCCAATTATCCTAACAGGGTGCGGCAGCCAGCGCGGATCCCCGAGCAGGAAGTCCATGAGGAAAGCGAGGGGAATAATCAGCGCCGGCATTGAACGAGTTCTTTTATCTTGGAAAGAAATTCATCGGGTTTAAACGGCTTGGTTATATAGTCGTCCGCGCCGGACTTGTAGCCCCTGTCCACCTCCCAACGCTGAGCGCCGGCGGTGAACATTGCAATGGGTATACCGCCGGTCTTCTGGTCGGTTTTTAAAATCTCGCAGACTTCGTAGCCGCTCATGTCCTCCATGTATACATCAAGCAGGATGAGGTCTGGAGAATGCTCCCTGGCAAGCTCTATGCCGTCTTTCCCGCCCCTGGCCTTTATTATCTCATATTCCTCCTTCAGGAGCCTTTCCGTAAGGTTCAGGATGTCTATATCGTCTTCGATTAAAAGAACTTTAGGCCTCTTACCGGGCATGCGTCCTGCGCGCGGCCCGACCGGGACCTCGGTGGAGGAGGCTTTTTGCTTTTCCCGGTATGCAGCGGGCCTGTCCTCCGAGGTTTCAGCAACCATACCCATGGTTGCCAGCTCTCCCGTCTGGACGCTTACCGGCAGGACAATATGAAACGTGCTGCCGGGGCAATGCACCGAGTCGTATCCGGGGCTTTCCGCCCATAGCCTGCCGCCGTGTGCCTCGACTATACCTCGCGCTATCGGAAGCCCAAGACCTACGCCCCTGCCCAGGAAAGCGTATTTGCTGGTCGCGTGCTTGTCTATCTCCCCCACTTCATAAAACTTCTCGAAAATCCTGTCGATCTCATCCTTGTCGAGCCCTATGCCCCCGTCCGACACGACGACGTCCAGGTAGTCGGAGTCTCCCCTGACAGCAGCGCCGGGAAAAGCGCGCTCTTCCTTGAACTTCCTGAACGAGACGGTTATCCTGCTGCCGTCCGGAGTGAACTTTATGGCGTTGCCGATAATATTTATAAGCACCTGGTGTATTCTTTTCCGGTCTATGGCCACGGGCGGCAAGTTGGCAAATTCATCCAACAAAATCTCTTGTTTTCTCTGCCTTGTAAAGGTCGATAGCTCATTTATCACTTCCTGGATAAGCCCGCCGATATTAGTCGGCGAGAACGTAAGGCGAAGGCCTTTCGCGTCTATCTGCGATACGTCAAGCATCTCGGTGATTATAGTCCTGAGCCTCTCCGCGCCCTTCGATATACCCTCCAGTGCCTCCGTAACCTTAGGCTCCATTTCTATGGACTGGTCGGAGAGAAGATTGCTTGAATATCCGGTTATGAGCGAGAGCGGCGTCCTCAGTTCGTGGGACATCATACCCAGGAAGTGGTCTTTCATCCTGTCTATCCGGCGGAGTTCCACGTTCGCGCGCTCGACTATCTCAAGGTTTTCTCTGACCCGGTTCCTCGACTCCTCGACCTCCGCGGCGAACTTTTTAAGATCTTTCTGAGAATCCTCCAGTGCCTCCGTCCTCTCGTCCAGATCCTCCATCATCGACAGCAGGGCGCGGTTTAAGTCTTCGAGCTCGACCGTTCGCGCCTTTACCTTCTCCTCAAGCGACTGCGTAAGGTCTTTCAGCTCCGCGTTGGCCTTTTCGAGTTCCTCGCTCTTGCGGTTTACTTCCGTTTTATAGGTCTGAAGCGCGGCGGCCATTTCGTTGAAGGCGAGCGCGAGGGTTCCTATCTCGTCCTTGCGCCTGATGGGCAGGCTTACCGAGAAGTCGCCCTCGGTTATCCTGCGGGACAGCCTGCTCAATGAAACAATCGGCTCAGCTATCCTGTTCGACAGCAAATATATAAGAAATATCACGAGGACAAGCGTGAGCGCCATTGCGTATAGCACCCGGTGCGTAAGGGCATGTACCGGGGCGAAGGCGTCGTTGTAATCCTCCTTTACCACGAAGCCCCATCTTGTCTCCGGGATATAGCGGTATACCGCAAGCACGTCTACGCCCCTATAGTCCTTAGCCTCTATTACGCCCTTGCGTCCGGAAGCCGCGAGAAGCGCCGGTTTCGGGGCGTCTTTCAGCCTGAACTTCAGATTCAAAGGTGCATCCCTGTCGAAGCGGAGTCGATTCAGGAAAACAAGATAGCCGTCCTTTATTTTGGCAAGAACGGTCTCGCCGGTTTTCCCCATGCCCGGCCAGCTGGCGAAGAGGGGATAGAAGCTCTTATCCATCCCCACGATAATGACTGCGGCCCCTATGAACCTGCCGTTTTTCATTATGGGGACGGAAAAGGCCATGACCAGGGCCTTCAAATACGGGTTATAATATATGCCCTTGACATAAACATCGCTCCTGCCCTCGATGGCGTGGACGAGCGCGCCCTTGAAATATTCCTGGTTCATGCGGAGCTGTCCGACCATTCCCTCGTCATTGGACGCGACTATCCTGCCGGTTTTGTCTATTATATTGGCCCGCAGGTAGGAATGCTCGAACGTCATGCCCTTTAGTACGTCGCGCAGTTCCAGGTATTGCGTGGTGTGAAGGAATGATTTGGTATCGGGGAATTTCTCAAGGAAGGAGAGATATTGAGCTATCTTCGGGTTCATGGCAAGAAACCGCGCGTCGCTTTCATTGCCGTTCAGCCAGGACTCAATCCTTGCCTTCTGAATATCCGCGATGGATGTGAGATGCTCTTTTATCCTTTTGCGCAGCGCGCCGTTCTCGCTCTGGTAAGCTATAGTGCCGATTATGGAAAAAGGTATTATAATCAGGAGCACAAAATAAAGGATAAGCTTGCCCTTTATGCTCCCCTTAAACCTGACGCCCTTTATTTTTTCCAGTATGTTCATGCCGCTCAAAAAAGAAAAAAACACCCCGTGCCCCCGTCTCCCGATAAAAACTCAACCCTGCTAACGGAGATTATTTATTATACCAGAAAAAAATGATTTTTTAATTATTTTATGAGCTTAAGAATCGCTTCCATGTCGATGTTCGCCTCCACCAGACCGGCAAGGGATTCAATGCCTTTCTCCTTCAGATCCGAATAATTAAGCGGCGGGGCGGGGCGGTTTTTCCTCTGCCTCAAACCGGAGATTATGGCGCGGCGGAATTCGTCGTTATCGAAAATCCCGTGAATATACGTCCCCCACGCTACCGGTAGACCGGCATCAACCGTTAAACCGGCCCGGCTTGCCGCGCCGTCATAATAATTTATCTTTTGACCGTTTCTTTCGTTTATGACAAATAAAGGCGCGGCATTCCCCCCAAGGTCGGTCCTGCCCATGTGAATCTCATATCCTGCGAGCCGGCCCGCGCCCGCGTTCAGGCATTCCCCGGTTACCTGCGCCGTCGCCTTTTCCGTAGTAAGCACGGTATCGACATCGAGTATTCCCATACCCGCCACCTCCGGCGTCCCGGATTCCACGCCGCCCGGGTCCCTAACCGTATTACCAAGCATCTGGTACCCGCCGCATATGCCGACGACGCGGCCACCGGAGGCATGATAGCGGATTACGGCATTTTCAAGTCCCGAACGGCGAAGCTCCAGGAGGTCTGATATTGTATTTTTGCTTCCGGGGATTATAATCATGTCCGGACACCCAAGCTCTCCAAGCCCACGGACATAGCGCACCCGGACGCCCGGCTCGTGGGAGAGAGGGTCGAAATCCGTGAAGTTGGATATGTGCTTAAGCCTTAATACCGCAATGTCAAGAGCGCCGTCGTCAAAATATGGCCCGCCCGCTGCCGGTCTACCCGAGGCCGGTCTACCGGCGGCGTCCAGAGCAACGCCGTCCTCCTCCTGGATGTGTATGTCGTCAAAATACGGGATTACGCCCAGTACCGGCCTGCCGGTCTTTCGCAATATGAAGTCCAAGCCGTCTTTCAATAGCGAACTGTCGCCCCTGAACTTGTTTATTATAAAACCGGCGACCATCTCCCGCTCGGATGGGTCGAGCAGCTCCATCGTCCCGACCATCGAAGCGAAGACCCCGCCCTTGTCGATGTCCGCGGCAATCAAAACTTTAGCTCCAGCCATCTCTGCCGTCTTCATGTTCACAAAATCGTGCTGTTTTAAATTTATCTCGGCGGGGCTTCCCGCCCCTTCGATGATTATCACGTCGTGCCTGGTCGAAAGCTCCTCATAGCTTTCCCTCGCCGCCCGGAACGCCTCGTCCTTGTAGGCATGATACTCCCTGACCGTCATGTTCCCGACGGCCCTGCCGCGTATTATCACCTGCGCGCCGGTGTCGCTGTTGGCCTTCAGGAGAACGGGATTCATCAATACCGACGGCGGAATCTTTGCCGCCTCCGCCTGATATGCCTGCGCGCGGCCTATCTCTCCGCCTTCCGGGGTTATAAACGAGTTCAAAGCCATGTTCTGGGACTTAAAAGGCGCCACGTTGACCCCGCGCCGGGCCAGGATTCTGCACAGGGCCGCGACTATCACACTCTTCCCTACATGGGAGCCAGTCCCCTGCACCATCAATGCGTTAGCCATCTTAAGAGCAGCCTCCAAGCGCCTGGAGCGCCTTGTCCAGGACAGTTTTATTGGACGCGCCTATGAACGGAGTCGTCCTTTCAAGGCCAAGCGGTATGTTGTCAAGCGGGTTCCCGGCGAGGTCTGTAAGCAACCCTCCGGCCTCTTTCACGATAAGCCATCCGGCGGAAAAATCGAAGCTCCGCGATGCGGACGGGACAATCAGGGCGTCCGTGGCCCCCGCGGCAAGACAGGCGAGGTCGAGCGCCGTGCTCCCAAGGCATCTTACCTTTCTTGCGCATGATAAAAGCGGCATGGCCTTTTGAAGGTCTCTCCTGGGAGATGCCGCCTCTATGTTTACCATGCCGAGATCAGTCCTGTCCGAGGTTGTTATCCGTATCCCGTTTTTGAAGGCCCCGGCGCCCTTTATGGCCCAGAACTCGTCCCCCGTGCCGATATTTATTATGTATCCGAGAGCCGCGTCGGAGAGCTTTCTTCCGCTCGCCATAACAAGCGCCGTCGAAAAAAACGGTATGCCATACTTGGCGTTGTTGCTGCCGTCTACCGGGTCTGCGAGGATTACCGCGTCCTCCCGCCCGAACTTCCTCTCCCCCATCTCCTCGGAAATAAAAGTGAACTGCTCGCCGTCCGCATGCAGCCTTTCGAGTATTCCGAGGATGGCGTTTTCCGCTTTTCTGTCAAGCACGAGGGTGGTATCCCCGCCCGCGCCTTTACCCAACGGTTTGCCGTATCCCTTGCCCTTGAACAGCTCGTCCATCTCCAGGCAAACCCTCGCCCCTATTTCCTTAAAGGCGGAAAGCCAGCTGAAATGAAACTGGTCGACCAGATTTTCCATCAGAAGAACCTCTTCCTGAACTTAAGCCCGTCCGATATGTATGAATTGATCTTTGCCGGACTGAATTCCTTAGCCCTCAGTGCGCCGTGCGCGAATGCCAGCAATTTCCCGCGCACATCATCCGTTACCTCCGGATAGAAAAGCGGGTTCGCCACCACTGCGGCCCGGAAGGCATAAAAAGGCGCGGATACCTCGTTAACCGCCTCGTCTCCGGATGTCCCGATATATTCGTCGTAGAAAAACGATTGCGCATCTTCATATGCGCCGGCCATTTTCCCGTGTTCCATGAGTGAAAAGAAGATGTAGTTTATGCACAGGGCCGTGACATCGTCGGCAGGCTCTCCGTACTCTCCACGGCTCCTGTCAAGCAGACAGAAGGATTTCCTTTCTCTGAAGAGGATGTTGCCGGGATGAAAATCGCCATGCACGCGCGAGAGCCGTTCCGTTTTCTCTTTCAATACCATCCTCCAGTCAACGCATGCCTTCTCGATTGCCGCCAACTCAGCTAAATTTGTAAAACCGTTGTTGACAGGATAAGTATCGAAGACTCCCATAAGGCACTCGCCGTGCCCTATTATATCCCGGACCTTGCGCAGATAAAGCGCCGGCGCATCTTTCTTTCTCGCGTGGGCGCGGGCAAGGAACCGGGCGAGCGCGGATACCCTCTCCCTGTCCCGGCGCCGAAGGTTTTTTAATTCTCTCATCTCGCGCAGGTCATCAAAATAGCTTACCCCTTCGCCTTCCTCCATCACGAGATAATATTCAGCCCCGCCGGAAATGGACATTGCGGAGCCGTTCGGCTGCATTGACAGGACATCCAGGGCTTTTACGTGAGACGGAAATTTCCCGTAGGTTTCGGACGCCAGGAGGAATACTTCAGCCCTGTCGGAGGGATAGTCGTGACCGAGGCCGATATTTTTGTCAAGCGCCTTTATTATGACCTTCCGGCCCGCGCCTTTCTGGAGAAAGCTCGCCCTGTAGCCCCTTCCGTGGCTGCCCCTTCCAAGTGCCGAGAGGCGGACACTGCCGGGGGCGGCGCCGAAGGCAGATTGCAGGTACTCCGCAAACCTGCCGGCGGAGGGTTTCAACCGTGCCCTCTTGCCGCAAATTTTTTCGATAGCTTCTCGGCAATATCGGCGCCGGGGTAATGTTTGTCGATTGTAAGGACTTTTGCGAACTCTTTCATGGCAAGCTTGTACTGGCCGCCGTTGTAGTATGCGACTCCAAGGTTGTTATGGTATCTGACCTCGTTCGGCTTCATGGTCAGGAGCTTCCGATAAATCCTTACGGCGTCCTGACTCCTGCCTGTTCTGTTGTAAACGAACCCGAGATACTGTAGCGCGTCTTCGTCGTCCGGCTTGAGTTTCACAGCCGTCTCCCAGCACGATATCGCGCCTTGTGTATCGCCCAGCTTGTCGTCCGCAAGGCCTAAGTTAACGTAATTCTGCGGGTCGCGCGGGTTTTGACGGACGGCCTTGTCGAACATGTTCTTCGCGTTTACAAACTGCCCAAGCTTCGCGTAGCACTCGCCGAGCATGGACTCGGCGCGCGGGTCGTTCGGCTTAAGAATGAGTGAATTACTCAGGGCGTCGACCTCCTGCTCCAGAAATCCTATTTTGTCAAGCGCCACCGCCATGTCCATGTATACTTCCTGCCTGTCCGGCTCAAGATCTATAGATCGTTTATACTCCTCAACGGCGTCCGCCGTCCGGCCAAGCTTGTCGAGCGACCTTCCCAGGTTATAATGCGCCCTGGCCATATCCCTGGCATCCAGCCTCTTGTTCTGCACCACCTTTCCGTAAAGCTCCACCGCCTTCTGGTAATCCCCCCGGCGGAATGCCGCGTCGGCCTCCTTGAAAGGGCTTGAACAGCCAGCCGCCATCACTATAAATAACAGCATTATTATGTATGCGCTCTTCCCCGCCCTCATCTTAAGGCTACCTCCTTAAAACTAATCCGCCATTTCAGGACACCCTGGCGAAAATGAGAATTATAGCACTGTTATCCTATCTCGCCTATCGCCTGCGGAAGAGCTTCAATCAAATCGCCGGCTATAAGCCCTGCATAACCCTTCCCGCCAATCGCCTTATCACCGGCCAAGCCGTGCGCATATACGCCCAGAAGCGCCGCGTCCCGCGCCTGAAGCCCCTGCGCCAGGAACGAGCTGATTACGCCCGCCAGGACATCTCCGGTGCCTGCTGTCGCCATGCCCGGATTACCGGTCGGATTCACATAAAACGACCCGTCGGGCGACGCGACAAGCGTCCTGGCGCCTTTCAGAACAACGGTGCAGTTATGCGCCTTCGCAAGCGAGGTGGCCGAACCCGGCCTGTCCATCTGCACATCCACCGCAGGAACACCGATGAGACGCCCGGCCTCGCCCGGATGCGGCGTGAGGATTACCGGGACTGTCATGCCGTCAAGCGGCGTCTCGTCCTCCGAAAGTATATTCAGAGCGTCGGCATCAAGAACCGCCGGAATATTCAATTTCGGGAGCAAATCCCGAATCAGTCTTGCCGTATCCGCGTTGCGCGATATTCCGGGGCCTATCGCCACGGCTGTCTTCCCCTCAAGAAGCTCCAGAAGACCATCGAGCGCGGCGTACGAAAGCGAGCGTTCGTCCGTCTCCGGCAAGGGGACGGTCATCTCCTCCGTCAGCTTCTCTTCAAAGATGTCATTCAGGCTTTCCGGGACGGCGAGCGTTACAAGACCCGTTCCTGAACGCAGCGCCGCATGTGCCGCCAATACCGCCGCGCCGGTCTTTCCGGCTGATCCCGCAACAATTAACAAATGCCCGTAAGTCCCTTTATGCGAATCCGGCTCCCGTTTCGGCAGAAGACCCCGCACATGAGAGGCAGTAAGGAGATTTGCGCCTATCGCCGCCTCGTCGATTGCCGCTTTCGGGATGCCTATCTCAACCGTTTTTATTCTGCCGGCCGCCTGCGCGCCGGGGTAAAGATAAAGCCCTCGTTTCGGCAGGCCGAACGTAACGGTCATATCCGCGTGGACGGCATTGCCCATGATCCTTCCGTCATCGGAATTTACGCCCGAAGGGATGTCTATTGAGGCAACTCTCCGCGCCCTGGAGTTTATCATATTTATGACGCGGGCGTAAGGTTCGCCAATCTCGTTTGAAAGCCCCGTCCCGAATATGGCGTCTATTACCGCATCGGCATGAGCGACCAATGCGGACTCTTCACTTAAGTCCGGGCTGACAGGAGTTGTATCGATTCCCATCTTCCGTGAGGCGTTTAAGTTAATCCCCGCGTCTCCCTTCATATTGTCGGAGAAGAGTCGGGCGGACACATTCGCGCCCATGTTATGAAGCCTCCGCGCGATAACGAGGCCGTCGCCGCCGTTATTCCCCTTGCCGCAGAATATTACGTAGCGCCTTCCCTTAACCGGTCCCCATTCATGGACGATTGCGGACGCCGCAGCCCTGCCCGCGTTCTCCATCAGGACTATGCCCGGTATTCCGAACTCCTCTATGGTCCGGCGGTCGAGCTCGCGCATCTCGGCGACTGTGGCGAGTTTCATTTATCATCCCCCGCAGCCAGGACGGCCTGGGCGACGGTATAGTCCCCGTCGTGGCTGATGCTTACAAATGTCTGACCGACCCCAAGCCTCTCGGCCATCTCGCGCACCCTGCCGTAATAACGCACGGCAGGCCTGCCCATTCCGTCCGGCATTACCTCTATGTCAATCCACCTCACCCCTTCGGACTGCCCCGTCCCGAACGCCTTCATAACGGCTTCCTTGACGGCAAACCGACCGGCGAAGCTCTGGGCTGATTTCTTCTGTCCTCGGCAATAGGACTTCTCCTGCGCCGTGAATACCCGGTCCTCGAACGCGCCGCCCCATCGGATTATCGCGCTTGCTATCCTCTCCACGCGGACTATGTCGATGCCTGTGCCGAGAATCATAAACTATCCCAACAGGGCCTTCATCTCCCTGACGGCCCGCTCTATCCCCATAAGCACCGCCCTTGAAATTATGCTGTGCCCGATGTTCAGCTCGTATATCTCCTTTATTTTGGCTATCTGACGGACATTCTGGTAGTTAAGCCCGTGCCCGGCATTTACCGTAAGCCCAAGCTTGTGCGCGAGCCGGCAGGACTCGAATATCTTCTCGAACTCCTTCTGTGATTCTTCGTAAGTCCTTGCGTCGGCGTATCTCCCGGTGTGTATCTCTATGGCGTCCGCGCCGACTTTTTTGGATTCCTTCACCTGATCGAAGTCCGCATCTATAAAAAGGCTGACAAATATGCCGGTATCTTTGAGCTTTCGCACTGCGTCGGCGACCCTTGCCCGGTTAGCCTTTACGTCCAGGCCGCCTTCGGTCGTCAGCTCCTCTCGCTTCTCCGGCACCAGAGTCGACATTTCCGGACGCACCTGCATCGCAATCTCGATTATCTCGTCGGATGCGGCCATCTCAAGGTTCAGGGGCGTCTTTACCATCTCCCGGAGCAGCTTTACGTCCCTGTCCTGGATATGCCGCCTGTCCTCCCGGAGGTGAATTGTGATGCCGTCCGCCCCGCCGAGTTCGGCCAAAACAGCCGCATGCACAGGGTCAGGCTCCACACCGCGCCTAGCCTGTCTGACGGTCGCCACGTGGTCTATGTTTACGCCCAGCTTGGTCAAACGGGCCTCCGCTTAAATTGGGATTTGTGAGGTTTTTATATTAGAATCAACTGTTTAGTTTGCAGGAAAACCGGAGAATAGTCAAGAAATTTACGATTATTTACTATGATTTCCCCACGTCTCCGGGATATATCCGCCGGGCCAGGCCGAGTACGCCCTTGCTGCGGTGCGAAACGACGGCCTCGGCATCGCCCACCTCCACGTTCAGTGGCACTTTGACAGACCTTGATTTCAGCGCGGCTACTATCTGGCTTGCATGGATACTCCTGTTGCCCACCATCAGGTAGCTCACGACGGACGCCGTCGCCGCCCACGTCCCTATCCTCACGCCAAAAAGCTCCATTGCGAGTATCCCGGCGGAGATGGGCGTATTCGCCGTCCCGGCAAGGACAGCCGCGACGCCTATAGCGGCGAATGTGGCCGGGTCGAACCCGAACAACCTCCCAAGCACGCTCCCGGATGACGCCCCGACAAAGAATATCGGCGTGATTATGCCTCCGGACGCGCCCGAACCGAGCGTAATGGATGTAAACAGGATCTTGTAAAAAAACGAGGCGACCGGCACATACCCGCCCTGGACGGCGGACTCTATCGTCGGCAACCCCAGGCCAAGGTAACTTCTGTCTCCCAATGCAAACGTAAGCAGCGCGAGCACAATCCCCGCTACTGCGCCCTTCAGTGGCAGCGAGATTCTAAACCTGTCGAATAGTTTGCCTGAGAGCTTCATCGCCTCGATGAAGACGAGCGAGACCAGGCCAAATACCATGCCTGCCAGAATAACCTTGAAGAATACTCCTTCTGAAAAAACCGGGAACACGGTTATCTTACTGGTAAAATAATTGATTCCCCACGAAAGCGAGACCTGGTAGGCCACGATTCCGGCTACAAACGACGGAAAGAGCACGTCATAGGACAACTGGCCAAGGAAAAGCGACTCTATCCCGAAGATGGAGCCCGCGATGGGCGCGCCGAAGACCGACGCAAACCCCGCGGATATGGAGCAGATGACGAGCTTTTTTCTGTCGTCCTCGTCCATCCGCACAAGCCTCGACGCCCACGACGCCAGCGCTGCCCCGACCTGAACCGGCGGCGCCTCCTTGCCCGCCGAGCCGCCGCATGCTATCGTGATTATCGACGCTATGAACTTAGCCGGGGCGACGGTAAGTTTTATTATGCTCTTTTCCTTGTGGATGGCGTGTATTACCTTGTCAAGCCCCTCGCCGGCCGCCTCCTTGTCGATAAGTTGCGCGGCCAGGTTTGCAAAGAAAAGCCCCACCGGAAGCAGGATAAAATAATACGGGAACCCGGCGGAAAGGCCCGCGCCGTAGTTCAGCGCCTTAAGGAAAAACGTGGTGGATAGCCCCACGACAACGCCGACTATTGACGCGAGGACGGACCATTTCAGGATGCTGATAAATAAAGTCCCGTGCTCGACGAGATGCTGTTTCATGACGAAGATTATAATACAATTCCCGTATAATTTATACAAATTAATAATGAAAGTTCCCTCTTTAACTGTTTTGTGTTAAATTAAAAAAATGGCCAAAGAAGAGAAACCCGCGGGTCCGTTCACTCTCGCCCTGCTGGCGTTGCTGGTGGGGATAATCGCGGGGTTCGGCGCGGTAATTTTTCGCCACCTTATAGGTTTTTTCCATAACCTCTTTTTCCTCGGA
>JAJYJM010000016.1 GCA_021789495.1 Nitrospirota bacterium
TTAGCGTTAATATGTAAAGTTTACCATTCCCGCCGGCGCAAGGCCATGATTTTCGACCGTCTTGGCGGATGATATTTGTCAGCGCCCGGAGGCGAGTTCTTCGAGTGCGGCGGCGCTTAAGCCCTCCGCCAGGATTGTCTTGGAGCGGGAGGACTGGCCGCGGATGATGGATATTTTCGTTTTCGGGATGTCCAGCTTCCCGGAGAGGAATTTTACAAGCATCTCGTTCCCGGCGCCTTCGACCGGTGGCGCTGTAAGTTTTATCTTCAGCATACCCTCGGACACCCCTGCGACAATGTTCTTCGACGAGCGGGGCAGCACCTTCACCTGAAAGATTATCCCGCCGCGTTCCTCGCGGATATTCAATGAAGGCATGGCCTGACGCCTATTCCCGGCCTTCCTGCTTCTCTTCGTAGTTCAGCATCTTCAGGTGGTCTTCTATGACGCCCTTTATCTTCAGGGCGAAGCGTTCCTTGACGCGGTTCAGTTCCGCTATTTCCTGTTCTATCCCGGCAAGCTCCTGGCGGGATTTCCGCATCATCTCCTCCGCGTCCATCTCCGCCTGCTTCAGCCGGAGCGCCGTCTCCTTCTCGGCGGACATGCGCATCTCCTCCGACATCCTCTGCGCCGACATCAGTGTATCCCGGAGGTTTTTCTCGGTTTCCTTGAACTCGGCCAGGGCCGCCTGCATCGTCTTGTTCTCTTCGCGGAGCTGGTCGTTCTCCCGCATCAGCACCTCCATCTCGGAGGTGACCTCTTCCAGGAAGGCGTCCACTTCGTTCATGTCGAAGCCGCGGAACTTGAGCGAGAACTGCTTCTGCTTAATGTCGAGAGGCGTGATGTTCATTTCTCCTCCATCAGTGTATTCTCATGGCAAGGTCGTTAAGCGAGGCAATCAGGAAATATTTGATAAACATAATTATTGCGATTACGATGAGCGGCGAGAAGTCTATGCCGGTCATCGGCAGCCTTCTGCGGATGGGCCTGAGCACCGGCTCCGTCGCGGCATATAAAAACCGGACTATCGGGTTGTAAGGGTCGGGGTTCACCCACGAGATTAAAGCGGCTATTATGACCACATACATATAGAAGGTCAGGATAATATTCAATACCACCGCGATTGCGTGAAGGAAATTGCCAAGGATAAACATGTTATTTCCCCAGTTCCTGAGAGCGTTTCGTCGCCGCCTCGACCGCCGCGTAAAGCGCCGCCCGGAGGCCCTTTTCCTCAAGCGCCTGAAGCCCCGCGATGGTAGTCCCGCCGGGAGACGTGACCATGTCCTTTAGCTTCGAGAGCGGCTCTTTCGTCTGCATGGCCATGATGGCCGCTCCGGCGAGCGTCTGCGCGGCGAGGGCGAAGGAATGTTCCCTGGAAAGCCCCATGCGCACCCCCGCGTCCGAGAGCGCTTCGAGCATAACGAAGACATACGCGGGCCCGCTGCCTGAAAGCCCGGTTACCGCGTCCATGAGCTTTTCGTCCGGGACGGTTACGACGGCCCTGCATATGCCGGAGAGAAGCTTTGTCGCGATTTCCATGTCCCCCGGCTTCGCGTTAGGCCCGGCAAACGCCGCCGCCGCGCCCTCCTGCACAAGCGCGGGCGTATTCGGCATAACGCGTATCACCCGCGCCTTCTTCCCCAGGCCCTTCTCAATCTTCGCGACACTTACGCCAGCCGCTATGGAAATTATAATCTGTTTCGAGGTATAGGCTCCGGATATTTCGGACAATACGCCCTCAATATCCTTGGGCTTCACGGCAAGGATTATCACGTCCCTGCCCCTTGCCGCCTTCAGGTTGCCCGTTACCGCGCCCACCTCATAATATTTCTTCATGTGCAGGAGCCGGCCCGGGGACGCGTCCGAGACGGTGATGTCTCCTTTCGGCACAAGACCGGACACGACGAGGCCCTTTATCATCGCCTCCGCCATGTTCCCCGCGCCTATGAATGCGATTTTGTTATTCATATCTCCCTTTATGCCCTTGCCCCGAAGATCGCCGTCCCGACGCGGACGAGCGTCGCGCCTTCCTCGACGGCGACCTCGAAGTCCTGTGACATGCCCATTGAAAGCTCTGTCATATCGAACCCTTTCAACGCCAGCTCCGCTGCCAGGCAGTTCAGCTCCTTGAAATACGGCCTGGATTTCTCCGGGTCGTCCACTGCGGGCGGGACACACATAAGCCCCGTGATATTCAGGTTCTCAAGGCCTGACGCCTCCTTCATGAACCCCGGCGCCTCCTCCGGGCGAATCCCGTGCTTGGTCTCCTCGGAGGCGATGTTTATCTCAAGCAGCGCCTCCTGGACGATGCCTTTCTTTTTCGCCTGCCTGTCTATCTCGCGGGCCAGTTCAAGCGAGTCGAGCGAGTGTATGAGGCCAAATTCCCCGACCGCCTGCCGCGCCTTGTTCTTCTGAAGCGGGCCTATCAGATGCCATTCCGGCGCCGGTAGACCGGCCTCGGACGCCGGTGGACCGGCCTCATATCTGGCCGCCTTCAAGCTATCCAGCGTCAGTTTCTTTGAGAGCGCCTCCTGGACGCGGTTTTCACCCAGTATTTTCGCCCCTGCCCCTACCGCCTCCATGACAAACTCGACCGGCACGGTCTTTGTCACGGCTACGAGCCGGACCGACGCCGGGTCCCTTCCGGCGCGCACAGCCGCGGAGTAAATCCTCGCCTCCACGGCGCGCAATCTTTCCGCTACCAGGCTCATGGGCCGCGCTACAGAAGGACGGCCAGGGCCATCATCCTGCCGGCCCGCCCGCCGCTTTTCCTGTGGGAGTAGAACTTTTCGGGGTTGCATGCGGTGCATGTCCCGAAGACGTTTATCCTGTCCAGCCTCACGCCGGCGTTCTCAAGTATCCTGCGATTGACTTTCCAGAGGTCCAAATACCAATGCCCCGGACGCGAATTCGTAATAAATTGCGCCGCCATGCCGGGCATGGACTCGTTAAGCGGCTCGAGCACCTTCGAGTCTATTTCATAGCAGCACGGCCCGATGGACGGCCCGATGGATGCGAGCAGGTTTTCCGGCCTTGAGCCGAAATGATCTCCCATCTCCGAAACCGCCTTCCCGGCAATCCCCTTGACCGTCCCGGCCCAGCCCGCGTGCACCGCCGCAATCGCCGCTCTTTTCGGGTCGTAGAGCAGGATGGGCACGCAGTCCGCAGTAAGCACCCCTATCGGAACCCTTTTCAGGTCCGTCATTATCGCGTCGTGCCCCTTGTCCGGCCTGGCCGCATCAGGTCCCCGCAGGACGTATATGCCGTCCCCGTGAACCTGCGGGACAGTCTTTATCTCGGCGCCCGGCATACCGAGCGCGGCGGTTATAAGCGCGCGGTTTTTCCTGACGTTTCCGGGGTTGTCTCCGGATCCTCCCCCCATGTTCAGGGAGTCGAAGGGATAGGGGCTTACACCGCCTTTTCGGGTGGTGAATACCCCCCGCGCGCCTTCCCAGCCGGAGACCTCGTAAAAACCCGCGCCGTGCGCTTCATTGAATATGAATGGCATCGATACCCGCAATCTGTCAAGGTGCGATGAAAGCTCTGGAATTTTAACACCTTGCAGGCTGAACTGTCAACATTCCAATACACAAAAAACCCATCCCCGTTTCGGGAGATGGGTTTTTGTTAAATGCCAAGCCGACGAGCGCAATAAATTCGGGCTTAATTTGCGCCGGTCAGAGTGATTACGTATTTGTCCGTAACGAACGAGGGCGTCTTGTGCCTCTGGAATATAAATCCGTCGAATACTGTCTTCCCGCCTTTGGTTATGACCGCCCGCACCGCCGGGTCTTTCGGCTCGACGCCCTTCGACGTGACGACGTTGCCCCGGAAAATCCATTGCGGCAGGTATGCCGTCACCTTTATGCTGTACGGCGAATCAGGCACCTTCGCGCCTCCGCCTATCCTTACCGCAAATACCTTCGCCGCCTTCGTAAGACGGTTCCCTACGGCCATCTTTACGGTATGGTATTTCGCCTTTACGGCGTCCGGCACTATGATTTTCTGGCCCTTCGGGAGCGGGGCCGGATGGGGCGGAGTGCTGCTCTCCGCGCCGAAGGTGGCGAGCAGCATCGCTTTATTCCTCTCAAGCGCCTGCTCGTTGTTCTTTTTGCCGCACGAAGAAAAAACTACCGCCGCCGCCAGAAGCGGCAACAGGTATTTTATCCGGCGCGTCTTCATTCGGGAATCCCCTCCCTGAGAGTAATCGCATACTTCGGGTGCATAAAGGCGTGCGTAGTCGGGAAGCGCGCGAACAGCCAGCCGTGGAACACGACGCTCCCACCTTCCGAAACCTCCACCTGCGCCGCCGGGTTGTTCGGCTCGTTGGACAGGGAGGTAATCTTGGAGCCCTGCATTACGAATGCGGGAAAGAAATCCGTGACCAGTATTGTCAGGTCCGAATCCGGGATATTGAACTTCTTTCCTATATCCACCGTCACGTCTTTTGTCTGCTTCGTGTCCTTGTTCTCCACGGACAAGACGACCGCTTTCCATTTTCCCTTCACGGCCTCAGGCACTTCCACCACGGGTTTGCCCATTGGAGGTATCGCCTGGGCGGCCTGTGGATTCTGCTGCTGGTTCTGAGTGTTTTTTTCTCCGCCGCATGCGGTAAAAATCACGGCGGAAAGCAGCGCCATCGACAGAAAAATAACCTTTTTCATCTCTTTACCCTCCTCGAAAATCGAAATAAGTGCTGTTAAGGATAATCCTGAATTAAGCGAAAATCAAGAAAAAAAGGCATCCCGGGTAAGGATGCCTTTTTGTTAAAACCTATATGGTTTCAAGCTTATTTTATCTTTTTATATTGATAGCTCTCGCCCATGAAGGAGACGGAAAGGATGCCGGTGCCGGGGTCGAGCTTCACCGTAACGACAATCGGCCCCATCGGAACAAGCAGGGTGTTCGCGTCTTTCTTCTGCGCGGCAGTCTTGCCCTGGCTGCCCTCGTAGAAATACTGGCCGCCTTCTTTCGTTATCTTTATGGTCTTGGAAGGCTCCGAGACCATCCCCCAGGTGCCTACCAGCGGGTCGCTGGACTTGGCGCAGGCAAACATCGCCAGCGCGCTGAGAAGTGCCGCAACCAACAATATTCCCCTTATCCCACTCGCTCTTTTCATATCTCCTCCCGCTCCCCTTGTTTTATGAAGGCACAAATCCGTTGTTAAGACGGCGAATTTTAATATATCCCTGCCCGCATGTCAATAAGAAATAATTATTTATCTATAAATTAGAAATAGCGTTTTAAAATCGGGCGTAGAAAGCTTAGCTGAACGCCTTGTCTACTCCGAACATACACCGCACGTCCCGCATTTCCCGACATTGCAACCGGGGGTATGCCGGGCCTGCCTTGCGCGGTCTTTCTCTTTCAGCAGGTAATCCTTTTTTATCCCGGTATCCAGAAAATCCCACGGGAATTTTTCGGCGGCATTCCTTCCCCTTGCGGCATAAAAATCCATCGAAAGATTCTCTTTCGCAAACGCGTCCTTCCAGTCTTCCCCGTTTTCCGACGCGCGAAGGATGACTTTCGCAAGGCGTCTGTCTCCCCTGGCAAGCGCGGCCTGTATGAATGCGTATTTGGGGACGTCGTGCGTCACAGCCACATTAGGTAGGCTGCCGAGCGCCTTCGTGATGCGCCGCAGTTTGTCTTTCAGCTTATCCGCCGCCTCCATCGGCTCCCACTGAAACGGCGTCCAGGGCTTCGGGATGAAGCAGTTCACGCTTAAGGAAAGGGTTCCTATCCGTCCCTTCCCTCTCGCGGACGCAAGCATCGTTTCGCGCGCCTTCCCGGCCAGTTTTATAATCTCCTCGATGTCCTCTTCGGTCTCCGTGGGCAGGCCCACCATGAAATAGAGCTTGACGTTCAGGACACCCGCCTCTATAAGCGTCCGCACCGCCCGCAGCACCTGCTCCTCTGAAATATTTTTGTTTATCACGGCCCGCAGGCGTTCGGAACCCGCCTCAGGCGCGATGGCGACGGTCCTGTTTCCCCTGGAGACGAGGGCGGCAAGCTCCGGCGTCAGAGAGTCCGCCCGGAGAGACGATGCCGAGAAGCCGGTAGGCCGGCCTCGGCCAGTCGACTGGCTTCGAGCCTCAAGCTCGCGCGCGAGTTCCGAAATCCATGGCCAGTCCGACACCGCCGAGCCGACAAGCCCGATTTTCCCGGCGAGTTTGCCGCCCTCCTCTATATCCTTCCTGACCGACTCGAGGCTTCGATTCCTGGGCGGGCGGTATACATATCCCGCCATGCAGAAACGGCAGTGCCGCCCGCAGCCGCGCGAAAGCTCCACCATGAACATATCGCCAAACTCGGTATCCGGCGTGACTATGACGCTTCTGGCCGGGAATTTATCCAGGTCTTTTACGTACCGCCTTGCAATAGTCTTTGGCGCGCCGGGCGCGGGGGTAAACGAGCTTATCGTGCCGCCCTGGTTATATGCGGGTGTATAAAGCGAAGGTACGTAGATGCCGGGGATTTTCGATAGCGCGGTGAGAAGCTCCCGGCGGCCCGCGGATTTTACATTGACGTATTCGTCAAGGAGCTCGTTTATCGATTCTTCGGCCTCGCCGACTACTACCGCGTCGAAGAAATCGGCGACAGGCTCAGGATTGAAAAATGTGCAGACGCCGCCGAAAACAAGCAACGGGTGGGATTCGTCCCTGTCTCTGGAAAAAGGGGGTATTCCGGAGAGCCGGAGGAAATCCGCCACAGCAGTATAGTCGTGCTCGAACGAGACCGAGAATGCAAGTATCTCGAAATCGCGCGGCCTTGCGCCTGTCTCTATGGAGGCCGGCAGACCGGCTTCAAGCCGCCGCTTCCTTCCATCCGGGAGGAAAAGCCTTTCCGCAAGGGCGTCCGCGCGCGCGTTTATGATGCGGTAAATCGTCTGGTATCCGAGCGAGGACATGCCCACGTAATACGTCCCCGGAAATACCAGGCCTACAGTCGTCCTCCCTCCCCTGGGTTTGACTATCGCACCCTTTTCGCGGATACCGCTTTTCCTGTGCAAAGTAAATCAGTCCGCCTGTCTCCGGAGAAATGTCGGCACGTCCAGCTCGTCCTCGTCGTCTATCCCAAGGGCCTCGTTCCTGAAATCCAGCCCGGCAACCTTTCTTAAATACGCCGGCTTGTCGATGGCCTTGTCAACGAACGCCTTTACGTTCGAGGCCTTGCCGAGTATCTTCTCCTCGCCTATGGACATCTCTGCTATGTCCGTATTGCCGGCATAGGTCCTCGGCTCACGGCCAAGGCTTGCCGCCTTCGGTATCGCCTTCTCGTCCAGGCGCACCGCCTGGGATACTGCGCTGTCCTCGAAACCCGTGGCGATTACCGTTACGCAGACCTCGTCGGTCATGTCCTCGTTGATTACGGAGCCGAAGATGATGTTGGCTTCGGGGTCGGATGCCTCCTGGATTATCGTCGATGCCTCTATGACCTCGGTCATGGTGAGGTCCGGGCCGCCGGTGATGTTGATAAGCACGCCCCTCGCGCCGTCGATTGTCCCTTCTTCGAGGAGGGGGGAGGATATTGCCTTCTGCGCCGCCTCGACCGCGCGGTTATCGCCCTGCGCCACGCCCGTTCCCATTACGGCGCGCCCCATCGACGACATAACGGTCTTTACGTCGGCGAAGTCGAGGTTGATATATCCGTTCATCATAATGACGTCGGATATGCCCTGCACCGCCTGGCGCAGCACGTCGTCGACGATGGAGAACGCCTGCTTGAAAGGAGTGCGCTTGTCTATTACGCCCAGGAGCCTCTGGTTCGGAATCGTGATGATGGTATCCACGCACTTCTTGAGATCATCCAGGCCCGTTTCGGCCTGCTTCATTCTCTGCCTGCCCTCGAAGATAAAGGGCTTCGTAACGACGGCGACCGTCAGCGCCCCCATCTCGCGCGCGATCTGCGCGATTACCGGGGCCGCGCCTGTCCCGGTGCCGCCTCCCATGCCGCAGGTGACGAAAACCATGTCCGAGCCGGAAAGGGCCTCGCGGATATTATCGACATCCTCCTGCGCCGCGTGTCTGCCCACCGTCGGGTTCGCGCCCGCGCCCAGGCCGCGCGTAAGCTGCGCTCCGAGCTGGATCTTGTGCGGCGCGCAGGATTTCTCAAGCGCCTGCACATCCGTGTTTGCGGCAATAAATTCCACTCCGGCAAGACCCGCCGCAATCATAGTATTGACGGCGTTCCCGCCGCCCCCGCCGACACCGATTACCTTGATGTTCGCCCCCCTTCTCGCTTCCTCTTCAAATTCGAACATCAAAAGACCTCCTTTCTGGTTAACCTGCTGTGGTCCTGTGGCTTCCATAGGCCCGTGTATTTAGAAAAAGTTCTCCACCCATTCCCGCATCCTGCCTATAACCTTCGCAAAGAGATTGCCGTCCGAAATCCGCTTCACCTTCCCCGCGCCGGCCTGCTGCGCACCGAAGAGGACGAGGCCGACGCCCGTGGCGTACATGGGAGAATTCACTACGTCAACAAGGCCCCCGATGTTCATCGGAAGCCCGCGCCGGGCGGGCATCTCCATCACGCGCTCCGCCGCCTCAGGGATGCCTTCCATCACCGCAGTCCCGCCCGTTATGACAACGCCGGACGCTATGCGTTCCTCAAAGCCCGTCTTCCGGAACTCCTTGAGGACAAGTCCGAAAATCTCCTCCACGCGCGGTTCCGTTATCTCGGAGAGGACCTGGCGTGAAAGCACCCTCGGCGGTCTTCCGCCAACGCTTGCGACCTCTATCGTCTCGTCGTCCCTGACCATGTTCGTGAGCGCGCAGCCGTATCTCTTCTTTATCTTCTCCGCCTCCGCCGCCGGAGTCCTGAGTCCCACGGCGATGTCGTTCGTCAGGTGGTTCCCGCCTATCGCTATGACCGCCGTATGCCAGATGCCGCCCTCTATGAAAATGGCGAGGTCGGTAGTTCCGCCGCCGACGTCCACCACCGCCACGCCGAGTTCCTTCTCGTCGTTCGAGAGAACCGCGTAGCTCGAAGCGAGCGGCTCCAGGACGATGTCCAGGACGTCGAGGCCGGCTCGGTTGCAGCTCTTGATAATGTTCTGCGCGGAGGTGACGGCGCCGGTAACCACGTGCACCTCGGCCTCAAGCCGGACTCCGCTCATGCCGAGCGGCTCCTTTATCCCGTCCTGGTCGTCTATCGAAAACTCCTGCGGGAGCACGTGCAGGATCTCCCTGTCCATCGGTATCGCCACGGCCTTGGCCGCTTCGATGACCCGGTCGACGTCCGCCTTGGAAATCTCGCGGTCCTTTACGGCTATCACGCCGCGGCTGTTGAAACTTTTTATGTGGCTCCCGGCGATGCCCGTAAAGACGGCGTTTATCTCGACGCCCGCCATCAGCTCGGCCTCTTCGACGGCCTTCTTTATTGACTCGACGGTGCTCTCGATATTGACGACGACTCCCTTCCGGAGGCCGTGCGAGGGATGACTTCCGATGCCGACTATGTCAATCCTGCCGTCCTCCTTGACCTCGCCGACAATCGCGCATATCTTCGTCGTACCGATATCGAGTCCGACGACTATATTGTCCTTTCTCGCCAATCCCCGCCTCCTCCCTTCAAAATGACCGCGCGTTAAGGACCGGCTTGCCGGAGGCAGCCGATACGCCGGCCACAACAACCTTGCCGGGGAACCTGAGGTCGATTAACCCGGGTTCCAGGCCGCGCTTTACGATGTCCGATTCTACATCCGTCAGCCGCCTTATCTTTTGCCGGTATCCGCCGCCGCCGACAAGCACGCGGGCACCTTCAAACAATAGGCACGGGTCATTGTCTTTTCCAATTTCGACCTCCGCCGATGACAGAGGCCCTTTGCTCTCCCGCGCTATCATTAGGAGAGTAAGTGCCTTCCCAAGACACCCCGCGGTCTTTATGTCGAGTATCCGGAGGCCTTGCGACGAAGGGTATTCTATGACCGGCAGAAATTCCCAGCCAGGCTGCGTTATTTTTGCAAGCGCTAAACCTTCCGAATCGACCAGGTATTTTCCGGAGGCGGTCTTGACGACAGCCGCCGGAGTCCGCTCCGTAAGTTCGAAACGCACCTCGTCCGGAAAGTCCCTTCTCACAATAGCCGATTTTATCCACGGATGGCCTTCAATCCTCTTCATGGCGACCTTCATGTCGTAAGACAGGATGCTATCGCCCCTCGGGTCGCCGACGAACCTGATGAAATCTTCCTTGCGCACGTATTTCAGGCCTTCCACCTGCACCTGTCTTATTTTAAATGCCGGTATGCGACAGACATATCTTTTAACGGCGCGCGCGGCCATCGGCGCCAGGAGCGCAAACCCGATAACGACGATAAGAACGGCCCCCGAAAATACTATCTTCATGCCCGCCTTTTTCCGTCCTTTGGACTTCGTCGGATTTTTCCGGCCATCGATTCTCATCCGCGCCTCAACGCCCCCTCAAGCATACGCTCTATCAATTCCGTGAAATTTAAACCAGCCGCAGAAGCCGCCTTCGGAAGCAGGCTCGTCGATGTCATGCCGGGCAGCGTGTTCATCTCCAGGACGTACGGGTTTTCATCATTATCCACGCGGAAGTCCACCCGCGCGTATCCATATCCGTGCAGGACATCGAACACCTCGAGCGCCGTTGCCTTTATCCGCTCCTCAAACTGCGGGGAAAGTTTCGCCGGGCAGATATATTCCGTGTCGTGCGTAAGGTATTTCGCGTCGTAGTCGTATACGCCGCTCTTCGGGACTATCTCCACCAGGGGCAGGGCTTTGCCGTTCAGTATACCGGCCGTTATCTCGCGTCCCTCGATATATCTCTCAACGACGGCTTCTCTGTCGTGCGAGAACGCAAGCTCAAGCGCGGAAGGCATGTCCTCCTTCTCATACACGAAGCTCATGCCGATGGTCGAGCCCTGGGTCGAGGGCTTCACCACCGCGGGCAGGCCAAAGCTTTCCGCAAGGGACAGGTCGGAGGAAGAATTCTTCACGATAATACATTCCGCCGTGGGGATATTGTGGTATTTCAGAATTTTTTTCGTTATCGCCTTGTCCATCGCGACGGCAGAACCCGTTACGCCCGTGCCGGTATAAGGCAACCCCATTGCTTCAAGCAGACCCTGGATTGTCCCGTCCTCGCCGAATTTGCCGTGCAGCGCGAGGAAAACAATGTCGGGCCTTGCCTCGGCAATATCCCTCACAAGCGCCGGCCCCTCGTACACGACGGAAGAGGCATTATAGCCTGCGCCCTTGAGCGCCTCGAGAACCGCCGCCCCGGACGAGAGAGACACCTCCCTCTCCGCCGAGAGGCCGCCCATCAAAACCGCGATATTTTTATCTGCCAGACTCTCAAGCATCTCAAAACTCCTAATCCCTTCCCGCTATCTTTAATTCCGGTTCCAGTTCGATTCCGGTTTTTTCCTTGACCTTGCGCTTAACAAGTTCCATTAAGGCTATAAAATCCCTTGCCGTCGCGCCGGAGGCATTAATCAGGAAGTTCGCATGTTTTTCACTGACCGCCGCTCCTCCGACGGATAATCCCTTAAGCCCCGCGCCTTCTATAAGCTTCCAGGCCTTCTCCCCCGGAGGGTTCTTGAATGTTGAGCCTGCGCTCTTTGCGGAGAGCGGCTGTGAGGCCCTTCTCTTTTTTATAAATTCCGACGCGCGGGCCTTTATCGCTTCCGGGTCGCCGGGCGCAAGCCTGAACCAGGCTTCGGCCACCGCGGCGTTCTCCGGTATGCCGCCGTGCCTGTATTTTTTCAGGGTATCGTCCGCAGTCAATTCGGACACCTCGCCGTCTTCCTTTATAAGCAAGGTTTTATATAAAATATCCTTTATCTCGTACCCGTACGCGCCCGCGTTCATGTATGCCGCGCCGCCCACGGTCCCCGGAATCCCGGCGGCGAATTCCAGGCCGGAGAGCCCCTCGTCGGCGCAGAAATTCGCAAGCTTCGGAAGAGGCGCGCCCGCGCCGGAACGGACAAGCGCCATATCCTTTTCCCGGCTCTCGACCGTTACCCAGTCCAGCTTCGTCAGGTTTATCACCAGCCCTTCCATGCCTCCGTCCTTCACGAGCAGGTTCGTTCCGTTCCCCAGGACGAATACCGGGACGCCATCGCCGTGAGCCGCCCTGATAAGCGTTGCCAGCTGTTTCGCATTTTCCGGGAAAACCATCGCGTCAGCCGGGCCGCCGATCCCAAGCGAGGTATGCATGGACATCGGCTCGGAGAGCCTGGCTTCGCCGGCAAATTTCAGCATGGCAACAAGTTCAGCCGCAGTCATAAGCCGTTCAACTTCTCAAGGAACAGTTCTCCCACCTTCCAGACATCGCCCGCGCCGAGCGTTATAACGAGGTCGCCGGGCTTTGTCACCTTCTTCAGCCAGTCCACAGCCTTTTCCTGCGTCCCGATGAAAGACGCGTCCTTGTGCCCCCGGCCTTTTATGCCGTCGTATAAATTCTTTGCGCTGATGCCGTCGATAGGCTTTTCGCCCGCAGGGTATATATCCATCACCGCAAGCTTATCGGCTTGGTCAAACGCGGTGAAAAACTCCTTCATGAGGTCGCGCGTCCTGGTGTAGCGGTGCGGCTGGAATACGACAACCGTCCTCCTGTCCCACCCGGCCTTCGCGCCGGCAAGGGTAGCCTTTATTTCCGTCGGGTGGTGGCCGTAATCGTCAACCACCGTTATGCCGTTGACCTCGCCCTTTATGTAAAATCGTCTGTGCAGTCCGCCGAATTCGGAAAGTGCGCCGCGTATTACATCAAGCGGGATGTCAAGCTCCAGCGCCACGGATATTGCGGCGAGGGAATTGTACACGCTGTGCCGGCCTGGGATGGCGAGCCTGAACCTGCCCAGGCTCTCGCCCCTCTTCAAGACCTCGAATTCCGAGCCCATGCCGCCGAACCGGATGTCTCTTGCAGAGAGATCGGCCTGCGGGCTTAGGCCGTAGGTGACGTATCTCTTCTTCACACGCGGGATAAGCTCCCTTATATGGTCTACGTCCAGACAGAGAACTGCCAGACCGTAGAACGGAATCTTGTTTATGAATTGCAGGAAAGCGTCCTTAATCTGCTCTATGCCTTTCGTGTAGTGGTCGAGATGTTCCTCGTCGATATTCGTCACAACGGCGATGGTCGGGGAGAGCATCAGGAAACTTCCGTCCGATTCGTCAGCCTCCGCCACGAGAAATTCTCCCTGCCCCAGTTTCGCGCCCGCGCCGAATATATTAAGCTTCCCGCCGATTACCACGGTCGGGTCTATCCCGCCCTTAGAGAGGATTGTGGATACCATCGATGTCGTGGTGGTTTTCCCGTGCGCTCCGGCGACGGCAACGCCGTATTTAAGGCGCATCAGCTCCGCGAGCATCTCCGCGCGCGGTATGACGGGTATCTGCCGCTCTCTCGCCGCCGCGACCTCAGGGTTATCCTCCTTGACTGCAGAAGATATGACTACCACGTCCGCGCCCTCGATATTCGCGGCCTTGTGTCCTATAAAAATCTCCGCGCCGATGGATTCAAGCCTTTTGGTCGTATCGCTTTCCTTGAGGTCGGAGCCGCCGACCTTGTATCCGAGATTTATCAGCACCTCGGCGATGCCGCTCATCCCGACGCCGCCGATGCCCACGAAGTGTATTCTCCGGTACTTCTTATACATTAATACTCCTTTATGCTACAGCCGATTCCCTGCATATCTCAAGCACCCGGACGGCAGCCTCCGGCCTTCCGAGCGCCCTTGAGCGTTCCTTCATCCCAAGGAGGGTTCCCGCATCCGAAAGCAGGCTTCTTATTTCATCCGACAGCCTCCCGCCAGTCGCCTCACGGTCGAGCACGACCCTTGCCGCCCCTGCGGCCTCCATCTCTCTCGCGTTTTTCTCCTGGTGGTTGTCCGCGGCGAACGGGTAAGGGATAAGCACGGCAGGCTTGCCAAGCGCCGTAACCTCGGCGATGGTGAGTGCGCCCGCGCGGCAGATTACAATGTCCGCGCATGCGTATGCCGACGCCATGTCGTATACGTACGGCATAACGCGGGAGGCAAACCCGGCCCTGTTGTATACGGCGGCTGTTTCCTCGTAATCCCTCTGCCCGGTCTGATGAATAAACTGGATTTTTTCTTTCATATCCGAAAGCCTGGGAAGCGCATCGGCGACAGCCCTGTTTATCCGCGATGCCCCGCCGCTTCCGCCTGTCACAAGCACCGTGGTTTTATCCCCCTGAAGCCCCATTGACGTCAGGGCGTCTTCTTTTTTCATGTCGAGCAGCCCGCGCCTGATCGGGTTGCCGGTAAGGACGCATTTTCTTGCCGGGAAGAATTTCCCGCCGGCCTGAAAACCAAGACACACCTTGTCTGCTATCTTTCCGAGCCACTTGTTTGCGAGACCGGGGGCCGCATTCTGCTCCTGGAGGATTACGGGCTTGCCCATCAGTTTGGCCGCGAGCACAGCCGGGAACGAGGCGTAACCTCCCACCCCCAGGACGGCGTCCGGCTTGAACCCGCGGATAACTCCCGCCGCCTGGGCCGCGCCCGCCGGAATGGATAAAACGGTCTTTATCTTTTGTGAGGCGCCCATACCCTTGAACCTGCCCGCGTCTATCAGCTTCAGGTTGAAACCCTCCCTTGGGACAACCCTCGTTTCTATCCCCTGCGCCGTGCCTACGAACAAGACCTCGATGCCTTCCTTCGCGGCCTCAGCCGCCACCGCAATCCCAGGATAGAGATGGCCGCCAGTTCCGCCGCCGGCGATTAAAAGCCTTTTCAAGCAGCCGCTCCGGCGCTGTCCTGTAGGCGGTTCCCGCGCGAAACGCTCAGCATAATCCCTACCGACAAAAGCGCGACAAAAACCGACGACCCTCCCGCGCTGATGAACGGGAGCGGCATGCCCTTGTTCGGGAATATGCCCGTCGCTACACCCATGTTTATAAGGGCCTGCAGCCCTATCATTAACGTCAGCGCGAAAACCAGGAGCCTCCCGAAAGGGTCCTTGCACTTAAGCGCAAGCCTCATGCCGAACAGCATAAAAAACAGGAAAAGTATTACTACGGCCGTTGCGCCTATAAACCCGAATTCCTCGCCGATGACCGAAAATATGAAGTCGTTGTGCGGCTCCGGCAGGAAAAGGAGTTTCTGCCTGCTCTGCCCCAGCCCCACGCCGGTCAGTCCGCCGCCGCCGAACGCAAGGAAAGACTGGATGGTCTGGAACCCGGCGCCAAGGGGGTCGTTCCACGGGTTCATAAAAGTATGGAGGCGGCTTCTGCGATAACCCACCTTGAAGAGCTGTAAGTAAATAACCGGTATTGATCCAAGCACCAGCGCGCCTAAGTGGGACAGCTTCGCCCCGCCCGCAAAAAGCATCATGAATACAACCGCGCATATCGCGGCGGCGGTTCCGAAATCCGGCTCCAGGGCAATCAACAGGACGAGCGTTCCGCAGATAAACAGATACGGGCCGATGCCATGCCAGAAATCGTCCAATTTGTCCGCCCTCTTTGCAAGCGAGGCGGCGACGAACGTGAAGAGGGCGGGCTTGGTGAATTCGGAGGCCTGGAACGAAAAGCCCGCGAGCCTTATCCACCTGCGCGCCCCGTTCACCTCCGGTCCGACAAGGGTTATTATAAGCAGGATAAAACACAAAAGCAGCGCGGGCAGCGAGAGCTTCCGGAAGATTTTATAGTCCATCCTCCACGCGGCAAGCATCGCCGCCATCCCGGCCCCGGCCCAGACAATCTGCCTCTTCAGGTAGTAGGCCGAGTCGTTGTGATACCTGAGCGCCATGACAGAACTCGCGGAATACACCATCACAAGCCCGAAGGACAGGAGTATCAGCGTTATGAAGAATATTATGCTGTCTTCGCGGATTTGTTTCAGCTTCATTGGTTACAGGCTCCGCACAATCTCCTTAAATTGCCGTCCCCGGTCCTCGAAGTCCTTGAACATGTCGAAGCTCGCGCAGGCGGGGGAGAGCAGCACAACGTCGCCCCTTGAAGCCGCGTCTTTTGCCTTCAACACGGCGTCCTTCAAAGACGAGGCGCGCACGGTCTCGGTCTCGCCGCCAATCGCCTCTCCCATCACGTCCGCGGCCTTGCCGAAAAGCACGAGCCTCTTCACCCTCTCCCGCACAAGCTTCTTGAGCGACGAAAAATCGCTGTGCTTGTCCAGGCCGCCCGCGAGCAGTATCACCGGCTCGGTGAAGCTTTCTATGGATTTCTCCACAGCCCCGACGTTTGTCCCCTTGGAATCGTTTATATAGCTCACGCCGTTTAACTCCCGCACGAATTCCAGCCTGTGCTCAAGGCCCGGAAATTCCCGGAGGACTTTCTCCACCGCGTCTGCCCCGGCCCCGGCGGCAAGCGATATTGCGGCGGCGGCAAGCGCATTCTCTAAGTTATGTACGCCGCGAATCCTTATACCATTCGCCTCGATTATTCTCTCCTTGACACCGGACATGGCGCTTACGAGCACCCCGTCCCTTACGAAAACCCCGCCCGCGGGATATTCCTTCCGGGAGAAAGGGACTATTCTGCACATCGCTTTTTTCGCTATAGCGGCGGACGGCGCATCGTCCGCGTTTACCACCAGGTAATCCTTTAGTGTCTGGTTTTTGCATACCCTGGCCTTTGCCGCCGCATATTCCTTCATGTTCCGGTAGCGGTCGAGGTGGTCCTGCGTGACGTTTAAGAGCGCGGATATTTTCGGGCGGAATTTTTTAACGGTCTCAAGCTGAAAGCTCGACACCTCGGCCACTATGTAGTCCCGGCCCCTTAAGAGGTCCGGCTCTTCCGTGAGGGCGTTGCCGAGGTTTCCTCCCACCGTTACCTTCATCCCCGACGCCTTCAATATTTCGCCGACGAGCGTGGTCGTGGTGGACTTTCCGTTCGTCCCGGTTATGGCGATAAACGGCGAATCCGAGTACAGATACGCAAGCTCCAGTTCTCCTATGACCGGGACATTCGCCGAGACCGCCATTTTTATCGGCGGCAACGAAAGGGGCATGCCGGGTGAGACTACTATCATATCCGCACCGGAAAAAAGCTCATCCGGGTGCGCGCCCAAGACCCTCCTTGCCTTGGGACTCAGCCGCAGGAACTGTTCGCCCATCTCCGCCTCCGGCTTGATGTCCGTAACCGTCACATCCGCGCCGAGCCGCACGAGCAGATTAGCCGCTCCCACGCCGCTTCGGGCCAGGCCCGCGACTGTTATTTTCCTGCCGCTGAAGTTCATTGCTAAGTCCTGCGTCTTCTTCCCCTTATGTGTCGTCTGTGGTGAACGCCATATATCTTGAGCCTTTTGCCCGGAAGTATCCTGGACTTAAGCGACAGGCCGTTTAACCTTGCAAGCCTGGCAGGGCTCATTCCGTATCTGCGCGCGATGCCGGAGAGCGTGTCGCCGCGCCTTACCCTGTAAATACGCCTGGATACGACCCGCCTTACGCGATGCCTTATTCTCTCCCTGACCCTGTAAGAAGCCTTTATAATTCGCCCGGCCTCCGGCGTGTCGCCGAGCGCCAGGGTCTGGTTTTTCATAGCCAGTTCAAATCCCTTATCCAGGAGTTTTTTGGTATCCCCCCAGAGGTCTGCGCCGTGCAGGATTGCGACTATGAGCCTGGTGTTGGAACAGTTGGCCTCTCCGACATAGCACTGCCGGGCGGCGAGGGTATAACCAGTTTTGCCGGCGCCGGCGCCCTCGTAATACCAGAGCATCCTGTTATGGTTCTTCAGGAGCATCTTGTCCCTGCGGCCCATGTTGAGGGTCGCGTATTTCGTGCAGGCTATCTGCATGAAGGTCGGATTGTGCATGGCGTAGCGGAGCATAATGGCCAGGTCGTACGGCGTGGTGTAATGGTCGCTTATCGGAAGACCGGAGGCGTTTCTGAAATTGGTATCCACGGCCCCTATTTCGTGCGCCTTTTCCGTCATGAGTTTTGCGAACGCCGGCTCCGAGCCCGCTATGCCTTCCGCAAGCACGACGGCGCTGTCGTTGGCGCTTTTCAAAAGCAGCGAATAAAGAAGCGCCTGCACGGTCACCCTGTCGCCCGGCCTTAGGTAAACCTTCGAAGCGGGCATGGAGGCCGCGTACCGGCTCACGGTGAAGACGTCGGACATCTTCGCCCTTTCGAGGGTAAGTATCGCCGTCATTACCTTGGTGCAGGAAGCGGGAGGGAACTTCGTGTTGAGGTTCCTGGATATTATGACCTTGCCGGTATCGGCGTCCATCACGCAGACGCCCTCGGCGGTTACGGAAAAGTTATCTTCCGCAAGGGCGGACCGAATCGAGGTTAAAAGAATTAGTGTAAAAAGAATCAGCGCCGACAATCTCTTCATGACATCTTCCTTCTACCTGAGTTTCAGTGTGCTCAGGCCCACCAATGCAAGAATAATACCGAGAATCCAAAACCGCGCAATCACCTTCGATTCCGCCCAGCCCATCTCTTCAAAATGATGATGGACCGGCGCCATCCTGAAAATCCTCTTGCCCCGGCTCTTGAACGACGCTACCTGAAAAATAACCGAGAGCGCCTCCGCAACAAATATACCTCCTACTATCACCAGTATTATTTCATGCTTCGTCAGCACGGCCAGCATGCCGAGCGCACCGCCCAGGCTCAGACTCCCGACGTCGCCCATGAACACCTCGGCGGGATGCGAGTTATACCACAGAAAACCCAAAGACGCGCCCATCAAGGCTCCGCAGAAGACCGTCAGTTCTCCCGCCCCCTGAATGTACAGCACCTGTAGATAATTTGCGAATATCCTGTTGCCCGTAACATACACGAGAACGGCGTTGGCGCCCGCGGCTATGCCGACAAGACCTATCGCCAGGCCGTCCAGGCCGTCGGTCAAGTTTACCGCGTTGGACGAACCGACCAGCACCAGCACGACGAACGGCACATAGAACCACGCCAGGTTTATTATCCATTTCTTGAAGAAGGGTATCAGAAGCACCGTGCTGTTCGGGTCCATAGGGTTGAAATAGAGCAGCAACCCTATTAAAAGGGCGATCACCACCTGCCATCCGAACTTGTACCGGGCCTTCAGTCCCTCGCTCTTCTTTCTTACGACCTTCAGGTAGTCGTCGTAGAACCCCACCGCGCCGAAGGCAAGAGTGCCGCACACCACGAGCCAGACGTAGCGGTTGGTGAGGTCTGACCACAAAAGGGTCGGAACCGTTATGGCAAGGAGTATCAAAATCCCGCCCATCGTCGGAGTCCCTGCCTTGCCTAAGTGCGTGCCGGGCCCGTCCGCGCGGACCTGCTGTCCGACTTTGAGCTCTTTTAGCTTCCGAATGATGGACGGCCCGAAGATAAAGCTTATAAGGAGCGCCGTGAACATCGCGCTGGCGAAGCGGAACGTAATGTAGCGGAACACGTTGAAGGCGTGTATTTTTTCGTGAAGCGGAAATAACAGGTTATAAAACATTACGCGTGAATCCTCCCCGTCTTCAGCTTCTCCACCGCGAGTTCCATCTTAGAGCCGCGCGAGCCCTTCACGAGCACTACGTCCCCCGCTTTAAGAAAATCCGCCGCAATCTCCGCCGCCTTGCCGGGTTCAGGCGAGATGAATATGTTCTCCTCCGGCATACCGGCCTCTATCGCGCCCTGGGCGGTATCCGGCGCATGCGGGCCTACCAGCACCAGCATATGGACGCCGCTTGCCCCGGCGAGCCTGCCGGTATCGAAATGAGACCTCGACGCCAAGCTCCCAAGCTCCAGCATCTCGCCAAGGATTGCGAATTTTCTCCCGCCTTTCATAGCCGCGAGCGCGCTTATCGCCGCAGCCATCGACGCCGGGTTTGCGTTATAGGCGTCGTTTATTACCCTTACCCCGTCGATTATCTCCTCCTGCATCCGCATCTTCGCGGGGCGGCAGGATGAGAGTCCTTCTTTTATTTCGTCAATCGTCATGCCGAGCACAAAGGCCGCGGAGGCCGCGGCCAGCGCGTTATAGACATTATGCGAGCCTATGAAGTTCAGTTTTATCGCGGCGGACATGCCCGGCAGTTTCAGCCTGAAAGACACACCGCCTGCGCCCTCCGCTATATCCGATGCGGATACCGCGGCGTCTCTACCGAGGCCGAAAGACACGGTCTTTCCCTTGAACTGGTGCGGCATGGCCTTTAAGTGCGGGTCGTCCGCGTTCAATATCGCCGTCCCTTCGGGCGGCAGGGATGCGATCAGTTCCGACTTCGCCTTCGCCACCCCTTCGAGGTCCTTCAGGACGTCTAAGTGGGCCGGGCCTATGTTCGTTATCACGCCTATTACAGGCGCCGCAATCTCGGCGAGTCTGGCAATCTCGCCCGGCGCGCTCATGCCCATTTCTATAACCGCCGCCCAGTGTTCGTCCTTAAGCCTTAGGAGCGTGAGCGGAACGCCGATGTGGTTATTCAGGTTTCCATCTGTCCTAAGCGTCGGGCCGCGCAGCGAGAGTATAGACGTGAGCATTTCCTTGGTGGTGGTCTTCCCGTTTGTGCCTGTGATGCCGATAACAGGCAGCCCCTTCCTTGCCGTTCTTACGGAATACGCAATATCTTGCAGCGCGCGCAGCGTATCCGGGACCTCTATTAAAGTCATCCCCGGCTGATTGACATCCTTCCCCTTCTCGACAAGCGCGCCCGCCGCGCCGGAGCCCGCCGCCTGCGCTATGAAGTCATGGCCGTCGAAGCGTTCGCCGGAAAGCGGGACGAAGAGCTCGCCCGGCCCAACGCTCCTGCTGTCCGTCGATACGCCGGAGAACGCCAATTCGCCTTCCTGGACGAGCCTGCCACCCGTCGCCGCGATTATTTTTTCCAAATCAATCACGCGCTCTTCCTCGCAAGCATTGCCGCAGCCGCCGTTTCACGGTCGTCGAAATGGTATTTCGTCGTCCCGATTATCTGGTAGTCCTCGTGCCCTTTGCCGGCGATAAGCACCGTGTCTCCGCCCCGCGCGGCCCCGACTGCGAACGAAATAGCCTGTGCCCTGTCCGGATATACGAAGTAGCTTAGGCCCTTGACCTTCGAGCCTTCCTCCGCGATGCCGGCTTCCGCGTCATCAAGTATCTTGACCGGGTCTTCCGTGCGCGGGTTGTCGGATGTCAGGATAACAACGTCCGCAAGCCTCGCGGCAGCATGTCCCATCTTCGGCCTTTTCGTCCTGTCCCTGTCTCCGCCGCAGCCGAATACGACTATCAGGCGTCCTTTCGACAGCTCCCGCGCCGCCGTCAGCGCCCTTGCCAGCGCGTCATCGGTATGCGCATAGTCCACAAGCACAGTATAGTCGAGGCGCGTCCCGTCGCCGGTCGACAGGCCCTGGTCGGCATGCACGCGCTCAAGGCGTCCCGGCACGTCCTCCGCCCTCGCCAGCCCGTCGGATATTTCGCGCAGGCTCTTCCCAAGCGCCATGCCGGCGCCCGCGGCGGAAAGCATGTTATACAGGTTATGCCTTCCCACGAGACGGGACTTTATCTTCGCCTCCCCAGCCGGGGTGAGGAGCGTAAAAGACGTCCCGGAAGGGGATATTTCGATGTCTTTCGCCGTCACGTCCGCCCGTGACGAAACGCCGTATGTAATGACTTCGCCCGATGCGGCGTTCTTAAGTTCCACGCCCTTCGGGTCGTCGATATTTATTACATTAATTCCCGAAAAAATTGTGAAGAACGACTTTTTGACCTGAAAGTATTCCTCCATCGTCCCGTGGAAGTCCAGGTGGTCCTGCGTGAAGTTTGTGAATATCTTCACCTTGAAATCGCAGCCCGCGATTCTCTTAAGCGCCACGGCATGGGACGATACCTCCATCACTGCCGACTTCGCGCCTCCGTTTGCTATCTCGGAGAGCAGGGCCTGGAGGTCTATCGATTCAGGGGTAGTATTCGGCGCCGGGAATTTTTTCCCGCCGTACTCGTAGGATATTGTGCCTATAAGCCCGGGCTCGGAGCCTTTCACCCGCAAAATCGAGCGGACGAGGTATGATGTCGTAGTCTTCCCGTTTGTGCCCGTGATGCCGACAAGGTCGAGCCTCCTGGAGGGGTGCCGATAAAAATTCGCCGCCGCAAGCGCCATTGCAAGCCTTGCGTCGGATACCTTCACAAAAGAAACTCCTGCCGGCATCGGGCCTTCGTAGTCCTCGAACAGGACTGCCGCGGCCCCCTTTTCGAGCGCGCTTTTTATATACGCCGCGCCGTCCGATTTAAGTCCCTTGACAGCGCAGAAAAGCGAGCCGGGAGAGACCTTGCGCGAATCGTACTGAACCGAGGATATCTCGACGTTAGTATCTCCCCGAACAGCCTTTCCGCCGATTCCCGCCATAACTTCGTTTAACTTCATTTATCTCACCACCGTAATCGTCTGGCTCGGCAGGCGCGTAGGCACCTTCATATAAGTAAGCGCCTGCTTTACTATGCTCTTGAATGCCGGGGCCGCGACAACTCCGCCGTAATACGCCCCGCCATGCGGCTCGTTTAAAACCACTATGGCGGAAATTTTCGGGTTGTCCGCCGGACAAAAGCCTACAAAAGAACTGTAGTATTTTGTCTTGGAATATCTACCGAGGGCGCGCTCGAACTTCTGGGCCGTGCCGGTCTTGCCCGCCACCTGGTATCCCTTTATATTTGCCTCGACCGCAGTCCCGCCGTCCTCGACGACCGTCGTCAATATATTCCTGAGCGTCACAGCCGTCGCCGTGGAAACAACCTGGCGCTCCTTCTCCGGAGTCCTCTTCATAACGACGGAGCCGTCCGCGCCGCGAATCTCGGATACTATATACGGCTTCATGTAATACCCGCCGTTGGCGATGCAGTTCATGGCGGTAAGCATCTGGAGCGGCGTTACGCCCACTTCCTGGCCTATGGCAACGGATGCGACGGAAAGCCCGGACCACTCCCTGATGTCCCTGAGCTCGCCTCCCGCCTCGCCGGGCAGGTCTACGCCCGTCTTCGCGCCAAACCCGAACGCCCTGGCATACTTGTAAAGCCTCTTTGCACCAAGTCTTAATGCGACCTTGATCGTCCCGACGTTGTTGCTTTTCTGTATGACCTCCTGAAACGTCAGCCGCCCGCCCTCGTTGTCCGCGCTGTGGATGATAGTCCCGTCTACGTCAAGCTCTCCTTTTCCGCAGTCGATTATGTCCGACGGCCTTACGACCCCCTGTTCCAGAGCCGCCGAGGCGGTGACAATCTTGAACGTGGAACCAGGTTCGTAGAGGTCGGAGACCGCCCGGTTCCTCCATGCATAAACGGGGTAGCGGGACCAGTCGTTGGGATTGAAGCCCGGCCTGTCGGCCATCGCAAGTATCTCCCCGGTATTCGGGTCCATGACTATGGCGCTGGCGGACAGGGGCCTGTATTTCTCCATTATCCTGTCGAGAGCCTTTTCCGCCATGTACTGCACCTTTTCGTTTATGGTAAGGATTATGTCGCATCCGGCCCTGGGCGAGTTTTTGCCCTCGCTGACCGTAAGGACTTCCCTGCCCCTGCCGTCCCGCTCGACAATCGCCTTCCCCGGGAGACCTCCTATATATTTTTCGTATTCCTGCTCAAGACCGTCGAGGCCCTTTCCATCCGTGCCCGTAAATCCGATGACGCCCGCCGCCAGGTCTTTTTCGGGGTAATACCTGCGGCTGTCGTACAACCAGCCCAGCACCCCCTCCATGCCGCCGTCCGTCTTTATCTTCGGCTGGACGTCCGGCGATACCTGCCTCGCCAGCCACACGAACTTCTTGTCGCCCTCGAGCTTTTTCTCGACGGACTTTTTATTCAGGCCCAGGACGGGGGCGATGGCTGCCGCAACCTCGCGCGGGTCGCGCGCGTTCGCCGGGACGCCGTAGAGCGAGTCCGCCTCAACGCTTACAGCAAGCTCGGCCCCCGTGCTGTCATATATCGTCCCGCGCTTCGGCGGAAGCTCCACAAGCTCCTGCTGCTGTTTGAGCGCCTTCTTAGCCAGGAAGCTCTTGTCTATGACCTGGAGGTAGAAAAGCTTTGCCACCACCCCCATGTAGCCCACGGCGAGAAGGACTACTACAAGCATCACACGTCTCTTCCGGCCGTGGGTCGTATCCGCAGCCCCGGCTGATTCCAGCCTGCCCTGCATCAGGTCTTCCCCGGCGCAGCCTTTTCCGCGGCGGCGGAAGCCGCGCCGGACACGGGCGTTCCCGCGGCGCCGACAGGCCTTGACGCTTTCTCGACCAGCACAATCTGTCCGGTCTTCGGCACATGCATCCCTATGTCGCTGTCCGCGATGCTCTCTATCCTCGCAGGAGAGGCGAGGGTGGAGCTTTCTATCTGGAGGTCCTTGTTCTCCCTCAAAAGCCCCGCCTTTTCCTTCTTCAGGGCCTCAATCTGATAGCCGACCTTTATCACCTGCACCCTCTGCCACACATAAACCATGCAGAAGGCGGCAACCGCGAAAACTGCGGCGAAGACACCGAGCCTTCTTGCAAGGCGCGCCTTTTTAATCCTAATGCTTGACAGGCAGGAAAGCGAGTGTTCCAGCATCACATTCTCTCCGCCGCGCGAAGTTTGGCGCTTCTCGCGCTTGGGTTGGACTTTATCTCCTCCTCCGAAGGCAAAACAGGCTTCGGAGTGAGTATCTTAAGATACGGCTTCTTCCCGCATACGCACTCCGGGAAATCCGGCGGGCATGTGCACGGTCTCGCCCCTACCCTGAATGATTCCTTCACCAGCCTGTCTTCCAGTGAATGGTAGGAGATGACGACGGCGCGCCCGCCGGCCCTGAGCATCGAAATCATCTCCGGAAGAGCGGCCTCCAACGCATCTATCTCTCCGTTCACGGCAATCCGAAGCGCCTGGAAAGTCCTCGTAGCCGGATGCAGCTTCGGCGGCCAGGCCCCCCTGGGTATGGAGTCTTCCACGGCGCGGGCCAGAAGACGCGTGGTGTCTATTTTTTTTTCTTCCCGCCTCGCGGCGATTGTCCGCGCTATTCTCTTCGCCCAGCGCTCCTCGCCGTATTCAAAAATAATCCTCGAAAGCTCGCTTTCCGCGAGACTATTGACAAGGTCCGCGGCGCTCTCTCCGCGGCTTCTGTCCATGCGCATGTCGAGCGGCGCGTCCGAGGAAAAACCGAAGCCCCTCTCAGGCGTTTTAAGCTGAAGCGTGGATACGCCGAGATCCATGATAAAACCGTCAAGCCCGTTATAGCCCTGCCGCCTTATCAACTCTCCGGCCTCCCGGAAATCCGCCTTGAAAACGGCCAATCTCTTGCCGTATTTTTCGAGGGCCATTCCCGCGATCTCCATGGCCTGGCTGTCCTTGTCTATCCCGATAAGCCTCCCGGCTTTTATTTTCTTCAGTATCTCTTCCGCGTGCCCGCCAAGCCCCAGGGTTAAGTCTGCGTAAACCCCATCCGGTCTGACGTTCAGGAACTCGACCGACTCCTTGAGTAGGACGGGGATATGCAGTTTGCCGCCGGTTGACCGGCCCGCATCACAGCCCATATGCGGCCATGGCATCCCTGACCGCCGCTCCGTCCTCCTCCGGGTTCTCCCTCTTCCAGGTCTCGGCGTCCCAGAACTCCATGCGGTTTGAAAGCCCTATTATTATCACCTCGCGGTTAAGCCCGGCGTAGGACTTCAGCGCGGGGGGCACAAGGACGCGGCCCTGGCCGTCCAGCTCGCAGACCTTTGCGGACGAGTAATAGGTGCGGAGATACTTCATTACCATCGGGTCGCTCTGGGGCAGGGAGCTTATTTTTTCGTCTATCTTCTGCCATTCCTCGACAGGATAGGCGGCGATGCAGCGGTCGTAATGCTTCATAAGGACGAGCTTCTCGTCATAGCGCTCGGCGAGCACCTCGCGGAAATCGGACGGGATGCTTACTCGTCCCTTGTTGTCGAGGCTGTATGCGTGGTGCCCGATGAACCTGTCGATAAGCGCGGCCATCCCAACCCCTCAGAACCGTTGCTTTTCTTTCAGGTGAAAGAAAAGCAACCAAAAGAAAGACAACCGGATAGTAAAACAGGGCATCATGCGGGGGCGGGAAATCCACAGGCGTGTCAACAGGAAGAATCAAATCATTTTGCGGCCTTTTCCCACTTTACCCCACTTTATCCCACTACGGGCTGAGTATACATGCCGAAATCAGTGATTGTCAAGCGTAAAAACCCCGTAAAACTTATTATTTTTAATGTCAAAGAACGGATTTCGGGCGTTCCGGGGAGTGCAAAAAGCTGGATTTGGGAAAGTGGGATATGCGGCGCTTCTGAACTTCTTGGGAAACTCCTTTGGACATCCGGGCTTGAAACTGCTCCAAGCCGGAGATTTTATCAGTAAACGGGCCCGAAGTCAAACGGGAATAAGTCTTAAGGCTTGAAAAATCATATAAATTGGAATATACTCGATTAAATTTTTTTAACAGGCGAGGTTATAGATTGGAAGAAGATAAAAAAACCGTGAAGGCGTGCATATTCGACCATTATAACCTTAAGTTCGGAATGAAAAAAGAGGAAGTCTCCGCCGTAGTGGAGTTCTCCTCCGAAGGCATAGTTGGTGAAGCGGGCCTTTCGGCCCTCGGCGCGGCGTTTGTCCAGCTTTTTTTCGACCACGAAGACAGGCTCTGGCAGGTCAAGGCGGAATACCGGGTATTGAACGAGGCCGAGGCCGAAGAGATACTTGAGAGCATGTCGAAAGACTACCGGTTCCAGACGCCGTCCTCGCGCGTGGCCTTTGAGCTTGGAGACCCGGAGAACGGCGTCGCCATACTCTCCATACGCTACTCCGAGGCCAATCTAAAGCGCATATACCTGCACCACATGATGGCACTCGGCGCGGCGAAGCTCGCGGAGAAAGAGGGCAGGGAAAAGGCCGAGCAGGCAGAGGACGATGAGTACATCCCTACCGGCCCGCTAATCTTCTAAACCGGGCCACAGCCGCCGCTCCAGTTCCTTAAGAAGCTGCGGGAAGGTCTTTTTGTCCAGGGCGGAGACTGAAACGGCGCCGTGCGAGCGGGCCTCCGATTCCGCCGTATCCCGATCCGCCAGATCCGACTTGTTGAATACCGTCAGCCTTTCCTTTTCCGCAAGCCCCAGTTCCTTAAGTATTCTCTCCACGGACTCCATCTGCTCCTCGAAACGCGGGTTGGATGCGTCCACCACGTGCAGGAGGATGTCCGCGTCCTCAAGCTCTTCAAGCGTCGCCTTGAAGGCCGCGAAAAGCGGCTTCGGCAGGTCTCTTATGAAGCCTACCGTATCGGTAATTATCACATCCTTCTCGCGCGGAAACCGAAGCCGCCTCGATGCTGTGTCGAGCGTTGCGAAAAGCCTGTTCTCCACTGTCGTATTGCTCTTCGTCAGGGCGTTCAGCAGCGTCGATTTCCCGGCGTTCGTATAGCCGACTATCGATATAATCGGAAGGCCCGTCTCGTTTCTCCTGGCCTTCCTCTGCCGCCGCGCGCGGGAGAGGTCCTTGAGTAATTTTTCCAGGCGGCTTATCCTGTCCCGGACGCGCCTCCTGTCCGTCTCCAGCTTCGTCTCGCCGGGGCCTCTTCCGCCGATGCCGCCCATGAGCCTTGAGAGCGCCGTGCCTTTGCCCGCAAGCATCGGGAGGCGGTATTTGAGCTGCGCCAGCTCCACCTGCACCTTGCCGTCTCTTGAGTGTGCGCGCGATGCGAAAATGTCGAGTATGAGCTGCGAGCGGTCGATTACCTTTATCTCCGCAAGCTCCGAGATGGAGCGCATCTGGGACGGCGTGAGTTCCTGGTCGAAGATGAGCGCCGTAGCGCCTTTCTGAAGGGCCGTGATTATTATTTCCTTTAGTTTCCCTTCGCCCATAAGATATTTGGGGTTTATCCGCTCCGGTCTCTGCATCACGGTATCGAGGACCGTCACGTCCGCCGAGGCTGCAAGCTCGGCAAGCTCAGCCATCGCCTCCTTCTGCGCCCCGCGCGTGCCTTTGGCGGCCACACTGATAAGTATCGCCCGTTCTGCCGGTCGACCAGCTTCAGGCCGACCTCCGACGCCGGTCGCAACCGGTCGGCTGCCTGATGCTGTCCTGCCGGCGCCGGCCCGAATCATCTCGTCTTCAAGCGCGCCGATGAAAGACGCGAAATCCACGTTCAGCTGGTGGAACTGTATCGGCGGCAGTTTCATCCAGGCCTGGCCCGAAGCCGGTCGACCGGCTTCGGGCGGCGGGAGCAGGTGGGCAAGATATATGCGCCCCGGCATCCCGTCGGGCAGAACCCCTATCGCCGCCATCACGTCGAGCCGCAGGAGCGCAAGGTCCGTCATGTCGTCGGCTGTCAGAGGTTCGTCGTTTAAGTGCGTATGCACGAGCCTTAAGCCCCGGAGACGTTTCGGCCCAAGCGAGAAATCGGAGAGGGCGGGTATCGTTACGGAGCGGCTGTCGCCCACAACGACGAACTGAATCGTCCCGCGCCGATCGATTATGACGCCTGTCTGCCGGGCTGTTTCGCGGGAAATAGCCGCAAGATAGCGCCCAAGCTCCGCCGTGACAATCTCAGATGGCGGCACCTTCCTCCTGTATATCCTCTCGAGGGAATGTATCTCATGCGCCTTGAGGCCGGTTAAGTTTCCGTACAGAACAGCGATAAAAACCTCCCGTTGAAGTCCCTGGATTCCCGTCCTGACCCGATTAAGCGGGCGCCCCGGCGGGAATGACAGCACACTTTGATTATCCCGCCATTACAAAACTTGTCAAGGGCCAAATTTAGGATTTTCCCTTTGCCGTTGAAAGCGGGCGCCCTTTCTGATAGAATTTACCAATGCTCAGATACATTGCCCGCCGCCTTTTCATGATGGTGCCGCTCCTTATAGGCATCAGTATAATTTCGTTTGCCGTCATACACTTAGCCCCAGGAAACCCGGTCGAGGTCGCGGCCCGGATGAACCCCAGGGTCTCCGCCGAGGCACTGGCTAACCTCCGGAAGCTCTACGGCCTCGACAAGCCGCTCTATGTCCAGTATGCCCAATGGGTCGAGCGTCTGGCGAGATTAGATTTCGGGAAATCCTTTACGGACGGAAGACCGGTGGTGGACAAGCTGCTGGAGCGCCTGCCGGTTACCCTGACCATTAACGCCCTGGAAATAATTGTCGCTTTTCTCATAGCCGTCCCCCTCGGAATAATGTCGGCCATAAAAAGAAATACGCTGCCGGACAAGGTCACAACCGTGACGGTATTTCTCGGTTTTTCCATGCCGGGTTTCTGGTTCGCCCTCCTGCTGATGATCCTATTCGGCGTGCAGCTGGGATGGCTGCCCATATCCGGCCTGAGGTCGCTCGACTCGGAAAGCTGGGGGATTTTTGCGCGTCTTGCGGATTACCTGCGGCACATCGTCCTTATCGTATTTATCGGCGCGTTCGGAAGCCTCGCCGGATATTCAAGGTATATGCGTTCCAGCATGCTTGAGGTAATCAGCCAGGATTATATCCGGACGGCAAGGGCAAAGGGCTTAAAGGAGCACGACGTCATATACAGGCATGGACTGCGGAACGCCCTCATGCCCATAATTACCATAATGGGCCTCTCGGTTCCTTCCATTATAGGCGGAAGCGTTATCCTTGAGTCGATTTTTGCCATTCCCGGCATGGGCCAGCTCTTCTGGCAGGCTGTAATTGCGCGCGATTATCCACTGATTATGGGCGACCTCGTCTTCGTCTCCTTCCTTACCCTTTTGGGCAACATGCTGGCAGACGTTGCCTACGCCCTGGCCGATCCAAGGGTAAGGGTAGGATAACCCCTTTATTTTCTTGACTTTCGGCTCCCTGCCGGTATAATCTGATAAATTGGATTATAAACCCTAAGTTCATGATTCGGAGGCGTCTTTTGAAGAAATACGTAACGGTTTTCCTCGTTATTCTACCGGTAGTTCTTCTTGCGTCCGCCTGTGCTAAGAAACAGGTGATAAAACCGTCGGCGGAGTCCGTAAAGGCCGCGCGCGCGCTTTCCGCGTTTGCCAAAATGGAAGCGGCCTACAAGGCCCGCGACCTCTCCGGAACCATGGACGACGTATCCCGCGACTTCAAGAAGAGTTATGCGGACTTGGCCAGCGTCCTGAGGAAGGACATGGATATTTATCCTGCGGTCAGTCTGGACATAACGATGGACAGGGTAGTCGAAATCGGCAATCACGTGGAAGTCGTATTCCACTGGTCCGGGACGTGGACGGACAAAAAGGGCGGCTCCCACATGGCGGGCGGAAACTGCACGTACGTCTTCCAGGATACCGGAAGTTCAATGGTTCTGATCGATTACATAGGCGACTCTCCATTCGGGGTCGCAAGGTAGGGAATTGGAAATCACATCCGGAGCAATCTCCACCGACTATATCGTCATCGGCTCAGGCGTGGCGGGACTCCGCGCGGCTATAGAACTGGCGAGGGCGGGAAAGGTGCTGGTAATAACCAAGGACAGGGCCACCGAGTCCTCGACGGAATACGCGCAGGGCGGGGTGGCCGTCGCGCTCTCGGACGAAGACGAGATAGGCTTTCATTTAAAGGACACCATCGCCGCGGGCGACGGCCTGTGCAGCGAGGAAAACGTCCGCATACTCGTGACGGAGGGGCCGGAGCGTATACGGGAACTCATATCCTGGGGCGCACAGTTCGACCGCGAAGGCAGAGAAGGGGTAAAACTCGCCTTCACACGCGAGGCCGCACACAGCAAAAGGCGCATCCTGCACGCCAACGGCGACTCCACCGGCAGAGAGATAGAACGCGCCATGCTTGCCAGGGTCAAGGCGACGGACAACATAAAGAAATACGACTACTCCATCACGGTGGACATTATCGTAAACGACGGGCAGGCCGAAGGAGCGCTCGTCTGGCGGGAGCGGGAGAAAAAGCTTACGGCGGTTTACGCCAAGGCTGTGGTGCTTGCCACAGGCGGCCTGGGGCAGATATTCCAGCGCACCACGAACCCGGAAGTGGCCACGGGCGACGGTTTCGCTATCGCATACCGCGCCGGGGCGACGCTTACGGACATGGAGTTCGTGCAGTTCCACCCCACTTCGCTTTACGTCCCGCGCGCCCCGCAGTTCCTGCTGTCCGAGGCCATGCGCGGTGAAGGGGCTCTGCTGGTGAACGTCCGGGGCGAGCGTTTCATGCCCGGCTACCACGCAAAGGCGGAGCTTGCCCCGCGCGACGTGGTCTCGAGGGCCATAGTCTCCGAGATGCAGAGGACGAAATCGGAGCACGTATACCTCGACCTCAGGCACCTGGACGCCGGTTTCGTGAGGAACAGGTTCCCCCGTATATATTCTACCTGCCTGAAGTTCGACATCGACATAACCGAGGATATGATACCCGTCTCGCCCGCGGCCCATTACATGATGGGCGGAGTATGGACGGACAAGGACGGCGGGACGGACATACCGGGGCTTTATGCCGCCGGGGAAGTAGCCTGCACGGGCGTCCACGGGGCGAACCGCCTCGCGAGCAATTCGCTCCTGGAGGGCATCGTCTTCGGGGCGCGGGCGGGCATCGCCGCCGCCGCGCACGGCCTTAAAAAACCAATTCCCAGGAAGGACGCCATTACATACAAGGCGTCGGGCGCGGCGAAGGACGACCTGCCGAAAATAAGGAGCCGGCTAAGGAGGCTCATGTGGGGAGACGTCGGCATCATCAGGAGCGGAGAGTCCCTTGGGCGCGCAATCGACGTGATAGACGGCTGGCGGGAATTCCGGGACTTGGGGCCGCTCTCCAGGCCGTGGCTCGAACTCAAGAACATGCTGACTGTGGGAGAGCTAATATCCAAGGCGGCCATAGCAAGAAAAGGAAGCGTCGGCGCGCATTACAGGACGGATTATAAAACGCGCGGACGCGGCTGGGAGCGGCATATCCGCTTCAAGAGGGATTAGATGGAAGAATACAAGGGGCCTGCGGCATATTGGGAAGGCGGCGAAGAGGAACGGCAGAAGCAGGAGCTGATAGCCAGACTCACTCCACTGGTCAAAGACATCGTAATGGTCGTTGTAAAGACCGTCAAAGCCACAAAGCTCTACCTCCCCAACAACCCCATCTACCAGAAATTCCGGGACGAGTTGAAAGAGAAGTTCGACAAATATTTCCAGTACGAGGACATGCTTAGCCTCGCGGTAAGGCGCTTCGAGCTTCTTTTCCTCGACCAACAGGTCTATAACAATCCGGACAAGGAAGACAACATCGCGCTGATGTTCTTCAAGGACGGCGTCCGGGAGTTCTGCTTCCACAACGACATAACACCTGAGGAAATAGACGGTTTCATAGAAATCCTGAAGTTCGACATGAAGGAACGGGAATTGGACGACGACCTGGTCACTCTCCTGTGGGAAAAGGATTTCAAATCCATTACCTATACCGTCACGGAGGAGGCGACGGAGGATGAGGCGTTTGAAGAGGAGAGCCTGCTTTCTTTCGGCGGCGCGCCGGAGGACTTAAGACAGCTCGACGAACTCCGCGCGCGCGCGGCGGACTATGCGCGAGAGCCTGGCGGCGCCGATGCGGCGTCGGATTTCCCGGAGGTTTCATACCAGACAGCCCAAGTGGCGCCGGAGCATGTCTATGGTATTTCCGCGCCTGATTCCGAAGAGGACGATTACGTCGCGATTCGCGGTTCCTACGGGCCTCCGGACGACTTAAGCCTTTTAAACGAACTTACGGACATACTCTACGAGATACTGATAACCGAGAAGAGCGATGATAACTTCAATGTTGTAGTGGAGAGCCTTTCGCGCGCCCTTGAGATATTCGTTATGAGGGGCGATCTTGCGCTCGCCACGATCCTCGTGATGAAGGTGCAGGATCTCATTTTAAACGGAGGAATGGCCGACGACCGGGCGGCGGAGCTCGATTCGGTAGTGAACAGGGCGGCCTCAGAAAAACTTGTCGGCAGAGTGGGAGAGTTTATAGAGCAGGGCGGACAGGAGGCCCTTGAGGCAGCGGGGAGCTATCTTACGCAGCTTGATTCGCGGGCCATACCTCCAACGGTAAAACTCCTCGAAACCGTTTCCAGCAGGCGGACGAGGAAGGCCGTCTGCGACATCGCGCAGTCGCAATGCGGCGGCAACGGGAAGCTTCTGCTCCCGTTCCTTTCCGGAGAGCCGTGGTACGTAATCAGGAACGTCGTGATGATACTTGGGAAGGTGGGCGACGCCGATACCGTGCAGGCCATAGGCGGCTCGCTTAAGCACAACGATCCGCGCGTGAGGCGTGAGGCCATAAACGCGCTCCTGGCGATAAAAGGAAAAAGGGCGGAGGAATTTATAGCCGGGGCGCTATCGGACGCGGACAAGTCCGTCCGCGTCCTGTCCGCGCGTGTCCTGGCGGAGCTTTCCCCGGAGAAGGCATACGAGCGGCTGATGCATATGGCCTCAGAAAAAGGATTCGACGGGCACGAGTTCGACGAGAAAAAGGAAATCTACGAGATAATCGGCAGGATCGGAAAAGAGAAGGCATTTTCGTTTTTCGCACGGCAGTTCGAGAAGAAGGGCTTCCTTGGCCTGCAAAAATTCGAGAAGGAGCGCGCATTGGCCGCTTACGGCCTTGCGGCGTGCGGCACCGGCGAGGCATATGCCGTGCTTCAGTCCGAGATAGACTCAAAATCCAAGCCTGTGCGCGCGGCGTGCCTGGAAGGCTTAAGAAGGATGAAGAAATGAGCGCGGAGCCTGTGCGCCCGACGGGCGCTTCCCTTGAGGATGAATTCCAGAGAAAGGCCCTGGCCTCCGGGCGGGTGATGGTGAACCAGCTCGCCATACTCGCCAAGGTCGCCCAGATGCACGACCTTAAAAACGAGGCCGTTGTGAACTCCGCCCAGGCACTGCTGAATACGGTTTCGTCTTTTTTCGAGGATAAAAAATCCGTCTCGCTGAACCTTATCGGCGAATATCTCTTCATAGAAGACGTCCGGATAAAATACAACGTGGAGGACTTCGCCAACTTCGATTTCCTTGCGGGCGAATTCAAAAAACGAAAACTCGGCTCTCTTGTCTTTAATCCGCTCATCGACGCCGACCAGCTCATACTCTTCGTCAACATCTTCCTCACCGCGCAGACCGACACGGACGACGCCCATAACGACCTCGCCCTGCGGATAGGCACTTCCGGCATATCCGGCATATCCACCGAGGAGCTGAAACCTCCCAGGGCGGAGGACGAATCGGAGAAAATAACCGATGCGGCCAGCGCCGCGACGAGGGCCTACGTGCGGGTGGTGCTCCGGGTGAAGGAGCTTTTTGAAGGCATAGCCGTAGGCGAGCCGGCGGACATAAGGAAACTCAAGCGCGCCGTGCAGTCGCTTATAGACTCGGTATACAAAAGCGAGGACGTCTTGCTCAGGCTGTCCGCCATAAGGCGGAAGGAAGACCTCTTCCCCAGGCATTTCGCAAACGTCTGCGTCCTCTCGCTTTTGATCGGCAAGCGGATAGGGCTCTCAAAATATCATATGGCCCGGCTTGGGATGGCCGCCCTGCTGCACGACATTGGCCGCGACAACAGGCCCCGCGAGCCGGGAGAAGAGGCCTTCGAGTCCCTCGTGGATCACCCGCGCGCGGGCGTGCAGACGATACTTAAACTAAAGGGCTTGAATGAAGTCGCGGTATCGGCTATGATAGTATCTTACGAGCATCACAGGAACGTGGACGGGACAGGTTATCCGAAGGCCATAGAGACAAAAGACCTCTCCGTTTACTCCCGCATAGTCCGCATAACCGACAACTACGACGCCGTTACGTCTTCGGGCATTTACGGCAGCGAGGCGGTTCCGCCGGAGAGGGCGCTTAAGCTCATGTCGGGCCGCGCCGGGAGCTATTACGACAGGGAGCTTCTGGACAAGTTCGTTTCCGCCATGGGGCTCTACCCCGTGGGGAGTTTCGTTATGCTTTCCGACGGCAGGCCGGCGGTGGTTGTTTCGCCGGGGAAGGGAAAAGACAGATTGTCAAGACCCCGTGTCGCGGCAATAGACCATGATGGCGGCGCGGAATTTCTCGACCTTCCCGGGAATGACGGCGGCGATAAGTTGTCTATTGCCGGGACTCTCGACCCGCAGAGATATGGGGTAAACATCTACAGGTATTTATTCTTGAATTAACCGGTCGCTGCCCGCTGCCGAAAGGCCGCGCGGCAGCGCTGACACCAGGAGGAAATTGCTTTAATGTACAACTTGTTAATCTCTGTCTCGGCAAGCGTCTCGTCGTTTCTGATACTCTGGTTCTCGCTTGGAGGAACCGACTACAGGCCGGTCGCGTTCGTGGCCGCCCTGGGCCTTTTCCTTGGCCTGAACTACTTCCTCTCGAAACGGATAATAAAGAAGATAGAGTCCCTGATGTCCCAGGTGGGCAAGGACATCCAGAACCAGCGTTTCGAGAAGGCCATAAAGAGCCTCAAGGCCGGGTTCTCCTTCGGCAAGTGGCAGTTCTTCGTGAAGTCCCAGTTGAACTCGCAGATAGGCAGCATATACTACCTCATGCGGGAGGACGACAACGCATTCAATTACCTTAAGGACGGCTTCTCGAAGCACTGGGTTGCAATGGGCATGCTCGCCGTGATATACATGAAACGGAAACAGAAGGATTTGATGGTCAGGACGTTCGAGAAGGCCGTCAAGGGCTCCCCGAAGGAAAGCCTCGTCTGGAGCCTGTACGCCTACTGCATGCTTAAGGAAGGGGAGCGGGACAAGGCGCTTGAGGTATTGTCCAGGGGCCTCAAGAAACTGCCCGACGACGAGAAGCTTAAGGCCAACATGACCGCCGTGTCGAACAAGGAGCGCATGAAGATGAAGAACTACGGCGAGATGTGGACACAGTTCTACCTTGAGAAGGTCCCGCCCGCCGCCGGGCAGAAGATACCGCACTACCTCCAGGCCCTGGCGGGCGGACGGCGCAGGATAATAAGGCGGTAACGCAAGATGACGCGTCGATAAAACAATTTAGACCGCGGGATTATATTCCCGCGCAACCGCCAGGCCTTCCATGTCCTTCGATATGGATTTCAGGACAAATTCCCTTATCTTGGCCGCGGCGAATTGCGGGACGTTGTCGAATTCAATCGCCATGCCCGGCCTTAGGTCCTCAGGACTGGTTACATATATTACTGAACCCCGGACGGTTATGTCTTCTCCGTCCATGGGCAGGACTATCTCCAGGCCGGTGCCCACGGCAAACGGGTGCTTGGTGCGCACGAACACCCCGCTTTCCGAGAGCGTCCTTGTATAAAACCCCTGTGAAGCCCCGCCCGTATTCAGGGTTACCTTGACGTCGAGGCTTATCCTCGCGTATCTTCTGCCCCTTTGCGGGAATACGTTCTTTTCAAGAGCGAGGTTCAAGTCGGCCATGCCGGTGGGTTTTTGCAGAAAGGCTGCGGATCCCAGGCGTTTGCACTCTTCGATTGTTTCCGTCTGGGATTCCCCGGATACTACGATTACGGGAATATCCTTATACCGTTCGTCATCTTTAATCAGCTTCAGGGTTTCCAGCCCGCCAAGGACGGGCATGTTCAGGTCGAGCGTAATCGCATCGGGCGAGATAATCCGCAGGATCTGCATAACCTCGGCGCCGTTTTCCGCTGGTATCGCATCGTAGCCCAGCCTCTCCAGGACGATGCACAGGCTCATCAGGAGATTGTAATCATCCTCGGCTATTATAACGGTCTTATTTTTAAAAGGCATTGCGCTATGCTCGTCAGTTATCAGGCGAACTCTGAATCCATCTGTCTATACTGTCGGCGGATATGGGGTCGAGGTCGAGGAATTTCAGGCCTTCCCGCGCCGTGCCGGACATAGGCCCCTGAACCTGCCGCCAGACTATCCTGTAGCGGCATTTGATGTTCATGCCAAGGGCGGGCAGGTCGAACTCTATGCTCATTTCCTCGCCTATCCTGCAAAGGCCGGCGGTATGCACCATCATCCCGGTGCGGCTGATGTTCCTCGCAAAACCGAACATGTCCCTCCCGTCGCCCAGTATCCTCACGCGCGTTGCCGGAATGTCCTTTCTCAGGCTTGCCCTTTCGGTGCGAAGTTCCTGGACCATCGCGCATCTCCTGAATTTGAATTAATCTCGGAATCCGATTGTGCCCCGTTTTTATAGCACAACTTTATATGAGAATCAATCTATTTTTTGATTATAATAATGTCTCGCAGGCGGGCTGTTTACCGGCGCAATATGTCGCCCCGGCTGTAAGGGACAGGATAAAAACCCGGAAATTTCTTTCCGGGTTTCGTTTCCCGTATTTCGTATTATGCGGGGGCGAGATTCAGATGTATTTTATCATGTACAGGCAGGCGTTTCCCTTTACTTTTTTGTCTATTTCCTCCTGGCTCATGCGAGAGCGGCTCGCGCCCTCCGTGGAATAGACAATCCTGTCACCTGCGGCATTTATGCAGGCTATCTGGAATATCTGGACTTTTTTGTCGCCGATCCTGAAGTGGTCGCCTATCTGAGACCTTATCGTCTGGTGAACTATGCAGAACGGGTGGAGGACGCCTTCCTTTTTCTTGTAATAATATTTATACTTCTCGGTAACATCGTCGAAATGCTCAGGGAGCTTTCCTTCCGCCCTGAAAGAATTGAGCAGGGACAGCATCGGGCACTTCCTGAGCTGCACAAGGTTGCCGTCTATGTGCGATTCGCCTTCCAGGAGGTGGAAAGGAGACCTGCCGTTTTTGTGTTCGTCGAGGAAAATCCCAAGGTTTTCGTAGTCCCTGATTTTAATTTCTTCCGCAATATCCTTTCCCATTTCCATAAGGTCGAAAAGTATCGCGGAAATCATTTTCCTGTCGGGGTGCAACACCTTGCCTGCCCAGTCTTTTGTAATCCTTTTCTCAAGAAGCGGCATCTCTCTTTCCTCCCTGGAAGAATGGTAAAAAATACTCCTAAAGTAGTATATCGGCCAGTTGTCCAAGCTGTCTAATTAGTTTATTTAATGGAACTATTAAAAATGTATGCCTTCCTTTTAAATTGACCTCAAAGCTCTTTTAAATTAAAATGTTTTCATGCCGGAGTCCGACAGATACATAGCGCCCGAAGCGGCAGAATACATGCGCCGGGCTATCGCCGAGGCGGGTGGAAACGAAGTTTTTTTTCTCTGTTCCTGCGGGCGGTCGAACGCCTGCAAGGAAGACCGCAGGGTAACCGGCGCCCAGGTAATAGCGCGAGGGGACGAGGAGTGCGTCCCGGCGCTCGCGCAGGGGGCCGCAGTGGGCGATGTCGTAATCCACAACCACCCCTCCGGACTCCTGAAACCTTCCAAGCCCGACATCGAAATAGCTGGGATTCTCGGCTCTCGCGGGGTAGGTTTTTTTATAATAAACAACAAGGTAGACGAGGTATATGCCGTAGTCGAGCCTTTCGCCCGCGAGTCCGTCAAGCCCCTCGACATAGACGCCGTCGAGGCGGTGCTTAGTGACGGCGGGGCGCTCTCCAGGGCCATGAGCGCTCACGAGGCCAGACCGGGCCAGATGATGATGGCCGGGGAGGTCGCGCGGGCGTTCAATGAGGACAGGGTCGCGGTGCTTGAGGGCGGGACTGGCGTCGGCAAAAGCATGGCATACCTCGTGCCCGCGCTTTTCTGGATTATTAAAAACCGCGAACGGGTCGTGGTCTCGACCAATACCATAAACCTCCAGGAACAGCTTATAGGAAAGGACATACCGCTTCTCGGCCATTTGTCCGGGGCAGGGCCTGAGGCCGGTCTGCCGGCGTTCAAGGCCGTGCTCGTGAAGGGACGCGGAAACTACCTCTGCCTCAGGAAGCTTGAGCTCGCCCGGGCGGAGGGGGATTTCCTGGTTGAGGATACCGAAAGACAGGACATAGACGCGATTGCCGAATGGGCGCTGACGACGAAGGAGGGGAGCCGGTCGGACTTGTCGTTTGTGCCGTCCGAATCCCTGTGGGAAAAGCTCAATTCGGAGTCCGACTCCTGCACGCGGCTTAAGTGCAGGTACTTCCAGCGCTGCTTCTTCTTCCGGGCGAGGCGCGAGGTCGCATCCGCGGATCTGCTCGTCGTGAACCACCACATCCTGCTTGCCGATATCGCCATGAGGGCAGAAGGCGCCGCCGCCGGTCGACCGGCGGCGGGGGACACCGCGATACTTCCCGGATACTCCCGGCTCATAATAGACGAGGGACACAACCTTGAGGACGGCGCGACGTCCTACTTCGGAAGCAGGATTACGAGGCTTGGGCTGCTCAAGATGCTGGGCCGGCTCCATCGCAAGGTGGCTCGAACCGCTTCGGACAGGGCAGGCAGGCAGGCGGCCGGACGGCAGACCGGGACCGGTCTAACCGGCAGACCGGCGGCGAAGGGCGCGCTCCCGCTTCTTGCGTCCAGGCTTGCCGGGAAAGGCGGCTCCCGCAAGGAGAAGGGAGAGGCATGGAGAGCGCTCATAAACGAACGGATAATCCCGGCGAAGGAATCGATAGTCCTGCGGGTGAACGAGGCGTTCGACGAGCTTTTTTATTTCATGTCGCGCGAGAGCGAAAGCCCCGGCGGGGATATAAAAATACGCCTCACCGGCAATACCAGGGGCATTACGAGCTGGGAATCCGTCGAGGGCGGCTTTGGCCGCCTTGGGACGGAGCTTGCGAATCTCACACGTTCATTAAACTCGCTCTGCAAGGAGATTAAGGACGAGGCGCTTGGGGATAAGATCGACGAACCGCTTGTCGAGCTTAAGTCCATAACCGAGAGGCTCGAGGCCGCAAACGCACAGACGGACAACCTGCTTAGGGGTGACGGGGACGGCCTGATACGATGGGTGGAGGCCCCCGCGCGGAAGACGGGAAGGGTCATCTCCCTGTGCGGCTCGCCGCTTAACGTCGCCTCCGAGATAAAGTCCCGGATATACGACAGGCTGAAGACGGTAATAATTACGTCAGCGACGCTTACGGTAAAGAAGAGATTCGATTACTTAAACCGGCGCATAGGGCTTGATTTAATCCCCGGAGACAGGCTCGTCGAGGGCGTGTTCCCCTCCCCGTTCGATTACAGAAACCAAGTTATAATCTGCATACCGCGGGACGTGCCCGACCCCGGCGCGAGGGAGTTCGGAGCCGCGCTTAACGCCCTTCTGCGGGAATCCCTCGATATTTCGCGCGGGCGGGCGTTTGCTCTGTTCACGTCCTTCAGAATGCTGGAGAGCGCGTACCAGGAGCTTTTGCCGTTCATGCAAAGCGCGGGCATCAGGGGCTTAAAACAAGGAGATTCGCCCCGGCACAGGCTCCTCCAGGACTTCCGGACGCACCCGAAGGCGGCGCTTTTCGGCACGGACAGCTTCTGGGAGGGCGTGGACGTAACCGGCGATGCGCTCTCGAACGTTATAATTACGAAGCTCCCCTTCTCCGTCCCGGACGACCCCGTCATACAGGCAAGACAGGAGGAGATAGAGGAAAGTGGCGGGAATCCCTTCATGGAATATATCGTCCCGCAGGCGGTCATAAAGTTCCGCCAGGGCTTCGGGCGGCTCATCAGGAGCAGGACGGACAGGGGCTCAATCATGGTCTTCGACAGGCGCATCATCGAGAAGAATTACGGGCGGGAGTTCCTGGAATCGCTCCCGGACGGGCGGCTCGTCACGGGGCCATCGATGGTGGTATTTGAGAAGGCGCGGGAGTTTTTCACATGAATTCACTCGACCTGATATTACTCATAATAATCGGCGTCTCCCTGGCCGTAAGCACGTTCCGGGGCGCAGTGCGGGAGATTTTCTCGCTGGGCGGCGTAATCGCGGGCTTCATACTGGCATCGAGGTATTACGAAAAGACCTCGCTTGGCGTCTTTCGGCTCACGTCCGACCCGAAAATAAACGACATCATAAGCTTCCTCGTAATCTTCATCTTCTCAGCCGTCATAATAAGCTTCATCGGCGGCCTGCTCTCCCACGCCGTCAATAAATCCGGCTTCAAGGTATTAAATACGCTGCTGGGCGCCTTTGTCGGCGCGATAAAAGGGGTGTTGATTGCCTCGCTCGTCCTGTACGCCCTGCTGGTCTTCTTCCCGGCAAACAGCGCAATGTTCACAAAATCAAAGACTTTCCCGTATGCCGTAGAGATCTCGAAGCTCATCTCACCCATAGGCCCGAAGTTCTTCCGCGAGGAACTGGACAAAAAGCTTGGAGAGACCGGGAAGCGCGGGCCTGCCTCCGGAGGAAAGCCCCCAGGCCCAAAACAGCCTCCGAAGCCTCCGGGGAAAAATAAAAATTAATTGCTTAAGTAATACTTTTGTGGTATATAAAGTAAATTCGGTAACCTAAGAGGGGGCCTTCCGATGATTCTTACGCTTTACGTGAACAACCCGATGGGCAAAAGATGCCGCATCAACCTCGAATCCGCAAAGGCGGTTGCGGCGGAATACCCGATTGACCTGCGGGTAGTTAAGCACGGCTCCGAGGAATACGCAAGCGAGGACAACCCGCCCCCCTGCCCCTCCATAAAACTCGACGAAAGAATCATAAAGGAATACGGCGTAATGACCTCGGAAGAGATTAAAGCGGAGCTTCTGCGCTCGTTTTACTAAAGGCCCGGAGGAGGTATGCAAAGATGAATATTCGCTCGATTGCCATAAAGCCGGCAGCGCTGATAGCCCTTATAGTTTTCGCCGGCTGCGCGGCGATGCCGTCCAGACCCGTCAAGGCAAAGGACTTCACCGTGCCGCTCCTCCAGGGCGGCCAAGCCTCGCTTTCTGGCTACGCCGGGAAGCCCCTGATACTCATCTTTGGCGCAACGTGGTGCTCGCACTGCCTGCACGAGATGCCCATCTTAAAGAAGGCCTGCGAGAGGGGCAAAGGCGGCGTGCAGTATCTGCCGGTATTCGTGAAGAGCAACAGGGCCGACGCCCTTAAGCTGATAAAACAGAGCGGCATGACCTGCAAGGTCGGCTGGGATCCTAAGGGCAGGGTGGCCAACCTTTACGGCGTCACGGGGATGCCGGAGACGCTCTTCATCAACTCCAGGGGCGAGATAATCGACGACTACTTCGGCACGATGGAGCCCTCCGACATCAACCACGGTATAAAGGAACTGCTGAAGTCGGACAAGGCGGAGGCCGGGAAGTAGGGGCGCAATTTATTGCGTCCGTTAAAACCATTAAAAGAGCCGGAGGAAATATCCTCCGGCTCTTTGTTTTTTAAGTCCCTGGATTCCCGCCTTCGCGGGAATGACGAAATTAGAGCATCAACCGTACAAATCCGGGTTCAGTATCTTGTCCACGGTCGTCCTGGCCAGGACGAGCGGCGCGATGAAGGTATTGGCCATGTCCTTTTCGACGTCGCGCTTGTTCGACAGGAAGGTTATCCTGTCCTGCATCCTGTCGCGCAGGAACGTAAGATAGTCAACGTTTCTCTTGGGCTTGTATTTCTTCTCGTAGTCCTCTCCGAAGAGTTCCGCCCCGTTCATCGGCACCTGAAGCCCGTGGAACGTCCGCCACTCGCGCCACTGGATGTTCCCTCGCACAAGCTCCGTGACGATTAAAAGCGAAAGCTCCTTCGGGATGTCCACGAGGCTCCCCGGAAGCCCGAAGGCGTGCGTGTTCATGATGTAGCACTCGCAGCCCATCTTGAAGAGCTTCCTGAACTGCTCGCAATCCTCAAGGAGCGAATGCACGCGGAAGGGATTTGCGAAAGGCTCTATTACCAGCTTTTCAAGCTCCTTCGCGTCCACGTTCTCGACGCCCTTCGCGCGAAGCGTCGAGAGCGACGCGCCCATCGCCACGGCAAGAGACGACCCCTTCACCTTGCTTATCGGCGGGAGGGACGTGTCCTTCTGGAGCCATATCACCATGCTCGGCCTCTCGCAGGAGTCCGCATGGTGGAACATGTCGCGGCTCTTCAGGCACCTGCCGTTGTCGTTTCTTATGTCCTCGTTGACCATCTTCCGGCAGAGCGTTTTGCCGCCGTCTTCCGAGTGGCACGTAACGGCGACATTCTGCGCGGAGTAGAAGTATTTCAGTATCGGGTCGTCGAACTTCGTCGCGTCCGTCTTGTCAAAGAGCGATGGCTCCAGCGCAACGGAGACGTCGTGTTCAAGGTCTATCAGAAACGCGTCGTCGTGAATGACCGTAACCTTCTCGTCCTTCTTAAGAGTCCCTTCGTGGTCGAGGCTGTTGGTTATCGACGACTTCCCGGAGCCGGACAGGCCGAAGACGGCGATGGGACGGTTGTTGCCGATTTTCTTGATGCCGCCGTGGCAGGCGACCATGTTGTGCCGCACGCCTATCGTCCAAGCAATGGTGAGAGTGCCTTTCTTCCTTTCTCCGAAATATCTTAGTCCCAGGATCGCTATGCAGTTCTGCATCTCGTCGATTATCACAAGCCCGTTTGGGAACTCCGGGTGAGACCACTCCGGGTCGGCGAACGCTATTATGTCCGGCTCGTTTATCTTCCTTGACTTCGGGTAGCCGTCGCTCCAGGGCTTTATGAACGGGCAGAAGTTTATACCCCAGTCCATCATGTTCTTCGCGTCCGTCTCCGGGCTTATAAGATGCGCCTTGACCATGAAGTCCTGGTGAAGGCCGACGATGCCTTCGAGGTGCAGGCCGGGGCGCCGGTTGAACTGGTATACCGCCTCCATGAGGATGGCGTGGATTTTGTCCTTTTTCGCCTTGTCGAAGTTCCGGACAAGGAGCCTCGCCCTCGCCGTCCTGCCCACGACTCCGCCGTCGTTGGACACCAGCACCTTCGCGTCCGCCGGAAGCCCGAACTGGGCCGGGTTGTACATCGGCTGGTCGGTGCGCATTACCTCGGGCTGCTTAATCGCCAGGCTGTAAAGCTCCGCCATGTCTGTGCGCCTTACGGAATTCGCGTACATAGCGGATTCGATAATCGCCCTCCACGGAGACTCCGGTATAGAGTTTAACGTCGCCATAATTGACTGCCTCCTCTGCCCTCTGCCTTTCGGCGTTAATGAATTAACGTGGCAATTTTTGCACGGAATAAGGGCTTTGTCAAGCAGTAATTGCAGCTACATTAAAAATTTAATGAATTTTTTTACAGATTATGCCGTTGACATGCTTAAAAATGCCACTTAGTAGACGGTAGTATCTTTTAAAACCCCGGACTTAAGTGTTGTAAACCCTTGCGGGCGGGTTTATTATGTCAATATGGCAATAAACTGGCCGATAATAATCGCCTTCATATCCTTCGCGTGCCTCCACAGCCTGACGGTATCGCGGGCGTTCAAAAAACTTATGTCCCGGATAATCGGCGAAACCGTGATGCGCGCGTATTACAGGCTTGCGTTCACGGTATTCTCGGCCCTGATAACGCTTGCCGCATTTTACGTAATCGTTATCCAGCCCGATACCGTGCTTTTTCGCCCGCCGGTTTACGTCTCGCTTCCAGCGCGCCTTTTGCAGGCGGTGGGAATTTTAATCTTCCTTGCCGCCCTGAAGCCGGTCAACCGGCGCGCCTTCACGGGCATCCGTCAGGCGATGGACTATCTGCACTCCGGCAGGACGTCGGGCGACATCGAGGGCATCGAGAACACTGGCCTTGTTACGTCCGGCGCATACGGCCTCGTGCGCCATCCGATGTACGTTGCGGGGATATTTGTATTTCTCTTCGAGCCGGCGATAACGATAAACAGCCTTGAGCTTCGGATACTCGCCTGCACGTATTTCGTCTTCGGGATGTTCATCGAGGAACGCAGGTTCATGCAGGACTTTGGCGAGGCTTACCGGGCATACCGGGAGAATGTGCCAATGTTCAATATCGTCGCCGGGATATTCAGGAAACTGAAAAAAGCGGATTCTTCGGCTAACGCCTCAGAATGACAACGCTTCCCCATGTTATCCTGAACGTAGCAGTGTCTGCCTTCTATCAGACAACGAACGCCGACGGGCAGACGCCGTTCAATACGCACTCTGCGCACTTCGGATGCCTTGCTACGCAGGTGTAGCGGCCAAGGATTATCAGGCGGTTGGAGAACGCTATCCAGTCCTTCTTCGGGATAAGGCCGTATAAATCGGTTTCTATTTTCTCAGGGTCTTTGTTTTTCGTAAGCCCCAGGCGGCCAGAGACCCTTATCATGTGCGTGTCCACGACAATCCCCGGCACGCCGAAACATATCGTAAGCACGAGGTTCGCGGTCTTGCGCCCGACGCCCGGAAGCTTCGTCAACTTGTCCATCTC
>JAJYJM010000046.1 GCA_021789495.1 Nitrospirota bacterium
TAGTCCACGTCCCTCTTATACATCGCGTGGGCGCGCAGGGCCTGGCCCACATGATGGACAAGCTCGATATTGGACGGATCGTAGAGGTTCTGCACTCCGAGCATCCGCTCCACCTTCTCGTTCCCGGATTCCGTGAGGGCGGCGGTCTTGGTCTTCTCCTCGATTGTATAATCCTCTTCCTTGTTCAGGCGCGGGATTATCTCGTTTATGCGGTAGTATAAGTCTGTCGATTCCTCCGACGGGCCGGAGATGATGAGCGGCGTCCTTGCCTCGTCTATCAGTATGCTGTCCACCTCGTCAACAATGGCGTAGTTCATCTCCCTCTGGACGTAGTCCTTCAGGTCGAACTTCATGTTGTCCCGGAGGTAGTCGAAACCGAACTCGTTGTTGGTGCCGTACGTGACGTCGCAGGCGTATGCCTCCTGGCGCTCCTTGTCGTCGAGCTCGTGGACTATGACGCCTACCGTAAGCCCCAGGAAGCGGTATATCTCGCCCATCCACTGGGAGTCGCGCCTGGCCAGGTAGTCGTTAACGGTAACGACGTGCACCCCCTTGCCTTCGAGGGCGTTTAAGTATACCGGAAGCGTGGCGACGAGCGTCTTGCCTTCGCCGGTCTTCATCTCTGCGATCTTGCCTTCGTGAAGGCAGATGCCGCCGATTAGCTGGACGTCGAAGTGCCGCATCCCCAGTGTGCGCTTCGAGGCCTCGCGCACGACCGCAAACGCCTCCGGAAGGAGGTCGTCCAGCGTCCCGTTATCCGCGAGGCGGTTTTTGAACTCGTCCGTCTTCGCCCTGAGACCGGCGTCCGTGAGTTTTGCTGTCTCCGGCTCAAGCGAGTTTATCCTGTCCACGAGCGGCTGCATCCTCTTCAGTTCCCGCTCGTTTTTTGTGCCTACGATTTTATGCAGTATTGTGGAAAGCATGTTTTTATTTCTCTTGGCGTCCCGGATTAATTGTGGTTTCGGTTTTAAATCAAATATCAAATTATACTATAAAAGCGGGTAATGTCCAAAGGTTATTTGAAGCCGATTTGCGTTATCCCCCCAAATAACAAAACCCCGGCTGGTCGCCCTGCCGGGGTTTTTCTTTTTTCGGAGTTTCGTCTTAGAGCTTCACTACGTTTTTCGCCTGGAGGCCCTTGTCTCCCTGGGTTATCTCGAACTCGACATCCTGGCCCTCGTTAAGCGTCTTGAACCCTTCCTCCTGTATCTGCGAGAAATGAACGAAGACATCCTCGCCGTTGTCCTGCTCGATGAACCCGTAGCCCTTTGAGGCGTTAAACCACTTTACCTTTCCAGTCGCCATTCTTAAGACCCCTTTCAATGATGCCTTTTACATATCCGGAGAGCCCGACGCTCCCCGCGCTTCAAGCTATATATATTTCATCGGGTTTACCGGGACCCCGTTGACCAGCACCTCGTAATGGAGATGCGGGCCAGTGGAGTGTCCGGTATTTCCAATTGCGCCTATTACATCGTCCCTCTTGACGCGCTGCCCGTCCCGCACGCCTATCCTGGAGAGGTGGCAATACATCGTCGCCATGCCGTAGCCGTGTTCTATCTTCACATAATTTCCGTAGCTCGACGAAAAGCCCGCGGCGGACACCGTGCCGTCCGCGGTCGCGTGGACGGGAGTGCCGACGTCGTTTGCTATGTCAAGCCCGCAATGGAACTCCGTAGTGCCGTAGATGGGGGAGTTGCGGTATCCGAACTTCGAGGTTATGAATCCCCTCACCGGCCAGATGCTCGGAGTGCAGGCCATGATGGAGTTTCTCTGCTCGAAATAGCTCATCAGCTTCTTCATCCTGGACTCTTCGGAGGAGGCGTCGGATTTAAGGCCGTTAAGCTCCTGAGAGACCTGCGCGGCGGCCTCGTCTTCGTCCTTCCTGCCGAATTCCTGGAGGCTTACCGCGCCTATCTCGGACGACCCACCCGTCCCCTTGACGCCGAAGCTCTTTCCGGCTACATTGCCCGCGACGGAGCTCAAACGGTCGGAGAGTTCCTTTATCCTGGCCATCCGGCTCTTCATGTCAACGACGGAGGCCGCCATCTTCATGAGCTGGGCGTGCTGGGACGAAGCCTCCCTCCGGAGATAATCGAGCTCGATTACCTTCGACACCATGTTAAGATACTGCCCGAACATACCGGTGGAAAGCATGACGAGGACGACCGCGGCAATCAGGGAGTTCCTGAGCAGGGATTTGGATATGCTGAACTTTCGGACTTTGGAGTTCGGCCCGGGCAGGATTACGACGGTGAAGTACTCTTTCTTCCGGGCGCTTGCCGCCTGCTTGTAAAGATTATACCTTTCCTTCAGCCTTCGCAGCAGAAAGATCCCCCCTTTCGTAAAACTCGCCGTTTTTCTACCACAAGGGGATTAGTATTGTCAAGGATTTTTTGCCTTTGTCAGAACGCAGATTCGACACTCTCCGGCCTTTTTTATGCACTTCTCCTTTGCCAGGCGGACGATAAGCGCGTGATATTCGTTGTATAATTTCACGTCGCGAGGCAGGGAATCCATAAAGAATCTCTGCACTTCGTGATAGTCTGAGTCCGGCGGGAAAAATCCGTGCCGCGAGAAAATCCGCTTCGTATACGCATCCACGACGAATACCGGCATCTCAAGCGCGTAGAGCATTATGGAGTCCGCTGTCTCCGGGCCGATACCGGTTACGGATAGCAGTTCACGCCGGATTTGCGCAGCATCGCGCTTACGCATTATTTCAGTTTTCCCGGCGTAATTTTCCATAAAATACTTAATAAACGACTTTAACCTTTTCGCCTTGATATTGAAGTAGCCCGACGGCCTTATAAGCTCGGCGAGCCTGGCCTCCGGCATGGCGTGAATCGCCTCGGCAGAGAGCGAATCCGACCGCTTTAAATTGCCTATAGCCTTCTCGACATTCGTCCAGTTCGTGTTCTGCGTGAGTATGGCCCCCACCATAACCTCGAACGGCGTCTCTCCGGGCCACCAGCGCTGCGGACCGTATTCTTTGAGGAGGGTGTTGAAAATATCGAGAAGCTCCTTACTGAATACAGATTCTTCACTTCGCTCAGAATGACAATCCTTAACCCCTCGCCCTACGGGAGAGGGGCAGGGGGTGAGGGCTTCTTTTCTTACCTTGTTCACCAGTATATGCGCCATTCTCGTCGGCTCCGGGAGGCGGTATTTGGTGCAGCATCCAAGGACGATTTCACAGGCCCTGTCCAGGCTTATCATGTGCCCTGCGGAAACGAAAACGGGCTTCACCCTTTCCTTTGTCCGGAGCGCGCGCCCGACCTCGGCGCCTTTATAGACGAGCGGCGATGTTGAGCCGCGTTTTGTCCCCGGATCCCCGAACTCGCCGACAAGTAATGACTTTGCACAGCCTATCGAGGGGATGCCCGTCAGGACGCCCATGTGGGACGCTATGCCAAAGCCGCGCGGATGTGCGACGCCGTGTCCGTCAATCAGGATAACGTCGGGCCTGTTCTTCAGTTTCTTAAGCGCTTTGATTACAATCGGCCCCTCGCGGAATGACAGCAGGCCGGGGATATACGGGAAAGGCGCTACTCCTGAGACATGCGCTTCCTCGATTGTCTCCATCTCCGGGAACTTCAGGACCACCACCGCGGCGTGGAAGCAATCGCTCCCCTTGTCGTACGATACGTCGGCCCCGGCGACAAGGCGTACCGAGCCTGTATGGTCTTCGAGCACAAGCCGCGACCTCAGCCGTTCCTGTATGCGGACGGCGTCCTTGTAGTTTTTCGGTCTGCGGGGGTGTTTCAGGACGGGTTCAACCAAGGCGGGTATTTTCCGCTATCCATTTAAGGTATGGCCCTGAGCCTTCGGATATTTCAAGGGCGATAATCTCCGGCGTCTCGTACGGGTGCATCTCGCGGACTCTTTTTTCAAGCTGCGGGAATCTGTCGGATGCGGTCTTGATCACAAGAAGGCACTCCCGCTCGTCGAAAATCTCTCCCTTCCACCTGTATATGGAACGCACGGCCTTCACGATATTCGCGCAGGCCGCAAGCCGCTCCTCCACGAGCGTCCGGCCAATCATAGCCGCGTTTTCTTCGTCCGGCGCGGTAACAAGCAGAACGATTTCACCGGTCATCGCATTTAAGGCCAGTGAAGCTCATCTCTTTCCCGCCCGCTGGTTTTCCTCCCTTTTCGTTCAAATACGGAGACAGCTCGCTCTTCAATATCGCCTTTATAAAATTCGGGGTATCGTCCGGCTGGCGGAAGGCAATCGGCGGACTCATCTTCTTTACGTTCAGCGCGTCCGCCTCTTCCCTGGCAAGGCATATCACCCACCAGGAAAATTCCTCCGCCGTGCCGTAAAACGTATGCCTCTCTTCGTTGTTGAGCCCGGTAAGCAGTTTCCTGTAATATTTCCCGGATATGCAGTTCGGCCTCTCGGAGCCGGCGAGCATGAACATCCCCGGCAGAAGGCCGGGGTGATGCCCGATGCCTTCGGCGAACTTCTCCCTGTTATGCAAAATATACTTCCCAATGGCGGCGCGTATCTTGGCCTCCTGGCCGAGCCTGCCGATTACGTAGGCCGAATACTCCCGCATGAAAAGCGGATGCTCTATCGTCCCGTCCTGGGCGTTGGATATCGCCGGAAAAAACAGAACCGATAGAACGAAAAGAATGGCCGTAATTTTTTTCATGTCTATTGCTCCCTTATCTCCGCGCCGAGGCGGTCTTTAAGGGCGTCCATTATTTTCTTGTGCACGAGGTTTACCTCCTCGTCCGTAAGCGTCTTCGCCAGGGAGCGGTAAGTGACGGTATACGCCAGGCTTTTTTTGCCTTCGGGAATCGGCGCGCCATCGTAATAATCGAAAAGTCTTACGTCCTCGACAAGGGCCAGTTTAAGCGATTCCATGACCTTCAGTACGGAAAACGATGCGACATCCGCCGGGACGATGACGGCGATGTCCCGTTCCACGGCGGGATACCTCGGAAGGGCCTTGTACGACGGCAATTCCCGCGCGGCATCGATTATGGGCTGGAAGTCCATCTCGAACACATATACATCCGGCGGGATGTCCCATCTTCCCGCCACGTCCGGGTGAACCTGGCCTATGTAGCCCGCCCGGCTTCCGCCGACCAGGAGCCTCGCCGCCTTTCCCGGATGCAGGAACGGCGCGTCCTCTTCTGCGGCGAATACCGCGTTTGCTACCCTCAGTCCGTCAAGCATCTGCTCCACCGCGCCCTTCATGTCGTAGAAATCCGTCTCCCTGCCGCCCGCTTCCCAGGGCGATACGGACCGCACGCCGCACGCCAGCCCGCCGATTTTAAGCGGCTCGTTCGGAAGCCCCGGCCCGGCATGGAGGAACACGCGCGAAAGCTCGAAGATCCTCATGTCTCTGACGCCCCGGCTCAGGTTCAGGGAGAGGTTGCCGAGAAGACTCGGAAGAAGGGTCGTGCGCATGACGGACTGCTCGACGGAGAGCGGGTTCCGCAAGGTTACGGTCTTTCTCCTGAAATCGTCTTCCGGCAGGCCGAGCCGGTCGAAATCTCCCGGATCCATGAAGCTATAGTTTACCACTTCATAAAACCCGCAGTCCTGCATCGCCTCCCTGGCCCGTCCGGAGGCCGCAAGCGCCGTGTCCGGCTCCCGCGCAGCAACTGCCCGCGCAGGCATGGAGCTTCTTATCTTGCCGTAGCCGTGGACTCTCGCCGCCTCCTCGACAAAGTCTATCTCGCGGGTCAGGTCCGGCCTGAACGCCGGCGCCTGGAGAAGAAAAGAGTCTGCGGCTTCCTCGTGTATCTTTATCCGGAGCCGCTTCATTATGTCGGCTATCTCGTCTTTTTCGAGGTCCGCCCCAAGCACGGCGTTCACCCTCGGCACGCGGAGCGTCACGGTCGGCATCTTTACCGGGTTCGGATATTCGTCTATCCGCCCCGCCGCTATCTCGCCGGCCGCAAGCCCGGCAATCATGGACGCCGCCCTGTCGAGGGCCTTTACGACGCCTTCAGGGTCCGCGCCCCTCTCGAAGCGATGGGACGCCTCCGTGTGCAGGCCGAGCTTCCGGGAAGTCTTCCGGACGGCAGGCGGATTAAAATACGCGGATTCGAGGAATACGTCCGTAGTCGCCTCCGATACCTCTGAGTTCTGCCCGCCCATCACCCCCGCGAGCGCGACAGGCCTGTCGGCGTCGCATATAAGGAGCATGTCCTTCGACAGCGTCCTCTCGATGCCGTCGAGCGTCGTGAAGACCTCTCCCTCTTGCGCCCGGCGGACGATTATTTCCTGCCCCGCGAGGAACTGGTAATCGAAGGCGTGGAGCGGCTGCCCCATCTCCATCATCACGTAGTTCGTCGCGTCCACGACGTTATTTATGCTCCGCACGCCGACGACCCGAAGCCGCCTCTGCATCCACACAGGAGACGGCCCGACCTTCACGCCGGAAATAAGCCTCCCGGCATAGCGCGGGCAAAGCTCCGTATCTTCCACCGTTACCTTCATCCGCCCGGCTATCTTCGCGTCGTGCTCGGTCAATTTGAACTTCGGCTGCTTCAACGCCGCGCGCGTCAGGGCCGCGGCCTCGCGCGCTATGCCGAGCGTGCAGAGGCAGTCCGGGCGGTTCGGCGTCACGTTTATCTCCATCGCCCAGTCGTCAAGGCCGATGGCCTTAACTATATCTTCGCCGACGGGCGCATCCTCTGGAAGTATCATAAGCCCGGACGACTCCTTCGCAAGCCCGAGCTCCTTCTCGGAGCACAGCATCCCGAATGACATAACTCCCCGAAGCTTCGCATTCTCTATCTTCATGCCGCCCGGGAGACTCGCTCCCGCCTGCGCCAGAGGGACCTTGTCCCCGGCCTTCATGTTCTTCGCGCCGCAGACGATCGGCAGGACTTCTTTTCCGTTGTCCACCTCGCAGAGCGTAAGCTTGTCGGCGTTCGGATGCGGATTTATGGACACTATCCTGCCCACGACCACGCCCTTTATGCCCTCGCCCAGATATTCCAGGCCCTCGACCTCCAGCCCGGCCATAGTCAGCCTGTCGGATACCTGCTGCACCGTCAGGTCCGTCTCCACATATTCCTTCAGCCAGTTAAAGCTTATGCGCAATTTGGTTTCCTTAATCTTAGGTATTTCATAACTCCCCCTTCCCCCTCTTATCTTAAGAGGGGGAGCGAGGGGGCGTTACTTCTAATACGGCTTTATGGATTTCTCTTTCAGAAAAGCTTCCATGTCTTTTTTTACCCTGTCCGAAAACCCTATCATGTCCATCGGCACAACGCCGATCTTCGGCCCTTTTAGCGTCGCGTAGTCCACGAGGAAGAATTCCCTGACTCGCTCCTTTTTGCCCGGAACCGTCCTGAAACCCGCCTTGCCGGCCTTGTCCCACGGGCATCTGTCCCTCTTCCAGGGGTTTATGCCGTAGACGGTAAAATCCTTTTCGTTCCACTCGAACACCGGGAACTTCCAGAAGCGGTAGACCGCGAGAATGACGATTATATTCATGACATACAGAAGCGCGAGAGGCGCCGCCGTGTAAGGCCCCTGAAACCTCTTCAGCAGATAGCCCAGGACGATGTCCGCCCCGATGCAGTATAGAATTACCTCGTTCATCCTCTTCTGGGAGAGGAACATCCGTCCGCCCTTCATCAGAACTGCCTCAGGAAACGCATGTCGTTTTCATAGAAGAGGCGTATGTCGTCGATGCCGTATTTCAGCATCGTTATGCGCTCCATGCCCAGCCCGAAGGCGAATCCCGTAAACTCCTCCGGGTCGTATCCGACGGCCCTGAAGACCTCCGGGTCCACCATCCCCGCTCCGAGTATCTCAAGCCAGCCGGTGCTCTTGCACACGCGGCAGCCCTTCCCGCCGCATATCACGCACCTTATGTCCACCTCCGCCGAAGGCTCCGTGAACGGGAAAAAGCTCGGCCTGAAGCGCGTCGCCGTGCCCGCTCCGAACATCTTGGAGATGAACGTCTCAAGCACGCCCTTCAAGTGCGAGAAGTTTATGCCGCCGTCCACCATCAGCCCTTCCACCTGGTGGAACATCGGCGTGTGGGAAACGTCCGCGTCGCAGCGATAGACCTTCCCAGGCGCTATTATCTGCACAGGCGGGCGGCAGGACTTCATTGTCCGCACCTGCACCGGCGACGTATGCGTGCGAAGGACGACTTCGTCGGAGACATAGAAGGTATCCTGCATGTCGCGCGCGGGGTGGTCCTTGGGCATGTTCAGGGTCTCGAAATTATAGTAATCGAGCTCTACCTCCGGCCCTTCCGCGACGGAGAAACCCATCTCCCGGAATATCTCCACCACCTCCCTCGTAACGGTCGTGACGGGATGCGGCCTGCCCACGCCCGGCCTCCTGCCCGGCATCGTAACGTCTATCCTCTGCGAGGCAAGCGTCTGCGCCCGCTCTGAAGCGGCAAGCTCCTCGCCCCCGGCCCTGAGCGCGGTTTCGTAACGAAGCGCCATCTCGTTTAAAAGGCGTCCGGCCTCTTTTCTGTCTTCCGGCGCCTCCTGCGGGATTCTCTTACGGAGGATGGAGATGATTCCCTTCTTGCCGAAAAGCTCCACCTCTATGGCCTTCAGGTCGTCCGTTGTGCGCGCGAGGCTGATAATCGCGTCTTCCGCGCCGAGCTGCGCCGAGAGCATAGGTATCAGTTCCGCAAGCTTCCCCGCGCCATCCAGGCCCGCTTTAATGTCCCTTACATTCTTTAAAAACCGCGTGAGCGGCATATGGCTCCTGTTCGATTTATCGAACCCACCTGCGGGCGCAATAAACTTAAGCCCCTGCAATTTTGTTATTTGAATCGTGGATTATATAGCAACGGCGCCAGATTTTCAATAACGAATCAGGCAAAACCCGGATTCCCGATAGAACCGTTCGGGAACGACGGACAAGAAAAACAATGGCAGGCACACGGTTCTGCCCCTGCTCAAATTCGCCCGATGAATCGGGCAGCTACAAAATCGTAACGACAGATAGAATTCGCCCCAACCGCTACATTCTTTGGCATCCGATCGGGAAAGTTCGTTCCCGGTAGTTTCTACTACTAACCGCCATAACTCCTTGCCAGTCCTGAATTATTCCTTAAAATTTCCGAATTTTTCTCCGGTATCGAAAAAGGGGCCAAAATTGGCCTCTGCGGGCGGGTTTCGGGGCAAAAAGGGGGCGCGGAGAAGGGGTGATTAGGCGGCCTGCGGTATTCAATAAGCGACTATTTATACAACATGCGATACGCGCTTATAACAGTATGTCGCTCAAGGGTTTTCTGGGCTTCGGCTCCGGCATTTCCTCAGGATAGCCCACGGGCATGAGCGTGACCGGAAATATCCACGAAGGAAGGCCGAGAAGCTCTGACACCCTCTCCTTGTCAAACAGATGAATCCAGCATGTCCCAAGGCCCAGGGAGGTCGCGGCGAGGGCTATGTGCTCCGTCGCGATTGCCGTCTGGAATCTCGCGGCCTCCGTGTATTTCGTAAGTTCCTTCTCCTCGTCCTGCGTAAGGAGATTAAGCCCCATTTTGTTTAGATCTTCCTGCGAAAGCACGCCGTTATTTAACAGCTCCCGGAAGCGCTCCTTGAGGGTTTTCGAGTATGACATCGTGTCCCCGCAGACGATTATCACGACCGGCGCCTGCTTTATATGATATTGATTTTTCGAGGAAAGAAACACCTG
>JAJYJM010000017.1 GCA_021789495.1 Nitrospirota bacterium
CCGTGGAAGACTACCACGTTGATAGGCTGGGTGTGTAAGCGCCGAGAGGCGTTTAGCTTACCAGTACTAATCGGCCGTGAGGCTTGACCATAATTTTACCCTTTGAGCAGTCACAGGCCCAAAGGTTCGGCAACGCGCAAAAAGACTCGTGACGCATGTTAAGTTATCAAAGCGGTGATGGTTCTATGCCGTCATTCCCGCGAAAGCGGGAACCCAGTGACTGGCCAGGTTTGAAAGGTTCGTCATTCCCGCGACGGCGGGAATCCAGAAATTTAAGGTTTCCGGTGGTGATTCCGGAGAGGCCACACCCGATCCCATTCCGAACTCGGAAGTTAAGCTCTCCAGGGCCGATGATACTGCCTTCGCAGGGAGGTGGGAAAGTAGGTCGCCGCCGGGATTAATTGGGAAGCCCCGCATGAAAATGCGGGGCTTTTTTGTTTTTCGAGCTATAATTAATATCAGGAAAGGTTTTCAACAAAGGAAGTGGAGGCATGAAAAGCTTCGCGTTTTGGTTAGCATTTTTGCTTATTTTCGGAGGATTTCCTGCTCTGGCCGCGCCGGGTCAGCGCTCAGTAGCTGGCAATGCAGCTCTCGCCGAAACCGGCTCCAACGTATATACCGCGCCCGATACGTCCGGGCTGTCTCTGTATACCCTGGGGGTCAGGAAGCCCGACGGGATATGCTATGTTACCGAGAAATATGCGAAAACGTTGGACGATGCTATGGCGTCTGTGGCTAAGACCTGTAAAAGCTGCACTGTAGATGATATAACCGGCAATTCATATCTGCCTGGAGCGCCGGATTTCCGGGAATTTTGCCAGACGCCGCCGGGGAGATATTAACGGGCGCAGAGGCGTAAATGAATGTGAATGAAGAGCCGGGGGGCTTTTTATTTTGCCTTTTTGCGCCTTTGGCCGTAACGAGTTATAATTATTGATATGCAATAGCGTTGGGAGGGGAATTATGAAGCCCTTTAAAATTTTCCTGACAGTGGCGACGGTAATATTGGCGCTGTCGCCAAGCTTGGCATTCGGGCTTCTCCTGCCGGGTGGAAGCGGAGAAAATGTAACAAATCCGAAGATTTATTATATCGGCGTTCACCGCCCGGACGGGAGCTGCGAGACGGTAAGCGTGCTCGCGGACAACGAGGCCCAGGCGGAGCAGACGGCAAAAGGGGACTGCAATATATGCACGACTGAAGACCTTACGAGCCTCTTCCAGAATATGACGCCGGCGAGAAGGCTTGAGGTCGCGCGGACGTGTCCGAGGTATTAAATGGGGCGCAAAAACGGAGTATTTTGCAGTGAGGCGGACGGCTTTAATGTAAATTTTCAGGCAGCAGGGAGGCCGGTTATGAAGACTTATAAGGCATTGATTCTCGCGGTTTTTGCCGCGTTGGCGCTTGCGGCGTATGCGTTTGCAGATACAGGTTATTCAAAAATAACAAGGGGTTACGATCCATATGCCGCACTTAGCCTGAAAGAGGGGAGCGGTGTCCTGCACGATTATTACATCGGCCTGCACAGCCCCAACGGCAATTGCGTCACTAAGGTCATCAGGGCGCAGTCGCTTGCGGAAGCGGTAGCTAAGGGCTTGAAAACATGCAGAAATTGCGCGGTATACAATCTGACGGACAATTTTACCGGGAATAACAAGGCCTTTGAGATCCAGAGCCTGAGGTATTGCCCGATAAGCGGGCCGCGCAAGTAAAAAGAGGGCAAAAACGCCTTCTTTGCCCGCTTCCCGTGACATGCAAATCGCGCCCCCGCGCCCTGATTTTGCCCCGTGATTCGCCCGCGAATGTCCCGTAAAAAAAATAGGGACACACCCCTATTTTTTCATGTCGTCTGATATGGATTTGGTGCCGGCGGCCGGAATCGAACCGGCACATGGTTGCCCATACTGGATTTTGAGTCCAGCGCGTCTACCAGTTTCACCACGCCGGCATACTGGAGGTGTGGAACCCGCGAAGTAGAAATATATTATACATTCGCCTTCCCGTCAACCTCTTTTTGCTTGCGCTGATGCCATGCCTTTATATATAATCCAGATACTTAAAAGGCGAACTCATCATGCTTACCGGCTTCAACACCGATTTCCGGTACAAAGGTACCGTCTATCATGTCCAGACAGAGGATAACGGCACGTCCAATCCCGTTATCGTTACACTCCTGTACAAGGGCGGAGCCATACTCGCGGCACGGAAGACCAGCTATGCCGATATTCTGAAGTTCAACAAGCTGGAGAAGGTTGTCCGGGAGATAATGGAGGAGCAGCACAAGCAGGTCATAAAAGACCTGGTGGCGGGGAAATTCACGTCAGCGGAGGGGCAGGTCTCAAAACCGGATATGCCTGCGCCCGTTCCGGTTTCCACTCCCGCCGTAAAAACGAAGGCCGAACACGGCACAGAGACGGCGGAAGAGGCCGTTGAGAGGGCGCTTAAGGAAAAAGGGCTTGACACGGAGATTCTTGATTACCTGGCGTTCGAGGACGACAGGGATGAAAAGGGGGATTGATTTTGACGCTTGCGGTTGACAGTATAAAACATCTTGCACAAACGGCCTGCACGATAAGGATGGACATCGTCGAGATGCTCAACAAGGCCGGTTCCGGACATACCGGAGGTTCTCTTTCGGCGGCGGATATAGTCACGGCGCTTTATTTCCACAAGATGCGGCACATGCCCTCTGACCCGAAGTGGCCTGAGAGGGACAGGTTCATCCTGTGCAAGGGTCATGCGGCCCCGGTGCTGTACGCCGCCCTTGCGCGCTCAGGATATTTTCCGCTCGACGAGCTTAAAACCCTTCGGCAGTTCGGGAGCAGGCTCCAGGGGCATCCGGATTCCAGGAAACTGCCAGGCGTGGAAATATCCACCGGCTCTCTTGGGCAGGGCCTGTCCGTGTCATGCGGACTGGCGCTCTCAGGGAAGATGGACGGGAAGTCGTGGCGCGTCTACGCCCTGCTTGGGGACGGCGAGCTCCAGGAAGGCCAGGTCTGGGAGGCTGCGATGGCCGCAGCCCATTACGGTCTGGATAACCTCACGGCAATAATCGACAACAACGGCCTTCAGATCGACGGCGCATGTTCCGAGGTCATGTGCGTCGATTCCATCTCCGATAAGTTTGCCTCCTTCGGCTGGGACACGATAAACATAGACGGCCACAACATGGAAGAGATTACAGACGCGCTCGACCGCGCACAGGCCCACAAGGGCAGGCCGACGGCGATAATCGCCCGGACGATAAAGGGGAAAGGGTGCTCGCTTTTCGAGGGCAAGGTTGAATACCACGGCACGCCGCCGTCGGACAAGGAACTGGAAGCGGCGCTGAAAGAATTGGGGGGAGTGGAATGAGCAAGGTCGCTACAAGGGAGGCGTACGGCAAGGCCCTCCTTGAGTTGGGGAAAAAGAATCCGTCGGTGGTCGCGCTGGATGCGGATTTATCCGGCTCTACCAAGACAAAGGTATTTGGGAAAGAATTCCCGGAGAGGTTCGTCAACGTCGGCATAGCGGAGCAGAACCTCATGGGCATTGCGGCGGGGCTTTCGCTCGGTGGAAAGATCCCTTTCGCCAGCACGTTCGCCGTATTCGCCACTGGCCGCGCGTGGGAGCAGATACGCCAGTCGATATGCTACCCCGGGCTGAACGTAAAGATTGTCGCGTCCCACGCCGGGATTACCGTGGGCGAGGACGGCGGCTCTCACCAGTCCGTCGAGGATATATCTCTCATGCGCACGATTCCCGCCATGACGGTCATCGTCCCGGCGGACGGCGTCGAGACGGCCAAGGCCATAACGGCGATGGGAGAATATGCCGGCCCGACGTATATAAGGGTGGGCCGCGCAAAGACGGAAATCATCTACGACGACTCCTACAGCTTCAGGGTAGGCAAGGCTAACGTCCTCAAAAAAGGCGCCGACGTTACCGTCATAGCCTGCGGGGTGATGGTGCCGGAGGCCATGAAGGCTGCGGATGAGCTTCTGGCCGAGGGTATTTCGGCGGGCGTGATAAACATGTCCACCATAAAGCCGCTCGACTCCGACGCGGTTATAGAGGCGGCGAAGGGTTCCGGAGCCATAGTCACAGCCGAGGAGCATTCGATAATCGGCGGCCTGGGGAGCGCCGTTGCCGAGGTAATATCCGAGGCGTGTCCCGTGCCGCTTGTGCGTGTCGGCATTAAGGACGTATTCGGGACGTCCGGCAAGCCGGACGACCTGATGGAGAAATACGGACTCACGGCGAATGATATAAAAAAGGCCGCAAAAGAGGCTGTGGCAAAGAAACCTCGCAAAGTCTGAAATGATTCAGTTCTATCACGTCACAAAGTCCTACGGCGGACCCAGGCCTGCTGTCAGCGACGTTACGTTCCAGCTTAAAAAAGGCGAGATGGTCTACCTGACCGGCCCGTCCGGCGCGGGGAAGAGCACCATCATAAAACTTATCCTCTGCGCCGAGGAGCCGGACGACGGGCAGATACTCGTCGCCGGGCGAAACGTCGCGAGGCTCAGGCAGAGTGACATACCGGGCCTCAGACGGAGCATCGGGGTCGTTTTCCAGGACTTCAAGCTGATAGAGAGGAAGAGCATATTTGAGAATGTCGCGCTTTCACTTCGGGTAGCCGGGGCGAGGGAGGAAAAAATAAGGGAGAAGACCGATTCAGTCCTGAAGGCGCTCGACATCTACAAAAAGAAGGACAGCTATCCCCTGGAGCTATCCGGCGGGGAGCAGCAGAGGGCGGCGCTCGCTCGCGCTCTCGTGAAGGAGCCGGTCATACTCCTGGCGGACGAGCCAACCGGGAACCTCGATTACGACACCACGCAGATTATCATGGGCATCATAAAGGACATCAACGCGTTTGGAACTACGATTATTCTCGCCACGCACAACCGCGAGCTTATCGAGATGGTTCCGAGGCGCATTTTACATATCGAAGCGGGAGTGGTTACGGAATAAAGAACTTGACAGACAAGCCAATTTTTTTATAATTTGGGAAGCTTATCGCTATCAAATACAGAAACTCCACATGAAGATAACCATCCTGGGTTGCGGCACGTCTTTCGGCGTGCCGATGATTGCCTGCAAGTGCCCCGTGTGCCTGTCCGACGACCCCAGGAACAAGAGGCTTCGCGCATCCATACTGGTAACGAAGGGAGACAAAAACGTCCTTGTCGATACGGCCACGGATCTCCGCGCGCAGGCCATAGCGGGCGGTATAGACCACATTGACGCGGTGCTATATACCCATCCCCACGCCGAGCACACGCACGGCATAGACGAACTCAGGCGCTTCAACTGGCTTCAGAACTCATCCATCCCCTGCTATGGAAGCCCTGAGACCCTCAAGGTGCTCCGGGACAACTTCAAATACGTATTCGTCCTCCAGGGGAAGCCCGGCTGGCAGCCGAACCTTACCACGCACGAAATAGAGGAGCCGTTCGATCTCTTCGGGATGAAGATTGTTCCCGTAGAGGTGATGCACGGCGACCTGCCGATATTCGGATACCGGTTCGACGACTTCGCGTATATAACGGATTTCAGCGAGATACCGGAGGAGTCGATGGATCTGTTGAGGGGCCTGGACGTGCTGGTGATAGAGGCTCTGCGGTTTGAACCGCACCCATCGCACGTGACGATTGCGCAGGCGATGGAGTATATTGAGGTGTTGAAGCCCGGCAGGGCGATATTCACGCACATGGCGCACGGGTTCGATTACGAGACTGTAATGAAAGAGCTGCCGCCGGGCATGGAGCTTGCCTACGACGGCATGGTCATTGAAACGGGGGATTGACATGACGATTACGCAGGAACGGATTCACGCGATGGCTTCCGGGTTTCAGTCCGCGAAGATAATACTTGCGGCGAACGAGCTTGGGATATTCAGACTCCTGGCCGAAAAGGGCTTGAACGCAGGCGAGGCGGCAGGCGCTCTGAATCTCGACGCGGAGGCGTGCGAAATGCTTCTGGGCGCGCTTGTCGGGCTAAAACTCCTTGAGCATAAAAGAGGGAGATTTTACGATGCCCCCGACGTAAAAAAATACCTGGGGGACGACTCGGACGAGGGCATGTCCTGCATATTAAGACACATGAACCATCTGTATGAGTCATGGGGGAACCTGGACGCGGCGGTAAAAAAGGGCCGGGCAAAAATAAAGGCGCCCTCGAAGCTTCTGTCCGACAGGAATATCAACAGGGACTTCATCTGCGGGATGTTCGAGATAGGCTATCCGACGGCGCGAAAGTTTACCGAAGAGGTGGATTTAACAGGCGTCAGAAAATTCGCCGACATCGGCGGCGGGCCGGCGGTATATCCCATCGCGATAGGAAAGAAATATCCCGACATGAACTTCGTCGTTGCAGACTATCCCAATACGATAAAGGTGGCGCGCGGATATGTTAAAAAATACGGCATGAGCAAAAGGGTGAAGCTTGTAGATTGCCCGTTTTTCGAAATTGACGACCTGCGTATCGGGGACGGCTTCGACATGGCCCTTCTCTCACAGGTGCTTCATGCGGCCCCGGACGACAAGGCGAAGGGACTGCTGAAAAAGGTCTTCGGCATCCTGCGTCCCGGCGGGAAGATAATAATAAACGAGAACGCCAGAAACGACGACGCTTACTCTCCTGCTCCGCCGCTCGTCTTTGCAATCAACATGCTAATCCAGAACGCCGGGCGGACGTTCACCGTTGGCGAGCTTAAGGGCTGGCTTAAGGAAATCGGTTTCCGGAAAATCGGCGCAAGGCGACTCCATGAGCGTTCCGTGCTCGTGGAGGGGACAAAGCCGTAAGGAGCCGTAGAGAATTCCGTGAGCACGCTGTCGGAAAAGGACAAGAGATATATATGGCACCCGTTTACCCAGATGAAGGACTGGGAGGCGGAAGAGCCGCTCGTGATAGAGCGAGGCCGCGGCAACTACCTCTACGACACCGAAGGCAGGCGCTACTTCGATGGCGTGTCGTCGCTCTGGGTGAACGTCCACGGGCACAGGAGAAAAGAGATTGACGATGCGGTGATAAAGCAGGTAAAAACGCTCTCCCATTCGACGTTCCTCGGTCTTTCCCATCCGCCCGGCATTCTCCTTGCCGAGAAATTAATAAATATCGCCCCGAAGGGGCTCAGGCGCGTTTTTTATTCCGACAACGGCTCTACAGCCGTCGAGATAGCTCTTAAGATGGCCTATCAGTACTGGAAGCACAAGGGCTGCGAAAGGCCGCTTTTCCTGTGCCTGAAGGAGGGCTATCACGGCGATACCATCGGCTCCGTCAGCATGGGAGGAATGGAGCTTTTCCATGAGATTTTCAAGCCGCTCCTGTTTAAAACCGTCAAGGCGCCTGCCCCTTTCTGTTACAGGTGCGGTCTTGGAAAAGAAAAAGATTCCTGCGGCATGGCCTGCCTGGGTGAGCTTGAGAGGCTGATGCGCGAGAACAAGGGCAAGATCTCGGCGCTTGTGATGGAGCCGCTCGTCCAGGGCGCGGCGGGAATGTTTGTGCACCCGGAAGGCTATCTCAGGCGCGCGCGGGAGCTTTGCGACAGGTATAATATCCTGCTCGTGCTCGACGAAGTGGCGACAGGTTTCGGCAGGACCGGGAGGATGTTCGCCTGCGAGCACGAGAACGTGTCTCCGGACATCCTCTGCCTCGCAAAGGGTATAACCGGGGGATACCTTCCCCTGGCCGCAACGTTGACGACGGAAGAGGTTTACGGGGCATTCCTGGGAGATTATGCGCAGTTCAAGACCTTCTTCCACGGCCACAGCTATACCGCGAACCCGCTTGCCTGCGCCGCCGCCTTGGCGAACCTGGAGGTCTTCGATAAGGACGAAACACTAAGGCATATACCGGAGCGGGAGGCCGCGCTCTCCGAGGGATTGAAGAAAATAGAAAGACTCCCGCATGTGGGAGATGTGCGCTGGAAGGGTTTTATGGCCGGCATAGAGTTGGTAAAAGACAAAAAAACGAAAGAGCCCTATCCTCCGGCTGAGAAGACGGGCATACGGGTAATAACCGAGGCGAGGCGGCTGGGGCTTATAATCCGGCCACTTGGGAACGTCATAGTCCTTATGCCGCCGCTTTCCTCGACGCCTGGGGAATTGAAAAAAATAACGGAGATTACGCGCAAGGCGATTATATCCGGGACCGGATTTTAAGCGCCCTGCGGGGGGTTCATTTGGGACTTTCGGCGCTCTGCCCCTGCCGTTCCTGAAAGAAATTAAGCCGCGCGCCGCGCCTGCTTGAGCCCATTGGCGTGCCGAGAATATTCTTCTGCTCCATCACCCTCTGGCCGGCGTATTCCGGTTCATGGAAAATGATATTTGACGTGTCCCAGAACGCCGTGAGGACCTTCGGGCCAAAAGGGAAATCCCTTAGCGGGCTCCCGGCGGGAATGACTACCTTCGATAGCGAAATACCGATTTTCGAGATGAAATGGTTCTGAAGGTAAACGACGTTGTTTCCCTTCATGCACAGAAACGGGAGCGTGCCCGTGAACGGTATGTCCTGAAAAAGCGGGCGCATTTTTATCTGCGCCAGGGCGCCCTCTTCCGAGCCTACGTTCAGCGTGACAAGCCGGTCGCTTCCGCCCCACGAAAAAGAGCCGCACGAGCAGCCTTCGCGGGCCGGGTTGTTGTCCATGCAGAAGTGGTCGATAAAAAAGCCTTTCTTGTCTCCGTACCGGACATATGACGGCATAATGCCGAATTCACTTACAAAATCCCCGCCCCGGCTCCAGTATCTGGCGGCGTAAATCCCGCCTACGGTAAGGCCGGGAACTATCTCCGCAACCTTGAGCTGCCCCGGCACCCGGTCTTTCACTTTCCTTACGGGAACCAGGTAGAGTATTATCATGCAGAGCGATTTCACGACACCTCTTTTTCCAGCAGATCGTAGAGCCTGTCCCTTTCCTGTTTTAATTCATTATACCACCGCGTGATGGCCGTAAGCTCATTAAAATCCGTATAAACCTCCGGAATCGCAAGTTTTTCCTCAGCCGCTTTCAGATCGCTTTCGAGCGACTCTATATCCCTTTCCAGTTCAAAAATCCGTTTTTCCTTTAATTTTAAATCCCTTTCCCTTTTCTTTTCAAGCGCTTGTTTTGACTTTCGCTCCTCCCACGCCGCACGGCCTTCGGCCTCCCGATGGGATTTTTCATCCTGTGCCGCCTGTTTTTTCCCGATTGCGTATGAGTAGTTACCCCAGTATTCCGTAAGGCCGGATTCTTCGAGATCATAGGTCTTGTCCGCGAAGCTGTCGAGGAAATAGCGGTCGTGCGAGACGGAAATGACTGTGCCGCCGAAGCCTTTTAACGCTCCTTCCAGCGCCTCGCGCGAGGGTATGTCGAGGTGGTTCGTAGGCTCGTCCAGGACAAGCAGGTTGGCCCCCGCAAGCACCGTTTTCGCCAGGGAGAGGCGTCCCTTCTCTCCGCCGCTCAGGTCGGATATTTTCTTCTCCGCGCTGTCCCCGGAAAACAGAAACGCGCCAAGCAGGTCCCGTATCTCCTGCTCAATGGCCAACGGTTTGACGGACCAAATCTCGTCCATGACGGAATTTGTCTCTGTAAGGCCCTCAAGCCCCTGCGCGTAATACGCCGTCTTGACGCCCGGCGATATAAAAACCTCGCCGGTATCCGGCTTGATCTCTCCAAGTATGATTTTCAGCAGTGTGCTTTTCCCGCTCCCGTTCCTGCCGATTATCCCGGCCCTCTCGCCGCGCCTGATTGTGAGGGATATGTCATTGAGGACGGCTTTGCCCCCGAACGATTTCGATACGCCCTCGGCCTTGACGACGGTATCAGACGAGCGCTTCGTCTCCGACCATCCGAAAGAAAGTGTTTTTGCCTCAGCCGCAGGCTTGTCCGGGAAATTGAACCTGTCAAGACGCTTCTCGCGCCCTTTGGCCTGGCGGGCGTTCTGCCCTGCGCGCATTCGGTTTATATATTCCTTTTCCTTCTCAAGGCGCGCGGCCATCAGGTCGTAATGGCGCTGCCTTTCCGCCGTCCTTTTTTCCTTCTCTATCCTGTATGCGCTGAACCCGCCGTTATATTCCTCGGTCCGGCCACGGTCTATCTCCACCGTGCGCGAGACTACGCGGTCGAGGAAATAGCGGTCGTGCGAGACGATGAGCGCGGCCCCCGGATATGTCCTCAGGAACTCCTCAAGCCAGAGTATCGCCGGGACGTCCAGGTGGTTCGTAGGCTCGTCGAGCATGAGCAGGTCGTTTCCGGCAAGCAGGGTTTTCGCAAGGAAGAGGCGGGTGCGCTGGCCGCCGCTTAAGGTGGAGATTTTCCTGTCGAACTCGTCTTTATCGAAGCCGAGGCCTGTCAACGCCCCCGTAACGAGATTGTCGTAGGCATATCCGCCGCTCTTTTCAAACTCTTCCTGGAGCAGCCCGTAGGATTCAAGGGCAGGTAGACCGGCTTCGGAAGCCGATAGACCGATCTCGGAAAGGGCGGCGGCTGCGTCAGCAAGCTTATGCTTCAGGGACAGGACGTCCGGCCTCGCAGACAGCATCTCGTCCAACAGGGAGTTTCCCGCCGGGTATTCGGCCTCCTGTTCGAGATAACCGATATTTTTCCCCCTGGCAATGGCAATCTCGCCCCCGTCGGGTGCGGTTTTTCCGCTTATAATGTCGAGGAGGGTGGTCTTTCCGCTTCCGTTTCTGCCGATAAGACCGATTTTTTCACCGGGAGAAATGCCGAAAGAGACGCCATTCAAAATTTCTCTCGACCCCCAGGATTTTTTTATGTCTTTCAGGGATAGCAGGCTCAAGTTAAATATTTCTGGGATTCAGGTAAATATTCCTGCTGCTCGGTCCTGTCCTCGAAGCGGGCGTATCTGGAGATGAAGGTAAGTTTTATTTCGCCGGTGGGGCCGTTACGCTGCTTTCCAATGCTGACGGTGGCCGTGCCTCTGTGCGCATCGCATATGCAGGGGGCCTCCGGTGGACACGTGCACTTCTTGTAGAACTCCTCGCGATAGATGAACATTATCACGTCCGCGTCCTGCTCGATGGCGCCGGATTCCCGGAGGTCTGCAAGGAGCGGCTTCCTGTCCGTTCGCAGTTCCACGGCGCGGTTAAGCTGTGAAAGCGCTATGACGGGGCAGTTAAGCTCCTTAGCCAGCCCCTTCAGGGAGCGCGAAATATCGGATATTTCCTGCTGGCGGGACTCCACGTTTCCGTAGCCGCGCATAAGTTGGAGGTAGTCTATTATTACAAGCCCAAGTCCGCGCTCGCGCTTAAGCCTCCTGGCCTTCGCACGCATCTCAAGGACGTTCAGGCCGGATGAGTCGTCTATGAAAATGGCCGCCTCGGACAGCTCTCCGGCGGCGGTAGTGAGCGAGTTCCAGTCGCCCTGCGCAAGGTGACCGGTGCGCACTTTTTTCCCGTCTATCCGGGCCTCGGAAGACAGCATCCGGAGAACGAGCTGTTCCTTGGACATCTCAAGCGAGAATATGGCGACGGGAAGTTTGTCCTTTATGGCGACGTTCGCGGCGATGTTCAGGACGAAGGCCGTCTTGCCCATCGAGGGCCGCCCGGCGACGATTACGAGGTCGGAAGACTGAAGTCCCGCTGTCATCTCGTCGAGCTCCTTGAAGCCCGTCGGGACGCCTGTTATCATCTCCTTGCGGTCGTAGAGGCGCTCTATCATCTCGAAGCTGTCCTTTATGACCGTCTTGATGCCGAAGAAGGACGGCTTTATCTTTTTCTCGGCGATCTCGAATATCGTCTTCTCAGCGTCGTCGAGGAACTCGTCCACGTTCTTCGTGTCCTCATAGCCTCTGCTGACGATGGAAGTTGCGGAGTTTATGAGGCTCCTCAGGATGGATTTCTCGCGGATTATCTTGCAGTGGTATCGGATATTCGCCGCATTCGGGACGGACGAGAGCAGGCTCGAAATATATGACAGGCCGCCCGCTTTTTCGAGTTCTTCCTTCCTGCGGAGGATTTCCGGGAGGGTAATCAGGTCGATTGCCTCGCCTTTGTCGGCAAGGTCTATCATCGCAATGAAAATCCTCCTGTGCGCCTCCTTGTAGAAGTCGTCCGGCATGATAAGTTCGAGCGCCTTGTCTATGGAAGTATTCTCAAGCAGTATCGCGCCGAGGATGGACTGCTCGGCGTCAAGGTTTTGCGGGGGCTTTCTTAAAAGCAGGTTCTCTTCGACGGACATGGTTCTCGCTCCGAAAAATAAAAAGGCAGGCTGTTCAGTAAGGGAATATTAGCAGATTGAAATATTAAAAACAAGGGGCGCAATAAAATTGCGCCCCTATAATTGTAACCGACCGATTTATCGGGCGATTTTATTCCTCTTTCTTTTCCACCCTGACCGTAACGCCGGCCGTGACGCCGCCGGGGAGCTTGACCTGGGCCTTGTATTCGCCGAGCCTCTTTATTGGCTCGTCTAAGTGAATCTTGCGCCTGTCGATCTCTATGCCCTGCTCTGTCAGGGCGCCGGCGATTTCCATGGAGGTAACGGAGCCGAAGAGCTTGTCCTCCTCGCCCGCCGCATGGAAAAGCGTAACGACGGCCTGGTCAAGTTTCTGGGCGAGGGTGGCGGATTCCTTCTGGACTTTCTTTATCTTGTCCGCCACGAGGCGTTTTGCGTGTTCGAGCTGTTTGATGCTCCTGTCCGTGGCCTCGACGGCCAGGCTGCGGGGAATCAGGTAGTTCCTGGCGTAGCCGCGCTTCACTTCCACCACCTGGCCCATCTGTCCGAGTTTTTCGATGTCTTCTTTTAATATTACCTGCATAATATCGACTGCTCCTTTCGGGATTTGTTCTTTAAAAGACAGTTATGTTACAACAGGATAAGGCGACTGTCAAGAATAAATCGAAAACCCTTGACAACACACGGGGCTTAAAGTAGAATTTCAAAATCTTTTTGCCGGTGTAGCTCAGTTGGTAGAGCAAGCGATTCGTAATCGCTAGGTCGCGGGTTCGAGTCCCATCACCGGCTCCATAAACCTGAGGGCGGACGTTTAAAACCGTGGCGTTTGAGCGGCTTAAGCGTCCGCCTTTTTTCATAGATTATGAATAAAGTTAAAAAAGAGATACTTTCGGGAAACGAGGCCATTGCGCGTGGGTTCGCGGACGCCGGCGGGAGGTTCGCGGCGTCATACCCCGGCACGCCGGCCACCGAGGCGCTGGAGGAGCTTTGCCGTCTTCCCGGCATTCATGCGGAGTGGTCTATAAACGAGAAGGCGGCCCTCGAAGCGGCAATCGGCGGCTCGCTTTCGGGGCTGCGCTCTATGGCGTCCATGAAGCATGTCGGGGTGAACGTCGCGGCTGACCCGCTTATGACGGCCTCCTACACCGGCGTAAACGCGGGCCTTGTCCTGATGGCGGCGGACGACCCCGGCATGTTCAGCTCCCAGAACGAGCAGGATACCCGCCATTTCGCCCGCATGGCGAAGATACCCTGTCTTGAGCCGTCGGACTCCCAGGAGGCGATGGACTTCACGAGACTTGCGCTTGAGCTCTCGGAGCAGTTCGACACGCCCGTAATCCTCCGAACCACCACGAGAATCTCCCATTCAAGGAGCGTTGTTACTTTTCTTTCAGGTGAAAGAAAAGTAACCAAAAGAAAGCCGGACTTTCTTGCAGCAGACTCCGGCGTTTTGCAAATAAACATCCCGAAATACGTCATGCTCCCCGGCTATGCCGGGAAGCGGCACGTAGTAATTGAAAAACGCCTGGCAAAGCTTCAGGAGTGGGCGGAGAGTACCGAAATAAATAAAATCATCGGAAGCGAAAGTCCGAAGCCGGTTCACCGGCGCCGGCTTGGCATCATTACCTCAGGCGTTTCGTTCCAGTATGCGCGTGAGGCCTTCCCGGAGGCCGCGATGCTTAAACTCGGCATGACGTGGCCGCTCCCGGAACGGATGATAAAGGAGTTCGCAAAGGGCGTGAAAAGTCTTGCGGTCGTCGAGGAGCTTGATCCGTTCATCGAAGACGCCGTACGCGCAATGGGGGTGCGCGTGGACTGGGGCAAAAACGTCCTGCCTCTGACAGGCGAGTTTACGGCCGGCATGGTCTTCGAGGCGATTTCAAGGCGGCGCGAAAGCAGCCCCAAAACCCCCGCCGCGGGCATTCCGGAGAGGCCGCCGAACCTGTGTCCGGGATGCTCCCACAGGGGCCTTTTCGTCGCGCTGTCGAAGCTGAAGACCTTTGTTTCCGGAGATATAGGCTGCTATACGCTCGGCGCGCTGGAACCTTTTTCCGCCATTCATTCCGTCCTGTGCATGGGCGCTTCCGTTACGATTGCGCACGGTATCTCCGCTGGCCTTAAGCTACGGGGAATAAAGCGGAAACCTGTCGCGGTCATTGGGGATTCCACCTTCCTGCACTCCGGGATTACCGGGCTTATAAACCTCGCGTATAACGGCGGGGACGCCATAGTTGTCATAATGAACAACGACACAACCGGCATGACCGGCGGACAGGAGCATCCGGGCACGGGCCGGAACGCGGGGGGAGAAAAGGCGCCACGGATGGATATTATGGGCCTGTGCAGGGCCTGCGGGCTAAGGGTCCGGGAGATAGACACCTTCGATCTTAAGGGACTTGAGGCCCTGTTCCGGGAGGAAATGGCGGCCCCGGGGCCTGTTGTCCTCGTATCTAATCAGCCGTGCGCCCTGCGTTACAGGCTGGCCGGGAGACCGCTTGAAATCGACGCGGAAAAATGCACAGGCTGTCTTAAGTGCCTCAAGGCCGGTTGCATAGGTCTTAAAATCGCGCCCGTGGATGGCCGGAGACGCGTATCGGTAGACAGGCTTGTCTGTAACGGCTGCGGTATCTGCGCCCAGCTGTGCAAGGCCGGCGCATTCCGGGAGATATTGGCATGACCGGGGGGGATATAGTCATCGCGGGCGTCGGCGGCCAGGGGATACTGCTCGTCGGCAGGGCCATAGCGGAAGCGGCGATGGCCGAAGGCTTCGACGTGAAGCAGAGCGAGGCGCACGGCATGGCCCGGCGAGGCGGGAGCGTAGTGTCGCACGTCCGATTCGGCGGGAAGGTGTTTTCTCCGACAATAGAGCCCGGAGCCTGCGATCTCCTGATAGGATTCGAGCCGACGGAGGCGCTCAGGAATATCCACTTTCTGAAAGAGGGCGGAAAACTTGTCTGCAACACGCGGAAAATAAGCGCCCCGGCGGTCTCCGGCAGCATTGTAGTAAAACAACCCCCGGACATTGAAACAGCGCTGAATGCGCGCCCCGGGACGCTGTTGATCGACGGATATTGCATGGCCGCAAAGGCAGGCAGCCCGCGCGCCGTAAATCTCGTCCTCCTGGGAGCGGCGGCAAGGTTTCTTCCGATTCCCTCTTCGCGGCTTGAGGCGATAATAAAAAAATCCTTCTCAGGGAAGACGCTTGAAATTAATCTGATAGCGTTCCGGATGGGCCGCGGCTTAAGAAAATGAAGGCCGCACGGTGGCGGCCTCCGTTTTCCCTCATGAGCAGAGCGCTTCAGCCGGTGCCGTTGTCGCAGTCCGAGCAGACGCCGTAGAAATCCGCATGCCTGTCCATTATCTTGAAATCTCTTGAAATATCCCCTGGGACTTCCAGGTCGAATTTCTTCCGCACGTTAATGATTTTTTTGCACCTCGTGCAAATCAGGTGGTGGTGCGGCTCAGTCTCCGGATCGAAGTGCTTCCTTTCCCCGTCGATGTTCAGTTCGGTGACCTTGCCCATCTGCTTGAGAATCTCAAGCGTGTTGTAGACTGTGGCCAGGGACACCATGGGATATTTCTCGATTACTGCCGCGTAAATGTCCTCAGCCGAAGGGTGTGAACGGTTGCCTTCGAGATAAGCCATAATTGCGGCTCGCTGGGGAGTAAGCTTGAAACCCCTTTCCCGTTGTCCCATGCTGTACCTCTTATGAACGTTAATCATATAAAATTGATGCCATGCTAAACAGGATTTGTCAAATCGAAGTGTTTTAACCCTGGGCACCCGCGTTTTCATTTTCCTTCAATTTTCTGAATATCTCCTCCGCGACCTTCTTCGGCATTTTCGGGACATTCTCCAGGTCTTCCAGGGCCGCTTCCCTGATTGCGCGGAAGCTGCCGAAATGGCGAAGCAGCTGGGTCTTCCTCGTCTTGCCTATACCGGGAATATCGTCCAGGGGCGACGATACGCCTTTCTTGTGCCGGAGCTTCCTGTGCTGCGTTATGGCGAACCGGTGAGATTCATCCCGCACGGCGGCCAGCAGGTTCACAGCCGCCGATGTGGGGGACAGGAGGCGCGCCTCGGACTCGCCGGGTTTGTATACGCGCTCATAAGCGCTTGCCTCGTGTATTCCGCCGCCGGTCGACCGGCCGCCGCCGAACTTGAGGCCCTTCTCCTTTGCCTTCGCAAGGCCCACTATGTCGATTTCGCCCAAATCCGCGCCGATGTCCCGCAGCGCCTCGCAGGCCGTGGAAAGCTGCCCCTTGCCCCCGTCCACCATTATCAAATCCGGCCACGGGCCGTCCTCGTCCATAAGCCGCCTGTAACGGCGGGTTACGACCTCTCTCATCATCGCGAAATCGTTCGCCTCAGGGACGGTTCTTATATTGAAATGCCTGTAGCCGGATTTCACGGGCCGGCACATCTCGAAGCTGACCATCGAGCCGCAGGCTTCCCTGCCGCCGGTGTTGGATATGTCGAACGCCTCTATGCGTTTCGGCAGCTTTTTAAGCCGGAGTTCGGATTTCAGCGCCATGAGCGTAAGTTCCCGGCCTGATTCCGTCTTGAGGTTCTGCCGCAGGGACTCGCGCGCGTTGTCCAGGGCCATCTCCATAACCTGCCGTCCATGGCCCCTCTGCGGGGAATACAGGTTTACGCTCCTGCCGCGCAGCTCGGACAGAAAGCCCTCTATCATGCCATGCTCCGGAAGTTCGCGCGCGACAAGCACCTCCGGCGGGACTTCCCTGCCTTCCGTATAGAACTGCTTGACGAAGTTCGCCAGAAGCTCGTCTTCAGGCATCTCCAGGGCGTCGGAAAAGAAAAAATCCTTCCTCCCGATTATCTTGCCCGCGCGTATGAAAAGCGCCTGAATATCCGCCGCGGAACCCTCTTTCACCGCAGCGATCACGTCCCTGTCTTCCATCCGGGCCGATATTATGCGCTGGGACTGCGTTGCGGCCTTGAGCGCGTAAATCCTGTCCCGGATGTTCGCCGCCGCCTCGAAGTTACGGGCATCGGCGGTCTCCTTCATCCTGGCTTCCAGGTCCCTTATAAGTTCCCTGTCCCTGCCGGAGAGGAACATCCGGACGTCCTCCACCATCTTCCAGTATTCCTCTTTCGTTATCATCTCCCCGCACGGCCCGGAGCAGCGCTTCATCTCGAACTGAAGACAGGGGCGCTCAAGCTTCTGTCCGACTCCCTTCCTCTTGCACTTGCGCATGTTGAAGACCCGGTTTATGAACTTGAGCGTCTCCCACATAGGCGTCGTCGGGACGTACGGCCCGAAATAGAGCGCGCCGTCCTTTTCTATTCTCCGCACTACTCTCAGGGCCGGGAATTCCTCGTTTACGGAGAGTTTCAGGTATGGATAGTTCTTGTCGTCCCTGAGCACGACATTGTAGCGGGGTTTGTGCTTCTTGATGAGGTTGGATTCAAGGATGAAGGCTTCCATCTCGGAGGCCGTGACGATAGTCTCGAAATCGGCTATCTGCCCGGCCATTTGCGCCTTCCTGGGGTCGGGGTCGGGCGTGGACTGGAAGTATGAGCGCACCCGGTTTAAAAGCGACTTCGCCTTGCCGACGTATATCACCCGCCCCTTTGCGTTCTTCATCAGGTAAACGCCGGGGCGGTCGGAGAGGTTCGTTAATTTTTCTTCGAGGGTCATGTTTCATACCTTACACTGACCAGATAAAGTCCCTGTCCCGGCGCGGTCGGGCCGGCCTTCGAGCGGTCCCGCGCCTGAAGCATATCCCTTACGTCCTCCGGCCTGAACCGCCCCTTGCCTACCTCCACCAGCGTCCCCACTACCGTCCGCACCATGTGCCGGAGGAAACCATTCGCTTCCAATGAAAAAAATATCCTGTTGCCGTCCGGCAGGATTTCAAGCGTCCGCAGTGTCCTGACGGGGTTTATTCCGTCGCTGTTTACGGCCCTGAAGGACGTGAAATCGTGCTCGCCCAGGAGGTGCCCGGCGCCCTCCTTCATGGCCTCCATGTCAAGCGGCATCGGGACGTGCCAGGAATAGTTCCGCTTAAGCGGCGAGGGGATGCGGCGGTTCAAGACGATGTATCCGTATTGCTTTCCCTTGGCGCAGTAACGCGCGTTGAAATCCTCCGGAACTTCCGCCGCCTCAAGCGCCCGCATCTCGGCAGGCAGGAAGTGGTTCAGCGCGCCCTGCCATGCGGCGGCGTCCATGTCGGAGCCGGTCTTGAAATTCACCGCCTGGCCCAGCGCGTGGACTCCGGCATCCGTCCTGCCGGACGCCGTAACGCGGAGGTCTTCGCCGGATATTTTTCTTACCGCGGCCTCGAATTCCCCCTGGAGGGTGCGCTGATTCGGCTGGAACTGCCATCCGGAGAAGCCCGTGCCGTCGTATTCGAGGATAATTTTTATATTTTTCATAAGAGTTATTTTACAACAAAGGCGGGCGCATATTCAACGGGCGCAGCTAAAATCATCTCTGCGTCTGATACGCTGTTACGCTGGGATTTTTCAGGTATTTCTTTATGCCGTCGAATATTGCCTGGGCAATATGCCGGCGATACTCAGGCCTGGCAAGGCGGGCCTCTTCCTCCGGGTTGGTTATGAATCCGACCTCGGTCAGGATGCTCGGCATGCTCGCGCCGTAAAGCACGAGGAACGGCCCCTGTTTTACGCCTTTGTTATTCACGTTGTATTTATGGAGGTCGGATATCAGGCACGACTGGACGCAGTGCGCAAGCCGGAGAGAGTCGTCCCGCTTGCTGTCGAGGATGAGGTCTTTGAGTATCGCTTCGAGCGGACCCATGCTCTTGAGCTCCATCATGTTCTCACGCTCGGCCACCTCCATGATGTTTCTGTCTTTCGTGAGGTTCAGCAGATACGTTTCGATGCCGTGCGCGGAGGGGTTTCTGCTTGCGTTGGCATGGATGGATATGAACAGGTCGGCGTCGTTCTGAACTGCGATGGCGGGCCGCTCGTCCAGGGGTATGAAGACGTCCTTGTCCCTTGTCATCACGACCCTGCATCTGAAATTTTTCCTGATGATTTTCCGAAGCCGCAGCCCTATATCCAACACCACGTTCTTTTCGTAGAGGCCGTTGCAGCCGATTGCCCCGGTGTCCTTGCCGCCGTGGCCGGGATCTATGACTATGGTGCTTATGCCGCAGGTCTGCGGCCTGGCGGCGGGTTTTGCCGTTGCGGGCGCGACAGGCGCGGCAGAGGCCGTGTTTGCGGGAGCAGGCGCGGGCGCTGAAACTGCGGCGGGTTTTTGCCTTGGAGCGGAAGGTTTTTGCTCCGGGGTGCGGGAGGATATGTTTTGATATATTTCTTCGGGTGGATTTGTCCGGCAGACTTTGTTTATCGGCTGGTTCTTCCCGCTTACGTCTATAACCAACCTTGTAGGGTTCTGGAGCATCAACGTCCTCGAGGACGCCGCGCCTGAAAGGTCGAGCACAACCCGCACGGTGTCGACATTATGCTGGCTGGCCCGGATTCTCCTTAAGACACCGTCGCTTACATCGATTGAAATGTCCTTGTGGCCCTTCGGCAGGCAGGAGTCTTTCAGATCGAAGAAAAGGCGATCCGGGTTTTTAAGGCTTCCCGATGTATAACTTGTCTCGCCGCTCATCGCTACGACGATCCTGGTGTATCCGACATTCGACCAGTGTCGGATTTCGTTTATGCGGATTAGTTGTCCTGATGCGTCGGATGACGTGGAATCCGCCCCTGCACCGCTTTTCGGGCCGCTTTCCTGCGCCGCCGCGGGTGGCAGGGAAGACGCGAGGATTTCGTCGTTAACCGGACTGGAGGCCTTAGAGAGGGTTATTACCCGCCCGCGTTTATTGCCCTTTAATACCGGATGCGCTGCGGAACCGGCTGACCGGCTGGAAGTAGCCCCAAGGGCCTTCAGCCTTCTTTTCGCTTTTGCCGCCTCGCGCGACATAGGATAAGCCTTTATGCATTTCGAGTAGGCTTCCTCCGCCCGGGTCAAATCCCGCCGGACGCGCGATATTTCATACAGTCTCTCACGGGTCTCCGCCCTGTAATAACTTGCCAATCTTCCGTATTTTGTGCCGCGCGAGGAAGACGATATTTTGTCGAAGCGGTTTATGCAGCGCTCCCAGGCGCTTCTAAGTCTTCGTTTTTTCTTGTCTTTCAGGAGCCGGACATAGTCCGCCCGCGCGGCGGTATACGCCCTTCGCGGGTTCGGCCCGGCGTAGGCCGGTTCCTGAAAAAGGGCCGACTGGACAAGGACGGAAACGGTTAAAAACAGGAAAAAAAGCGGCCTGTGGACGCGCATTATTACTCCCCGGTATTGCAAAATGCGACTTATTTTAACCCCTGCGCGCGCCTTAAGTCAACAGTGAAAACGAAATCGTTTCCATTGAATAAACAGGCGTGCTATGATAATTAAATATGCTTTTTGAGTCTTGGAGGTGTCCATAACTTGAGTATCCCCACGGTTGCGATAGTCGGCAGGCCCAATGTGGGCAAGTCCACGCTGTTTAACAGGATATTGAAAAAAAAGCTTGCTGTGGTCGAGGACGTTCCCGGGGTGACCCGCGACAGGAACTATGCCTCGGCGGTTTACGAAGGCAGGCGCTTTACGGTAATAGACACGGGCGGTTTCGAGCCTGACAAGGGCCGGGCTGCGGTCATCGGGCCTGAGGCCGGTCTGTCTGAGGCCAGTCTGCATGAGGCCGGTCTACCGGCCCAGATGAGGGAGCAGACCGAGCTTGCGGTGCTGGAGGCGGACATTATAATATTCATGGCCGACGCCCGCGAAGGCCTTTCCGCCGCCGACCGGAATGTGGCGGAAGTCCTGAGGAAATCCGGCAAGCCTGTGGTATATTGCGTAAACAAGGTGGACGGGCCGAAGCTGGAAGAGGAAATCTATGATTTCTACAGCCTCGGCGCCGGCGAGATTTTTGCGGTTTCGGCCTTGCACGGCCCCGGTTTTACGGAACTTATGGACCGCGTGCTGGAACTCCTCCCTCCGGAGACGGAGGAGAAAGAGGGCGAGGCCCCGGTATCCAACATTGCTATAATAGGCAGGCCGAACGTAGGTAAATCCACGCTTTTAAACGCCCTTACCGGTGAGAAAAGGGCTGTAACAAGCCCCGTCCCAGGAACCACCGTGGACCCTGTCGACACAGTGGTTAAATTTTACGGCAAGACCTATAATTTTGTGGATACCGCGGGGTTCAGGAGCAGGGGGAAAATCACCTCCGGCATAGAGAAATACAGCGTAATCCGCGCCATTAAAGCGGTGGAGCGCTGCGATGCGGCGATACTTCTGGTAGACTCCTTCGAGGGCGTTACGGAGCAGGACAAAAAGATAGGCGGCATAGCGCACGAGGAAGGCAAGGGGATAATCATCGCGCTCAACAAATGGGACCTGCTCGAAAAGGGCGGCAAGACATTCGACGATTACGTGAAAAAGGTCCGGGAAGAGATGAAATACCTGGACTATGCGCCGGTGGTTGCAATATCGGCGCTTACAAAGCAGAGGATAGGGAAGCTCTACGAGCTTGTGGACGAGGTCGTGGAACAGGGGAAAAAGAGGGTCTCTACTCCGGAGCTTAACGGGATTCTCGATTCCGCCGTCAGGGCGCAGGCGCCGGGGATGTTCAAGGGCCGCAGGATAAAATTTTACTTCGGGACGCAGGTCGGCATATCGCCTCCGACGTTTGTCTTTTTCGTGAACCGCCCGGAAGGCGTCCATTTCTCTTACTTGCGTTACCTGGAGAACAGGCTGCGGGAGCGGCATTCGTTTGCGGGGAACCCCGTGAGGATATTCCTCAAGAAACGCAAGCGGGAAGACGGGCGCGAAAGGACGCCGGGATATTGAAAACCGTTCTTTCCGCATTCAGGCTCTATTTCAGGGACGGCTGCATTTACCTCTCCGCGGCAATATCGTTCTATGCCATTCTGTCGTTCGTTCCCCTGATATTTTTCGTGATGCGCATCTTCGCAATGGCGCTCGGCAGACACGTGGACATGCGTCAGGCGGTTATACAGTTTGTGCGCAGCGCGTATCCGGTCATCGGCCCGGGATTTGGGAGCGAGATCGACCGCATGGCCGCCTGGCGCGGCGCGGGTTCGATAAGCTTCATAATATTTCTCTGGGTGGGAAGCCTCGTCTTCAGTTCGCTTGAGTATTCCATAAACCGCGTCTTCCATTCCCTGAACCGCCTCCGTTTCTTCAGTTCGAGGCTCATGTCGTTCGCGATGGTAATTTTTTCCGGGTTTCTTTTCACCGTATCGTTCTGGCTGACATACATACCCACATTCATCAGAAAGCACGAGGATTTTTTCGGCTCGTCCAGAGCGATACCGTTCCTTACGGCGGCCCTGCTCGTAAAGGCCGTTCCGGTGGTTCTGACATGCGTTTCTTTCACGCTGCTCTACATTCTGCTCCCGCGGAGAAAAATAGGCATAAAAGAGGCGGCGACCGGCGGGATAACCGCCGGGCTTCTCTGGGAGGCGGCGAAGATATTCTTCGCATGGTATGTCGGGAGGATGGGAACGCTCAGCCTGTACGGCTCGTTTACGACGGTAATACTCTTTATGGTGTGGATATATTATTCCGCGACAATATTCCTCCTGGTAGCCGAAGGACTGTATGTCCGCGCGCGCAGAAAACAGAGAATCGGCTTGAAAAAAAGGGCGTAAGATTATAAAATTAGTCTCGCGTATCCCCGCATAACCGGAAAACTACTGGAGCGATATGGTATTAATAAATTACGCTACCAAGGAAATCGTCGCCAAAATCGTCTATTACGGCCCTGGTCTTTGCGGCAAGACGACCAATCTTCAACATATCTATACAAAGATGAACCCGAAGAAGCGCGGGAAAATGATATCCCTCGCCACGGAAGCGGACAGGACGCTCTTTTTCGATTTCCTGCCGGTGGAACTCGGCGTCGTCCAGGGGTTCAAGGTGCGTTTCCAGGTATATACGGTTCCGGGCCAGGTCTTCTACGGCGCCACCAGGAGGCTTGTCCTGAAGGGCGCCGATGCCGTGGTCTTCGTTGCCGACTCCCAGACGGACGTGGTATCGAAAAACCTGGAGAGCATCGAAGACATGAAACTGAACCTCCTGGAAAACGGCCTCGACCCGGAAACCATCCCTATAATATTCCAGTGGAACAAGCGCGACCTGCCGAATATTATCGACACGGCCTCCCTCGACGAAAAACTGAATTACCGCCATGCCCCGAACTACGAGGCTTCGGCGGTAACCGGCGCGGGCGTCATGGAGACTTTCAAGGGTGTGGTATCCCTTCTCATAAAGGATCTGAAGCGAAAGCACACGCTTATAGATTCCGGGATAAAGGAGCTTCCGCCGGATATATTCGAGCCGAAGCCGGAAAATCCTCCGGAGGCGGCCTTGGAACTGGAGCTCGGTTCCTCGATACGGGAAAATTCTCCGGAATCCGGCAAAAACGGACCGGAATCCATACTGGACAAAATGGAGTCGATAACCCTGTCGGACGTTGTTCAGGCGGAGGTCTTTTTCGATAACGTGCGGCAGGGAAAGCAGGCGGATGAGGCGAAGCTCAAGGCCCAGTCAGCCGGAACGGCTGGAGCGGTGGATCTGTCGGACGCCTCCGGAGAGTTCGAGATAGTGCATGAATCAGCTGAACCTTCCACGGAAGTTGCCGGCGCCTCGGCATCCCCGGCTGTGGCGGCGGCGACAAGGAGGCCCGATTTTGATATAATGCCGTTAATCGAGCATATCACAAAGCTCGAAGAAATGACGACGGCCCTCACGCGCGAGGTGGCGGGCTTAAAAGAAAAGGTAAACTCCGTGCCGGAAGCCGGGCCGGGCGCGGCGAAACTTGAGGAAGGTATCGCGGCGCTTTCGCGGGAGATAGCAGGTTTAAAAGAGAAGAAAAAGGCGGCCCCCGAGGTTGACGCCCGCGCCCAGGGCGAATTGATCGAGCGAAAGATCAGGGAAGCGTTCGAGGGGCACGACCAGTTTATGCTGTCGCTGCTTGAGAATGTGCGCGAACTGAAAAAGAACATGTCTGATTTTAACGACAGGGTCGAAGACGCGCTCAAGAATCTTGGCGGCGGTGCGGGTTCCCAGAAAAGGAAATGGTTTTAAACGCGAAACACGTTCGTGTTTCGCGGTCTTTCAATAAGGAGCGCGAGATTATGATGGAGCCGGTAATGTGCCCGTTCTGCGGCGGGAGCGAACTTATAGAGGAAGAAGAGTCGGAGATGGAGACCGACGAGGAATACTGGGTAATCTACCACTGGCGCTGCCAGGACTGCGGCGAGGGTTTTGAAAAGATAATCGCGCGCCCGCTCTCGGAATCTTTCGAGGAGATGGAAGACGACGAGGGGCCGATCTGGAGCTGATGTTTCCACGCAGGCTTTAAAGTTGCGGTTTTCAGGAGAATGTAACCGTATTGGAATTCCGAATCTTAAATAAACGCTTCTTTATATTTCCATAAAAGCTTTTTATTTTAAAAATCCTTAGATTTCTCCTTGACACGTCCATGGTTTTAGAATAATATACCGGACGGTCTGGTTAATCCTGTCATTAATTTTATAAATATAGTCAAGGCAAAACGAGTTTTTCTGGAGGTTTGTTTTGACGCAGGCGCCCGGAACTCTCTTTCCGCTTGAATACTGGCCAGTCGTAATCTACCTTGCCGTAGCTATCGCTTTCGGCGTCCTCACCATATCCATAGGCATACTTTTAAGACCGAGCCGGCCCGATCCTTCCAAGCTTTCCCCGTATGAGTGCGGATGTCCGCCGGTGGGGGACGCCAGGGAGCAGTTCTCCGTCCGCTTCTATATTATCGCAATGCTTTTCGTCCTGTTCGATCTCGAAGCCGTATTCATGTATCCCTGGGCTATTACTTTCAACAGGCTTGGCCTGTACGGTTTTATCGAGATGCTTGTCTTCATCGCCATACTTCTGGTCGGATATTTTTATGCCTGGAAAAGGGGAGCTCTCGAATGGGACTGATAGAGGGGCGCTTCGAGGACAATTTCATCACTACCAAGATAGACTGGGTGATTAACGCCTCGCGGGCATACTCGATCTGGCCGATGACATTCGGCCTGGCCTGCTGTGCGATAGAGATGATACATGCATACGGCGCGCCCCAGATGGACTTCGACCGTTTCGGCGTCATCCCGCGCGCGACGCCGCGCCAGTCCGACCTCATGATCGTCGCCGGCACGCTTACCAAGAAAATGGCCCCGGTTTTAAGAAAAGTCTACGACCAGATGCCGGAGCCGAGGTGGGTTGTGGCTATGGGAAGCTGCGCATGCACCGGGAACATATACCAGACATACAGCGTCGTCCGGGGCGTGGACCAGATAGTGCCCGTGGACGTATTCGTGCCGGGCTGCCCGCCCAGGCCGGAGGCTCTGTTTTTCGCCATAAAGAAGCTCCAGGACAAGATAATGACCGGCAGATACGTGCGAAAGCCGTTGTTTGCCGAGAAGGGGTAATCGAAACTTTGCATCCCGATAACATTATCGAACAGATAAAGGAAAGGTTCCCGGAAGAAGTTACCGGTTCCGGGAGCGCCTTCGGGCAGAGTTGGGCCGTTCTTAAACGGGAAAAGCTCGAAGAGATATGCCGTTTCCTGAAGGACGACCCGGATGTAAGGATGGATTATCTGATAGACGTTACCGCGGTGGACTGGCTTCCCAGGGCACCGAGGTTCGAGGTCGTATACAACATGCATTCCATGATGCACGGCCATCGCGTCCGCCTCAAGGTGCCGGTGGAGGACGACGGAGACCCGTGGGTGCCTTCAGTGTCGGGAACCTGGAAGACGGCCTGCTGGCACGAGAGGGAGACATACGACCTGTTCGGGATAGTATTCCGCGGAAATCCTGATTTAAGGAGGATACTCCTGCCGGACGACTGGGAAGGCTACCCGTTAAGGAAAGATTACCCCATAGAGGGTCCGGAATGGACTTTCAAGCCCTGGCCGGAATAGGGGTCGTGGCGTCGGCGTGACCGCGCAGGGAAACCGGGAAGATATTCGCCGGGATATTAAGAAAATAGATGCCTTTAAACACTAAAGAAATAACCATAAACATGGGGCCTCAGCACCCCAGCACGCACGGGGTCTTAAGGCTCGTGCTGGAGCTTGACGGCGAGGTCGTCGTTTCCTGCACCCCGCATATCGGCTATCTCCACAGAGGCTCCGAGAAGCTCGCCGAGGCCAGGACATACCAGCAGATAGTCCCGCTTACGGACCGTTTCGATTACCTCTCCTGCGGGAACAATAATCTTGGTTATGCAATAGCGGTCGAAAAGCTCATGGGCATAGAGGTGCCGGAACGCGCCGATTACCTGCGCGTGATAGTAGCCGAATTGTCCAGGCTCTCAGCGCATCTGCTCTGGCTTGCCACGCATGCCGCAGACATCGGCGCCGTTACCGTGCTTCTGTACTGTCTCCGTGAGAGAGAGGAGATACTGGATCTTTTTGAGATCCTCACCGGGGCGCGGCTTACGGTCTCCTACGTCAATATCGGCGGTGTAAGGCGGGACGCGACTCCCGATTTTTTCCGCCGCACGCGGGAATTCATGGCCGGGATGCCAAAGAGGATAGAGGAATACAACACCCTGATAATGCAGAACCGCATCTGGCTTGGCCGCACAAAAGGCATCGGAATAATATCTTATGACGAGGCAATCGACTGGGGCCTGACGGGCGGTTCGCTAAGGGGATCCGGCGTCAATTACGACTTGAGAAAGGTCATGCCGTACGCGGCTTATGAGAAATTGAAATTTGAAGTCCCCCTGGGCGAGATTGGCGACGTGTACGACCGGTACATCGTGCGCATGGAGGAGATGAACCAGTCCATAGCCATGATAAACCAGTGCGTCGAGGACATCCCGGACGGCCCGTACAAGGCGGACATTCCAATGGTGAGCCTTCCGCCGAAAGACCGCGTGATGCAGGACATCGAGACGTTGATACATCACTTCGTCCTGGTATCCAAGGGGTTCTCCGTCCCAAAGGGCGAGATATACGCCGCCGCGGAGGTGCCGAAAGGGGAACTGGGGTTCTATATCGTGTCAGACGGCTCTGAAAAGCCCGTCCGCATGAAGGTGCGCTCTCCGAGCTTCGTAAACCTCGCGTGTCTGCCAAGGATGGTGAAGGGGCACATGATCGCGGACATCGTCTCCTGTATCGGCAGCATTGACATAGTCCTGGGAGAAGTGGACAGGTAAGGCGTAGGGGCGCAATTCATTGCGCCCGGCGGAGATTTATGATTACTTTAAGCGAAAATACATTACAGGAAATAGAGCGGGCCGCGTCCAAATATGTGGACAGGAAGAGCGCGCTTATGGCGGCTCTCTGGGCGGCTCAGGCGGAGTTCGGCCAGCTTTCGCCGGACGTCATAGAGGCGGTGGCGGAGGTAATCGGCGTATCGAGCGCCCATGCCCAGGGCCTTGCTACATATCACTCGCTGTATTGGAAGAAGCCCGTCGGCAAATACGTCGTCATGCTATGCACGAATATCGCCTGCACGCTGATGGGCGCGGAGACGCTCCTTGAGCACCTGGAGAAGAAGCTCGGAATACACGAGGGCGAGACGACCCCGGACGGCATGTTCACCTTGCAGGAGGTCGAGTGCATCGGCTCGTGCGGCAACGCCCCGGCAATGGTAATAAACGAGACGTTCTATTACGACCTGACGGCGGAGAAAATAGACGGGATACTGAGCGGCCTGAGATAAGCAGATTGTGTCATTCTGAGGCATCGCCGAAGAATCTGCCTTTAAATAAAACTTCGGATTCTTCACTTCGTTCAGAATGACAGAACAAATGGGTTTTATGGAAAAAATTTTATTAAAAAACGCCGACGTCCCTGACATAAACGACATAGACGTCTATGTCGCGCACGGCGGCTATAAATCACTCGACAAGGCCTTCCAGATGGGCCCTGCCGCCGTTCTGGAAGAGGTGAAGCGCTCAGGGCTTCGGGGCAGGGGCGGCGCGTGGTTTCCCGCAGGGATGAAGTGGCAGTTCTGTGTCGAGGTCAATAAGTTTCCGAAGTATCTGATTGCCAATGCGGACGAGGGTGAACCGGCGACGTTCAAGGACAGACCGTTCCTCGAAAAGGACCCGCACCAGCTTATCGAAGGCATGATCGTCTCCGCATACGCCATAGGTGCGTCCAAGGGCTACATATATCTGCGCGGCGAATATCCCACTGGTTATAAGGTGCTGAACGCCGCCATCGACCAGGCATACAAAAAGAACATGCTGGGGCAGCACATAAAGGGCGCTGATTTCTCTTTTGACCTCGCCGTTCATCGCGGCGCGGGCGCGTATATCTGCGGCGAGGCGTCGGCGCTCATAGAATCACTGGAGGGCAAGCGCGGGCAGTTCCGCGTCAGGCCGCCGTACATGGCCACGCACGGCGCGTTCGGTATGCCCACGGTCGTGAATAACGTCGAGACGCTTGTTAACGTATCGCACATAATAAACGGCGGAGCGGACTGGTGGGGTTCGATAGGCTCTAAGGACTCGCCGGGTCCGAAGATCTTCGGCATAAGCGGCCATTTGCAGAGGCCGGGGCTCTACGAACTCCCTATGGGCGTTACGCTCCGTGAACTGATATACGAGTACGGCGGCGGCATAAAGGACGGCAGGGAGCTTAAGGCCGTTATCCCCGGCGGCGTGTCCACGGCCATGCTGACTCCGGAACACCTCGATATAAAAATGGACGTGAAATCGCTCCAGGCGGCTGGTTCCGCGATAGGCTCCGGGGCTACGACCGTGATGAGCGAGGACGCATGTGTCGTGCACATGGTCTGGCGCGCGATGGCGTTCTTCTATCACGAATCCTGCGGGCGCTGCACGCCTTGCAGGGAAGGCACGGACTGGATGGTGAAGATACTTGCCCGGATAGAGAACGGCGCGGGCAGGACGGAGGACTTGAAAATCCTCGAAGACGTCTGCCACACCATCCACAACAACTGTTTCTGCCCGCTCGGCGAGGGCGCGGTCAACCCAGTTTTGTCGAGCCTGAAATATTTCAGGCAGGATTTTGAAGAGCATATCAGGACGCGCGGATGCCCTAAGGGATTGAGGGCGAGGGCGAGGCATTAAAGAGAGCATGATAAACATAAAGATAAACGGCATACCGCTTTCGCTTGAGAAGCCGACGAACATCATAGAGGCTGCGGCCAAGGTCGGTGTGCACGTGCCGCATTTCTGCTATCATAAAGAGCTTTCGATATATGCCGGGTGCCGGATATGCATGGTGGAGGTAAAGGGCAAGCCGAAGCTCCTCCCGGCCTGCGCGACGGCGGTCTCCGACGGCATGGAGATAATTACGGAGTCGGAGAAGATAGCGAAGTCCAGGAGGGGCGTGCTGGAGCTTCAGCTGACGCACCATCCGTTGGACTGCCCGGTCTGCGACAAGGGCGGCGAATGCAGTTTACAGGACTATGTCTTCCGTTACGGCGCGGACCGCTCCCGTTTCATTGAAAAGAAACGCGAGATACCGGTCAACTACGAAAACCCCCTGATAGAACGCAACATGGAGCGCTGCGTAAGCTGCAAGCGCTGCGTAAGGATCTGCGCCGAAGTCCAAGGCGACTGGGTGCTCTCGGACATGAATCGCGGCTCGCGCGTAACTATGGAATCCTTCTGCGGGAGCGAGGAGGAATGCGTCCACTGCGGGCACTGCCTTTCCAATTGCCCGGTCGGCGCTATCCAGAGCAGGCTCACCAAAAACCAGGTGCGCCCGTGGTTCGTCGAGCGCGAGGCGGAGACCGTCTGCCCGTATTGCGGCGACGGCTGCACGCTTTATTTGCAGAGCAGGGAAAATACCATCCTGCGGGCGCTCTCGGACGAGACATACACCAAAGGCAGCAACCGCGGGAGCCTCTGTGTGCGCGGCAGGTTCGGATACGATTTCCCGAACAACCCGGAGCGGCTGAAGACGCCGCTTATAAAGAAAAACGGCAGCTTCGTCGAGGCATCGTGGGACGAGGCGATTTCGCTTGTGGCGGAGAGGTTCGGCAGGATAAAATCCTCCGCCGGGCCGGACGCAATCGGCGCGGTTATCGGCGGTCGGAATACTAACGAAGAGGCCTATCTCCTGCAGAAGTTCATGCGCGCGGCGGTCGGGACGAACAACATAGACAACATGGCCCGCATGGGACACATAAACGCATTGACGGCGCTTGAGGACGCCTTCGGCCTGGGCGGCATGACGAACCAGATTAAGGACATCGCCCAATCCGGCGCGGTGCTTTTGATAGGCAACGACGCAGCGGCGGAAAACCCCATAACGGGGCTTGCCGTAAAACGCGCGGTATTCAAGAAAGGCGCGAAGCTTATTGTCGCCGACGCCGGCAAGAACTCCATGTCTAAACATGCCGCCCTGAGGCTTACGTATAAACCGGGCACGCATGGCAGGCTGATTGAGGCGATGGTTAACGTGATATTCGACGAGGGCCTCCAGGACAAGGCCGTAGAGGAAAAGAACAAGGTTCTGTTCGGCAGGATAAATGTCGCCTACGCGCATAACACGCCGGAGAAGGCGCAGGAAACGACGGGCGTCCCGGCGGAGGATATAAGAAAAGCGGCGAGGTCGTTCGCATCCGCGCCTGCGGCGTCAATAGTCTTCGGAAAAGGTGTCACCGCGAGCGTCTGCGGCTATGAAGATTCTCTTGCGCTTGCCGACCTCTCGCTCATCACGGGAAACGTTGGCCGTTCGGGAGGCGGAGTAAATCCAATGGCCGGGAAGGCCGGAGAGCAGGGCGCATGCGACATGGGCGCGCTGCCGGACAGGCTGCCCGGCTACAGGAAAGTAGCGAGCGATGAAGACAGGAAGAGGCTCGGCTCGCTATGGAAGACGGAGATTCCGAAGACCGCCGGCCTGACGGTCATGGAGATGCTGGTTGCGGCGGCTGAAGGGCGCGTGCAGGCGCTCTACGTAGTCGGGTCCGACCCGGCCTTCGAGCTTCCCGACAGGAAAAGGACCGCGGATGCGCTAAGCAAGACGAAGTTTCTTGTCGTCCAGGACGTATTTATGAGCGATACCGCCGCCCTTGCGGACGTTATTCTTCCGGCGGCCACTTTTGCAGAGAAGGAAGGGACGTTCACGAACTCGGAGCGCCGGGTGCAGAGGATTCGCCCGGCAATGAAAGTCCTGGCCGGGGCAAGGCCGGACGGAGAGATAATCTCTCTCATATCCGGCAAAATGGGCCGCCCGATGGACTGGGAGCCCTCGCTGGTGATGGATAAAATATCCGTTTCCACGCCTATATACGCAGGAATAACCTACGACCTGCTTGAGAGCGGCGGTGTCCAGTGGCCGTATTACGAAGAGATGAAATCCGGGACCGCGATACTGCACTCCCAGGGTTATGACGACAGGCGGGCGGCGAAGGGAGAAGAAATCGCCGCGAAGGTCGCCGCGGCCAGGAGCGTCAAGGACGATATAAAGGAAGGATACCCCTTCTTCGCCGACATCGCCGTATCGCTCTACCACTCCGGCACTACTACCAGAAAATCCAAGGGGCCCAACCTTGTGGTGGGAGGGCCGTTTGCGGCGCTTAACCCGGCGGACGCCAAGGGTCTTGGCATAGGCGAGGGGGATACGGTCAAAGTGCGCTCGCGTTCCGGTTTCCTGAGGCTCCCCGCGAAGCTGGACGCAGGCGTTCCGCAGGGAATAGTTCATATCCCCAATCATTTCCTTGGCGCCGGATGCAACGTCCTGACAGAGGTAATACTCGACCCGGTGAATAAGGTCCCGGAGGCGCGGTACTGGCCGGTTTCCATAGAGCCGGAGGGGCGGTAGCGGGGCGCAACGCGCGGGATGAGAGGGGGGAGCCGTAGCCCCTATAGTCCCTGTACCCTTAAAGTAACGGAGAGTAAACGTGGGTTTGGCAGAGCTTGGCATATATACCCTGATGACCCTTCTTGGGATAGTAGTGGTATTCGCGTTTACCATGTTAAACTCGGCATACCTGACTTACTACGAGCGCAAGGTCATGGGGCACATGCAGGCGAGGGTAGGCCCGATGCATACCGGGCCGCACGGTCTGCTTCAGCCCCTGGCGGACGGCATAAAGCTCTTCTTTAAGGAGGATATAATCCCGGCGAAGGCGGACAGGAAGGTGTTTGTCCTGGCTCCGCTGATGGCTCTCGTTCCGGCGCTGGCGGCTTATGCGGTAGTGCCGTTCGGCCCGTCGATTACGCTCTTCGGGCACAGTATACACCTCTATATAACCGACCTGAACATCGGCGTCCTTTACGTCCTCGCGCTCTCTTCGCTCGGCGCATACGGCATAATCATGGCGGGCTGGTCCTCCAACAGCAAGTATTCGCTCATGGGAGGGCTTCGCTCGGCATCGCAGGTAATCAGCTACGAGATACCGATGGGACTTGCGATAATATCGGTCTTGATGATGACCGGTTCGCTTTCACTGGTAGACATAACGCGCGGCCAGGAACATATCTGGAATATAGTCTACCAGCCCGTGGCGTTCGTCATTTACATGATTGCCGGGATAGCCGAGACGAACCGCGCGCCGTTCGACCTCCCGGAGGCGGAGAACGAACTGGTCGCCGGCTTCCATGTCGAGTATTCCGGTATGCGTTTTGCGTATTTCTTTATGGCGGAATACGCGAACATGCTCATGGTCTCGTGCATCGCCGTCGTGCTTTTCCTGGGCGGATGGAACCCGATAATCCCGCGCAGTCTGTTCGAGTCGGTCCCGATATTCGGGCAGTACCTGGGCTTTCTGGGAGACCCTGCGGTCTGGTGGTTCATAATAAAGATTTACGCGTTCTTCTTCATGTTCCTATGGATCAGGGCGACGCTTCCGAGGCTCCGGTACGACCAGCTCATGAGGCTTGGATGGAAGATACTGATCCCGGTCGCGCTCGGCAACATCCTCGTAACGGGTCTGATAAAGGTGCTGGTGCAGTAAACCCTGTAGGGGCGCAATTTATTGCGCCCGTTTTAAGGTTGACGAAGATTCTGGTTTAAGGAGCCGGGTTTTGAAGGCTATAGAAAAATTCATAAAGACCATCACCTTCTGGGAGATACTGAAGGGCCTGAAGCTCACGTTCTCCACCATGCTCACGAAGCCGGTGACGAGGCTCTATCCCATCGAGAGGCCGGTTATTCCGCCCGTGTTCAGGGGCCTCCACGCGATGAGGCGCCACCCGGACGGAAGCGAGATGTGCATCGCCTGCGGCCTGTGCGCGGCATATTGCCCGACGGGCTGCATAAAGATAAAAACCTCCGAAGGGCCGGATCATAAAAAGAAGCTTGACACATACGAGATTGAACTTCTGAAGTGCCTGTTCTGCGGATATTGCGTCGAGGCATGTCCCGTAAGGGCGCTCACGATGACCCAGGAGTATGAACTGGCGGATTATTCCAAGGAGAAGCTCGTCTATACGAGAGAAAAGCTCCTGGCAAACGGAGAGAGGTACAGGGGAAAGGAGACCCATTTAGACTGATGATCCTTCAGGTCGCGTTCATATATTTTGCGGCAGTCACGGTCTTCTCCGCGCTTATGGTAATCACCAGGAAAAATCCGGTGCACTGCGCGCTTTACATGCTCGCCGTGTTCACTCACGTTGCCGGGCTTTTTGTCCTGCTGGACGCGGAGTTCGTCGCGGCGGTGCAGGTATTGGTATACGCCGGAGCGATACTGGTGCTCTTCCTGTTTGTTATAATGCTGTTCCGCGGCGACGGGATGAAGGACAAGGCAAGGTTTGTGTCCGGATGGCCCATTGTTGCGCCGATAGCGATTGCGCTGATGGGGCTTTTAATGAGCATACTTATGCATTCGGGCTTCAGCGGCGCGCAGGGCAGCTATACCATCGAAGCCGTGAGATCCGCCGGGAACTCCCAGGTCATAGGCATGGCTCTCTATACGGACTATCTCTTTCCGTTCGAGATAGCTTCCGTTATTCTCCTGGTGGCGATGGTGGGCGCTATCGTCCTGGCAAAAAAAAAGGCGGACTAAAATGATTCCTCTTTCGTGGTATATAGCGCTTAGCGTATTGATGTTCTCCATAGGCGTCCTTGGCGTCCTCATAAGGCGGAACGTCATAATCATCTTCATGTGCATCGAGCTTATACTCAACTCCGTCAACATCGCGATGGTCGCCTTCGCGCATTACCTGAATTCCGTGCGGGGGCAGATTTTCGTTCTCTTTATAATGACCGTCGCTGCGGCTGAGGCGGCGATCGGCCTTGCCATCATAATCGCCATGTACCGGAACAAGGAAACGCTCAACACCTCCGATATAAACATAATGAAGTGGTAGTTCATAACGCCCCCCTTGCCCCCCTCTTATCTTAAGAGGGGGGAAGAGGAGTAAACGGGATTAAAATGATAAAATACGCGCTCATACCCATGCTTCCCCTGGCGGCATTTGTCGTGTCCGGGCTTTTCGGACACTGGCTGAAGGGGAAGGCGCACTGGCCGCCGATAATCGCCGTGCTGGCGTCTTTTGCGCTTTCCGTCTCCACGCTGTTTGACGTCATGGGCGGGCATACGGTCAATACCGTTCTTTATTCCTGGATACTCTCAGGCCGCTTCGACGTCCATATCGGCCTTAAGATAGACCAACTGACCGCCGTCATGCTCATTGTCGTAACAACGGTCAGTTCTCTCGTCCATATATATTCCACCGGCTATATGCACGGGGACAAGGGCTATCCGCGTTTCTTTTCGTATCTCGCCCTGTTCACGTTCTCCATGCTCATGCTCGTCATGGCGGACAACTTCCTCCAGCTCTATGTCTTCTGGGAGGCGGTCGGGCTATGCTCCTACTTCCTTATCGGGTTCTGGTATGAGAAGAAGTCCGCGACGGACGCGGGCAAGAAGGCGTTCGTCGTTAACCGCGTCGGAGACTTCGGCTTCGGTCTTGGCGTGATGCTCGTGTTCATAACCTTCGGGACTCTTAACTACGACGCCGTCTTCGCGGCGATACCGGGCCACGTCGGGCAGACGCTCACCATCCTCGGCCACAGCTGTAACCTCTTCACGGTCATTGCGCTTTTGCTCTTCATGGGCGCGGTCGGGAAATCGGCGCAGCTCCCGTTGCACGTCTGGCTGCCGGACGCGATGGAAGGCCCGACGCCGGTCTCCGCCCTCATTCACGCGGCGACTATGGTCACGGCGGGCATATTCATGGTCGCGCGGTGCCATCCACTCTTTAACCAGTCCCAAACTGCGCTCGATGTCGTAACCTGGGTCGGCGGCATAACCGCACTCTTTGCGGCGACAATCGCCCTTACGCAGTATGACATAAAGCGCGTCATAGCCTACTCCACCATAAGTCAGCTTGGATACATGTTCGTGGCGTGCGGCGTAGGTGCCTACGCCGCGGGGATTTTTCATCTTATGACGCATGCGTTCTTCAAGGGACTTCTGTTCCTCGGCGCGGGCAGCGTCATCCACGCCCTCTCCGGCGAGCAGGACATGCGCAAGATGGGGGCTTTGGCCGGGAAAATCAAGTGGACGTACATCACCTTCCTCGCGGCGTCCGTCTCCATCTCCGGCATTCCGCCCTTCGCGGGCTTTTTCAGCAAGGACGAGATACTCTGGAAGGCGTACAGCTCTCCCGGCGCGGGTCATATCGTCTACTACCTCCTGGCGTTTGCGGCGTTTTTGACGGCCTTCTACTCCTTCAGACTCATTTTTATGACCTTCCACGGCAAATGCAACATTGACCACGAGGTCTCGCACCACGTCCACGAATCTCCGAAGAGCATGCTTATCCCGCTTATCATTCTCGGCGCGCTGGCCGTTGTCGCCGGTTTCGTCGGAGTGCCGGGAGTCCTTGGCGGCTCTAACGGTTTCGGCCAGTTCATGTCGGGCGTGTTCGGGCCCGGGACGGCTGAGGCCGCGCCTGCCGGTATGGAAATGACCATGATGGTCGTCTCCGTAGTTATCGGCGTTTCCGGTATCGCGCTCGCCTGGTTCATGTATATTGTCAGGCCGGAGCTTCCCGGCAAGGTGGCAAAGACCTTCGCGCCGATACATGCTCTTCTGTATAACAAGTATTATGTCGATGAGATATACGATTTCGTGTTTGTAAGATCCATCAAATGGGCGTCTGCGAACCTCTTTTGGAGCGTTGTGGATGTGGGCATCATAGACGGCTTCGTAAACGCCATAGCCTCGCTTGTGGAGGCCATGAGCCGTGTGCTCCGGAGGCTCCAGAGCGGTTATTACAACCACTACGCCTTCGGGATGGTGTTCGGCGTCCTGGTAGTCGTCGGGATTTACCTGTTCGCCAGATAAGAAACCAAAGGGGATAACCTTGACCGGATACATACCGAACAACCTGGGCTACCCGATACTTAGCCTCGTCTGCTTCCTGCCGCTTATCGGCGCTATCGCGATACTGCTGGCAGGCAAGAGAGACGGCATGGCCAGGTGGCTGGCCCTGATAACCTCCGGCATAACGTTTCTCGTCTCCATCCCGCTCGTTACGAACTTCGACCGCACCACCTCCAACATGCAGTTCGTGGAGCAGAAGAGCTGGATACCCGCCTGGCATGTGAACTACATCGTCGGCGTGGACGGCATATCCGTCCTGCTGGTAATGCTCACAACGCTCCTGACTCTTATCTGCGTCATATCCTCCTGGAAGGCCATAACCGTCAAGGTCAAGGAGTATATGATGGCGCTCCTGCTCCTTGAGACCGGCATGATAGGCGTCTTCATCGCGCTCGACCTCTTCTTATTCTACATCTTCTGGGAAGCGATGCTCATCCCGATGTTCCTCCTTATAATCATCTGGGGCGGGCCGAGGAAGATGTATGCGGGCCTTAAGTTCTTCCTGTATACCCTGGCCGGGAGCGTGCTCATGCTCCTGGGCATCATCGCGCTTTATTACCAGGGCGGACATACCTTCGAGATAGTAAAGCTCATGGGCCGGCATTATCCAATGTCGTTCCAGTATTGGGTTTTCCTGGCGTTCTTTATCGCCTTTGCGATAAAAGTCCCGATGTTCCCGTTCCATACGTGGCTCCCGGACGCCCATGTCGAGGCGCCGACGGCTGGCAGCGTCATCCTCGCGGGCGTGCTCCTGAAGATGGGGACGTACGGCTTCCTCCGGTTCAACCTCCCGATGTTCCCGCAGGCGACGATGCACTTCACGCCCATGATACTCGTCCTGTCAGTCGTCGCGATAATCTACGGCGCGCTTGTCGCCATGATACAGAAGGACTTGAAAAAACTTATCGCCTACTCCTCCGTCAGCCACATGGGCTTTGTTACGCTCGGCATCTTCGCCTTCACCCGCCAGGGCATGGAGGGCGGCATACTCCAGATGTTAAACCACGGCGTGACGACCGGAGCCCTGTTCCTCTGTGTCGGGCTGATTTACGAACGCACCCATACGAGGATGATTGCGGACTTCGGTGGGCTTACGAAAAGGCTCCCGATATACGCCGTGTTTTTTATGATATTCACACTCTCATCGCTTGGGCTGCCCGGTATGAACGGTTTCATCGGCGAGTTTATGATACTACTCGGCGCGTTCACGACACAGAGGATATACGCCGTAATCGGCACCACCGGCATCATACTCGGCGCGGCCTACATGCTCTGGATGTACCAGCGCGTGATGTTCATGGAGCTCAAGCCGAAGAACAGCTCGCTTATCGACCTGTCGATGCGGGAAGCCCTGACACTTATACCGCTTGCCGTGTTCGTCTTCTGGATAGGCATATTCCCGAACCCGTTCCTTGGGATAATGCACGAGACGGTGAAGCACCTCCTCATGCAGGTCAACGGGGCTGCGAACATGTCGGCCTCGGCCGGGTTTAGGGGATTTTAGAGAGTGTCACCCCCGTGAAAACGGGGGCCCAGCGACTTTGAAAGTCACTGGATTCCCGCTTTCGCGGGAATGACGGTTTTTTTGATATTGGACATAAAGAGAGTTGCAAATGCCGACAATATCGACAGCCGACCTCGCAGCCATCTCGCCTGAGATAATAGTATTGTGCTCGGCGATGGCCGTTCTTATCATGGGCCTTTTCGTAAAGAAGGAATGGCGCTTCCTGCTCGGCTATCTCTCCGTTGCAGGGCTGGCCGCCGCGGCGGACAGGACATGGGCGATGAGGTCCGTCGTCCATGGCGCGTTCTCCGGCATGTTCATACTCGACGGCTATGCGACATACTTCAAGATGGTCTTCTATGTCGCGGCGGCGATTGCGCTCCTTATCTCCATAAGCTACGTCAGGATGGAGAATATCGAGAAGGGCGAATACTACGGCCTTATACTCTTCGCTACGGCGGGCATGATGGTCATGGCCTCCGGCTCGGATCTGATGACCGTATATCTCGGCATTGAGCTTATGGCGCTTTCGATTTACGTCCTGGCCGGGTTCTTGAGAAAATCCCTGAGAAGCAACGAAGCCGCGCTGAAGTATTTCCTTCTGGGCGCGTTCTCGTCCGGGATACTCCTTTACGGCATCGCGCTCATCTACGGCATCACCGGCACGACAAACCTGCACGACATTGCGGCGTTCATCCAGACCGGGACATACAGCAAACCAGCGCTTATACTTTCCATGATTCTAATGCTGGCGGGTTTTGGATTCAAAGTCGCGGCGGTTCCGTTCCACATGTGGACGCCGGATGTCTACGAAGGCGCGCCGACGTCAGTTACAGCCTTCATGTCCGTAGGCCCTAAGGCCGCCGCGTTTGCGGCGTTCCTCAGGGTGTTCATAACCGCGCTCCCGCAGATACAGGCGGACTGGACCATAATCATCGCGGCCCTGGCGATACTTTCCATGCTCATAGGGAACGTCGTCGCCATATCCCAGACCAACATCAAAAGGATGCTCGCATATTCCTCCATCGCCCATGCCGGGTATGCCATGGTCGGTTTCGTAGCCGGCGGGGCGGAGGGCATCTCAAGCGTAATGACCTACCTGCTGATATATGTCTTTATGAACCTCGGCGCGTTCGGAATGGTCGTGGCGCTCAGCAGAGGCGGGATGACCGGCGAGCGCATAGAGGACTTCGCGGGCCTTTCCAAGAAGAACAAGATGGCGGCGCTCCTCATGCTGATATTCATGTTCTCTCTTGCGGGTATCCCTCCGACCGCAGGGTTCATAGGGAAGTTCAACATCTTTATGGCCGCGCTTAACTCCGGGTTTTTGTGGCTCGCCCTGATAATGGTCGTGATGAGCGCAGTCTCTGCCTTTTTTTATCTCCGTGTTGTGCTCGTGATGTATATGAAGGAGCCTGAGGACGACAGAAAGCTCACCCCAAATCTCTCCATGTACACGGCAATGGCTGTCGCCGCATACGCCGTCCTGTATATCGGCATGAACCCTTCAGGGGTCATCGACTTCGCCATGAAATCCGTCTCCGGGCTGATGTAGCCAGCCGAACACCAAGAGTAAATCTAATCGGTCGGGAAAGTTCGTTCTCAGGATAATTTACTATGAGCTACGATAACTCCCCGCCAACTTTGGATTATTTTTATAAATTCCCGAATTTCCCCCCGGCATCGGAAACGGGCTGAAAACGGGCCGTTTTCGGGGCAAAAAGGGGGTGCGGGGAAGGTGTGATTTCTGCGGGCTTCCGAATGTTCTTCTAAATAATAGCAAACCTACTGTAATTCAAAGAAAATCTTTTATCGTTGAGGACTTGACACGGAGATGCCGAGGGAGCTATACTAATTATAGGTAAAGGTTCTATAACCCATTGTTCTTTGACAATAATTTCTCTGCGGACGAGGCGTAAAAGGCTTGTTTCATTGCGGGTTCATCGAATGGGGGCCTGCCGCACAGGGCAGCGCCCGTCTCTTGCCTCCTTTCGGGACGGGTGAGGTTACTGGCAAAGGCCCCCATAACCAATGAATTTCGCTGAGATAAGTCTCCACCAGGTTCGCAGGGAATGATAATTGGGGATAGGATAGAAGAAGGCCTGTGAAGGAGGTGAGAATAGTCCTTTGGAAAATGTCCTATCCTCAAGGAAAAGCAAAAGAAATAGATACCGCGCTGGTTCACGCTGGTGAACGTCAAGCTCATCCGTAGGGCGCCTTAAAGCCGCCTCAAAGCGTGGCAGGCCGGGCCTTTAAAGCCTCAATGATGACCTGTTACTGACGGATCGGGAAAAAGGAACATAAAGCGCGGTATCTGTTTTCTTGCCGTTTCATCTCATTTGGGGGCTGGTTTTGTCCTGTGTTTCATCCGAGGATTTAATCATTTCCTTTAGCCACTCAGGCGGCCTTACGGGTTTTCCCTGTCCGTCCATGAAGGCGTGCAGAGTAGCACCCTCGGCCAGTTTTTCGCCGTCACGTGACCAGCCGACCAGCCTCAATATCTCATACTTAAACCCCAGCCGCACTCCCTTGAATTCCGTTATTTCAGTCCTGATTGCAAGCAGGTCGTCGTATCTGGCAGGCTTGAAATACCTGCATGAAACTTCAATAACCGGGAGGTAAAATCCCTCGTTTTCAAGGTCGATGTATGGTCTGCCAAACGAGCGTATGAGCTCCGTCCTGCCAATCTCGAAATAAGTCATGTAGTTGCCGTAGTATACGAAACCCATCTTATCGGTCTCGGCATAGGTTACGCGATGTGGAAAGTCGAAGCTTGTCAAGACTCGTCTCCCCTGAAAGAGTCAATCAGCCTGCGAACTTCGGAGAGTTTTACGCCGCGCCCCCTGAGGGCGCTCAAGACGCTGGTAAGTAGCCTTCCCGGTCTCATCCAGAACTTCTTGTACGCCTTGAAAAGTAACTCCCGCAGTTCTTCCGGCGAGAGATAATCGGAGCGGATTACCGGATGCGTGCAGTCGAACTTCTCCCAGTCCGTAGTCAGCAGTCTTCCGGACATATCCTGCCATAGCTCCGTGCCGGGAAAGGGCGTCAGCAGCGTGTACTGGACTCCGCCAGTTTTCAGGTCTATCGAAAACTTTATGGTGTTCTCTATCATTTCCCTTGTCTCGTCCGGCGCGCCAAGTATATATGCGGCAAGCGTCTCTATCCTGTTCTTTCGCAGAAGGTCTACCGCTTTTTTCGCCATTTCAGGATCCGTTCTTTTTGCGAATCTATCCAATATCCCCTGGTTTGCCGATTCTATGCCCATAAAGACATACCTGCACCCGGAGCGGCCCATCATTTCCACCATCTCCGGGTTTTTGAGTATGTTGTCCACGCGTGAAAAACACCACCACCTTATGTCCAGCCCTTCGTCGATAATTCTCCTGCACAGGTCTACGACGCGGCGCGGGTCAATGGTGAAATTATCGTCCACGAACGCCACACCGCCATATCCGTATATCCCCACTGCAAGCCTTATTTCCGACATCAGGCTGTCAACGGAACGCGCCCTCCATTTTCGCCCCGCGTATCTGTGCGAGGCGCAGAAACGGCATCCGCTTGGGCATCCCCGTGAAGATACAATCGAGGTTATCTTCCTCTTTGCCATCTCAAGACTTCTGTACCTGTCCATCTTCAGCAGGTCGCGCGCAGGGTATGGGAGCGCGTCGAGATTCTGAGGAGGGGTGCGGTCGGGATTTCTGATTAATGAGTCGTTATTTATATATGATATGCCGTGGATGCCGCCTGGGCCGTCTCCTCTTTCCAGAGCATCCGCCAGTTCGACCGCCGTCTCTTCCGCTTCCCCGCGAAGGACATAGTCCACGGAGCCTTCGCGCAGAGTTTCTTCGTCCATGAACGTGACGTGCGGCCCGCCGGCCATAACAGCAGCGCCTGCGGCCCCGGCCTGCGAGGCTATATCCATCAACTTCTTATGACGGCACGTATCCCCGGATACGCCGACAAGGTCGAATCTCGAATAATCGGGAGGCGAGTGTTCGACGTTGAAGTCGTGGATTTGGACATCGTGGCCCGCCTCGCGCAGGGTCGAGGCGATGTAAGCGATCCCAAGGGGTGGTACGATAAAACCTACTTTTGTAAAGGCATTGTCCGAGGGGGTATTGACCAGCAGCACGCGCATTATTTATAGCCCATTTCCCGAAGCGCGCCGGGCTTCTCGCGCCAGTCGCTCTTCACCTTGACCCAAAGCTCCAGGTATATCGGGGAGCCTAAAAGCCGCTCAATATCGCGCCTTGCGGCCTGGCCGATTTTCTTGAGCATCTGCCCGTTTGCGCCGATTATAATTCCCTTGTGCGAGTCCTTCTCGACATATATATCGGCCCGCGTGAATATTTTTTCTCCGCGCTCCTTCATTTCCTCCACCAGGACGGCAGTGGAATAGGGCACTTCGTCGCTGGTCATCCGGAATATCTTTTCGCGGATAATCTCGGCGGCGATAAAACGCTCCGGCTGCCGGGTCATCTCGTCTTCCGGGTAATATTGCGGCCCTTCCGGGAGATAGCCGATTATGGTGTCTTTAAGGTCGGAGACGTTTTCTCCCTTAAGCGACGAGACCGGTATTATCTCCCGGAAATTATATATAGACGAATATTTATTTATAAGCGGCAGAAGCGAATCCTTGCGAACCAGGTCGGTCTTATTTATCACAAGGAACACCTTCGTTTTCAGTCCCTTCAGGAATTCTATTATCTCTCTTTCGTCCTCGCCGCGACTTTTATCCGCCTCGACCATGAAAAGAACCAAATCGACTTCCTCGCAAGCCTCCTTTGCCGTGTTCACCATATACTCGTTCAGCAGCCCCTTTGGCCTGTGCAGGCCTGGAGTATCGAGGAATATGACTTGCGCATCCGGCAGAGTCAGGATACCGGTGATGCGGTTCCGCGTCGTCTGTGGCCTGTCGGAGACGATTGAAATCTTCTCCCCGACAAGGGCGTTCAGAAGCGTGGACTTTCCCGCGTTAGGGCGCCCGATAATGGCGACGAACCCGGACTTGAATTTATTATTCATTTCCACCTTCTATATAAATCATTGTTTATGCCAAGAAGGTCAAGCCCGCGCCCGGCCACACTATCTATTATATCCTGAATCGTCTTCGGCTTGTTGTAAAATCCCGGCATGGCGGGAAGGATATGGACGCCAAGGCGTGCAAGTTTCAGCATGTTCTCCAGGTGTATCGCGGAAAGCGGCGTCTCGCGCGGAATCAGCACCAGAGCCCGATGCTCTTTCAGCACTACGTCCGCTGCGCGCTCGATGAGGTTATTTGCGTACCCGTTTGCGACTCCGGAGAGAGTCTTCATGGAGCACGGCGCGATAACCATCCCGGAGGTCTCGAAGGAGCCGCTCGATACGGGCGCATGGAGGTCGTCTTCAGGATAAAATATAATTGATTTTTTATCTATTCTCAGTTTGTCGGCGATTATCGCAGAGGCGCTATTCATCCCGGAAATATCCACGCCGGTCTCGTCTTTCATTATGAGAATGCCTTCGCGGCTGGCCGTGACTATTACCTCGTGCCCGGTGTCCGCAAGGCCCTTGATTACGGAAAGTCCGTACGCGCTTCCGGACGCCCCGCTGATAGCGACAATATATCTACACATATGACCTCAATAATACCGCTCCCGCGGTGAAGATAAAAATCGTAACGCTTATGTAGCCGTTCATGTTGAAGAACGCCGCGTCGAGCTTCTTCAGGTCTCCGCCACGTATAAGCA
>JAJYJM010000001.1:0-68973 GCA_021789495.1 Nitrospirota bacterium
CGGTGCGGGAATGACGGTATTTTTTTATTGAGTGGCGCCGCTACAAAATTCCGCTTGATAATCCACCTTGCAATGCTGTAAAATTCACAAGGCGTCAACTAACCGAAAAATGGGGATAAATCGGCCTTGAACCTCCCGAACGCACTTACGCTCCTAAGGGTCCTGCTGATACCGGTATTCATTTTTTTCCTTTCGTCTTATACCCCTTTCGATATTCCGCTTGAGACACGGGCCGTAATCGCCACCTGCATTTTTTTCGCGGCGTCCATGACAGACTGGCTGGACGGCTACATAGCGCGGAGCACCGGCCAGATTACGAAGCTCGGCAAGCTCTTCGATCCCATCGCGGACAAGCTCCTTACGTCGTCCGCGCTCATACTCCTCGTATCGCTCCACGGGCAGGTGCCGGCGTGGATTGCGATTGTTATTATCGGCAGGGAGTTCGCCGTGACGGGGCTTCGGGCGGCGGCGTCTTCGGCGGGGCATGTAATACCCGCCGCGGAGGGCGGGAAGGCCAAGATGGTATTCCAGACGATAGCGATAATCGCGCTTCTCCTGGACATCGGCGTGAAGTTTGCGTATTTCGACGTATTCTGGATAGGCACTGTCGCGCTCTGGATTTCCATGATACTTGCGTTAACCTCCGGCGTACAGTATTTTGTCGAGTATTGGGATAAAATCGGCCTGTCCGGGGAGGGGGGCGAGTCTTGATCTGGGCATTTTGCGCACTGGCATATCTTCTGGGTTCCATCCCCTTCGGGCTGATTGTGGCGAAGGTCTACGGGGCGGACCTGCGCTCGAAGGGCAGCGGAAATATCGGCGCCACGAACGCGCTTCGGGTAATAGGGAAGAAGGCGGGCGCGCTTACGCTCCTTGGCGACATGCTCAAAGGGGCGACGGCGGTATTGATAGCGCTTAATTTCGCCGGGTACGAGGCGGGAGTCATTGCGGCGGGCGCGGCGGTAATCGGGCACGATTTCCCCGTGTTTGCGAAGTTAAAAGGAGGCAAGGGGGTCGCCACGAGCCTGGGGGCGCTCCTGGCGCTGGAACCTTACATCGGAATTGCGTGCCTTTCGATATGGGTAATCGCCTTTCTCGCGCTCCGGATTTCGTCCGTCGGGGCGCTGGCAGCCTTTACCGCCCTGCCAATTATGGTTCTGATATTAAAAAGCTTTAATTACCCGTTGATTATACTTTCCTTTTTCCTTGCTTTTATGATATTTATTAAACACCGTGAAAACATAAGAAGAATAATCAAAGGGGAAGAAAAGGGATTTTCGAGAAAATAACCTTAAGAGAGAGCGATACGCAGGTCAATATGCCGCTTAAGAGAATAATCTTTCTGACAGCCTTAATACTCGCGTTTTCGTCGATGTCCTTCGCCCAGGATACGGCGCAGGCTCCCGCTGCCGCTCCTCCGGCAAAAGCGACGGATATTTCCTACATAAACAGCCAGGCTTACCAGAAGCTCTCCGAAGCCCGGAAGAAACTCGACGCCAAGGATTACGAGGGAGCGAAAGAGAGTCTTCGGGGCCTTGAAAATTTCTGTCTCGACCTGGGCATCACATCCTGCGAGCCGCTATCCGCGTCGATGCTGAAACAGGCGAAGTCACTCCTGGACGAGGACGACCCGGGCGGCGCGCTGCTCCTTATCGATTCGGCGGCCAGGATCTCTCCATATTATCCCCCGGCGTATTTCGCAAAGGGATGGGCATATCTATCGCAGGACAAGATGAAGTTCCTGATGACGCTCGATTCCTTCCGGGAAGGGTTCGTCAGGTCGATGAATGATTTCTGGTGGCCGTTTCTGTATGTCGGGAACAAGTTCACCAGCCTGCTCTTTACGCTTGCGGCGGTGTTTTCGCTCTTCGCTCTCTGCATGGCGGCAAGGTATTCCGCGCTCCTCGCGCATGACCTCTCTGAGGCGCTGAACAAAAGAGACCTGGAGCCGCATATCAAATACATCGGTTTGCCTGCGTTTTTTCTCATCGTGCTTGCCGTTCTCGGATACTGGTGGGCGGCCACGATCTGTTTTCTTTCGCTGTGGATATATTTCAACAGGAAGGAAAAGACGCTTGCTATAGGCTTTTTCGCTCTCCTGGTATTCATGCCCTGGATAATCGGGTATTACGCCAATTTCCCGCAGGCGGGCGGCAACAGGCTTTTGTGGGTGATGGACTCTGTAAACAAGGGACATCTGGGGCACGGGACGGAGCAATATCTTGAGTCACTGAATCGGCAGGAGCCGGGAAACGATCCTGCGGCCATGACGCTGGCGCAGTTCTACAAAAAATCCGGCCAGTATGACGCCGCCTCGGCAATCTACGGAAATCTTATAAAGCAGTCACCGTCCAACCCGGCTTACATGAATAATCTCGGCAATATCTATTTCCTGGGCGGAAAGGACGCCGACGCAATAAGCGAGTACCAGGCGGCAATCAACGCGGCCCCGAAGGACCCCATGCCTTATTTCAACATGAGCCAGGTCTACGGAGACAGGCTGATGTTCACCGAGCGGGAAAAGGCCGACCTTGAGGCGAGGGAACTCGACCCGGCTCTTATCTCGACGCTGAGGGAAAAGGCAGGCTCCCAGCCGATAAGGATGGTGTTCGACGAGCCTGTGCCCGCCCTCGCGTTCTGGAAGATTGCCTTTGCCTCCAAAGACGCCGGCCTTGCGGATTCGCTTTGGGCGATGACGGTCAAGGTGTTGCCGTTAAACGGCGCTCCTGTAGCGGGGCTTTCTTTTATTCTCCTGGCCTTTGCGGCAAGCGCGCTCAGGAAGAAGGGGACTTTTTCCCATTTCTGCGCAAAATGCGGCAGGGTAAGCTGTCGGAAATGTCAGAAACCCAATTATAACAAGGAACTCTGCCCGGAATGCCACCAGATATTCGTGAAGCTGGAAGGAGTGGAGGCGAGGGACAGGGTGCGCAAGCTGCTCGAAGTGCGGGAGAGAGACAGGAAGAAATCGCTCTTCTGCCGCTCCGTCTCGCTGGTTCTGCCCGGAAGCGGCCATTTCCTGACGGGGCATCCCTTCAGGGGATTTCTGTTCATGGGTGCGTTCATATTCTTCGTCAAGGACATATTCTTCGGCGGGTTCCTTTCCGTCCCGTACGAGTTCAGGCTTCCGTTCATACAACCGGACGTCCTTGTAATGGGTTTGATGCTGGTTGTATTCTACCTGGCGGCGCAGTTCAGCCTGCGCAAGACGATATGAGGCTATAAATGGCGCTCGAAGGAACCATAAAAGAATTCGGCCTGGCGGATATTTTCCAGCTTATAGGTCTTCAAAAGAAGACCGGCACGCTCTTCCTCAAAGGTCTTGAAACCACGGTCAACATACACTTTGAAGACGGGGCCGTGGTAAAGATCGACGAAAGCGCGAAATTGCCGAAATACCTTACCGGCAGGATACTTGTTAACCTCGGGAAGGTAAAGCCGGAACAGCTCGAAGAGGCGCTTGAAATACAGAAGACGACCGCCCGGAAGATAGGGAGCATCCTCATCGGCCAGGAAGCCATAAACAAGGACGACCTGAAAGACGCGCTTTCCTTCCAGATGAAGGAGGCGGTTTACAGGGTATTCAGGTGGAAGGGCGGGGATTATAAATTTTACCAGGACAAGGTGGACTACGACCGGGACACCATAACCCCGCTAAGCTCCGAGCACCTCCTTATGGACGGTGTAAGGATGCTCGACGAGTGGCCGAAGCTTGAAAAAACCCTTCCTTCAGCCGATACCGTCCTCAAGAAGGACGAAAAGAAGACAGTCCCGGAAGAAGAGGCAGGCGGGGACGAGGAGATATTTTCATACGAATCGGGGTCGGGCGGCCTCTCGAAGGACGCCGTAGAGACGCTCAGGAATATCCGCGGCAGCCGGACGGTCTACGAAATTATAGAGTCCTCTCCGCTCGGCGAGTTCGACGCCTCGAAGTCTATCGTGGAACTTATACAGAAAGGCTATCTCGGCAGGACGGAGTCCATCCCGGAGATTGTGCTGCACGAAAAGGCAATCAGGCGCACGGCCGGCATTGCCGGCTGGTCTCGCTATATTCCCTATCTCGCCGTATTCTTAAGCGTGGTATTGATTGTCTTTCAGATTACGGGGACGAGGAAGATAATGAACCCCAGGGTGACGAAGTTCCCGGATATAAAGGTTTCGTTCTGCTCAAGTCAGGTCCAGAAGCTTAAGGAGAACGCCGAGCTTTATTATTTCGACTATGGTCTTTATCCCCAGGACATCTCCGTGCTTAAAAAACTGGATTACGACACAAATATAATCGACCCCTGGGGAAAGCCGCTACTTTTGAATTACGGCGGCGGAGAGGCGATTGTTTCAAGCGCAGGCCCCGACGGCGCCTTCGGCACGTCGGACGACATCTCCAGTAATCCGTAACAAGTTTACATAATATATCTTATAGGACGTTTTGATTATTCGGGCAAAAAAGATATTGCCGATAACCGCGCCGCCGATAGACAACGGCGCCGTTGTTGTTCAGGGCCGCAGGATAGCCGCAATCGGCAGGGAATCCGCCGTCATAAAGAAATATCCGGCAGAGACGGTTGTGGATCTGGGCGACCGGCTTGTCATGCCGGGGCTGGTTAACGCGCACACCCACCTCGAACTCTCGCACCTCAGGGGCAAAATCGGCGAACGGCGCGAGTTCTTTGATTGGATAATCGAACTGGTGGAGGCCAGGCGCAGGCTCGGCACGAAAGGGCTTCAGCAGGCTCTGAGGGCCTCGCTTATGGAGATTTTAACCTCCGGCACGACCTGCATCGGCGACATATCCGCAACCGAGGCCGCGCTTCCGATGCTCTCCAAAAGCGGACTCAGGGCGACGGTATTCCTTGAAGCGCTCGGCCCGGACGAGCGCAAGGCGGAGCAGGTATTCAAGGGCCTGAAGGCCCGCCTTGCGAAACTCGAAACCCTGCCGGACAGGGTCTCAGTCGGCGTGTCGCCGCATTCGACTTATTCGGTATCTCCATTGTTAATAAAGAAGATAGCAGAATATACATCAGAAAATAGTTTATCTGTTGCAGTTCATCTATCTGAAAGTAAACATGAAAATCTATATATAAACGGCAAGGCCTCAAACATCGACGGCTACATGAAACACTTCGGCTGGGATAGGATAAAAAGGAAAAAGGCCCGCTCGCCCCTAGGACTTCTGAGCCGGGCAGGGCTTGAGAATTTTGCGGCGGCGCACTGCGTGCACATCTCCGGGCAGGACATCAAGCACATGAAAAGCAAGGATATTTCCGCCATTTTCTGCCCAAGGAGCAATTACTTCCTTGGTGTCGGCAAGGCGCCCGTGGAAAAAATGACACAGGCGGGGCTTAACATTGCCATTGGGACGGACAGCCTGGCGAGCAACGTAAACCTCAACCTCTGGGACGAGATGCGGTTTGCCTACCTCGTGAGCCGCCTCCCGGCAAGGAATATCATTGAGATGGCGACGATAAACGGGGCCAGGGCCCTGGGGCTTGAAGGGATAACCGGCTCTCTCACGCCGGGCAAGGAGGCGGATATTATCGCCATTCACAGCGACGCAGCAAGGTCGAAAGACCCGTATTATACCCTCCTGATGGACACGCGCGGCCAGGACGTCTCCACCGTAATCGTCCAGGGCAGACCCCTGCATTCCACCGACGGATACATTGACTATGGATTTTAAAGAGCTTAAGAAGAAACTCTCCTCCGGCGGACGCATGTCCGATGCCGAGGCCGTGGAACTCCTTGAAACGGAAGATATTTTCTCCCTTGGAGAACTGGCGAACAAGGTGTGCGAGAAGAAGAATAAAAAGTTTGTCCATTTTATCAGGAATAGGCACATAAACCCTGGTAACATATGCGTTAATCGCTGCAAGTTCTGTGCGTTCAGCCGGAGCGCCGGAGAGAAGGGCGCCTATGCGTATACAATACCGCAGATGGTCGGCATGGCAAAAAAGGTAGCGGGGAAAGTAAGCGAGTTCCATATTGTTGGCGGTCTGAACCCGGATATGGACATGGACTTCTATGTGGATCTTTTCAGGGCGTTGAAGAAAGAGGTTCCGGGCGTATCCATAAAGGCCCTGACTGCCGTTGAAATTGATTATCTTTCAAAATGTTCCGGTATTAAAATTAATAAAATACTTGAAATACTAAAGGAGGCCGGACTCGATTCCATGCCCGGCGGCGGCGCGGAGATATTCCGGCAGAAGGTGCGAGGTAAGCTCTGCCCGGAGAAGATAGACGGCAAGAGGTGGCTGAAAATAATGGAAACGGCACACAAGGCCGGCATAAAGACCACAGCGACAATGCTTTTCGGGCACCTCGAATCCTTCGCGGACAGGGTGGATCACCTCCGCAGGCTTCGGGCGCTCCAGGACAAGACGGGAGGATTTCTCGCATTCATCCCCCTTCCCTTTCATCCGAAAAACACAAAGATAGAGAATACGCACCCTTTGAGCGGTCTGGACATAATCCGGACGATTGCAGTCTCAAGGCTCTACCTCGACAACTTCGACCACATCAAGGCCTACTGGATAATGACGGGAGAAAAACTCGCCCAGACCTGCCTGCTCTTCGGCGCGGACGACCTCGACGGCACGGTGATCGAAGAGAAAATAGCCCACGACGCCGGGGCCGAGAGCAAGGAGGCCATGACCGTCGAAGAGATAACAAGAATGATAAAAAAGGCCGGAAAGGTGCCGGTCGAACGTGATACGTTCTATCGCCGCCTGAAGGTATGGAACTGAGAAAGGGACGAAAAAACCTGGATTCCCGATTAAATCAATCGGGAATGACGAACAAAAGCAGACTGTCATTCACGCGAAAGCGGGAATCCAGTGACTTTCATAACTCACCTAAATCATTCGGGAATGACAGGTAAATGAAAGCACTGCTTAAAAAAGCCGCGTGCGGCAAGCGCCTGACAAAGGACGAGGGAATCTCCCTGTTCCTTGGAGCGGACCTGCTGTCCCTCGCCAGGACTGCGGACATGGTGCGGAAGCGCTTGCACCCGGAGGGCGTCGTCTCCTTCATCATAGACAGGAACATTAACTATACCAATGTCTGCGTAAACCAGTGCCGGTTCTGCGCTTTTTACAGAAGCGAGGACGCGCCGGAGGCATATCTCCTGCCGGATGACGTAATATTTCAGAAAATTAAAGAGACCGTTGAGGTCGGCGGCACGCAGATACTCATACAGGGCGGCCTGCACCCAAGGCTCGATATTTCATATTACAGGAGACTGTTCTCCGCTATAAAGAAACGTTTTACCATTAATATTCATGGGCTTTCGCCTGCGGAGATAAAGCATATTGCGAAGAATTCAGAGCTAACAATCAGAGAAACCTTGATTAATCTGAAGGAAGCCGGTCTGGATTCGATACCCGGCGGCGGCGCGGAGATACTGGTTGACAGCGTCCGGGGCGAGGTAAGCCCTAAGAAAATATCGTATGAGGGCTGGCGCTACGTGATGCTGACGGCCCAGGAACTCGGCTTTCCCACAACAGCGACGATGATGTTCGGAAGCGTGGAGAGGCCTGAGGACATTGTCGAGCATATCTTCCGTGTGCGGGAGATGCAGGACGCGCATCACGGCTTCACCGCATTTATCCCCTGGACGTATCAACCGGGCAATACCGAACTTGGCGGAAAAACGGCTACAAGCGTGGAATACCTCCGGGTACTCGCGTTCTCCCGGCTTTTCCTGGACAACGTCCCAAACTTGCAGGTCTCGTGGGTTACGCAGGGGGCGGCAATGGCCCAGGCGGCGCTTCGGTTCGGAGCGAACGATTTCGGGAGCACGATGCTCGAAGAGAACGTCGTGGCCGCAGCCGGAGTAAAAAACCGCTTAGACACTAGGGACATTGTATATCTAATTAAAAATGCAGGTTTCACCCCTGCGCAGCGCGATACCAAGTATTCGATTTTAAAGGTTTTTTAGCCCACGTTTTAAATTCTCCTGTGTTTTCCTCGACTTAAGGCCCCAATCCACAATCTCTGTGGAAAAACTGTTGAAAACACTGTTGAAAATAAAACAATCCCTCTCCCGGCAACAGTCGGGAGAGGGTGCTTAAAAACTAAGCATCTTTAAAAAATATAAGCAAATTTTAATCTGAAAACGGTTGTCATTTAAATGACGGAACCATATAAAATATAAAATTTATCGTCAAGAAATTAACGGCTTGAGATTTTCACCAGCAAATCCCGCAGGGACTGGTTGTCCAGGATGCCCTTGTTTATGAGTTTTGCGAGCGCCTTGTCGAGCCGTTTTATCAGCTTGTTGCGGTCGGAAGTCGTCAGCTTGTTCTCCGACTGTGCCTTGTAATCCGACCAGAGCACGTCGCCGGTCTTTACATCCAGCACGTAAAGTTTAAACGAGCCTGTAACTTTGACATGGCTTCCGACGAGATTCCTCCTGGAATCCGCCATGAAGTCCATAACCTTGGCGCCGAAGGCCACCTGTACGTCAGGATACTGCTCCATCAGCTCTTTCCGGACCTTCGCCGCGCTTTGCCTGTCGAGCGGAGTCGCAAGCCCGGTTCTGACCATTTTTACGCCGAGCCGGCCAAGTTCCGCCTCGATTGAATCCCGGAATACATCCGAGACCGTTTTATCGTTAATCTCGTAGCGCACGTTTCCGCTGTAATCCGTGCGCTTTATGATCTGTTTCGGATACGTTTGAGTCCCCTGCCTTGCGTCCACAACCGTCAGAAGCGTGCCGATTACGGGCTTCGGTATCATCGTTACCTGGCCCTGGTTCGCGTTATAGGATACGTTCAACCTTTCGCCGGCGCACCCGCTAAATACAAATACCAGTGAAATCAATGCAATATCCACTGCAACATTAAGTTTCATATTAACTTTACCTCCTTTGGATGATCAGCCTGCCTTAAGCTCCTCGACGAGAGAAACCGGCGCCGGGCGCACCTCGATTATCCTTGTTTCCTGCCCGGAAGATACTTCCATTGCCATGGAATCGAGCCCCCCGTTATCCGAATATCTTGCCGTAATCCTGGCCGCAAGTTCGATATCGTCTTCGGTCGGGCTGCCTCTGAAAACGGACACTGGCCCCGGAACGTCCCTCGCCTTTATTATAACCTCTCTCTCTCCGGCGAGCGCAATGAGCTTCTCGTTGTCTCTTTCGTTCCTGCCGACATGGAGAGTCCCCGCCGGAAACCTGAAGAACCTGCCCACCGTAAGGATCTGTATGTCCCGCGCGTCCGCCGGCTCCTCTCTTTTATAGAGGAATTCCCGTATCCTCTTTGAGAGCGTCGGGTCTGTCAGTATGCAGCCCCCGGCGGGTGTCGCATAGTCTTTTATCCCGAACTTCTCGGCAAGCTCCATCTGTCCCCTGCGCGAGCGTCCGGAGAAACCGTACAACCTTTCCCGGTCGATAAACCCCTTTTCTTCAGGGATTGTCGGCGGCATGAGCTTTGCGCAAAGCGGCCTTAAGAGATAGCCCTTCAGCCCGGAGTCCCGCTCGACTATACTCATGGCGTCGCGTCTCTGGGACATGGGCCTCTGGCCGAGCACCTCTCCGGAGATGATAAAGTCCGCACCCTCGTTGAGCATAAGGTTCCGGGCCTTTTTCATCATGAATATCTTGCAGTCGAGGCACGGGTTGAAGTTCTTTCCGTAGCCGTAGACTGGCCTTTTTACCATCTCCATGTATTCCGGCGAGACGTCGATTATGCGGACATTAAGGCCGTATTTTCCCTTGAAATCCCCGGCGGCCTGGGCCTCTTTTCCCTTGTTTTTGTAGCCGAAGAAGGGCGTAATGAAGTGTAGCGCCGTAACATCCACGCCCTGCTCCATTACGACCCTCGCCGCAAGCAGGCTGTCCAGGCCCCCGGAAAATAGAGAAAAAGCTTTATGCATCGATTATTCCCGTCGTAGAAGCCCTGTCCACGCCAATTATTTTAACATCGATTGGCCTGCCCGGGGCGGCATTTTTGCCGTGGAAGGCGACCCGTACGTAATTGTCCGTGAGTCCGGAGAATTTACCGTCCTTTTCCTCCGCGACGACCGTCATCGTCTTCCCGACGAGCGAGAACCGGAAGTCTATGTTCTTTTTATTACCCAGTTCCCGAAGTCTCTCGCTTCTCTCGCGTTTCGCGTCCCCCGGCACCGGGTCTCCTATAGCATACGCCCTTGTGCCCTTTCTGGGGGAATAGCTGAAGACGTGGAGATAGTTTATCGGTGAGTCGTCTATCCGCCTCAGCGTCTCTTCAAATGCGTCTTCATCCTCGGCGGGATAGCCTACAATCACGTCCGCGCCTATGCACGCTCCGGGAGCGGCCTTTTCGATTTTTTTGACGACCGACAGATAATCTTCCCACGTATATCCCCGGCCCATCGAGGCGAGGACTCTATCGCTTGCGCTCTGGAGCGGCACATGAAAATGGCGGCAGAGCTTTTCGTGTCTCGTCAGATCAATCAATGCCTCGTCTATCTCCATCGGCTCGACGGAACTTATGCGCAGCCTTCCAAGCCCCGGCCTTTCCAGAAGCTTCAAGACAAGGCCGGAAAGCCTTGCGTCGCCCGAATCCTTCCCGTATGCTCCGAGATGCACGCCGGTAAGCACAATCTCGTAATATCCCCTGGCTATGAGTTCGTCCGTCTTCGCCAGGACGTCTTCCGGCCTTGCGCTCCGGGAGCGGCCACGCGTATACGGGACGATGCAATACGAGCAGAAGGAGTCGCAGCCTTCCTGAACCTTCAGGAATGCGCGGGAACGCCCGCCAACTGCTTGAGCGAAGTGAGAATCCGCGGATTCAAAACAATTTGCAGGTGCCGGGTTTATCGGTATTGCGGGCGCAATTAATTGCGCCCCTACGATGTCCGGGATATTTCCCCGCCCGTCGTTCCCGACGACCACGTCTACGCCGCCGATTCCCTTTATAACGTCCGGGGCAACCTGGGCGTAGCACCCGGCAACGAGCACCATGCCGCCCGGCTTCTTCGCCCTTACCGCCCGGCGTATCTCCCGGCGGCACTGGTAGTCGCTCTTGCCGGTAACGGTGCATGTGAAGATTACCTGCACGTCGGCCTCATTGGGCAACGCCGCAGCCTGTCCGCCGCGCGCCGAAAGGCTCTCGCCAAGCGCCGCTGCGTCGAACTGGTTTATCTTGCAGCCGAGGGTTTTTATGTGGAATTTCATATTAGAACGCCTGCCAGCGAATGTTTTCTGCCTTCGATAACTTTTACCCGCACAAGCCTTCCGACAAGCTCCGGCGGGCCTTCAAAGTTCACAATCTTCCCCTGCCTTGTCTTGCCGGTGAGCCTGCCCATTTCTCCCGATTTGTCCGGGCCTTCGACCAGCGCCTCCTCGACAAGGCCGATGCGCGCGCTTATCTTCTCCTGCATTATTTTGTCCTGGAGTTCCAGAACCTTATACAGCCGCTCGTCCCTGACATCTTCCGGAAGATGACCTGGTAATTTCAACGCGGCGGTATTAGGCCTGTTTGAATATTTGAAGGCGAATATGCCGTCAAAGCGAATATCCTCAAGTGCGCTTATCGTCGCCTGGAAGTCCTCTTCCGTCTCGCCCGGAAATCCTGCGATTATGTCCGTGGATACGGCGAGGTCAGGGACGGCGTCTCTCAGCGCGCCAAGCCTGTTCATGTAATCCGTGAAGGTATATTTCCTGTTCATCCGGCCAAGCACACTGTCGGACGCGGACTGAAGCGGCAGGTGTATCGCGTTGCAGACCTTCGGGAGATTTGCCATGGCGCCGATAAGGGAGCCGGAAAGGTCCTTCGGGTGCGAGGTTACGAAGCGGATGCGAAGAAGGCCGTCGATGGCATTTATTTCTTTTAGCAATTCCGGAAAGTTGCAGTTCTTTTCATTCATCCCCCTCTTAAGATAAGAGGGGGAAAGAGGGGGCGTTATGACAGGTTTTCCATACGAATTTACGTTCTGGCCAAGCAGCGTAACCTCCCGGCAACCGGACTTCACGAGTTCTTCTACCTCGCGGATAATGTCACCCGGTCTCCGGCTCCTCTCACGGCCCCGGACGAAAGGCACGACGCAGTAGGTGCAGAAATTGTCGCAGCCGTACATTATGTTCACGAAGGCGGCCACCGCGCTCTCCCGCGAAGCGGGGATTGCGGTATGCTCGTAACCATCCGTGAAACGGGTGTCGATGGCGGTCCCGCCTGCGGATTCTTCAATCAGGGACGGCAATTTATCGATGTTCTGATTACCGAAAAGAATATCTATATACGGAGCCCGCCGCAGCATGGACTTTCCTTCCTGCTGGGCTATGCAGCCGGACACGGCGATTTTCATGGAGGGGTTCTGCTTCTTGAGTTCCCGGAGCTTGCCGAGCGCGCTGTAGAATTTCTGCTCCGCCTTTTCGCGGATGCTGCATGTATTGAGCAGGACGAGGCCCGCGTCTTCGAGCCTTTCGGATTCGCTGTAGCCCTCGGCTTTCAGGAGACCCGCCAGTTTCTCGGAGTCGTGCTCGTTCATCTGGCAGCCGAAGGTAAGGATTTTGAAGCTCTTCATCCTCCTACCCCAGCAGGTCTTTCGTCCTGTCGAGGAGATCCTGCGGCGAGAAAGGCTTCGTTATGTATTCGTCCACGCCCACTTCCAGCCCCTTTATCTTGTCGGATTCCTGGCCCTTTGCGGTCAGCATAATCACGATTATGTCTTTCGTATTCGGGTCGTTTTTAAGCTCCGAGCACACCTCGTAGCCGTTCATGCCGGGCATCATGACGTCAAGGAATATAAGCGCGGGTTTCTCCTCCCGCACTATTCTCAGCGCATCGACGCCGTTCAACGCGGTAAGGACTTCGTATCCGGCGGATTCCAGCTTGTACTTGACGATCCTCAGGATATGCATCTCGTCATCCACTGCAAGGATTTTTTTGGACATCACATTCTCCCGGATAAGTTATCGCTTTCTTATAAAAACCTTGTCGCCCCTCTTGAACCCGCATGTCTTTCTGGCGTCCCCCTGGCAGACGAATATCTCGAGGAACCCGCCGCCGTTTATTACGGCCCCCGTCTCGCCTTTCCTGAGCGCGGAATAAAACGGCGAGAACCCGCTTAACGCAAGCCGGCCCGCCTCGATTCCGCACTGCGCGTCCTGGCCGCAGAACTCCTCGATGTCAGAGGATGCTATGTTGGATATGGCGTTTCCGAACTTGTCGATGTAGACAATCTCTCCGGCCACGCCGTCATTCTCCCTGCGCGAGCGCGGGATGTTGAAGCGCACGTAATCGGTTATCTCTTCGCCGAAATTCTCCGCCTCGATTCCTTTAGAGAGCCATGCCGCCGCCGGCGCGAATATGTCCCTTGCGTTAAACGTGCTGCCCTGCCAGGCGCCGGTCGACCGGCCCTCACGGAAGTAGTGGCTCGCGGTAAGATGGATTACCTTTAAAAAACCGGGGTCGGCATAGACGAAGGAGAGAACGCCGTTGTCCGGGGCGATGAAGTAATGCCTGTCCGTTACGGCGAGCACGGGCCTCCTGTCGCTCCCCACACCGGGATCGACAACGACAAGATGAATCGTTAGCTGCGGAAAATATTCATACGCCGCCCCCAGGAGGTAGGCTGCCGCCCAGATATCGTGCGACGGCACCTCGTGGGAGATGTCGATAATCGAAGCATCGGGGTTAATGCCGAGTATAACCCCCTTCATCGCGCCTGAAAAATAATCCTTCGTCCCGAAATCCGTCGTAAGCGTAATAAGTTTTTTCTTAAGGTCCATTATTCCCTCTGTGAGCGCCGCCCATACGTTCGTATTTTTTAAAATCGAAATTAGGGCTGCGATATTCGTCGTGACATCTCGTGCAGACCTTTTCCTTCACATGGACAGGCGGGACGTTATAAGGATCCAGGTAGTTCCCCGGTCTCTCGTAGTTGTAATGCAGTCCACCCGCCCCGTGGCAGTCCTCGCAGGTGACGTTCCTTAAGTCCGTCCTTCCGCCCTTTGCCTTGTCTCCGTAGCCGGTGGGATAACCATACCCCGTGACGTGGCAAGGCAGGCACTCCGGGTCGTACTGGTCGCCCGTCTTCACCAGCGCGGAAAAAGCCCTCGCGTGTTTCGTCGAAGACCAGTTATGGTAGCTCCGCGCATGACATTTTTCGCACCTGTCAGGCCCGGCGAAATAGCCCTTCAGGCCGGTCATGTCCGTGAAAGCGAATTCTTTCTTCTTAAGCTCCTGCCTGTACTCGGCCAGAAGTTTCTCTACATCCGGGTCCGGCAGAATATCCTCCCCCAGGCGCACCGCTTTATATTTATAGCTTTTTATTTTTTTGTTCCCTTTTTTAAGCCACAGGTCGAGCCTGCCTATGAGCTTTCCCTCGTAGAAACCCTTCACGACAATTGTATCGCCATACCGAAGCGGTTTCTTGAGTATACCGCCGTCGTCCCCAAATATTACCACGTCCGCGCCGGATTCGGCTGCGAATTTTTTCTGGTCGGAGACGCTTAAGTGCGCGAGGAGCACGACAATATCGGCCTTTTTCCGCAAGGCCCGAACCTGGCGCCTCGCCGCCGCAAGCGAGTTTTCGACCCTGAACCGCTTGAAGATGGACGGGAACGTCCCGTACGGGAATTTGTCGTCGATGACGCCGGTTATCCCGACGGTTACAGGCCCGACTTTCTTTATCATGGAGCCTTGAAACGCCAGTCCGGAGGCGGTATAAAGATTGGCGCAGATTAGCCTGTCGCCGGCTTCCCCGGCGTTATTTTTAAGCAGACCAAGCCCGAACTCAAGGTCGTATTCGCCGGGCAGTATGGCGTCGTATCCGGAAATTTTCATCGCCTTCATAAGCACGGAGGACTTGAGATTATAAAACGGCTTCCTGTCCCTGGGGTCGTCCAGGCCGTCGAAGAGCGTATCGCCCGCATCGAGCACGAGCGTTCTTTTGTTCCTGTGTGATTTTATATAGCTCGCCCTTGCGGAGAGGCCGCCCAGCTGACCGTCGGTGCAGCCGCAGCGTCTTATCATCCCGCGCGTGTCGCTGGAGAAGAATATCGTAATGCCTGGGCTTGACGCGGCATGGACGGCAACGGGAGCGGTAAACAGCAGGAACAGGATAATTCCGAAGCCGATTGACCGGCTAAGCCTGAACCTGACCGATGATATGGCGCGCGTGGTCGATTCCATTTTCAATCAGATACCTTTCTATCCCGGCGATTATCTCCACCGGGGCGAGCGGGTTTACGAAATTGGCCGTGCCCGCGGCCACAGCCGTCGCTCCCGCAAGCATGAACTCCAAGGCGTCGGAGGCGTCCATTATGCCCCCCATGCCGATAATCGGAAGCCCCACGGCGCGGTAAACCTGCCATACAATCCGCACCGCGACGGGCCTGATTGCCGGGCCGGAAAGCCCGCCGGTGATGTTGGCTATCTTCGGCTTCCTGCTTTTTATGTCTATTGCCATCCCAAGAAGCGTGTTTATGAGCGAGAGCGCGTCCGCCCCGGCATGAGCCGCCCTGTCGGCGAACGGCACGACGTCCGTCACATTGGGAGACAGTTTCGCTATTACCGGCAGGGAGGTTGCATTGCGCACGGCCTTGATAACGTCATACGTAGCCTCCAGGTCCGTCCCGAACGCCATACCGCCATTTTTCACGTTCGGGCATGATATGTTCACTTCGATGGCGTGCACGCCCTTCGCGCGGTCGAGCCTTGCAGTAACGGCCTCGTATTCCTCGACGGTATTTCCGAAGATATTCGCTATGACCTTCGTATCGAAACCGGCCAGAAACGGAAGCTTCTTCTCTATGAACTCGTCCACGCCTACGTTCTGGAGGCCGATGGCATTCAGCATCCCGGAGGGCGTCTCGCAGAGCCTGGGCGGCGGATTGCCCTGCATGGGCTTAAGCGACAGGCCCTTTGTCGTTATCCCGCCGAGCAGGGAGAGGTCGAAATACTTCGAGTATTCCTCGCCGTATCCGAACGTCCCGGAAGCCGTGATGACCGGATTCTTCAGCGTCAACGGGCCGAGCTTAACCGCGAGAGAAGGTTTTATTGGGGTTAGGGTTTTTACCATATTATATCGTCCGCATCGAATACAGGCCCGTCGTCGCAGACCTTCTTGTATACGCTGCTTCCGTTCCCGCCGTCGAGCACGCTTATCACGCAGCCCATGCACGCTCCGATACCGCACGCCATGTTCGATTCCATAGAGGTGTAATTCTTGATCCCGTATTTCTTCGCCATTGCCGCGACGCTTATGAGCATGGCCTTCGGCCCGCAGGAATAAACCGCCCAGCCGCAGACGGTAGACCGTCCGCAGGCGTCCTTGCGCATATGCTCGCGGATGTAATCGTCCAGCACATGGGTTATCAGGCCCTTACGTGGCAGGCTCCCGTCCTCGGTCGCCGTGAATGTCTCGATTCTCTTCCGCCGGAACTCGTCCGCGCCAAGGACGTATTCCCTGCTCCTGCCGCCGATGAACGCGGCGGCGGTAATGTCTTGTCGTTCGTCCGAGATATAATCCGCAAGGGCCATGAGCGGCGCAACGCCTATCCCGCCGCCGACTATCAGCGCGTGTTTTATGCCCGTAGGTATGGGAAAACCGTTTCCGAGCGGCCCCAGGACGTCGAGCTCGTCTCCGGGGATAAGCCGCGAGAGAAGAGCCGTGCCCCTTCCGGACTGCCTGTACAGAAAGCGCACGGAGTCATCCGTTAGCTTCCTGTGCAGGCTGAGCGGACGCCTCAGGAGCGGGTCGGTGGACTGCCCGACCTTCAACATGTAGAACTGGCCGGGGACGGCTGGCCGCCCGGCTGCCGGTCGACCGGCTTCATGCAGACCTATGCCTTCGGCCTCAATGTCCACGAGGAAATAGCCGGAGGTAAGCTCCTCGTTCTTCCTGATGCGGGCTATCATCGCTACTCCTCGAAAAATATTTCCAGAATTTCGTAGTCCACAGTCCCCGCCGGAATCCTGCACGTAACGACATCGCCGACGGCGTGTCCTATCAGGGATTTCCCGACCGGCGAGAGAACGGAAATCTTGCCCTCCTTTAAATCAGCCTCGTCCGTGCCGACTATGGTGTAGCGTTTTTCCTCCTCGGATTCCTGATCGAGAAGGACAATTGTCGCGCCGAAGACGACCTTTTCGTTGGAGAGCCTGCTTGTGTCTATAACCTGCGCTGCAACGAGCTTTCCCTGGAGTTCCTGCATCCGGCCCTCTATGAAACCCTGGCGCTCTTTTGCGGCGTGATATTCCGCGTTTTCGGAGAGGTCTCCGTGTCCCCTCGCCTCTTCTATGTCTCTTATATTTTTGGGCCGCTCCACCTTGCGGAGCCGCTCCAGTTCATCCTGGAGCTTTATGTAGCCCTTCTTCGTCATTGGAATTTTCTCAGCCATTGTTTTTCTTAATCTCTCCTTTCGGGGCTTATGCCCGCCCGTGATACTCCTGTATGGTCTTTACGCTGCACTCGCTTTTTATATTCGAACTTATGGCCATCACAGCCGCCCGCGCGCCGGCAAGGGTCGTGAAATAAGGCACGTTCTGCGTAAGGGTCGTGCGCCTGATGCTCAAGGAATCGCGCTGGGACTCCGAGCCGAAAACGGTGTTTATAACCATGTCTATGTCGCCGTTTTTGAGGTGGTCGACAATATGTGGCCGGCCTTCCTTTACTTTGTTGACCGTCTCCACCGCTATCCCGTGTCCGGAGAGGAAACCCGCCGTCCCTTTCGTAGCTTCCAGTTTGAAGCCTATCTCCGAAAGCTCCTTTGCAATGGAAATGAGGAGCGGGTTTTTGTCCTGGTCCTTTACGCTCACGAATACCCTGCCGGTGTTCGGGAGATGCGAGCCTGCGCCCGACTGCGCCTTCGCGAACGCCTTGCCGAACCCGGCATCCACGCCCATTACCTCGCCGGTGGACTTCATCTCCGGGCCGAGGATGGTGTCCACGCCGGGGAACTTGGCAAACGGGAACACTGCCTCCTTGACGGCGGTATAACCTATCTCAACTTCTTTCGTGAACCCAAGCTCGTCGAGCGATTTCCCCGTCATGACCCTTGCCGCCATCTTTGCGAGCGGGACGCCTGTCGCCTTGCTCACGAAAGGCACTGTGCGGGATGCCCTTGGGTTGACTTCAAGCACGAAAATATCGCTGACCTTGACGGCGAACTGGACGTTCATAAGCCCGATTACGCCAAGTTCCAGGGCCATCGCCTTAGTCTGCCGGGATATTTCGCCGATTATGCCTTTGTCCAGGGAGTATGGCGGGAGCGAGCAGGCGGAATCTCCGGAATGCACGCCCGCCTCCTCGATATGCTCCATGATGCCGCCTATGACAACTTTTTTACCGTCGGAGAGGGCGTCCACGTCAACCTCGACGGCGTCTTCGAGGTATTTGTCGATAAGTATGGGGTGCTTCGGAGAGACCTTCACGGCGTTGACCATATATCGGCGGAGGCTTTCTTCGTCGTAGCAGATTTCCATGGCCCTGCCGCCCAGGACGTAGGAAGGTCGGACGATTACGGGATATTTTATTCTCGCCGCGATCAGGACGGCCTCTTCGACGCTTCTTGCCGTCCCGTTGTCCGGCTGCCTGAGGCCAAGCTTTTCCAGAAGTTCTTTGAAGCGCTCCCTGTCCTCCGCCCGGTCGATGGAGTCAGGCGACGTGCCGATAATCCTCACCCCGGCCTTCTCAAGCGGCACCGCGAGCTTCAGAGGCGTCTGGCCCCCGAACTGCACTATGACGCCGTCCGGGTCCTCCTTCTCGATAATCGTGAGGACGTCTTCCAGAGTCAGAGGTTCAAAGTAGAGTTTGTCCGAGGTATCGTAATCCGTGCTCACGGTTTCGGGATTGCAGTTCACCATTATCGTCTCGTAGCCGTCTTCCTTGAGCGCGAAGGCGCCATGGACGCAGCAGTAATCGAACTCTATACCCTGGCCGATACGGTTCGGCCCGCCGCCAAGGATTACAATCTTTTTCCTGTTAGTCGGATTTGCTTCGCATTCCTGTTCATAGGTCGAGTAAAGATACGGGGTATACGCGGCGAACTCCGCGCCGCAGGTGTCCACGGTCTTGAATACGGCGCCGACACCGAGATTCTTCCGCATCAGGCGCATGTCGTCCTCAGTCTTTCCGGTCAAGGAAGCAAGCCGCCTGTCCGAGAAACCGAGCTCCTTCGCCCGCTTCATGAACGGCCTGTCCCATTCGTGCGCCGCCCTCTCCGTTATCGTCTCCTCGAAGTCTATAATCTCTTTTATGTTGTTCAGGAACCAAGGGTCTATTTTTGTCAATTCATATGCATCGGAAATGGAGAGTCCCTTCCTGAATCCTTCCGCCAGCAGCCACAGCCTCTCGGCGGACGGTGTCTTTATGAGGTGCTTTACCTCGTCAAGAGATTCTTCACGGCTCTCGAAACCATACGAGCTTATTTCCAGCGAGCGTAGAGATTTCTGGAGCGATTCCTTAAACGTCCTGCCTATTGCCATCGCCTCGCCGACCGATTTCATCTGCGTGGTCAGCGTCTTGTCCGCCTGCGGGAACTTCTCGAACGCGAACCGCGGGAACTTGGTTACGACATAGTCGATGGTCGGCTCGAACGACGCCGGGGTCTCGCGGGTGATGTCGTTCTTTATCTCGTCGAGCGAATATCCGACGGCCAGCTTCGCCGCGATCTTCGCAATCGGGAATCCTGTCGCCTTCGACGCCAGCGCCGAGCTGCGCGAGACGCGAGGGTTCATCTCGATGACCACCATCTTCCCGTTTTCCGGGTTCACTGCGAACTGTATGTTGGAGCCGCCCGTATCTACGCCTATTTCGCGTATGATTGCTATGGAGGCGTCGCGCATTATCTGGTATTCCTTGTCCGTGAGCGTCTGGGCGGGAGCGACGGTTACGCTGTCCCCGGTATGGACGCCCATCGGGTCTATGTTTTCGATGGAGCAGATGATGACGACGTTGTCCTTCATGTCGCGCATCACCTCAAGCTCGTATTCCTTCCAGCCGATGACGGATTCTTCTACAAGTATCTCGTGCGACGGGGATGCCTGGAGGCCCCAGTCCACCTGGGACTCGAACTCCTCGATGTTATATGCAATGGAAGCCCCCGTCCCGCCGAGCGTAAAAGACGGGCGGATTATGGCGGGGAAGCCCACGGTGTTTATAATCTTCATCGCCTCGGACTTGGAGTGGGCATAGCCGGAAACGGGAAGCTCCAGGCCGATTCGCCTCATGGCCTCCTTGAACTCGTCCCTGTCCTCGGCCTTTTTTATCGCATGGAGTTTGGCCCCGATAAGCTCGACGTTATATCTCGCCAGGACTCCGGACTCCGCGAGCGCGACGGCGGTATTGAGCGCGGTTTGCCCGCCCATCGTCGGCAGGAGGGCGTCGGGCCTTTCGCGCTCGATTACCCTCTCAACCACGTCCGTGCGTATCGGCTCGATGTATGTGCGGTCCGCCGTCTCCGGGTCGGTCATAATAGTGGCGGGATTGGAGTTTATCAGGACGACCTTGTATCCCTCCTCCTTGAGCGCCTTGCAGGCCTGGGTGCCGGAGTAGTCGAACTCGCAGGCCTGGCCGATGACAATCGGACCGGATCCGATGATTAAAATCTTGCTGATGTCGGTGCGTTTTGGCATTACACGTGCTCCTGGACCCAGCCCTCGTATAGTCCGTAACGCTCCATTACGTCCTGCGCGGCCAGGTATTCTTTCTCTGTTATCTTCCTGTCTATCTCCGGGTAATCAGCCGCCTCGTAAGTCGGGAAATACTGGTCCATTAAACTGACGGCAACCTGCGGTGATAGCTCTTTCGCTATAAATTTCAGAACCTCTTCCGTCCCGGAAATATTCTCCGGAAGGACGAGGTGACGGATGATAAGCCCGCGCGCAGCCATACCGTCGCCGTCCGTTTTAAGAAGTCCGACCTGCCTGAACATCTCCATTATTGCCGCCCGGTTATATGAGGCGTATTTCCTTGCCTTTGAATATTTCTTTGCAAGCTCGTCGTTTGAATACCTCATATCCGGGAGATATATGTCTACTACGCCGTCCAGGAGCCGAAGCGCCGGCAAGGATTCATACCCGCTCGTGTTATAGACGATGGGGATATTGAACCCGCCTTCGACTGCGATAACCAGCGCCTCAAGAATCTGCGGCATGTAGTGCGTCGGCGTTACGAGGTTTATATTGTGCGCGCCTCGCCCCCGAAGTTCCAGCATAATCTTCGCAAGCCCGGTCGCGTCGTATTCTACGCCGTTTCCTTTGTGGCTGATGGGCCAGTTCTGGCAGTAGGCGCACTTTAATGTGCAGTGGCTGAAAAATATCGTGCCGGAGCCGCGAGCGCCGGATATTGCCGGCTCCTCGCCGAAGTGCAGGTTATACGATGCAGCCTTCGCCTTCGCGCCCGCGCCGCACAGCCCCACCTGCCCTTCCAGCCTGTTCACCCCGCAGTCGTTCGGGCACAGGTCGCATTTCTCAAGACGCGCCAGCGCGGATGATGCGCGGGAATTAAGTTCGTCGATAGAAATATTCAAACAATTTGCTTTCATCAGTGATTTGTATGTTACCCGCCGTGAACATTGAAAGTCGCCGGGTTCCCGCTTTCGCGGGAATGACAATACAGATGGATCCTAATTCTTCACCTTCAGCTTCTCTATCTCCATCATGGCTATGAAGCGCTGGAAGAGATACGCCGAGTCGTGCGGGCCGGGGCTTGCCTCAGGATGATACTGCACGGAGAACGCCGGAAGATCCTTGTGCCTCATGCCCTCGACGGTATTGTCGTTTAAGTTCACGTGCGTAAGTTCTACCGTATCGGGCATGGTCTCCATGTCCACGGCGAATCCGTGGTTCTGCGACGTTATCTCTACCTTGCGGGTGCCGAGGTCCATGACAGGCTGGTTGGCGCCGTGGTGCCCGAACTTGAGCTTGTATGTCTTTCCGCCCAATGCTATGCCTAGCAGCTGATGCCCCAGGCAGATGCCGAATATAGGAACCTTGTCCAGCAGGGCCTTTATATTATCGACGGCGTACGTTACGGGCTCCGGGTCTCCGGGGCCGTTACTGAGAAGGACGCCGTCCGGCCTCAGGGCCATTACATCCCGCCAGGAAGTTGTCGCCGGAACTACAGTAACCCTGCACGCAAGAGAGGAGAGTATCCGGAGTATATTCCTTTTTATCCCGAAGTCGTACGCGACGACGTGAAGGGATGTATTTTTCGATTCGCCGTAGCCCTTCTCAATGTCCCACGTCGTCTGCCTCGTCTCGTACGGCTCCGCGCATGAGACCGCCTTTGCGAGGTCCTGGCTCGCCATAGAAGGCCGGGAGGCGGCTTTTTTTATCAGGCTCTCCGGATTGGTATCCACAGTGGAGATTACCCCCTGCTGGGCGCCGAAGTCCCTTATATGTTTAGTCAGGGCGCGCGTGTCTATCCCCTGTATGCTGACTATGTTATAGCTCTTTAGATAGCTGTCCAGGCTTCCCCTGTTCCGCCAGTTGCTGGGATACCCGCTGTATTCCTTTACGATAAACGCCTCCACCCAGGGCCTGCCGGATTCGACGTCCTCGGCGTTTACGCCGTAGTTCCCTATAAGGGGATAGGTCATCGTTACCATCTGCCCCTTATAGGAAGGGTCGGTAAGTATCTCCTGATAGCCGGCCATGGAGGTATTGAAGACCACCTCTCCGCCGGCCTCCCCAATCGCGCCGAAAGAAACGCCCTCGAACCACGCGCCGTCGGCAAGGGCAAGAATTGCCTTTCTAATGCTTGAACTCAATTTTTTTACCCTCGTGTATTGTCATAACCGGCCATCCCTTCAGGACGAGACCGGAAAACGCGGTATTTTTCCCCTTGCTCAGCAGGATCTCCGGCCGGACGGTCTTTTCCGTTTCCGGGTCTATAAGGACGATATCTGCGGGCGACCCGGGCAAAAGCGACGGCGGGGCCATACCGAGGGCCAGGGCCGGGTTTACGGTAAACTTCCTAAGCAGTTCAGCCATTGGGATAAGACCGGAATGCGCAAGGGCCATCGCAAGAGCCAGGGCCGTTTCCAGCCCGGAAATCCCGAAAGGGGCGAGGTCGAACTCCACGTCTTTTTCGGATGCCGCATGCGGCGCGTGGTCTGTCGCTATAACGTCTATCGTGCCGTCTTCAAGCCCCCCGATTATCGCCTTCCTGTCCGCCTCCGTCCGGAGCGGGGGATTAACTTTAAGGTATGTATTATATGACACAACTCCTTCATCGGTCAAGGTAAAATAGTGCGGGCAGGTCTCCGCCGTGACGCTTATACCCTCCGCCTTGGCGCGGCGAATCAGTTCGACGGAACCGGCAGTCGAGACGTGCGCGACATGGAGTCTTGCGCCCGTCAGCCTCGCCAGGGATATGTCCCTTGCGACCATGACCTCCTCAGCCGCGGATGGTATCCCGCGCAGGCCCAGGCGTGCGGAAACCGCCCCCTCGTTCATAACGCCTCCGGCGGAAAGGGCCGGCTCTTCGCAATGCGAGATTATCGTTCTGCCGAATGTCTTGGCATACTCAAGCGCATGTCTCATCATCTCCGCATTGGCAACCGGCTTGCCGTCGTCGGAAAATCCTGTGCAGCCCGCCTCGGCCATCTCGCCCATCTCGGCAAGCTCCGTCCCCATTGAGCCTTTGGTTATCGCGCCAATGGGCAATACCTTGCAGAACCCGGCCTTTTTCGCCTGCCCGATGATGAATTCCGTGACGGAGCGGCTGTCGTTCACGGGGTTGGTGTTCGGCATACAGCAGATGGTCGTGAACCCTCCCGCCGCCGCCGCGCGCGCCCCGGATGCTATGTCTTCCTTGTACTCGAAGCCAGGTTCCCGGAGGTGGCAGTGCATGTCGATAAGCCCCGGCGCGACAATAAGGCCCCTGGCGTCGATAACCTCTGAGCTGCTTGTTTTCTTTGTTTTGGGCGGCTGAATAATTTTATCGCCTTCGATATAAATATCCCGTATCCCGTCCATCCCGTTCGCCGGGTCGATTACCCTGCCGCCCCTGATTATCAGAGTCATATTGCCCCCCTCCCCTCGGTCAGTAGGTATATAATTGCCATCCGCACTGCAACCCCGTTCGTTACCTGGTCGAGGATAACGGAATACGGCCCGTCCGCCACCTCCGTCGAGATTTCGACCCCGCGGTTTATAGGCCCCGGATGCATAATAATAACCCCTTCTTTCGCAAGCCGGACACGCTCCTGGTTCAGGCCGAAGAATCTCGAATATTCCCTGACGCCGGGGAAAAGCCCGCTTTTCTGCCGCTCCATCTGTATCCGGAGCATCATAACGACGTCCGCGCCGTCGATTGCATCCTCCGGCCTGAAATAAACCTTCGCGCCCATTTTTTCAATATCGGCAGGTATGAGAGTCGCCGGGCCGCATAAACGAACATTCGCACCCATCTTGTTAAGGCAGAGGATATTAGAGCGCGCGACCCTGCTGTGGGCGATGTCGCCGATTATGGCTATATTGAGCCCCTCGACCCTCCCCAGCCGCTCTTTTATGGTAAACAAATCGAGGAGCGCCTGGCTCGGGTGTTCGTGAGAGCCGTCGCCCGCATTTATTACGGAACTTTTAAGCGCTTTGGCGAGTATCATGGGCGCGCCGGACATTGAGTGCCGGACGATTATCATGTCCGAGTTCATCGCCTCGATATTGCGCGCCGTGTCGAGCAGCGTCTCGCCCTTCACGACGCTGCTTGTGGAAGACGATATGTTTATGATGTCGGCGGAGAGCCTCTTTGCCGCAAGCTCGAAGGACGTCCTTGTCCGGGTCGAGGGCTCGAAGAAAAGGTTTACAATCGTCCTGCCCCTCAGCGCCGGGACCTTCTTGATGTCCCTGGTAGAAACCTCCTTGAAGGATTCCGCCGTGGAGATAATCTCTTCTATCTCGGCTTTCTCAAGGTAATCTATCCCCAGCAGGTCTTTTTTCTTCAGGGCCATTTGAGTTTACCCCTCAGCCTTTTCCATTATCAATACCTCGTCCTTTCCGTCCTCTTCGATAAGCCGCACCTTTACGGCCTCTTTATTGGACGTGGGAACATTCTTCCCGACATAGTCCGCCGTGATGGGCAGTTCCTTGTGCCCGCGGTCCAGCAGCACGGCAAGCTGTATAGCCTTTGGCCTTCCGAAGTCCATGAGGGAGTCCATCGCAGCCCGTATGGTCCTGCCGGTAAAGAGAACGTCGTCCACAAGGACTATCGTCATGCCGGTTACGGAGAAACCAATCTCCGTCTTGCCCATGGGCGTCTTTCTCTTTCTGGAGGCGATGTCGTCCCTGTACATGGTAATGTCCAGCGCGCCGACGGGAACGCCAACCCTCTCGATTTTACTGATATTTTCCGAGAGCCTGCGCGCCAGGTGAACCCCGCCCGTGCGTATCCCCACGAGGGCCAGGCCGGCTGTTCCGCGGTTTCTTTCAAGAATTTCATGGGCGATGCGTATCAAGGCCCTGTCGATGCCATCCTTGTCCATTACTTTTGCTTTGATTTTCAATGGGTTTTAACCTCTGCACGAAAGCAAAAAAAAAGCCTCCCACGTAATTTTGGGATGCTCCGTTATTGAAACTCGCCTGCCATATCAGCCCCCCTTTTTAGCCTCGCCGGGCTATGTTAAAGGTCGGCTATTAAACTACCCTATCCTGAGGCGCATGTCAAGGCAAATCAGCGCTGTATTTTGCTGTTCATGGAATCGATGGAAAAAGGAAACTCCCGTTTTATTCCGTAGCCGTAGTCTACCTCTTCGCTCCAGGAAAACTTTATCTCGACGCTTCCGTCGCTGTTTCTGATAAACGAGATATCGCTTCTCTTTATCGGGAGGCCCAGGTCGTCTATCTTTTTCATAAGGTCTCCGATTATGACGTTGTCGCTGTCTATCGTTGCGAGGCTTAACTGCTGGGAGACTTCGTCGTCCAGGGCATAGTAGTGCATGTAGGGAGGTACGGTCTTGATGACGGCGTAGATCGCCACTATCCCTATGAGTATATAAAGTAATGTTGCGGCCTTGCCGCCGCCGCGGTTGTTAAGCATTTTTTTATTTCACCAGGCGTCCTATCCTGTTCCACCGGACAGAGTCGTTGTTTGCGTCCCATGACCAGTAAATAATCATCGCCTTGCCGAGTATCTTGCTTTCGTCCACAAATCCCCAGAATCTGCTGTCGCGGCTCCTGTCCCGATTGTCGCCCATCATAAAATACTCGTGCGGGGGGACGGTTACCGGGCCGAAATTGTCCCTCGGCTCCAGCGCTCTCGGCAATATCTCGCTGTCTTTGTGAATCGTATAAGGCTCGGTGAGGGGCTTGCCGTTAATGTATACCACCTTGTCGATAACCTGCACGACATCGCCGGGCATGCCGATCAGTCTCTTTATGAAGTCCACGGATTCTTTCTCAGGATATTTGAATACGATTATGTCTCCCCTTTCGGGCTTGCGGATAGTCAGTATTTTAATGTTCGTGAAGGGTATGCGCGTGCCGTAGAGGAACTTGTTCACGAGGATGTGGTCTCCGACCAGTATCGTGTTCTTCATCGACCCTGACGGTATTTTGAACGCCTGCACGACGAAAGTCCTTATGAAAAGCGCAAGGACCGCCGCGACGATAATTGCTTCCGCGTACTCCCGGAATACCGACTTCTTTTTCGCTGACAATTTAGGTTACCTCCGATGTTAATCCTTTACCTTTAATACCGCAAGGAACGCCTCCTGCGGCACCTCAACGGAACCGAGCTGCTTCATCTTTTTCTTCCCCTCCTTCTGCTTTTCAAGGAGCTTTCTCTTTCTGGTTATGTCGCCGCCGTAGCACTTTGCGATTACATCCTTGCGAAGCGGCCTGACTGTCTCCCTGGCGATTATCTTGGAGCCTATCGCCGCCTGTATCGCCACCTCGAAAAGCTGCCGGGGTATCAACTCCTTCAGCTTAACCGCCAGTTCCCTGCCGCGCATGACCGCCTTGTCCTTGTGAGTTATCAGGGAAAGCGCGTCCACGCCCTCGCCGTTCAATAATATGTCGAGCTTGACCAGGTCCGATTCCCTGTATCCGATGAAGTCGTAATCCAGTGATGCGTAGCCCCGGCTGACGGACTTCAGCCTGTCATAGAAATCCAGGACTATCTCGTTTAACGGCAGTTCGTAGGCTATCATCGAGCGGTCACGGTCCAGGTAGCTCAGGTCTTTCTGGATTCCCCGCCTCTCCTGGCACAGCGAGAGTATGGAGCCGATATACTCGTTCGGGACCATTATTGTCGCCAGTATGAAAGGTTCCTCCATCTTCTCAATCTTCTGGAGGTCGGGGAGTTTCGCGGGGTTGTCCACCATGACGACTTCCCCGTCCGTTTTCGTAATCCTGTAGACGACGGTGGGGGCGGTGGAAAGGAGGGACAGAGCGAACTCGCGCTCCAGGCGCTCCTGAATAATCTCCATGTGCAATAGCCCCAGGAACCCGCAGCGGAAACCGAATCCCAGCGCAAGCGAGGTCTCCGGCTCATACGAGAAAGAGGAGTCGTTGAGCCTGAGCTTTTCAAGGGCGTCCCGGAGGTCTTCGTACTGCTGCGTGTCCGTGGGATAAAGCCCGCAGAAGACCATCGGCTTTACCTCGCGGTAGCCCGGAAGCGGCTCCGGCGCGGGCCTGTCGGCAAAGGTGATTGTATCGCCTATTTTTGAGTCCTGCACCCTCTTTATCCCCGCTATGATATAGCCTACGTCGCCCGCGGTAAGCTGTTCCGTCTTTATCAGTTTCGGGGTCGAATATCCTACCTCCATGACCTCTAATACCTTGTTATTCGAGAAAAGCTTTATCTTCGTCCCCTTGCCGACGCGCCCATCAACAACTCTCACCAGCACAACCACTCCCTGGTAGTTGTCGAACCAGGAGTCGAATATCAGGGCCTTTAATGGCGCGTCCGGGTCGCCCTGCGGGGGGCTGATTTTCTCCACCACCGCTTCGAGCGTCTCCCGTATCCCGATGCCTTCCTTCGCGCTTACGGGTATCGCCTGGGAGGCGTCCAGGCCGATGACGTCCTCTATCTCCGTCCGCACGCGCTCGATGTCCGCGCTCGGAAGGTCTATCTTATTTATAACCGGGATTATCTCAAGGTCGTTGTCTATGGCGAGGTATGCGTTCGCAAGCGTCTGTGCCTCCACGCCCTGCGAGGCGTCCACCACCAGAAGCACCCCTTCGCACGCGGCGAGGCTCCGGGAAACTTCGTAGGTAAAATCCACGTGTCCCGGCGTGTCGATAAGGTTCAGGATGTAGTCCTTCCCGTCCGCGGCCCGGAAGTTTATCCTTACGGCATGGGCCTTTATGGTTATGCCGCGCTCGCGCTCAAGCGGCATGTCATCAAGGACCTGGTCTTCCATCTCGCGGGAACTGAGCGCGCCCGTAAGTTCGAGGATCCTGTCTGCCAGCGTGGACTTGCCGTGGTCTATATGCGCAATAATGCTGAAATTTCTTATATTCTGGATTTTCATGCGAATTTAGAATTTTATACTGAATTTATTCTAAAGTCAAAGGGAAACAGGAGGTTTCGTTTTCAGCGCAAGTCCCGCCGCGCCGAGGATTCCGGCGTCGTCTTTGAGTTTTCCCCGGACTATTCTGCACCGTTGCGCCGGTATTTTGAACGCCCTGGCCTGGACTTCCTCCCTGAGCGGCCCGATGAAAAGCTCCCATGCTCCGGACATCCCGCCCCCGATTACAACACACTCCATATTAAGAAGGTCAATTAGGTCGGCAATGGCGATACCAAGGTATTTACCGGCCTCCGAATAAATCCGCGCCGCCGCCCTGTCGCCTTTTTTCGCTGCATCCGCAATGGCTTCCGGCGTTAACATGCCGTTTTTCAGCAGGGTTTTCAGGGTGGTTTTCCCGTTCCCTGAGGCCGCGGATTCCGCCATTTCCATAACCGCCGTGGCCGAGGAATACCTCTCCAGGCACCCCCGGTTCCCGCACGGGCAGAGCGGCCCGTCCGGGTTTACGGTGATATGCCCGACCTCTCCGGCCATGCCGTCCGCGCCCCGCCAGATGCCCCCGTCCAGAATTATACCCCCGCCGACCCCGGTGCCAAGTGTAATGCAGACCATGCTTTTTGCGCCCTTCCCGGCGCCGAACCAGTACTCGCCCAAGGCATAAGCGTTTGCGTCGTTTTCCACGTATACGGGGTATTGGAAGTTTTCGCTTAAGTGCGAGCGGAGCGGCACATCCCGCCAGCCTGGCAGGTTCGGGGAAAGCCGCACGATGCCATCCCTGGCCGATGTTATACCGGGGACTCCTATGCCGATTCCGGCCACTTCCAGCCCCATCGATTCCGCCTTCATGGCAAGCGTCCGGATGCCGCTCGTCAGCCTCTCAAGGACAATCTCCACCCCCTCCGTGGCCATTGTCCCGGTGAGACGGCGCGAGATTATCTTTTCGTCCTCGCTCACCAGCCCGAAACGCAGGTTCGTGCCTCCGAGATCGACCCCTATGGCGGCTCTCTGCAACGGATTTTCTCCTTTAGGTTTGATTAACGAAAATAATAATTCCTCCGGCGCTTTTTGTCCACGATAAATTCAAGGAACCGTCCTTATAATAATAAATTTTCGCAACCTTGTATGCAAGGCTTGAAATTATTGAAGAAAAATAAATGTAAATTACCTTGAAATTTTTTCTTATACGTGGTATGTTTTTAAAGAATGTGTTTTTCTAATCCGGATTCGGCCTTCAACCGAGTACTACTTATCCAGCCGCCTTTCTCAAGATGGCCTGGAGAAGCGAAAGTCGTGCAGCCGCCGCTTGGGCTTGCATACATCGCAGCCGTTCTTGAAAAGGACGGGTACACGGTCAAGATCATCGATGCGCCATTGGAAGGGTACGAAGAGGAAATAAAATTTTCTGATGGCAGACACAGATACGGGCTGAGCTATGAGGAAATACTCAAGAGGGTTAAGGAATTCAGACCGGACATCATAGGCATATCCTGCTCTTTTTCGACCCTTTTTTACACGGTCTGCGAGTTAAGCCGCGAGATAAAGAAATTCGACAAGAGCATAAAGATATGCGTTGGCGGGGCACACCCGACATCTGTCCCGGAAGAGGTGCTTGAACGGGAGGAGATAGATTTCGTCATCATAGGTGAGGGCGAGGCCAGGTTCAGCCAGCTTCTTGCGGCCCTGTCGGCGGGAGAATCCCTTTCCGCGATTGACGGCCTGGGATACAGGCAGGGTAACAAGGTTTTGATTAACCCGCCAGTGAACTACATCCGGGACCTCGATGAAATACCGTTCCCGGCGCGGCATCTGCTCGACATGGAAAAGTATCTCCGGATCAACAAGCCGCACGGGGTCTCGACGAAGGGTGACCGCGCGACGACCATCATAACGTCGCGCGGCTGTCCGGCGAACTGCATATTCTGCTCGATTCACGGCATCTGGGGCAGGAAGTTCAGGGTCAGGTCTCCTGAAAACGTTATAAAGGAAATAGAACTCTTGAAAACGCAGTACGGCATAGACGAGATCCTCTTCGAGGACGACAACCTTACCTTTGATAACAAACGGGCCGAGAAGATATTCGACCTTATGATCGACAAGGGCTTCAACCTGCACTGGAAAACCCCCAACGGCGTGGCGCTGTGGCGGCTTACTGAAACCTTGATTGCCAAGATGAGGAAAAGCGGGTGCTACCATCTGGCCTTTGCCATCGAGTCAGGAAACGACCATGTGCTCCACGGGATAATCAAGAAACCGCTCAACCTTAAGAAGGTCAAAACTCTTATCGATGCGGCTAAGAGGTGCGGAATAATAGCTGAGGGCTTCTTTGTGCTGGGATTTCCGGGTGAGACCTTCGAGCAGATGAAAGAGACGTTCAAATATGCCCTGCATCTAGGGCTCGACAAGGCTAACTTCATGATAGCAACGCCTTATCCGGGCACACGGCTGTATGAGGTCTGCGTCAAGGACGGCTATCTCGCCGACGGTTTCGACTACAAGGACCTGATTACGAGAAGGGCCAGCATCAAGACTCCGGACTTTACGCCCGCGCAGGTGGAAAGATTCGTCTCCAGGTTGATTCTGAGTTTTCAGGCACACAGGATAATAAAAAACCCATTCGGAGCGTTTCGCATATTAACTACCAGGTTCATGTCCGACCCGATAACCATGTTCAAGTGGCTATTGGAAAGGGTAACGGAAGCCTGTTAAATGGGGGACGCGCAGAAACGACGGTTAAAACAAACCGGCAAAAGCTGCGCTTACAAGTTGAATCCAGCCAATAACAACGGGACATCTGCCATGAAAAACGTAGATGGTGTCAAGTACAGAATGACCAAACAGAAGAGGGTTATCCTCGAAGTTCTGAAGAACACGAAGTCCCATCCGACGGCTGACTGGGTATACGACAGGGTGCGTAAAAAAATACCCAATATCAGCCTCGGCACGGTGTACAGGAACCTCAATATTCTGAAAAACCAGGGAGAGATACTCGAGCTGTCCTACGGCAAAGGTTTCAGCCGGTTCGACGGCAATGCGTCGAGGCATTACCACTTCACCTGCGAGCACTGCGGCAGGATACTCGACATCGAGACCCCGGAATTTATAGAGATGGAGCATGAGGTCGCCAGACGGATGGGCGTAAAAGTGGCGCGGCATCGCCTTGAATTCTACGGCTCCTGCCCGGACTGCATGACCGACTGATATATCCTTACTTACGGCACCGGATGACTCAATCACTCAAGCTCGAAGAATCTTTTTTGAAGATAGCCTCGGATGAGGCGCTTCCCTTAAGACTTACCCTCGCCAACCGCGAAAGGCTGACCGGCGTGGTAAAATCGGTCGGGAAATACGACCTGACGCTCGAATCCGAAGGGCGCGTAGTCGCGCTTATGAAAAAGGAAGTCTTCCAGGCGATTCCCCCGCGCGACATCCTCGATGAATCCTTCTTCAAAGCCCCGATGGACGAAGAGCAGTTTCCGCAGAAATCCCGCGTGCAGGACGAGTTCCTGAGCCGCTTTGTAAAGGAGCGGACTCTCGCCCTCCTGCGGCTCATAAACGGCGAAGAAATCCGGGGCGTCATAGACGGCTACGACGGCTTCACCATCTCCATAAGGACCGGCAGGGGCCAGGCTATGATATACAAGCACGGTATATGCAGCATCAGCCCCGGTTACAGGCGGCGGCAGACCGGCAGCCCGGCTTCAGTCGAGGGAAAATGAACGGCAATCCGTTTGACGATACGCTCGAAGAGTTTTATTCCAGGGGAACGGAGGCCGCTTTTGTCCTGAAAGACGGCTCCCGGCTCACAGGCAGGATAAAGCGGTTCGACGGCTATGTCGTTTTCCTTGAAAACGGCGCCGAGATGATGGTATATCGCCATTCAATCCTGAAACTCTCCGAAGCCGCGGCGCAGGATCGCGCCGAGACTCAGACGCGCCCGTTATCCGAACCCAAGACGGCTCCAGCGCCGAAATCCCGCCCGAAAACCCTTCCGCGCCCCAAAAGACCGCCCAGAAAGGAACAGTCTTTTTCCGTCCAGCAGAAGGAGCCGGGGGCTGTTTCCAGGATGGGGGAAGAGCTCCTGAAGTGGCTTAAAAACCAGAAGGGCAATGAGTAACATTTCCCTGTTTTTCCTCCCCGTTATCTCCGGCATCCTCCTCGCGCTGTCCTTCCCGAAGCCGGACATGTCCGCCCTGGCATGGGTCGCGCTCGTCCCGCTCCTTTACTCGATACGGGAAAAAACGCCCCGGCAATCCTTCAAAGAGGGCTTCGCCGCCGGAATAGTCTTTTATACCGTTTCCCTGAAATGGGTTCTTATAGTCATGCGGCAGTACGGGGGGCTTGGTTTAATCCCAAGCTTTTTCCTGCTCATCGCGCTCTCGGCCTATCTCGCCCTTTATGTCGGCGCGTTCGCGTGGCTGTATGCAAAGGCGCGCGCATATGCCGGGCAGGCGGCGCTCTTCCCGGCCCCTGCGTTCTGGGCGGCGTTGGAACTGCTGCGGAATTACGCCATCTCCGGCTTCCCCTGGAACCTGCTCGGATATTCCCAGCACAATAACCTGCCCATGATACAGATTGCCGACATTACCGGCGTTTACGGCGTGTCCGCCTTGATTGTCCTTGTAAACGCGGCGATTGCCGAACTTGTGGCCATAATGGCCCGCAGGGAATATGCAAACTACAGAAAATATATTATGCCCATCATAGCCTCGGCGGTTTTTGCGGCATGCGCTTTATATGGAAATTACCGCCTTGCGAACCTCCCGCGTCCTTACGGCTCCATGAGGATAACCCTCGTCCAGGGGGATATTGACCAGTTTCATAAATGGAACCCGGCCTTTCAGGACAAGGTATTCGATATTTACAAGAACCTTACGGCCGAAGCCGCCGCGCAGAAAAACCGTCCGGACCTGATAATCTGGCCTGAGACGGCCACTCCGTTCTGCTTTCAGGACAGCGGCATGGAGGCGCAGCTTAAAGACGCGGTAAGGAAGGCGGATACATGGCTTCTGACCGGCAGCCCGTCGATTGAGGAAAAGAACGGCGACGACATAGAATACAACAGCGCGTATCTGCTTGACCCGTCGGGCCGGGAGGCCGGTCGCTACGACAAGACCCATCTTGTCCCATTCGGGGAATATGTGCCGATGCAGACCTTCCTGCCGTTCGTGAACAAGATGGTTCACGGCATAGGCGACTTCGGCGCAGGCACGGAATATACCGTTATGCGCACCGACAAGGGCGCTTTCGGGACGGCTATATGTTTCGAGGTGATATTCCCGGAGCTTGTCCGAAAGTTCGCGCTTAACGGCGCTACTTTTCTCGCCACCATAACAAACGACGCGTGGTTCGGGAACTCCGGCGCGCCGTATCAGCATTTCGACATGGCGGTCTTCCGGGCGGTGGAGAACAGGAGGGCGATGGTGCGCGCCGCCAATACGGGTATCTCCGGAATTATCCTGCCGTCGGGAAGGGTATCCGCCGAAACGGAAATCTTCACGCGCGGCGAGATAACGGGAAATATCCCACTGATGGATAAAATGACATTCTACACCCGGCACGGGGACGTTTTCGCCTATTTATGCTCTGGAATAACAGCGCTCTTTATTGGTATAATCCTATCCAGGAGGTTTATAAAGACATGATAACGATGGAAGAGGTTCAGCGGGAGCTGGCTCGCCTCCAGGACAGGGTCTCGGCCCTGGGGAGGCATCTTTGACATACCGGCCAAGGAGAGGCGCGTCCGGGAGATAAACGCACTTATGGAGGCGCAGGGGTTCTGGGAAAACGCCGAGGCCGCGCAGTCGCTCATGAAGGAGAAGACCGCGCTCCAGAACTCCATAGCGTCATGGGAATCCCTGAGCAAGGCGTCCGAAGACCTGTCGGTCATGCTGGAGCTTTCCTCTGAGGAAGGTGGCGAAGCCCTGGTTTCGGATATAGATGCGGGGATGCAAAAACTCGCCCATGACGTGGACTCGGCGGAACTTGAGCTTATGCTCTCAGGCGAAAACGACAGGCTGAACGCCATCCTCACAATCCATCCCGGCGCGGGCGGCACGGAATCCCAGGACTGGGCGGAAATGCTCCTTCGGATGTACCTGCGGTGGGCGGAGCGGAGCGGCTTCAGGACGGACATCATAGACTCGCTGCCCGGCGAAGAGGCTGGCATCAAGAGCGTGACGGTCGAGGTAATCGGCAAAAACGCGTTCGGCTATTTGAAGGCCGAGGCCGGAGTCCACAGGCTGGTAAGGATTTCCCCCTTCGACGCCAACAAGAGAAGGCACACGAGCTTCGCGTCCGTCTTCGTATATCCGGAGGTCGAGGACGACGTAAAGATAGAGATAGACGAAAAGGACCTGCGGATAGACACCTACCGCTCCTCCGGCGCGGGCGGCCAGCACGTAAACAAGACCTCCTCCGCAATACGCATCACGCACATCCCGACGAACATTGTCGTGCAGTGCCAGGACGAGCGTTCGCAGTTCAAGAACAAGGACAAGGCGTTCAAGGTCCTGCGCTCCCGCCTCTACGACCTGGAGGTGAAGAAGAAGGAAGAGGAGCGCGATAAAATTAACAGCACGAAAAAGGACATCACCTGGGGAAGCCAGATACGCTCCTACGTCTTCATGCCCTACCAGATGGTAAAAGACCACAGGACGGGCCACGAGGTCGGCAATATAGGCGCCGTCATGGACGGAGACATAGACGGCTTCATCGAGGCGTATCTCCTGGGCAAGCGCGCCCAGCCGGGTGAGGAAAACGCCGATAAACTATCATAACTCCCCCGATAAAGGAAGGTCGTCATTCTGAACGAAGTGAAGAATCCGCCCTTAGTTATTGACGAGCTTTTGCGACATTACAAGTCACGCAAAGCCGAAATACGCGCCCGCCTCGCCGAGTTCAAGGAAACATGGCGGCAGGGAGACCTTGCGATATTCAAGGAACTCTGCTTCTGTATCCTGACGGCGAACACCTCCGCGAGGATGGGCATCACCTGCATCGAGGCTGCGGACGACGACATTCTGACCGCCGACGCCGAAGGCATACGGAATATCCTCTGCGGCAGATACCGCTTCTGGAAGACCCGTCCGAATTATATTGTGCATACGCGGGAATACTTAAAAAGCGAGTGCGGCCTTAAAATCAAGAGGCAAATCGAATCCCTGTCAGACTTTCACGAGCGCCGCGATTTCTTCGCCGACAACCCCGGCGTCAAGGGCCTGGGCTACAAAGAAGCGAGCCACTTCCTGCGGAACATCGGTTTTGAAGGCTACGCAATCCTCGACATACACGTAGTCCGCCTGCTGCACGAACTGGGCGTGCTCCCGGAGGCGAGACGCCCGGCGAACAGGAAGCAGTATGTCTTCATGGAAGAGAGGATGCGCGAGTTTTCAAAGGACATCAAAATCGGGATGGATGACCTCGACCTCGCACTATGGAGCTACAGGACGGGGGAAATACTGAAGTAGCCGCCTTTATTCCCTTGACCTGCCTGCAATTTCTTTCTATAATTCCAAGACGTTATAATTCACGAGAGGAATAATAATGCTTGAGGACAACGAGCTGATACAGGTACGTAAAAAGAAACTCGAAGAGCTTCACGCGATGGGAATAAACCCTTACGGGCAGCGCTACGAAGTAAAAGACCACGCTAAGGAACTTCACAACAAATACGGTGAAACCTCCAAGGAAGAACTGGAGAACAACAAAGTCCAGGTAAAAGCGGCGGGGAGAATAGTCGCACTCAGGAGCTTCGGCAAGGCCGCATTTGCGCACATACTCGACGCGAGCGGCAAGATCCAGATTTACATGAAGCGCGACATGCTGGGCGAGGAGCAGTTCAAGCTGATGAACCTGCTGGATGTCGGCGACCATATCGGCGTCGAAGGTTTTCTCTTTCGCACGAAGACAAACGAACTGACAATAGAGGTGGAGAAGCTTGCGCTTTTGTCCAAATCGCTTCGGCCTCTGCCTGAGAAATGGCACGGCCTGACCGACATCGAGACCCGCTACCGCCAGAGATACGTGGACTTAATCGTAAACCCGGAAGTCCGCGATACGTTTGTCACGCGCAACAGGATAATAAAAGCGATACGCGCGTTTCTGGAAGGGCTGGGGTTCCTTGAAGTCGAGACGCCGATGATGCAGAGAATTCCAGGCGGTGCGACCGCAAGGCCGTTCATCACGCACCACAACGCGCTGGACATGGATTTATACTTGCGTATCGCACCGGAACTTTATTTGAAGCGCCTCATCGTAGGCGGCCTTGAAAGGGTATTCGAGCTTAACAGGAACTTCAGGAACGAGGGCATCTCCATAAAACACAATCCTGAATTCACGATGCTCGAATTTTATATGGCATATGCGGACTACCGCGTCCTTATGGACCTGACAGAGGAACTGTTTGCCCATACCGCCCAGGATATGAAAGGAAGCCTGAAGTTTACATATCAGGGCGACGAAATAGATCTGACTCCTCCCTGGCCGCGCATGAGTATGGAAGAGGCCATTGTAAAATTCGCGGGAGCTCCCGCCGGGGATTTAGGCGACCTTGAGAGCGCGCGGCAGTTCGCAAAGAAAAATAACGTGCCGCTCGAAGACGACCTCTCTCTTGCGAAAGTGGTCAACGAGATATTCGAGAAAACAACTGAATTTAAGATAATGAACCCGGTGTTTATCACCGACTATCCAGTCGAACTATCCCCGCTCTCGCGCAGGAATGACAAGAATCCGGACATGGTAGACCGCTTCGAGCTTATAATCGCAGGTCGGGAAATGGCGAACGCGTTCTCCGAACTTAACGACCCTCAGGATCAGCTATCGCGCTTTCAGGATCAGGTCGCTCAACGTGAAAAAGGAGACCAGGAAGCGCAATTCATGGACGAGGACTATATTCGCGCGTTAGAATACGGTATGCCTCCGACTGCCGGAGAGGGAATAGGAATCGACCGCCTCGTGATGCTGATGACTGACTCGCCGTCAATTCGTGATGTAATCCTTTTTCCGCAGCTTCGGAAAGAGCAGCCTTAGATGTCTTACTCCTCTTTTATCGCGCTCCGCTACTTGAAAGGCAAGCACAAGCGCGCGCCTATCTCGCTCAATACCATCATCTCCATCGGCGGCGTGGCGCTTGGCGTTATGACGCTTATCGTCGTGCTTTCCGTGATGAGCGGGTTCGAGAACGACCTGGAAAGCAAAATCCTCGGCACCAACTCCCCCATTATAGTAACGTCATTCTACGACAAGGGCATAGCGGATTACGGCGTCCAGATGAAGAAGCTACAGGCGATCCCTCACGTTGTCTCCGTCGCTCCGTTTACATACAGCGAGGTCATGCTCACATCTCCCAACAGCGTCTCCGGGATAATCCTGAAAGGTGTTGACCCCTCGTCCATAGGAAAGGTTACAAAGCTCTCGAAGACAATGGTCTCCGGGAGCATATCTGGTCTCTCAGCGCCCGGTTCCGCGCCTGGAATACTTCTTGGGCGGGAATTGGCTGTCAACCTCGACGTGCGGATGGGAGACAAGGTGCGGGTGGTATCTCCGTTCGGCACCATAACCCCGCTCGGCCCGGCGCCGAAGTTCAAGGAATTCACAGTCCGCGGGATTTTCGACACCGGCATGTACGAATACGACTCCAAGCTTGCGTACATATCCATCCCGGAGGCGCAGAAATTCTTCGGATTCGGAGATTCCATCACGGGCTTCGAGGTGCGGATAGACGACCTTGGCAGAGCCGCGCCATTGGCCAAAACGATACAGAAACGCCTCGGCTTTCCGTTTCGCGCGCAGGACTGGATACAGATGAACCGGAGCCTTTTCTCCGCGCTGAAGCTTGAGAAGATTACCATGTTCGTCATACTCGTGCTTATCATCATAGTCGCGTCTTTCAACATCGTCAGCACGCTCATAATGATAGTCATGGACAAGGCGAGAGAGATTGCGATACTCAAGTCAATGGGTGCGACAAATAGAGGCATAATGAAAATATTCATGATAAACGGCACGATTATCGGACTCGTCGGGACGTTCATCGGGCTTGCGGGCGGGCTTGGGATATGTCTTATCGTAGAGAAAACACATCTGATAACGCTCCCCAGCGATATTTATTACATCAACCATCTGCCCGTAAGGATGGACCCTGTCGAGATAATAGTCGTGTGCGCTTCCGCCATAATAATCAGTTTCGGGGCGACGCTTTATCCGTCCCGGCAGGCGGCGAAGCTCGACCCGCTTGAGGCCCTCAGGTACGAATAAAGGAGGTAATGGCATGAGACTTAAAACTATCGCGGCTTTCGTGGTATTCTCCGTCTTTATCGCTTCCCAGGCGTTTTGCGCCGGGACGGGCGGACAGATCTCTTCCAATTCCGGCTTCCTGCTTCAGGGCTCGGTATACAAGCAAAGCGGCGCGATAAGGAACGGAATCATCGTCATCCACACAAGCTGGAAGCTTCCGGCCATCGCGCCCACGTACAGGTACGATTTCGATATCCTTCGCGGCAATACGGAAGGCAGCCTTTACAGCTTCATGCTCTCCGACGTCTCCCGGATGGAGTTCCTGCCCGTCGAAGGCGACAGACAGCCGGTGAACATACTGCTCAGAAACGGCGCGATGCAGAAAGTGATACTGTCGTCTGAGAGCGAAGGCATTTTCGGCAACATGAACCTGCAAGTGAAAGAAGTGGACGTCTTTACGCGCTACGGAGAGAATATAATCTCCGGCGGAGACGTCCAGAAGATAGTATTCACCGCCCCGCCAGATATGCAGAACCAGTCCCTTGGCGACGTGATAAACCTGCTCGGCAAGACGCTCCATGCAGGCGCGAAGGACGGGCTGGCGGATAAAAAATTTATGACCGTGCTGGAAAAATTATATTCAAGGCTGAAGGTAAAGGCCGGAGAAATTAGCGGAAACAAGTGAGCGCTCCGTTCATCATATCCGTCCACGGCCTGCTGAAATCGTTCCGCATGGGAGACTCCGAGGTCTCGGTCCTGAAGGGCATCGACCTCGACATCCCGCATGGGGAAATGCTTTCCATTGTCGGCGCGTCGGGCGTCGGGAAAAGCACCCTTCTGCACGTAATCGGGGCGCTGGACAAACCCACGTCCGGCCAGGTCCTCTACGACGACAGGGACATCTTCGGAATGCCTGACAGGGAGCTTGCCTCGTTCAGGAACAAAAATATCGGGTTCGTGTTCCAGTTCCATCACCTCCTGCCGGAGTTCTCCGCCCTTGAGAATGTCCTGATACCGTCCATGATAGGGGGTATCGACCCGAAAACGGCGAGGCTCCGCGCCGAGGCGCTGCTCGATGAAGTGGGGCTTTCCGGGCGGCTTATCCACCGGCCCGGCGAGCTTTCCGGCGGGGAACAGCAGAGGGTGGCAATCGCCAGAGCGCTGATGTCCGAGCCCAAGGTAATGCTCGCGGACGAACCTACCGGCAACCTCGATACGCATACCGCACAATCCGTGCACGAGCTTTTAAAGAAGCTGAACCGGGAAAAGGGCCTCACTTCCATAATTGTGACGCACAACGAGAAGCTTGCCGGGATGGCCGACAGGACGATACGCATGGTGGACGGCATCATATATCGCCCATAGGCGCTTTTGCGGTTATTTCCCCGTTTCTTGAATCTGACAGGACTTCTTTGGAAGAACTTCTACTTTTCCCGCTTGAGAATATTCGCTATTCTCTCAGCCGCGTCGCTGACATCGGCGGGCAATCCAACGTCCAGCCCCTTTTCCTGAAGCTCCTTGAAAAGCTCCACGAGAATGGGGAAATCGAGCCTTGCGTGCTTATAGTAATCCGTCCGGGAGAAAAGATCCGCCGGCGTATCCCGCACCATTATCCGGCCCCCCTCACCCAGGACGTAAACGGAGTCCGCCATCCGGCTTACGATGTTTATGTCGTGCGTAGACATAAGTATGGACATGCCCCACTTCTTGTTCAGCTTGTTGAGGAGCGCGGCCAGCTCTTTCCGGGACATAGGGTCGAGCCCCTCGAACGGCTCGTCGAGCACCAGGAGTTCCGGCTTCAGCACAAGCGCCCCCGCAAGCGCAACCTTCCTCTTCTCGCCGCCGCTTAAGTAATGGCATACTTTCTTGCGGATATTGTTTATTCCAAGCTCGCTTAGCGCCTCGTCCACAAGGTGTTCAACACCGTGCTTCGGATAGCCGTAATTCCTCGGCGCGAACGAGACGTCTTCCTCTACCGTCGGCGCGATAATCTGGTCTTCCACGTTCTGGAGCACCACGCCGATCTTCTCTCTTATTTTATCAAAATCCTTCGAGGGGTCGTATCCGAATACCTTTATGTCCCCCTTGTCCGCCTTCAAAAGCCCCAGGATATGGAACAGAAGCGTAGTCTTTCCGCTGCCGTTCGGGCCGATTATAACTACCCTCTCCCCCCTCCGGACGACAAAATCAAGCCCGCAGAGATAAACCTCCGTGGAGTCGGGATATATATGTCTTATACAGCTTATGCGGACGATTTCTTCCAAAACCTCAGGGCCTCCATCGACACAACATAGATTGTAACAACAATTAAAATTATAATACCGCCCCCGGAAAAAGGGCCTTTCTTAAGGATTGCCATAATCAGGAAGGCCGCGGTAACCAAAAGATACGGCATGTCCCGAAGGCCCGGTCTTGAAATTTCCCTCCGGGCACAGAGCTTGCCGTTGTAGCCCCGTATGGACATTACGTCGTAGAGCCTCTGGCTCTTCTCGTATGCAAGTATGAAAAGCATCCCTATCCCCGCAGCCATGTTCGAGGCGTTGCTCACCATCCGCCTTGGTCTCAGCCCGCCGCGCAGCCTCAGGGCCGTCAGGAAATTGTTCATAAGCCCAAGCAGTATGAAGAACGAGCGGTATGTCATGAAAATCCCGTCCCTTATGACCTGCGGCATCCACCGGCCCGCGAGATCCACGACCTCCGTAAACGGGGTTGTGGAAATGAGCAGTATCATCGCCGATGCGGCTGTAACGGCCTTCAGCATAATCGTCGCCGGCAATATCCAGCCGCCGGACGCGAGGCTCAGGGCGTAAAGTATCGTAAACGCCGCCGGCAGGAGCGATATTGCGATTACATATCTTACGGGAAGCATGGAGAGCCTCACTGTCATAAGCACGCTCAGGTACAGGCCCGCCAGCAGGCCCAGGTCCCACGTGATTATGACGGAGGCTATTACCATGGACGTGGCGATGACTTTTGAGACGGGCGAAGACCTGTGTATGACGCTTTTCCCGGAAGCGGCCCAGTAATCTATCCGCGTGATGTCCAAGTGCCCGTCCTATGAGATTATTTCAGGCTTGACCCTGCTGATGAACCTTACAGCCACCCCAGTAACCAGGGCCTCTATAACCCAGCCTATCGGGCCGAGACCGAGGGCTGCGACGGCGAAAAATTTGAAATTGAAACCGGTATTTATCTTCAAAAGCCCGCCCAGCGCCTTTGCTGGATGCGTCTCTATAATATCCCGTATCTCGCCGGACGACGGCAAGCTGAAGTTTATATTTGCGAGATAGACTATGAGGAGCATGAGACATGTTGACATGAAGAGCGTAATGACCGTCGCGGCGGCGGCGGATTTGCCGGGTTTCGCCATTCTTCGGAAGACGGAAAACAACCAATAGCCCATCACGCCCTCGAACCCTATGACAATCGTATTGAGGCCGACGGTCGTCACCCCGCCGTGCCCCACAAGCGATAGAATAAAGTTTACTATGAACGCGGCCACGATAGCCAGCCACGGGCCGACTATGATGCCGGTTATGACGGACAGGTTCACGTGATAGGCTATCGGAGCCATTTCAAGGCTCATCCCGACGAGCATCATCGCGGACATCATGCCGAGGAGCGGCACCTTCTTCTTCAAGTCAACCTTGCGCACCATGAAAAGCGACAGGGCGACGGCTATCGCGGCTATAACATACCCGGTAAGCCAGAACCATACCGGAAGGACACCGTCCGGAATATGCAGGTGGGACATTACGACCTCCCTTTGAAGAAGTGAAACTCGGCGTCGAAAAGTATCGAGATTAACCAGCTGACGAGGCTGATTACGAGCGCGCCCCAGAAGGCCGGCCAGAAGCCCGTAACCTCAAACCCCGCCACTGCCCACGAGACGAGCTTCAGCATAAGGGCGTTTATCACAAGCGTAAAGAGCCCAAGCGTAAGGATATTGAGCGGCATGGTAAGTATTATAAGGACGGGCCTTATGAATGCGTTGACAATCCCCAGGAGCGCGGCGGCGGTAACGCCCGACCGGAAGTTGAGGATATGGATGCCGTAGACCAGGTAGCCGGCTGCGAATACCGCGAGCGAGTTTATAAGCCATTTTATCAGCAGCCTGGGTATCATTTTTTATTCGGCGGATTTCTTTTCCACCTTTGCCATCAGAAAATAGGAAAGAACCAGCACCAGCACTATCGCGGCGCTGACCCCAAGCTCCTCAAGAGAATAATAGTCTGCGTGCCCGTTAATGGACATCTGCGCCTCAAGCATCAATATCCGCCGCAGGCTCGAAATAATGCCTATCCCAAGGAAAGGCTTCAGAGAAAACTCCTGGCGCTTGAGATACCTGATGACCGTCCAGAAAAGCTCCATTATAATCAGGACGAACAGGATGTCGTTTATAATCAGGAGTATTGAGGATATGTTAACGGCGGCGAAATCCGTCGCCGTAAAAACAAGCATGAAAACGGCGGATAAAAGCAGCGCAAGCGCAACGAAAACGTGCACCACGTCGTCCGCGTAAATCAATATCTTCCGTATGGTGCAAATCAGCTTCGGGCTTCCACGCCCATTCTCGTTCTCCCTGGCCATCCGCTCCTCCATGCGTAATGCTCCGGTAAACTATGAAATATACCACGAGGATATATTCCATGACAATAAAAATAATACCAGAGAGGCGCGCTTCCGGCAAGGGAACGGGTAAAATACCGGCATGTTTTCTTGACTAACGCCTTAAATTAAAATATCATTAGAAGATTACCCGCACTGAAAAATACCGAGGGACATGAAATGTACGAACTTATGATAGAGACGAAATTCGCCGCCGCGCACCAGCTAAGGAATTACGGCGGCAGATGCGAGAGACTCCACGGCCACAACTGGAAGGTGGTGGTCTGCGCCGTAGCGGAAAACTTAAACGAGATAGGTCTGGCGATGGACTTCAAGGAACTCAAGGACAACACGAACGAACTGCTTTCCATAGTCGAACATGCGTTTCTTAACGAGGTGTTCCCGTTCACGGAGATTAATCCATCCTCGGAAAACATCGCAAAATGGATATACGAGGGCCTGTCCAAGAAGATCAACACGGAGGGCGTCCAGGTATCCATGGTAACCGTCTGGGAATCCGACACCGCTTCCGCAAGCTACTATGAATGAAACGGAAAAACACGAGGAAATCATCCTTGGCGCAGCGGATGACGCAGCCGAAGCGCTGCGTGAAAAAGGCGCGAGAAGCTTCGACGTATACGTCCGATGGAACTCCTCCATAAGCGCCGAGGCCAAGGATAAAAAACTTGACGCCTTCGAACAGGCGCAGTCCTGGGGCGCGGGCATCAGGACGCTCATGCCGGATGGGCGGCTCGGCTTCTCGTTTGCCGCCGGGTCGGTTGAAGCGGTGCGCGATGCGGTTATTATGGCCCTGGAGAGCGCGCGCAACTCTGAGCCTGACGGCTCAAACAACATTCCCGTCCCATCCGGCGAGGCGTTCCCGGATATATTGGAATACGACGAAGAGGTCGCAGAAACCTCCGCGGATTATGCGGTTGCCCGCGCAATAGAGATCGAAGAAGCGGCAATTTCTTACGACCGCAGGATTACGAAGGTGCGCAAGGCGTCGGTGTCGATAACCACAGCCCTCTGGACAATAATAAGCTCGGAGGGCCTCAAGGCCCTCTCGCGCGGCACATGGCTTTCCTGCGGCGTAATGGCCGTCGCGGAAGAAGACGGAGACTCTCAGATGGGCTACGGGTTCGACTATTCCCGCAGGCTCTCCGGATTGGACTACCATGCAGCCGGGGCGGAGGCGGGAGAAAAGGCCGTAAGCCTGCTCAAGGCACGGAAGACCCCGACAGGAAAATTCCCCGTGATACTTGAGAACATAGTCGCCTCGGAATTCCTTGGGACGCTTGCATCGTCGTTTTCGGGCGAATCTCTCGTGAAGGGCCGGTCGCTCCTGGCCGGAAAAACGGGAGAGAAGATATTCTCCGACGCCATAAGCATCATCGACGACGGGACGCTCCCCGGGGGCCTTTCCACCCGCCCGTTCGACGACGAGGGCGCCGCATCGCGCAGAAATATACTGGTGCAAGGCGGGGTTTTTAAGGGCTTCCTGCATAACGCCTACACGGCCAAAAGAACGGGCGGCGCCTCGACAGGGAGCGCCGTCAGGGGCGGTTTCCGCTCCGCGCCGGGAGTCGGCCCCGCAAACCTCTACATCGAAAAAGGGAATTTAAACAAAAACGATCTTATCAGCCGCATCGACAATGGTCTTCTTGTCCGCGAAGTCCTCGGCATGCACACGGCAAACCCCATATCCGGCGATTTTTCCGTCGGCATCGCGGGCCTCTGGATAGAAAACGGCAGGGTCGCCTATCCAGTGCGCGAAGGCGCTATTGCGGGGAACCTCATCTCGATTTTTTCCGGGATCGACACGGTAGGGAGCGACCTGCGCTTCGTCGGCAGGCTCGGCGCGCCGTCGCTCTTGCTTAAGCCCATCTCCGTCAGCGGGAGCTGAGATTATCATACATCCCGTCATCCGAACAAACCACCTGCGCCTTGCCGCCCTTGAACGCCGCCCAGACGCGCTCCCGGCGGAAATAAAGCGTAATTATCGAGCCGAACATAACAATGCAGGAGGCGGCAAGGGCCAGGAGGGCGCTCGGGTCGCGGTTGATGTCGAAGACGCTGTAGGAGAGCATGTCGAGGTCGGTGAACTTTACGTCCACGTCGGGGTTGTGAAAGGTATCATTCTGCGGCATCTTGAGGAATATCCAGCCGGAGGACTCCGGTTTTCCGTTCTTTAGTAAGGTTATCATTGCCGCCGGGTTCGCAAATTCGTCCGACTGTGAATATGGCGCGCCGTTTTCGTCAACGGCAAAGTCGCTTATGAAACCGTCCACCCGAACCCTGTAGGGCGTGTCGGGAATCTCTGCATAACCCGCAGTTTTCGGTATTTTCAGGTATCCGCCGGTCTTGTTGGATTTTACGGACGCCCTGATAACGATGCCGTTTAGATCCTGCCCGAAATCGCGCTGATATATCGCCGCGCCGCGCACGAACATCGGCCTGTTCGCGCCCGCGAATGCCTGTTTTATCACGCTGCCGTCGCCCTTCAATGCGGTAAGTTTGCTCCCGTAGTCCTTCAGGCTCCCGTCCCGCCTGAAGTCCACCCGCACCTTGTCCAGCCGGAGGTAATAATCGCCCTCCGGGGCCTTGATTGTCCGGCCTTCGTTTATCCTGACACCGCCGTGCCTGTAGCCGGACACGGCGCTTATGAGGTGCGCCACGAGCACAAAAACGACACCGATGTGCACGACATACGGAATAAACGGAAGCCACCGGTTCTTCTCGGCGAAGAGCAGGTTGTCCTGAGCGAACACCCTGTATCCGCTCCTTGCAAGTTTCGCCGAAAGCTCCGCCTCCGGGATTTCGAGCAGGACGCCTTTTTCTCCTCCGGCCTCAACCTCGCGCAGGTTCGAGAGCGGGTCCCTGTATTTTTTTACGACCTTCGGCAGGCGATCAATCGTGCAGACGGACGTGTTTATGCCGAAGAGCAGGACGAGGAATATCAGGAGGAATAGCCACCAGGACAGGGAGAGATGGCCGATGCCCGTCGTGAACAGAAAGGGGAAGAATATATTCATATCCATGTCCCCGAAGATTTGGGGATGGAAGTAAATCACGAACGAGCCGTACATGGCGACCGCCGTTATCGCCAGGACGAGGTATACGGTGAGCTTAAGCGAGTTGAAGAAATCCCAGAGTCGTCTCACAATAAACGGCCCCTTATAGTTGGTGCGTGTTCTTCATAAAAATGCCGACGCCTATATACGTGAACATGGTTATGGCGAAACCGAGTATCGAAAGCCAGGCGACCCCCCTGCCGCGGAGCCTCTTTACGTAATATGCGTGCAGGAACCCGGCATAGAATATCCAGATAAGAAACGACCACATCTCCTTCACCTTCCACAGCCACCACGTCCCCCAGGCGAGATACGCCCAGATGCCGCCCACGACCATCGAGATTGTGAACAGGACGTAGCCGTAATAGGCCGTGCGGAAGACAAGTTCCTCAAGCCGCCTTTCGGCCTCGGCCTTCGAGACGAGATACAGCGCCGCGCCCGCGAAAGACGCCCCGAAGAACCCGTATCCTACGAAGGCCGAACCAACGTGCGTCGTGAACATCCATGTATCGAGCGCGGGATAAAGCGGCGTGATTTGGCTGGGCGATATGCTCACCATGAACATCACCAGCGCGGCCAGCGGCATGAGGAAATACCCGATACGGAATTCCCTGTAGCGTATCCTGACGAACCAGTATACGAAGCCTATCGACCAGGCGAACGAGGCGAGGGACTCGTACCTGTTGGCCATAGGGGCATGGCCGGATTCAATCGTCCTGACGGCGAGCGAGAGGGTTATGGCCGCAAAATATAAAAGCGTCAGCGCCTCGGCGGCAATGAGCACGGGCTTTTTTGAAACCGCCGGCCTGAGCAGGAACACTGCTCCCGCGCCTATGGAAAGCCAGAGAGCGGCCACGCGCGCAACCGACTCGATGTTATGCAATTTTACGGGTGCCTTTCAGGCGCGGGCTGCTGGGGAATGAACGAATAATTCTCCAGTTCGTCCTCGTATTTCCTGCGCCAGACGGAGTGCTCTTTGAGCCAGATGGAATAGTCCTTCATATTGGCTATGCCGTGCGCCTTCATAAAACCCGTTTCGGTAATATCTATTTTCGCCGGGCATGTCTTCGGGGTATCTCCCCAGGAAGAGTGCATGAAAAGGCCAAGTGAGAGGATGATAACGGTGAATTTCAGGAAATTTTTCATAACTTCCTCAGTCTTATGGATTTACCGGAATGACAGGCTTTCTTGTATTGGAATATTAATACAGGCCGGTAAATTATTCAAGAGGAATTACGGATTAAGCCTTGCGCAGGCGAAGTGAGTTGCTCACGACGGACACGGAAGAGAGGGCCATGGCGGCTGCGGCCATTACAGGCTTTAGGAGAATCCCGAAGGACGGGTACAGGACTCCGGCGGCCATCGGAATGCCGACGGTATTATAGAAAAACGCCCAAAAAAGGTTCTGCTTTATCGTCCTGAGGGTCTTCCGGCTTATCTCAAGGGCCTCCGCCGCGCGTGTAAGCTCAGGCTTTATAAGCATTATGTCGGATGCCTCGATTGCGGCGTCCGTCCCTGTCCCCACGGCGATGCCTATGTCGGCCCTCGCAAGCGCGGGCGCGTCGTTTATGCCGTCCCCGACCATCGCAACAATCCTGCCCTTTGCCTGAAGCTCGGATATTACCTTCTCCTTCCTGTCCGGCAGCACCCCCCATATCACATTTTCGACGCCTACCTTCCTGGCCACAGCGCGCGCCGCAAGCTCGGTGTCCCCGGTAAGCATTATGACTTCAAGGCCAAGCTCCTTGAGCCTCCGTATGCCTTCTACGGAGCCTTCCTTTACACCGTCGGCAATCGCTATTATGCCTGCCGGCTTTTTGTCCCTTGCAACGAATATCGATGTATAACCTTCCTGCGCGTAAAGCGCCCCGGCATGGGTGAACTGCGCCGTATCCACGCCGTTTTCGGCCATGAGACGGGCATTTCCTATAAGCACATCTTCATCCCCAATCCTTGCCCGAGCCCCGTAGCCCGGCAGGGCCTCGAAACCGGACGCCGGAGATATTACGAGGTTTTCCTCCCTCGCCTTTTCCGTAACGGCAAGGGCGACGGGATGCTCGGAGTAGTTCTCTACCGATGCGGCAAGGGCGAGGAAATCCTCACCGCCGTCCCCCAGTTCTTTGAGCGCCATAACCCTGGGCCTGCCTTCCGTCACCGTCCCGGTCTTGTCCAGGACAATCGTATCCGCCTTGGCGAACCGCTCTAATACATCACCGCCTCGGAATATTATGCCCTTTTCGGCGGCCCTGCCCGTCCCGACCATTATAGCCGTCGGCGTGGCAAGACCCATCGCGCACGGACATGCTATTATAAGCACTGCGATAAAGGCCAGCAGGGCGAACGTAAAGCCCTCCCCTGCGGCGAGCCATACCCCGAAGGCCACGAACGCCACTACTATAACCGACGGGACGAAATACGCCGCCACCTTGTCCGCGAGCCTCTGAATCGGCGCCTTCGCGCCCTGTGCCTCTTCAACGAGCTTTATTATCCCGGCCAGAACCGTGTCTTTTCCAACCCTTTCGGCCTTAAACTTAAAGCTGCCCGTGAGGTTCAGCGTCCCGCCGAAAACCGTCTCGCCCTCGCCCTTTTCCACGGGCAGGCTCTCGCCCGTGAGCATGGACTCGTCCAGCGAGGAAAACCCTGAGATTACGGCCCCGTCTACGGGCACTTTCTCTCCTGGCCGGACGATTACCACGTCTCCCGGCATAACGTCTTCCGCCAGTATTTCCATCTCCTGCCCGTCCCGGACTACCCTCGCCGTCCTGGGGGAAAGCTTCATAAGCCGCTTCACGGCCTCGGACGCCTTGCCCTTCGAGCGGGCTTCGAGGAACTTCCCAAGCAGGATGAGGGTTATAATCATCGCGGAGGTGTCGTAATAGACGGCGCTGCCGAAACCGGCGAAGACGCCGGGGAAGAAGGTGATGACTGCACTGTAGAAATAGGCCGTGGACGTGCCCGTGGCAATAAGGACGTCCATGTTGGCGCTCCCGTGGGAAAGCGTCCCCCACGCGCCCTTGTAGAACCGCTGGCCCGCCCAGAACTGCACGGGCGTCGCAAGCGCGAAGAGTATGAAATCGAGCACCCTGTGAGAAACCGGCATGGATACGCCGTGGAACGAGGACGCCATTATAACGGAGCTTGCGACTATGCTGAAAATCACCTTTATCCTGAGATCCCGAAGCTCCTCTTCCTCCCTGGCCTCCTTTATCTCCGGGGCGGCCTCTTCCTTATCAAGCACCTGATATCCGGTCTTTATTACCGCTTCCTTTAGCCCGGCCTCGGAAATCTCCGCCGGCACGTATTCCACGCGCGCCGTCTCGGACGCGAGGTTTACGTTCGCGGAGATTACCCCCGGCCGCTTCTTCAGCGCGCGCTCGACCGCCGCAGAGCACGAGGCGCAGGTCATTCCGCCGATATTCAGGGTGCTTACAGCCGTTTTGTTGTTATCCGACATGGCTTATCACAGTAAAAAAGGGGCTCTCTCACGCCCCTAGGCTTACAGCAAACATTACAAACTGTCATTGCGAGCTTCAGCGAAGCAATCTCGGTTTTTAAGAGAATCAGTAAATTCCGGGATTGCCGCGTCGCCTTCGGTTCCTCGCAATGACAAAATCTGTCAACGCTTACGCGTGGCTATGGAGGCGCGCCTTCTCCTCTTCCATGGCCTTTTTCCCGGCCTCTACCGCGCCCTGTATGGCCGGTTTTTTCTCTTCAAGGTATTCCCGTCCGCGGCTTAAGGTATCCGCAATCTTAAGCTTTGCGCTCTGGCCCACACTCCAGACCTTGTCCTTCGCGTCTCCGGCGAACTCGCTGATTTTTTCCCTTGTCTCGCGCCCGGACTGCGGTGCCGTCAGAAGCGCTATGCCGGCGCCGACGATGCCGCCGACAAGGAACGAAATAACCATCGAACCGGTGGAGAAGTTCTTTTCTTCGTACATTTAAGCTACCTCCTTCTTTTTCCATGACCTGAGGTTTTCGACCAATGTCCGCACCCCGGCCTTTATCCCGGCGAGGTACGCCGCCGCATCGATTAATGGACCCCGTATGTTCTCGTTTATTATGGCATTTATGCCATTGACCGTGCCGGTTACCGCATCGACCGTCCCCTCGACTTTTTCAACCCCGGTCTTTGCCGCCGCAACTATTCCGTTTACCTCATCGATCGTATTCCTCACAGAGCCGACCAGCGGCATTACTTCCACGTTTATCAGCGTCTTTACGGAACCGTTCAGGTCGTTCAAGGTGGATTCAATGGATTTCAGCGTGCTTCTAAGCTGTATCATGACCGGAATCAGCGTCAGGACCGCAACTGCAAAGGCAATGGCTATTATCAGAACCGCCGCAGGAAGCATTTCAAAATCCTCCTTTAGTTTAAATATACCTCAAGCCGGCCTTATTAACAAGACGGCCGGTGAGATTCCCGGGCAACGACATCCGATACCTCGCTCCCGTCCACCGGGATTAAGATATATTCATACATAGTAAATTTATATCAGAGAGGCTGGAAGCAGTCAAAGGGAAAAGGCGTGTATTCAGGGCGATACGCCCTGTTTTGCGCTGGTGAACAGAAGACCCCTGACAACCTCGGCACGTTTGCCGAGCGGCCCCATATCCTTGCCGTTGAGCCGGGCGCGCACTCCGCCCGCGTTTCCGAGCGTCAGGACTATCTGTTTGTTCGCATTTATTATCCGGGCGTTGCCCTTTTTCAGGATACCGCTCATCCCGCTTGCATTGTCGGCCCTGTAGGAGTAGTAGCTGTCCTCGACGGCGAAAAGCTTGAGAGTGAGCGGGCCGATTGCCTGAAAGGGTTTCCGGGCGGTATGGGATACGGTCGTGCGGTTTTTGAAGGACGTTACGGCCTTCATTGCCGGGGCCGGAGGCTTTTGCGCCACGGGCGCCGGGGCCTGGCGAACGGGCGGCAAGGGGAGCTTTGGAGCCTGCGCCTTCATGGGCCTTTTCGGAACGAACAGGAGGGTTATTCCCGTGAGGGCCGCGCCTGCGAGAAGCCCCGCAATGATTATCAGGTATACCGGGTGTTTTTTCCCCGTCGGTCTTTCCGCCTGGTGTTTACCGCGGGATATACTTATAAGCGAGGGCTTGGGGCGGTGTTGAACATCCCGGTCATCCGGCGCGGGCGCCTCCCTCGGCGGGAGATTCAGCTCCCTGTAGCGCGCCAGTATATCTTTGACGTTCAGGCCCAGTTCCTTTGAATAAGTCCGCAGGAAACCGACAACGAAGACGTCGCCGGGGATGGCCGAGTAATCGCCGTCCTCCAGGGCCTTGAGGAATGTATGGCTTATCCTCGTCCTCTCGGCTATCTCGGTAAGGGAAAGCCCTTTGGCCTCCCTCGCCACCTTTAGTTCTTCACCGATGTTTGGCATTTTACTTTAATAGATTCAGATACTTGTCAGCCTGCGCCGAAAGCCTGGAGTTCGGAGCCAGGCTTTTTGCCTTCTCCAGGCTCTCCGCGGCCTTGGCGTTCCTGCCCTGCTGGAAATACACCAGGCCGAGCTCGTAATAAGCCTGGGCGCTCTTTGGGGCAGCATCGATAGTCTTCCTGAAGAACCTCTCCGCGTTCTTCATGTCGCCAAGTTTTTTATACTCGTCCGCAAGGCCGTACATCGCGTCGACATTGTAGGGATTCGACAGCAGCGCCTTGCGGAAGGATTTGGCCGCCTTCTTGTGTTTTCCCATGGAGTCGTAGACGTTTCCGATGTTGACAAGCGCCTGGTCTTTTGTGGGATAAACCGGATTGTTTATAGCCTTTTCAAGCTCCGTTATCGCATCGGAATAATCTTTCTTCCGCGCGTACGCAAGCCCAAGGTTGTTATGGGCCTCGCCGTAGTTCGGGTCGAGCGATATGGTCGTCTTGAACTCCGATATCGCTTTGTCGAAGCTCCCTTCGTTGTAATAGATTATTCCCGCCGCGAAATGCGCGCCGAGATTATCCGGGTTCTCCTGAATCGCCATATTGAATTCGTATAGCGCGGATTCGTTGTTTCCGGACTGCATCCGATTCAGTCCGTTCTTATAGTGGGATATGGATTCCTGGACTGGAGTCGGGCCGCTTGCGCAGGCGGAGAGAAGCAGAGCGGAGGTCAGGAGGGTCAGGATAATAAATATCGGCTTTTTCATGCTATGTCCTCGAAAAATGTTATCTTCCTAAACTCCCTGTAGCGCCCTTCGATTTCCTTGTAGTCGAGACTTTTCATCCCGTTCAGGCTGAAGTCCTCCACGTTGAAGGACGCCATGACGCTCCCGAATATTATCGCCTGCCGAAGCGACGCCTCGTCGAAATTCTGCACGTTGTCCAGGTATCCCATGAACCCGCCCGCGAAGCTGTCCCCGGCGCCGGTCGGGTCGAATACGGCCTCAAGGGGATATGCCGGGGCGGAGAATATCCCGCCGGAATTGAACATTACGGAGCCGTATTCGCCCCGCTTTACGATAAGGGTGCCGGGCCCCATCGCCTGCACGGCCCGCGCGGCCTTGACGAGGTTCGGCTCCCCGGCGAGTTCCCTCGCCTCGGCCTCGTTTATAAGGAGTATGTCCACCTCGGCCAGCGTCTTTACAAGCTCGTCCTTTTTTCCGCCTATCCAGAAGTTCATGGTATCGCAGGCGACGAGCTTCGGCCTGTTTATCTGGTGCAGGACTTCCCTCTGGAGCACAGGGTCGATATTGGCGAGGAACACGACATCGGATGCGCGGTATGCGTCCGGGATATTCGGCCTGAAGCTCTCGAACACATTCAACTGCGTATCGAGCGTCCTGGCTTCGTTCAAGTCGTAGCCGTACTCGCCCTTCCACCGGAAGGTCCGTCCCTCGGATTTCTGGAGGCCGGAGACGTCGATCCTGCGGTTTTTAAGGAACTGGACGTGCTTGTCCGGAAAATCATCCCCGACGACCGCGACAAGCTTCACGTCCGTGAAGTAGCTTGCCGCCGTGGAGAAATATGTCGCGGAACCGCCCAGTACTTCATCGGCGGCTCCAAACGGTGTCTTGACACTGTCGAACGCAATGGAACCCACGACCAGCAAGCTCAATCGCTATACCTCCTGCCCGACGTATTTCCCGATGATTGCGTCGAGTTTCCTTTTGGTTTCCTCCGGTATAAGCTCAGCCGAGGTCATTATGGCGTATTTCAGGGAATCCCCGCACGCGCACGAACGCGAAACCGGCATGGCCTCCACGGCTATCTGAATAATCTTCTTGGCTGTCTCCACGTTCTTTCTGAGGATGGCGATTACGGCCTCGATTGTAACGTCTTCCTCGGTCTCGTGCCAGCAGTCGTAGTCCGTCGCAAGCGCAAGCGTCGCATAGCATATCTCCGCCTCGCGCGCAAGCTTCGCCTCCGTTACGTTAGTCATGCCGATTACGTCCACTCCCCAGCCGCGGTATATCCTCGATTCGCCCCTGGTGGAGAACTGCGGGCCTTCCATGCAGATATACGTCCCGCCCCTATGCATCTTCGCGCCGGCCTTAACTCCCGCGTCATAAAGCGCGCCCGCAAGCTCCGGGCAGACCGGGTCTGCAAATCCGACGTGCGCCACGACCCCGCCGCCGAAGAACGTGCTGACGCGGTTCTTAGTCTGGTCGTAGAACTGGTCCGGGACGACAATCTCGCCGGGCCGGATTTCCTCCTTCATGCTCCCGACGGCGGAGACGGATATTATACGCTCGACGCCGAGTTTCTTCATGGCGTAGATGTTCGCCCGGTAGTTTATCTCCGAGGGCGTGAACCTGTGCCCCCGGCCATGTCGCGGGAGAAACGCGAGCCTCCTGCCTTCAAGGGTGCCCAGGACGAACTCGTCCGACGGCTCCCCGAACGGTGTATCCACCCGGACGGACGTAACGTATTTAAGGCCCTCCATGTCGTAGAGACCGCTTCCGCCTATGACTCCTATCTCCGCTTCGGACAATTCAAGCTCCTTTTTTCTTTGTCATTCGGAAAATGCCAATAGAACTAAAGAATTATAAGGCATTGGAACTGTTTTGTAAAGGGATTTCGGGCGGACTAAAAGCAGGGGCTTAAGTTTATTGCGTCCGGCATTCCCGTGAAATCGGGAACCCGGCGGCTTTTCTTACCCTCGCCCTTTCATGGGAGAGGATGGCCGAAGGCCGGGAGAGGGTTCGCCGTTTTCCTGATTTGTAATTGCCAGATTCATCGGGCGGCGTCTGGAAATTACGATGCGATTTAATTATAATATCGAGCCACGCACCAAGAGTAAACCTAATCGGTCGGGAAAGTTCGTTCTCAGGATAATTTACTATGAGCTACGATAACTCCCCGCCAACTTTGGATTATTTTTATAAATTCCCGAATTTTTCGGCGGAATCGGAAACGGGCTGAAAACGGGCCGTTTTCGGGCATTTTCGGGGCAAAAAGGAGGGGCGGAGAAGGGGGCGATTTGGCGGGTTTTCTATGGATATTCCATTTATTTTACAACCGGTTAAACAATAAAACGCTGTCATTCCGAGCGAAGCGAAGAATCCGACTATCGCCTTTGTAACCCATTGAAAACGTTGAAATCCTATTTTGCGTTTTCGGCGGGTTTGAACGGCCTGCGGCGACTTATTGAAGGTTATTTATATAATGAGAGAAACGGCGGGTTTTTAATCGCCTTTAATCAGGCGTTATTCCTTGAAATATCCGGAGGTTACCCTCTCCCAGTCTCCCCTCGCCTGAAGGATTAAATCTATGACCTCTCGCACTGCGGCCTCGCCCCCGCGCCTCTCCGTTACCATGTCCGCCGCCTCCCTGACATACGGCTCGGCGTCCGCAACCGCGATAGAAAGCCCCACCCGCCTCATAACCGGCAGGTCCACATTATCGTCCCCGATGTAAGCGACCTCCTCGTCCACTACGCCCAGTCTGTCCTTAAGCTCTTGATATGCCGGGAGTTTTTCCTTCGCCCCCTGGATTACGTGCTCTATTCCAAGCTCCCCGGCCCGGACATTCACCACCTTGGAATTCCTGCCCGTAATGAGCGCTACATCCACCCCGGCGCGCATCAGAAGCTTTATTCCGTGCCCGTCCCGGACGTGAAAGACCTTATATTCCAAGCCGTTACCGTCGAGTATTATCTCCCCACGGGTCAACACTCCGTCCACGTCGGATATAAAAAGCTTTATTTTCGAGGCCTTGCGCCGTATTCCCAAGTCCTTGTTTTTCATACGATTCCCGCCTTCAGCAGGTCGTGCAGGTGGATTATCCCGTCCGGGCGGCCCTTTTCGTCCACGGTCAAAAGCGAGGTTATGGAATGCCTCTCCATTACGGAAACCGCCTCCGCCGCAAGCGAATTCCTGTTTATTATCTTGGGGTTGCCATGCGCAAGCTCTCCGGCGCTCCGGGAGAAGAGATCGTCGGATTTCTCAAGATAGCGCCTTAAGTCCCCGTCGGTTATGACGCCGACCAGCTTCCCATTGTCGTCCACGACAGTCGTTACGCCCATCTTCTTCGAGGTTATCTCGAAAAGCGCCTCACGCATGGAGGTTTCCGCTTTTACGACGGGCACTTCCGGGCCTTTGTGCATGAGGTCCTCGACCCGCAGGAGGAGCCTTTTCCCAAGGCTTCCGCCGGGGTGGAAGCAGGCGAAGTCCTCCTCTTTAAACCCGCGTTTTTCAAGGAGAGTAATGGCAATTGCGTCCCCCATCGCGAGCGCGGCGGTGGTGGAAGCCGTCGGAGCAAGCCCAAGCGGACAGGCCTCCTCGGAGACGCCAACGTCAATCGTAACCTCGGCGGCCTTGGAAAGCGAGGAATCCATCCCGCCGGTAAGGGCTATGACTGGGATTGCCAACCTCTTGAAAACAGGGAGCAATTTTACTATTTCCTCCGTCTCTCCCGAATTGGATATGGCTATTACAATGTCGCCCCTCGTTACCATCCCCAGGTCGCCGTGTATTCCATCGGCGGGGTGCAGGAACAGTGCCGGAGTGCCGGTAGAGGCAAGCGTTGCGGCGATTTTTTTGCCTATAAGGCCGGATTTCCCCATGCCTGTAACGACTACGCGGCCCTTGCAGGCAAGGATTATCTCCATAGCCCGCGTGAACCCGCCGTCTATCCTGTCGATAAGGGCAAGTATCGCCTCGGCCTCGATTTTCAGGACTTTTTTCGCACCGTCGAGCATTATGCCTCCGCCGTCGCGGGCCGGCCCGCCGCCGCGCGGACTGCAATAATCTGCTTTATTATCATAGACATTCCGGCAATATCCACCATGTTCGGCCCGTCGCAGAGGGCCTCGTCGGGGCATGGATGGACTTCCATAAATATCCCGTCGATGCCGACAGCCGCAGCCGCGCGCGCAAGGGGCGCGACGAACTGCCTGTCGCCTGAGCTTTTGTCCCCTCCTACGCCGGGCAGCTGGACACTGTGTGTCGCGTCGAATATCACGGGATAGCCCATTTCGCGCATTATTATAAGCGCGCGGAAGTCCACGACAAGGTTGTTATATCCGAACGAGGCGCCGCGCTCGGTGAGGATAATGTCATCGTAAACCCCTCGCCCTGCGGGAGAGGGGCAGGGGGTGAGGGCTTCATCTGCCGCTCTTATTTTGTTTATTACGTTCTTCATCTCCCAGGGTGACATAAACTGGCCCTTCTTCACGTTCACGGGTTTGCCAGTCCTGGCCGCCGCCTGGAGGATGTCCGTCTGACGGCAGAGGAATGCCGGTATCTGAAGCGCGTCCAGGACCTCAGCCGCGGGAGCCGCCTGTTCCGGGAGGTGAATGTCTGAAATCACCGGGACGCGAAAAGTCTCCTTCACCTTGGCAAGAAGTTTTAAACCGTCCGCCATACCCGGCCCACGGTATGAGGACGATGAACTCCTATTCGCCTTGTCGAACGACGACTTGAATACGAGCGGCACGCGCAGGTCTGCGGCGGCCTTAACAACCTGCTCCGCCGCATTCATAAGCTTCGCCTCGGACTCGATGACGCACGGCCCGGCAATCAGCACGAGCGGACTGCCGCCGCCGAGTTTGATGGGACCTATTTTAATTTCTTTTGTCACCCTCTCCCCCATCCCCTCTCCCATCAAGGGCGAGGGAAAAAATTACAGCGACAGCTCTTCCGACTGCTGGTGTTTAAGCGCCGCGCCGATGAAACCCTTGAAAAGCGGGTGCGGGTCGCGCGGACGGCTCTTAAATTCCGGGTGGAACTGGCATCCCAGGAACCACGGGTGACCCGGCATCTCGACAATCTCGACAAGCTCTCCGTCCGGCGACGTGCCGGATATCCTGAGCCCGTGCCCGCAGACTAAGTCTTTATACAGGTTATTGAACTCGTACCTGTGGCGGTGCCGCTCCATAATCTCGCCCCGGCCATACATCGCGCGGGCAATCGTGCCTTCTTTTATCACGCAGGGATATGCGCCGAGGCGCATGGTGCCGCCCATGTCGGACTGGCTCGTGCGAGTCTGGACGGCCTGCTTCTGGTAGTCGTACCACCTCTCCATGAGGTAGATTATGGGGTCGATTGCGTTTACGTCGAACTCCGTGCTGTTCGCGCCCGACTTGCCGCAGACGTTCATGGCGAATTCGATTACGGCGACCTGCATCCCCAGGCAGATGCCGAAATACGGAACCTGACGCTCCCTCGCAAACCTTACCGCGGCGATTTTTCCTTTTATCCCCCTGCTCCCGAACCCGCCCGGAACAAGAATCCCGTGCACGTCCATGAGGTATTTCTCCGGCCCGTGCACCTCTATCTCCTCGGAGTCAACCCATTCTATATTTACGCGGCAGTCGTTGGCGACGCCGCCGTGCACAAGCGCCTCGTGCAGGCTCTTGTAAGACTCTTTCAGTTCGACATATTTGCCGACAAGGGCGATGGTGGTGTTTTTTCGCGGGTTGTTTATGCGCCTCACGACATCCTGCCAGCCGGAGAGGTCGGGCGGATTTTCCGGAAGCTTCAAAAGCTTTACAATCTGGTCGTCGAGCCCTTCCTCGTGAAGGTTAAGCGGGACTTCGTAGATATTGCCCACGTCCTTGGCCGTTATGACCGCCTCCTTATCGACGTTCGTGAAAAGGGCTATTTTCTTCTTCATCTCCGCCGGGAGCGGGCGGTCCGTGCGACAGAGCAGTATGTTCGGCTGTATCCCGATGGAGAGCATTTCTTTTACGCTGTGCTGGGTCGGTTTCGTCTTGAGCTCGCCCGCGGCGCTGATATACGGCACGAGGGTCAAGTGAATATAAAGAACATTGGACGGCCCCATGTCGTATTTGAACTGCCTGATGGCCTCAAGGAAGGGCAGGCTCTCTATGTCGCCGATGGTCCCGCCGACCTCGACAATCACGATGTCTTTTCCGTCGGCGACCTTTTTTATACTCTCCTTTATCTCGTCTGTAACGTGCGGAACGACCTGCACCGTCCCGCCCAGGTAGTCCCCTCGCCTCTCCTTGCTTATGACGTTGAAGTATATCCTGCCGGAGGTGAAGTTATTGACCTGAGACATTGACGTGGAGGTATAGCGCTCGTAATGGCCGAGGTCGAGGTCCGTCTCGGCGCCGTCGTCCGTTACGAAAACCTCGCCATGCTGGAACGGGCTCATGGTTCCGGGATCCACGTTTATATACGGGTCGAGCTTCTGGTTCGTAACGCTGAACCCGCGCGCCTCAAGAAGCGCGCCGATGGAGGCCGCCGCAAGCCCCTTCCCAAGCGAGGAAACGACACCGCCGGTAATGAAAATGAACTTGGTCATGTTCTATCTCCGGGGAAAATGCTCCTTATCACGTCCAGATCCTTGGGCGTATCGACTCCAAGCGAATTCAGCCCTGTTACCGATACCTTTATCCTGTAGCCGTGTCCGAGCGCGCGGAGCTGTTCGAGCTTCTCCACCTGCTCCAGGCCAGTCCGGGGGAGCTTTGTAAACTTAAACAGAAATTCGCGCCTGTAGGCGTAAATGCCTATGTGCTTGAGGCATTTCCCGCCGGCGAACGTCCTGTTTCTCCATTCGTCCCTGTGATAAGGAATCGGGGCGCGGGAAAAATACATTGCAAACCCGTTCTCGTCCAGGACGGTCTTTACGTTCGACGGGTCGAATATCTCTTCTGCTACGCCAATCGGGGTCGCGGCTGTGGCAATGTAAATCGAAGGGTCTTCGAGCATCGGCGCGATAGTCTGCTCTATCAGCGCCGGAGGTATCATCGGCTCGTCGCCCTGGATATTGACGTAAATATCTGCAGGTATTTTCTCCGCCGCCTCGGCGACACGGTCGGTGCCGGAAGCGCAGTCGGGGCTGGTCATAAGAGCTTTTCCGCCGAGCTGCTCCACCGCCTCAACAACCCCCTGGTCGTCCGTCGCCACCCATACTTCGTCGATTCCCCCGGCCTGTGACGCCTGCTCGTAGACCCTCCAGACCATAGGCTTTCCGCCGATGTCGAGCATTGGCTTACCCGGAAGGCGCGTGGACGCCATGCGGGCGGGAATTATAACGGCAACTCTCAAAGCGCCTCCCTGTTCCCGATATACCATTCGACGAACTTCGGCACGCCTTCCTCGACCTTGGTACGGGGATTATATCCGAGCATTTTTTTCGATTTCGTGATGTCGGCATAGGTAACCTCGACGTCGCCGGGCTGGTCGGGCAGCTGTTCTATGATGGCCTTTTTGCCAAGGTTCTTTTCGATAAGCTCTATAAGCGTCCTGAGTTCTGTGGTCCGGGATTCGCCGATATTGAATATCTCGAAGGCGAAATTGGCGTCGATTGCCTTGATGACTCCGTCCGCGATGTCGTCGATGTATGTGTAGTCCCTGCGGGACGAGCCGTCGCCGAACATCGGGACTGGCTTTCCCTGGTCGATAAGCCGTGTGAACTTGTGTATGGCCATCTCCGGCCTCTGGCGCGGGCCGTAGACGGTAAAAAACCGAAGGCAGGAAATATTAAGGCCGTAGAGGTGATGATATGTGTGGCATACAAGCTCGCAGGCCTTTTTCGTCGCGGCGTAGGGAGATACGGGATTGTCCACGAAGTCGGTCTCGGAAAAGGGGACTTTTTTGTTGTTGCCGTAAATCGACGAAGAGGACGCGAAGATAAAGCCCGGCAGACTGTTTTCCCTGGCCGCCTCAAGGAGGTTCATCGTCCCCCGGACATTGACGTCCTCATACAGAAGCGGGTCGGCTATGGAAGGCCGGACACCCGCCCGCGCCGCGAGGTGAAATACCCGGTCGAACTTCTCCCGCCTGAAAAGCCCCTTAAGCAGTTCCAGGTCGCGTATGTCCCCTTCGACAAGCTTATATGCCGGGTTTTTAAGCGCCGCCTCGATGTTACGTCTCTTGATTTTCGGGTCGTAGAACTCGTCGAAGCAGTCGATTACGACGACCTCGTCCCCGCGCGCAAGGAGCTTCTCCGCAACGCTCGACCCTATGAAACCCGCTCCGCCGGTAACAAGTATTTTCATATTAATGATTGCCTTATAGTTTTTCTTAACTGCTCCAGCTTCACCGTCGCAGTCCCCACCTCGCCCACGACAATGCCCGCCGCGTGGTTGGCGATTACAGCCGCTTCGCGCATGTCAGCTCCGGAGGAAAGGGCCAGCATGAGCACGGCTATTACCGTATCTCCCGCGCCGGTGACGTCGTAAACTTCCTTGGCGACTGTAGGTATGTGCGTCGGCTTACCGCCGTTCAGGAATAAGCTCATGCCCTGCTCGCCGCGGGTAATCAGAACCGCGTCGCTCTTCAGCCTTTCGATAAGCTTCTTGCCGGCGGCGGCGAGAGAGACCTCGTCTGTTATCTCGAACCCGGCGGCCTGCGAGGCTTCGAGGTTATTCGGCGTAACGACCGTTACATTTTTATAATAATCGAAATGCCCGACCTTCGGGTCTACGGCGACGGGTATTTTTCTCCCCTTTGCCATCTTCACAATCCCGGAGACGAGCTTCTTCGTAACGACGCCCTTGGCGTAGTCGGATATTATAATCCCGGAGAAGGAATGGTAATGGGTCTTGAGGTAGTCGAGGATAATGTACTCGGAGGCGCAGGCGATGTCGCCCTTGCTCTCGCGGTCGAAACGGACGACCTGCTGGCTGTGCGCTATGACCCGCGTCTTGACGGTGGTCGGACGGCAGTTGTCCACGATTATTCCGCCCGTGTCGATTTTCTTAAGTCTTAGCTCGTGGATTATCCTTCGGCCCATCTCGTCGTCGCCGACGGCTCCGCAGATGCCGGCCCTGCCTCCGAGCGAGGCGATGTTGTTCAGGACGTTTGCCGCACCGCCCAGCATTATGGATTCGTGGTTGATGTCAACCACCGGGACGGGGGCCTCAGGCGATATGCGCGAGACCTTGCCCCAGATGAATTGGTCGAGTATGATGTCCCCGACAACGAGGATATTGGCGGACTTGAAACGCTCCAGGTGTCCGAGAATATTTTTTTTATCCAAAACGCTCTCTCCCGAAAGACATATAAAAACGAGCTATTTTATATTACTTTCCTGTAAACCTCAAGAGTCTTCTGGAGTGTTTTTGTCCAGGTAAAGTTTTCCGATTTTAATCTTGCCCTTTTTCCTGCCTCATATCTCGCCTTTTCGCAGGAGAGATACTGCAAAATGGCCGCGAGTCCCGCCGCGTCATCAGGGTTTTTAAGCACAAAACCGCTTGAGCCGTCCTCAATAATCTCCGCTACGCCGTTCTGTACCGTGGTTATAACCGGCAGGCCGGTCGCCATGGCTTCAAGGCAGGAATTGGAAAACGGGTCGTATTTCGTCGGCAGTACGAAAATATCCGCCGCGCCGTAAAGCGCCTCCGGTTCCGGGACATGGCCGGCAAAGATAAGCCGGTCTGAAATTCCCAGCCGTCCAGCCTGCCTGAGGAACGGCTTCGGGTCGTCCTTCCCGGCTATCAACAGCTTGATTTTACTGACGTTTCCCTCCATATCCTTCGCATATCCGATTGCGTTTACGGCCGTCTGAAGCCCTTTTCTCCTATACCCCGCCCCGACGAAGAGCGCGATTAAGTCGTCCCCAAGGCCGTATTTTTGCCTGATTTCGGCCCGCTTCAGCCGCGCGGAGACCGGATTGAATTTCTCAAGGTCAACGCCGTTATACGCAACGAAGACGTTCTCCGGCGGGATTGGGTAATGCTTGAGCAGGCCCTGTTTTGAAAATTCCGAGTTCGTGATGACCGCCCTGCACCCGCCTGGCCTGTATCGCTCTTTTTCCATTTTCAGGACAACACTGTGCAGAGGGTTCAGGAAGTCGAGCGGATTTCCCATCCTGTCCATGTATTCCGCATGACATCCGCCGCCCACCGTAACAACCCCGTCCGTGAACGGTCTTATCTGGTTATGCACGAGGTCGATGTCTCTTCTGCCGGACAATACCCGCAGGAGATTGTTTTTAAAGTTCGCCACCTTAAGAAAAGACGGCCCGGAGACCATCGGGACAATATTTACCTCCGCCCTGAAGTCCGGCTCTTCAATGGCCGCCGCGAATATGGAGACTTCCACGCCCGCTTCCACGAGTCCTCCGGCGAGGTTCCACGCGCGCCTCTCGCTGCCGCCTTTCCTGTCGAAGCGAATGGAAGCGAGTCCTATGCGCATCCGAGCACCTTCCGACAAAACGCCTCCGTATCGTCGAGCATCTTCTCTTTCGTATGACCCTCTATTGCCATGCGTCTCCCGGCCATTCCCATTTCGCGCGCTTTTTCCGGGTCTGACAGAAGTTTCAATATCGCGCCCGCGAGGGCTTCGGGATTCCTGGGCGGCACGATATAGCCGTTTATCCCGTCTCTGAGCACCTCCGGTATGCCGCCCGTCTCCGTGCCTGCAATGGGCTTACCGGCGGCCATAGATTGAATGGCGAACTGCGGGATGCCTTCCGAGGCGTAAGATGCCATCACGGAGACGTCGAAGGCGGCTATTATATCCGGTATATCCTCGCGATGCCCGGCAAGTATTACGGAATCCTGCAGCTCAAGCTCCGCCGTGAGCTCCGTTATTCCTTTCCGGAGGTCGCCTTCGCCCGCAATTAAAAGCCTCGCTTCCGGGAAATATCGGACGATTTCATGCATGGCGCGGAGTATATGCAGATGCCCTTTCCAGCTCCTGAGCGCCGCGGCTATGCCGATTACCGGCACGTCCTCGGCTATGCCGAATTCCCGCCGCACCCTCCCGCCATCCGCATCCATGAATCTCCCGACGTCTATCCCGGTAGGTATCGAGAATATTTTATCCGGAGATAATTTCAGCTCCCGGACAAGCTGCTCCTTTATGAAATTCCCGGTCGTGACGATTCCGTCGGTCAGAGGGCCGTAGACTAGCCTGGTAAACGGGTTCGGCCTTAACCTCGACGAGATGTGCCTGGTGCGGATGACCTTTATGCCGGCGATTCTTCCGGCGATGCCCCCGGCCCAGCTGTCCCGCGAACTGTGGGTATTGAGTATCTGAATGCGCTCGGATTGGATTAGTTTCCGGAGTTTGTGTCCGGTTATAAAGAGATTTTTCCTGTCGAAGTCTATCCCGAAAACCTTTATTCCCGCACTGGACGCCCTTTTATAAATCTGTGAATGCTCCGGCGCCGCGAGGGCCACGGCGTGTCCCCTCTCCTTCATCCCAAGCATCTCGTTCAAGATGCGGATTTCCTGCCCGCCCCAGCCCACGGAGGCCTCGGTATGAAGTATGCGGAACATTAAAAGTATCCCAAACCCTTGAGCTGTTCTGCTATCATGCGCTGGTCTTCTTCATCCGTTTTTCCGGTTGACCAGTTGTATGCTTCGCATTCAGTATCGGTTGATACCTCAGGGATATTGGTCCCCCTCCCTAAACTTTTCTCAGTTTAAACCGCAGATACCGCACCAGCAGCGACGGAAGTTTCAGAAACATGGTTTTTCTGAATCTGACCGAATATGCCCATGATTCAAGCCCCTGATACGGCCTCAAAAAAGACATATTCTTTTTGGCCCAACCGAGAAGCTCCTTGGAGAACGCCTTCCTCAACACCTTTTTCTGGCGCCGGCTAAGGAACGGCTTCTGCTTTTCGTATATTATCTTGTAATATAGTCCCCTGCCCTGAATAAAGTTTGTAAAATTCTCTTCATGCTCTCGCCGATTGTATAAGTCCGGAAACCATATGTCGTCATGGTCCAAAAAAGCGATATATTTGCCCGTCGAGGTCTTTATACCGATATTTCTCGCTCGGGCTACGCCGCGACCTTCTTCATGCGCGCACCCCTGAGAGTTCTTCAACCAAGGATACATATTTTTTAATATAATCCGTAAGCGCGTATTTTTCCGCCACTGTCTTCCGGCTCTCAAGGCCCATCTTCTTTCGTAGAGAACTGTCGGCTATCAGTTCCGAAAGACGCGCCTCCCACTCCTCGTTGCTGCTTGCAAGAAAGCCGTTCACGCCGTGTTTTATGATGTCGCAGTTTATGCCGACGGGAGATGCCACGACAGGCACGCCCACGGAAAAATACTGGAGTATCTTGAACCCGCACTTCCCCCGACTCCAGATGTCGTCCGTAAGGGGCATAAGCCCAATGTCCAGTTCGCGCAGGTATGCGAGCTCGTTCTCGACGCTCCACTTCCTTCTGTTTACCTTTATCCCTTCAAATTCAGGAAAATCGCTGCATATAACCGAGAGGGAGATGTCCGGGAATTTCCCGGCCAGTTTCTTAAATACCGGCTTAAGGGCTTCGAGATAAAACAGGTTCCCTTTTGTGCCTATCCAGCCGATTACGATTTCCTTTTTATCGTTCGGCCTGCCTGGAGAATATTTCTCCACATCGACAGGAGTGGTCAAAATCTCCACCCGCTTGCAATATTTCTTGGCCTCCTCAGCCAGGTATTCGTTCCCGGCGACGGCTATGTCAGTAATCTCCATTATTCCCCTGAACCTGCCCGTGAACCTGCTTATACGCCGGGGATCCGTATACATGATAGCGTCGTCGAAATCGAAGATTATCTTCTTCCTGAGCGCCTTCAGCACGCGAAGCTCAAGCCGGTTGAATAGCTTTTTGTGCAATAAAATAATGTCTGAGTTAAAAAACCTAAGAAAGAGGCGAATCCTGCCGATAAATCCCTTCGGCACACCGCGAACTTCGCATTGCCAGCCTCTTTTTACCATCTCTTCTGCCACGGGATAAATCCTGGCGCGGCTGCCGGGATAATCCTTTTTATGAACTACAAGAATGATGTCGATTATACTCATAAAGGTTTTCTCCGGAACGTTTTTCATAAGTAAGTTTTTATAAGTTCTTCTATCGCCCGGATTACCTCAGGCACGGTTATGGCTTCGAGGCAGTCGCTTTTTTTGCTTCCGCCGCAGCCGTCCTTCCGGCAGGGCAGGCAGGGAAATTTTTCCTTTTTCATCACAACGCGGGCCTTGTCGGTATACGGCCCCCACACCTTATAATCGGAAGGACCGAAAAGGGCGACTACCGGCGTCCCGACAGCCGCAGCCATGTGCATCGGCGCCGAATCCACGCCGAAGAACAGCCTGCTCATTTTGAGAAGCGAGGCGAGCTGCCCAAGAGTCAGCAGACCGGAAAGGTTTATTGGCCGCGCCTTAGCATATCCTGCAATGGTCTCCGCCTTGTCCATCTCTTTTCTGTCCGGGCCGGATGTCAGAACCACATTGAAACCCTTGTCGTGCAGGTAGTCTATAACGCCGGCGACGGACTTGTCGTTCCAGCATTTGAAGAGCCAGCGCGATGTCGGATGCACAACCGCTATCCGGGCGCCGTCCTTGATTCCCCGCCCGGCAAGCATGTCAAGAACGCGTTCGTCGCTTTCTCCGGACGTATAAAGCTCAAGCCTCCGGCCGCCCGGCTCGATTCCAAGCGGCCTTATCATCTCCATGTCCATGAGTGCGCGGTGCCTGTCCCACTTCTGGGGCACGAGGTCGGTAAAAAGCCTTTCCTTGCCGATGAAACCTCTGCCCATCGGGTCCGCCCCGATTCTCTTCGCTGCTCCGGAAGCGGCACACATTATCGCGCCCCTGTCTCCCTCCGTCATGTTTATCGCAACATCGAACCTTGCGCGGCGAATGGCCTTAAGCAGTCTCAGTTCCTCAATAATGCCGCTGCCTTTTTTGAACGGAAGCACCTCTGCCACGCATGGATTCAAGGACAACATCTCTTCCATCCCCTGCGGAATTACCGCCGTTATCCCGGCATCAGGATAGAAATCTTTCAATGCGCGGAGCATAGGGGTCATCATCAGGACGTCCCCGATATTCCGGAGTTTTACGACCAGTATCCGCATCTTTTTATCTCAAGCCCGTCTCCATGAGCTTCGCGTATTTCGAGAACGTATAATACGAGTAAAGCCCGGCGAGCAAAAGACCGTGGATGCCGTCCCGGAAGCCGCCTTTAAATAAATACATTTTGATGAACGTCATATGCGGTCTTAAGAGCAGGTCGGAGATTGTTGCCCTGCGTCCCTCTTTTCGCATCTCCTGCGCCGCGAGGGTGGAATATTTATCCGCCCTGATGATGTAATCAGAGACGCTGTCGTAGGTGAAGTGGAGCATCGGGTTTTCTATGTATCCCGCCTCCCCGTCCAGTTCAACAGCCTCGTGCACGGCCCGGTCTTTAAATCTGCCCCGTCTCCTGTCGAAAAGGCGAATCGAATAATCCGGATACCAGCCGCCGTGCCTTATCTCCCTGCCCATGAAGTGATTTCTTCGCGGGCAATAATAACCCGGCCTGTCAGGCCCGGCATCCACGAGCTTCCTTATCTCTTCGGCAAGGGCCGGAGTTATCCGCTCGTCGGCGTCGAGGACGAACACCCAGTCGTTCCCGGCCAGTTCCACCGCTCTTTGCTTCTGGCCTGAGAACCCGCGCCACTCCTCCTGGAATACCCTGTCCGTAAATCCCCTGCAAATATCGACCGTGCCGTCCGTGCTGAAGGAGTCCAACACGACTATCTCGTCCGCGAAAGACGCGCCGGCGAGCGCATCACGGATATTCTTTTCCTCGTCCTTCGTGATGACGACGACGGAAACGGCGGTCATTACGAAAGCTTCTCCGCCTCGTCAATCAGCATTACCGGTATGTCGTCCTTTATTGGGTATTTCAGCTTGCAGGCGTCGCATATCAGCCCGTCGCCGCTTTCTGTCAGCCGTATATCTCCCTTGCACTTCGGGCATGCGAGTATTTCCAGGAGTTCTCTGCTTATCATTTTTTTTCCTCCAGCATCTCCTCCGCCGCGCGGAAGACGTCTTCAACCGTAATATCCTTCATGCACATCATATGCTTTTTCTCCGGGCATTCCCTCTTAAGACAAGGAGAACAGGCCGCGCCGGATGTAATTACCCTGTGGCCACGCCCGTACGGGCCGGTGCGTCCAGGATCTGTCGGGCCGAATATCGCCAGCGCTCTTGTCCCCATTGCCGCCGCAATATGCATCGGGCCGGAGTCGTTCGTTATCATCAGCCGCGCCCTGCCGAGTAGCGCCGCAAGGCCCTTCAGGGATGTTTTCCCGAACGCGAGGCTCTCCCGGCCTGTAAGCCCTTCCAGTCCGGACATTACGCCCGCTTCATCTGCGCTGCCGATAAAAATATATTTCAACCCCCTGCGTTCCTTCAGCGCCAACGCGAGGCGGGCGAATTTTTCCGCCTCCCAGCGCTTGGTCATCCATCTCGCCGACGGGGCAATGGTCGCGAACTCATCGTTTTCGCCTATGCCCGCGTCTTTCAGGATTCGCCCGGCCTCGGTTAAGTCGGCGCCGTTCACAGCAATGTCGAATCTCGGAGTCTCAGGCGCGGCGACGGAAAACGCATCAAGCGCCAGGAGGTATCTGTCCACGGCGTGCATGTCCGAATCCGACACCCGGATTTTCTCATTATAAAAAAACCTCGCGCCCTCGCGCGCATTTTCAAAACCAATCTTCCTCCCGGCCCTGCACGCAAGCGTCATAAGCCCGCTTCTTAGCAGCCCCTGTAGGTCGATTACGGCGTCATACTCCGCAGCCCTTAGCACCCGTATGAACCGCGATAGTTCCCTGAACCCTCCCCTGTGTCTGTCGAAGGCGATGATGTTCGTTATCGCAGGGTGGCCGGCAAGCACAGGCTCGTGCGCCCTGAAGACCGCCCAGTCGATTTCAACCTCCGGCACGGTTTCCTTCAGCGCGTTTGCGACCGGCAGGGCGTGGATAATATCCCCAAGAGAGCTCGGCTTTATTATCAGGACTTTTTTAAGTCTTCGATTATCCAATCAGCCGCCTCCGGCAGGCTCGCCGAGACCATGTCCGGCTCTATCCCTCTCTCCCGGAGCAGGGACTTCTCCTCGTTGCCGAAACCTGTCAGAACGAGAACGGTCTTACCGCCGGCGTTTTTGCCGAGTTCTATGTCCGTGGCCTTGTCTCCCACGAAATACGAAGAAGAGAGGTCGATGCCGAATTTCTCCGATGCGCTTACGGCCATGCCTGTTTTAGGCTTTCTGCACTCGCACTCGAGCATCTCACCGTGGCGCGGGTGGTGCGGGCAGAAATAATAGGCGTCCACCTTCGCCCCCTTCGCTTCCAGGAGACCGGTAAGTCTGTGGTTGACCTTGTGCAGGTCGTCCTCCGTGAAAAGCCCCCTCGCCACGCCGGACTGGTTGGTGACGACTATCAGCCTGAACCCGGCTTCACGGAGCCTTACGAGCGCCTCCGCCGCGCCGGGAATAAGCGAGACCTTCTCCGGCTCGAAGAGGTATCCCATCTCCTCGTTTATCGTCCCGTCCC
>JAJYJM010000001.1:69073-155228 GCA_021789495.1 Nitrospirota bacterium
TTGGTGACGACTATCAGCCTGAACCCGGCTTCACGGAGCCTTACGAGCGCCTCCGCCGCGCCGGGAATAAGCGAGACCTTCTCCGGCTCGAAGAGGTATCCCATCTCCTCGTTTATCGTCCCGTCCCTGTCTAAGAATACTGCGCACTCAGGCATTTTAGTCTCTTCATAACTCCCCAGGCTTCGCCTCCCCCTCTTATCTTAAGAGGGGGATAAGAGGGGGCGTTACTTTAATAACTCTTCCGCCGCCTTGAAGACTCTTGCCGCGGTTATACGCTCAAGACAGGCATAGTGTTTGTACGGGCATGTCCTTTTGAAGCACGGGCTGCACGTAACCGGCTCGCGGACGACTACCGATTTTTTATTGAACGGCCCTGTCGCCGCCGGGTCTGTCGAGCCGAACACGGCCACCGTCGGAACGTCGAGCGCGGCGGCGATATGCATCGGGCCGGAGTCGTTCGTGATAAAAACGGAGCAGGTTTTAATTAGCGCCATAAGCTCCCTAAGGCTTGTCTTTCCGGCAAGATTAACGGCGTGTTCCTTCATGGAAGCCTGGACTACTCCGGCGGTATCCGTTTCGCTATGACCGCCGAAGACGATTACCTTCGCGCCCGTCTTCTTTGCCAGCCTGTCCGCCGCCTGCCCGAACCTCTCCGGGTGCCATCTCTTGGCTATGCCGTATTGCGCGCCGGGGTTGATGCCTACAATAATATCCCCTTTTTTTATTCCGAACTTATTTAATAGCTCCCAGGCCGAGTTTATCTCCTCCCTCAAAAGATAGAGCTTCGGCGTGTGTCCGTCCATTTTAAGCCCCAGTTTCTCGATAAGGTCGAGGTAGTAGTAAACCTGGTGCTTCTTCTTTGTCTCGTTCGATACCTTCACGCCCTTTGTAAGGAGTATCCCCCGCCCGTCCGTAGCGTATCCAATGCGTTCCGGTATGTTCGCCAGGAACGCGAGCAATGCCGCCTCGAACGCATTCTGAAGAAGGATTGCGGTATCGAATTTTTTCCCCCTTATATCGCCTACGGCGCGGACCAGGCCGCCTGGGCCGGAATGCTTTCCTCTCCTGTCGAGCGGCATTAAATGGTCGATTGCCGGGTTTCCTGTAAGCAGCATATCGAGCGGGGGGCGCACAAGGGCCGTAATCTCCGCATCCGGACGGCTTTTCCGTATTCCCGCCAGGGCCGGGGTCGCCATGACAAGATCGCCCACCCAGTTCGTAACGCGGACAAGTATCTTCTCACGAATCATGTTTCTTCCTAAATTACCCCTCCGCCTGCGGGAGAGGTTGGCCCGGCAATGGCGGGCTGCGTGAGGGCTTTCTCGCCTGGCTCCGGCCTTGTCTTCCATCGCCTGTGCATCCAGAACCACTGGTCGGGATATTTCCTTATGAAATCCTCGATTACCTTCGTATATGCCTGCGTATTGGTTATCAAATCGGCCTCTTTATCGCCGGTATCGACAAAAGGGATCTCGTCGCCTATGTGTACCTCGTGTAACTCGCGATCAATCCGCCTTATGAATGCGGTAATCACCGGGGCCTTTGTCCTCGCGGCTATAAGCGCAAGGCCCTTGTTTGTGCAGGCCGGCCTGCCGAAAAAATCTACAAAAACCCCTTCCTTGCGTGCGACATTCTGGTCGAGAAGTATACCGACCGTCCCGCCCTCCGAAATCGTCCTGAGGATTTCCTTTAGGCCCCATTTCTTGCCGATGAGAAAATTACCGTATCTCGTGCGGGCTTTCGATACGAGCTTCTCAAGATACGGGTTGTCCAGGGGCCTCGCAACCACCCCGAAGGGCGGTTTTCTGACAGATTGGGCCAGAGCAAGGAGTTCCCAGCTTCCGCAATGTCCGGTCAGGAGAAGCAATCCCATGCCCTTTGAAAGCGCCCTGTCATATGCCTCCAGGTTAATGATTTTAAAGTTTTTTTCTATCCCGTCCCTGAAAAACCGCTCCGACCTTATGAACTCGATTGCGGCCCTGCCGAAGTTTATAAAAACGTTTTTTGCTGTTTCCTGAAGCTCGGTTTCACTTCTATCCTTAAAACTGTTCCTCAGGTTGTCAAGTGTAATACTTCGATGCCGCTTGTCAATTTTGAATGCTATCAGCCCAAGTATTCCGCCCAGCCGGTATGCCAACGGATACGGAAGCAGCCTTATAAGCCCGCACATCGCCAGGACCAGCCAATACTCGATAAGCCATTGTAACTTTTCGACTTGTTTGTTTCTTTTCTTACTCATCGCCGCCTTCAAAAAGCCTGTTTAGCGCGGCCTCCAAAGGCCCGGCATTGTCGATTTTCATGCCCGCTTTTAGTGCGTAAACCTCAAAATTATCCCGCAACAGCCCTTCGAGTTTTACGGCGTCCTTCTCCGTGACCATAAGCATTTCCGCGCCGGATTCTTTTGCTTTTTCAAGGAGATGTTTTATGTCTCCCGTGGTGTATGCGTAGTGGTCCGGGAACCCCGCCGACCCAGTGATTCTACCATTAAGTCCATGTAAAATCAACGAAAAAGACCCCGGATTGGCGATTCCGCAGAACGCGAAAATCCCTTTCCCCGCAACGGCTTCCAGGGGTTTTTCCTCGCGCGTTTTTATGTTGCAAATGCTTATTGGGAGGTATTTTGCATTAAGCATTGAACTCACTGATAACGCATATGATTTCACCTCTTCAAGCGCTTCCTGAGGCACGTTCCCTGCCCCGGTAAAAACGACCAAATCCGCCCTTTTCGCCTCCTTTTTCGGCCCGCGCAGGTAGCCCATCGGAATGACGTGTCCGTTCCCGAACGGGTGCGCCGAGTCCATAAGGAGGATATTCAAGTCCCGGTGCAGACGCAGGTGTTGGAAGCCGTCGTCGAGAATCACCGCCTGAGGCCGGAAGCGCTCCCAGGCGAGCATCCCGGCCTCATACCTGTCGCTCCCCATCACGACCGGCACGCCCAATAAGCTCCTGGCGATAAGCGCAGGTTCGTCACCCGCCTCGGACGCCGAAAGGACGCTCCCCCGCCCGTCCGATACCACGCGCACGCGGCCCTCGGACGCCCCTTTGTAGCCGCGCGTGAGCACCGCCGTCTTGACGCCCATCACCGTCAGCATCTTTGCTATCTCTATCACCATCGGCGTCTTGCCCGTCCCCCCGGCGGTGATGTTGCCGACGCTGATGACCTTGCACGGAAGCTTCTTCGGCTTAATAAGACCGCTCGTATACGCCCGCGCCTTCAGCCCCGCGCCCATGCCGTAGAGCACGCTTGCGGGGTACAAGAGATACATCCACGCAGGAAGCGGGGATTCGCCCTTGAGGGCGGAGAGGAGGTTGGGAGAGAGGTTCATTGGCCGTTTTACAAATTAGTTATTTTGAACTTGGGAACTGGAGATTTACAATAAATTCTAGTACGAGTTACCAGGCTTTCAAGTAGCTCCCTATCCCTTGCCATTAGAAACCTTTCGCAGCTATTCGCTATTATCAAATTAATTCGCCTTACATAATCATCCTGCGCTTGTCCAAACCGAATAATAGAATCTCCATCCGTCATAATTAAGCAGGTCTTTTGCGACAACGGTGTTGCAATGACTACGCCGGGTGTTCCAAAACCTATCCCATAAAAACCAGATGGATTGTAATCCGGGGGTGGAATAAGCGTAACAGGATTGTCCGATGTAACGAAGGATTTTCTCTTGGATGCATGCATAAAATGCCAAGCTTTGCCGATTAAAATTTCTGCCAATGGTTGAGAGACTTCAATCATTGACCGTATACGGTAATTTCTATGGGCAGTAATTTTATACTTGCCCTCAACAATATCCATCATATCCTGACGGGTTATATCATTCCCGGTATCTTCCTTATAGCTTTTAATTGATCTTTGAACTAGTTCCTCGGAGCTTGTTCGTACTGCCATCATCATTTTTGCAGTATTTTCAAGCATCGCATCAAGAAGTTTCTCGAAACCTGGAATTCTTGTGATTAAAAATGCAATAAATACAGATAGAAAACCATTCTCCTCGTCGGAAGTTTGTGATGTATTATCAATTTTAGTGATAATGGGAGCAACTTTTGATTCCAACCACGATAAAATACTTTCCATTGAAGTGTCAAAACTGCCATCTTCTTTTTGCTGGCTGTAATAATATTGTATAAGACCAGTATTAATTGGAGCCTGTTGGCGATGTTCCTTTTTTACCCTATCATAAACCCAAAGCTTATTGTCACGGCAAAAACCGTTCAAATACATTTTAGGAAGATAGTGGTGTCTTTTTGGATTTGTCACTACAGTAGCTCCTCCACCGCCTTCAAATCCTTTGCCAGCGCGCCCTTGTTTTTCTCTATGGCTTCGAGCGCCGCATTGCCGATGGCGGAATATCTGGCCGGGTCGCGGAGGAGCTTCGCGGCCTCTATTGCCAGTTCTTCGCCGTCCCTGACCTCTATGCCCGCGCCGGAGTCCTTGAGGATGCGGCTGATGTCCCGGAAGTTGTGCATCACGGGGCCGAAGAAGACGGGTTTTCCGAAAGCGGCGGGTTCAAGAATATTATGACCGCCGATGTCCGCCCAGCTACCGCCGACGAAGTTTATATCCCCGACGGCGTATGTCCCCGCGAGTTCGCCCATCGTGTCGAGGAGGAGTATGGAGCCGGGCGCGATGAATCGCGTTACTGCGCTTTTCCTTACGCACCTCAATCCAGCGCGCCTCACGGCATCTTCCGCCGCCGCGAAACGCTCCGGGTGCCTTGGAGCCAGCGCCATGACCATGCCGGGAAAATCAATCAAAAGTTCTTTATACGCCTTGAGCGCCTCGTCCTCCTCGCCCTGGTGCGTGCTCCCGGCAATGAAGACTTTTGCGCCGTCCGGGATGCCGAGCGCCGCGCGCGTTATGACCGGCCTGCCCGCTGCAATCGCCTGGTCGAACTTTATATTCCCTGCGACGGACACCTTCTGCGGCGGCGCGCCGAGCATGATTATACGTTGCGCGTCCGCCTCGCTCTGCATGAGATAGCGGCTGACAAGCGGCAGGACGCGCCGGAAGAAAAATCCGAACCGGGAATAACCTTTGAACGAACGCGGCGAGATGCGCCCGTTGACGACGACGGACGGGATGCCTTTGTTGTGGAGCGCCTTCAGGAGATTTGGCCATATCTCCGTCTCCACGACGACGAAGAGGTCAGGAGACATCTGCCCGATTACGCGCCGGACGACGCAGCCGAAATCGAACGGGAAGAAAAAAATCCTTGCCGCATCGCCAAGCTTCTCTCGCGCTACATTGTTACCCGTCTCGGTTACGGTGGAGAAATAAACCTCGACATCCGGCGTCTTCTCCTTCAACGCGATAACGAGCGGAACGGCGGCGAGAGTTTCGCCGACGGAAACGGCGTGAAACCAGATGCGCTTTCCTTTTTCCACTGCAAAGAAACCCGGCCTGAAGAATCCGAAACGCTCCCGTACGCCCAGTCTCTTTTTCCCACGCGCCATGTGCGTGAGTGCCATGATCGGGAAATATAAAGGAGCAATGGCGTAGAGCAGTATGTCGTAAATTTTAAATATCATGGTTCCACCGGTTGTCCGCTTTCTCCGTCAGATCGCGCATTCGCGCTTCAAGCTCCCTGCGCAGGTTTTCCATGGCATCCCTGTCGGCGTCACGCGGGACGGACAGAGGCTCGCCATAGATAAACACGGCTTTCGTGAACGGATAAGGGATAATGAATCTATCCCAGGATTTCAGAGTTTTTTTTTGCGCGCGGAATACGTAATCGGATATATCGGGAGACCGGTCGCCTTTGCCGCCTGGATGACTCCCGGCTGGACGACATACCGGGGGCCTCTGGGGCCGTCGGGGGTGAAGGCGGGACAATAACCTTTGCGGGAAAGTTTTATAAGCTCCTTCAGAGCGCCGACTCCGCCTCTTGTCGTTGAGCCGCGCGATGAGGATATGCCGAAATGTTTGACCACCCTTGCTATAAGCTCTCCGTCGCTATGCCTGCTGACCATTACGGAGGCGGGGCGTGAGAGCTTAAAAAACGGCATCATCAGTATCCTTCCATGCCAGAAGGAGAAAATTATCTGGGAGTCTTCCGGCGGACGGTTTATAATCTCTGCCCGAAGGGTAAGCCGCAGCGCCTTCAGTATAAAGGCGCCCAGTGGCGGGAATGCGAATATAAATATTTTTTTAAAGTATTTCGACATGCTCCGCATGTGTTCCGAACTGCATATCGTACAGCCGCTTGTAGATGCGGCTCTTGGACAGAAGTTCGGAATGCCTTCCCCTATCGGTTATTCTTCCGCCGCTTATTACGACTATCTTGTCGGCATTTATTATCGTCGAAAGCCTGTGAGCTATAACAAGCGTCGTCCTGTTCTTCATGAGGTTCTCAAGCGCCTGCTGGACAATCCTCTCTGATTCGGTATCGAGGCTCGACGTGGCCTCGTCAAGTATAAGTATCGGGCTGTTCTTCAGGATTGCCCGCGCTATCGAAATCCTCTGTTTCTCGCCCCCGGATAGCCGGAAGCCCTTCTCGCCGATTATCGTGTCGTATTTCCCGGGGAGCTTTTCTATGAATATGTCCGCATGGGCGGCGCGCGCCGCGGCAAAGACCATATCGTCCGTGAACTCTCCCTTGCCGTAGGCGATGTTGTTGCGGATGGTATCGTTGAAGAGTATGGTATCCTGGGTTACGACTGCGATATTCTGCCTGAGCGTTCTTAGCTGGAAATTCTTGATGTTTTCGCCGTCGATTAATATCTCGCCGTCTTTGAGATCGTAGAAGCGCGGGAGCAGGTTTACGAGCGTCGTTTTTCCGCCGCCGGACGTCCCGACGACGGCTACGACCTCGCCCTTGTTTATGGTAAGATCCACATCCTTAAGGACGTAATCCTCCTTTTCGTTATACCTGAAGCTTACTCCGCGATATTGAATACTGTCTTTTATGCCATCCGGGCCGGGAATTCCCCCGGACATCGCCTCGCTTTCGTTTGGCGTATCCATTACGTTCAGAACCCTTTCGATTGCGGCACTAGCCCCCTGGATGTTGTTGTGCAGGCCGCCGAGCGCCTTTACGGGCGGATACAGCATGAAGAGTGCCGTAGCAAACGACACGAACTGGCCGGTGGTCATGGAGCCGTTTATCACTCTGTGGCCGCCATAGAATATAATCACGGCCATCGCCAGGCCCCCGACGGCGTCCATCGACGGTGAGATAAGGCTTGCCACCTTGGCCTTTTTTATCTGGAGTTTCGTGTAATTCTCCTGCTCATTGGCAAACTTCCTGTTCTCGCGGTCTTCCATTGTAAATGCCTTCACAATCCTGCTGCCGGTAAAACTTTCGTGGAGTGTGGACATCAGCCCGGCAACAGCCTCCTGGGATTTTCCGGTCAGCTTGCGCGTCTTCTTTCCGTACTTGGAGACGATTATTCCGGCAAGCGGCAGGATTGTAATGCAGATAGTCGCGAGCCTCCAGTCCCTCATGAAGAGCACGACAACCAACGCCACAATCGTGAACGACTGCTGGAGCACATCCTTTATAAGGGTTCCGGCCAGGCGCGAGAGCACTCCGACATCATTCATAACATGTGATACCATCTTGCCGGTATTGGTCGCCTGGTATTCCTTTAGAGGCAGATAAACCATGTGACAGTACAGGTCGCTTCTTATATCCCGGATTACCTTTAACGAGACGGACTGCGTTATATAGGACTGGATATATGCGAAGGTGTCTTTAATCAGGTATACGGCGAAAACCGCGAAGGACAGAGGAACAAGCATGGCGGGATTTTTCTTGCCGAACACGTCGTCAACAACCGGCTTTGTAAGATAGGCGACAGCGCCGTTCGTGCCGGATACCACAAGCGTGCAGAGTATTGCCACGAAGGTTATATTCAGATATTTCTTTATATAAGGCCAAAGCCTGTTGAGCATCATTTATATGCCGGCCTCCTTCAGGACCTCAAGCGCCGCCCTCTCCGACGCGCCGCCGGAACCGAGTTTATTGCGCACTTCACCAAGACTACGGACGATGCCGCCGTAATATGCTTTATCATAAAACATCTTTAAAATCAAGGAACTTATCCGTTCAGGAGAGGCGTCGTCCTGTATCAGTTCCGGCACCGTTTCCCTCCCGGCGACAAGGTTCGGCATGCCGATGAACGGAACGTCTATAAGCATTTTCCCAAGCCAATAGGTAAACGGAGACAACCTGTAGATTATTACCATCGGTTTCTGCCTGAGCGTAGCCTGGAGTGTCGCCGTCCCGGAGGCGACAATGCCTGCATCCACGACCGACATCACCCCGGGAAAATCATTCTGAATCAGACGGACGTCCTCATAGCCTTTCAGATAATCCTTGAAATCTTCAAGCGACAGCGTCGGCGCAACTGGGATTACGGACTGAATCTCCGGTATCTTCTTTTTTATCAACGATAGCGCCTCAAGCATTACCGGCAGGTGGAAATACAGCTCCTTTTTCCTGCTGCCCGGCAGAAGCCCGACTACCGGCCTTTGCGGGTCAACCCCGAACTTACGAGCCAGTTCATCCTTTGGCCTCGTTTCCGCCTCTTCATCAAGGAGCGGGTGCCCGACGAATTCACACTTCACCCCGGCCTCTTTGTAAAGCGCCTCCTCGAAAGGAAAAACCACAAGCATCCTGTCCACGACTTTCGCTATGTGTTTTATCCTTCCGCGCCGCCAGGCCCACACCTGCGGGCTTACGTAATAGACTACCTTCACGCCCGCCTTACCGGCCTTTGCGGCAATACGCAGGTTGAAGTCCGGATAGTCTATAAGCACAAGGGCGTCGGGACGCTCGTTTATTATCGTCTCCTCCATGAGGTTAAACGCAGCCTTTATATCCTTAAGGTGCGCGAGCACCTCCCATATCCCTACGACGGCAAGGGAAGAGATGTCCTGTAATGTCCGCACGCCGGCTTTACGCATCGTCTCTCCGCCCATGCCGAAGATATCGATACCGGGCCGGAGGCGTTTCAGGGCCAGGGCGAGCTTTCCGCCGTGAAGGTCTCCGGACGCCTCTCCGGCTATTATCATTATCTTTTTGCTGGACACGCCAGAGAGGCCCTTATAGTCTCTGAGATAAAATCGACGTTCACCGGGCTTAATTCCGGATACATCGGCAGGGACAGAACTCGCATGGAGAGGTCTTCCGATACCGGAAAATCGCCCTTTTTATATCCGAGTCCTTTGTATGATTTCTGGAGATGGAGCGGGACGGGGTAGTAAATCGCCGACGCTATTTCTTTAACCGAAAGGGCGTCCATTATGTCGTCCCGCCTGTCGGCAAGTATCGTGTACTGGTGATACACGTGATAATATCCATCCTTTTCGGCAGGAACGGAAATCCCTTCCTTCATGGCCAGCCACTCGTTATACTGCATGGCGCGCTCACGCCTGAGACTGTTGTAGCGGTCTATCCTTTTGAGTTTCACGCGGAGTATTCCGGCCTGTATCTCGTCAAGTCGGCTGTTGTATCCTATGGTGTCGTGGAAGTAACGCTTTTTGCTCCCGTGGTTCCTTAACGCCCGGAGAGCCTCGGCGGTTTTGTCGCTGTCCGTGGTTACCATCCCGCCGTCGCCGTAGCAGCCGAGGTTCTTGCTTGGAAAGAACGAGAAACATCCGGCGTCCCCGAACGAGCCTGTTTTTACGAACTTGTATCCGGCCCCGAAACTCTGCGCGCAGTCTTCTACTACCTTCAGGCCGTGCGAGTTTGCAATGTCGAGTATTCTCGGCATCTCAGCCGGATGGCCGAAGAGATGCACAGGTATGATCGCTTTCGTGCGGGAGGTGATTTTTCTTTTTACGTCTTCCGGGTCGATATTCCATGTATCCGGCAGGACATCCGCGAACACCGGCCTTGCGCCGATGTATGATATGGCCTCTGCCGTCGCGATGAACGTAAACGGTGAAGTAATGACCTCGTCCCCGGCTTTTATGCCGCAGGCGAGAAGAGCCAGGTGCAGGGCATCGGTGCCTGAGGCGCAGGCGACGGCATGTTTCGTGCCTATATATTCCGCCACCTCCTTCTCAAGCTCCTGCACGTTCGGCCCAAGTATGAATTGCGTGGCGAGCAGTATCTCTTCGAGCTTCGCGTCAAGCTCCTCCTTAAGCTCTATATACTGCGCCTTCAGGTCAACCATCGGTATTATCATAATTGCAGCGTATGGCTCCTTATCTCTTCCTGGACAAGCATGGCTACTTTCAGCGCCTCCCTGCCCTCGACCCCCGATACGAGCGGTTTCCTGCGCAGCGACACGCACTCAAGGAACGCCGCCAGCTCCGCCTTGAGCGGTTCGTCTTTTTTTACCTTCACCTTGCCGCCGATAATGTCCGGCCTGCCTTCCGGGTCTTTTTTATTGGGGATGCGGTGGTATGCGTATATCTCCTGGTCCTGGTAGTTCAGAGATATGTATGTATCCGGCTGGAACAGTCTTATTTTTCTTTCTTTCTTCATCGATATTCTGCTGGACGTGACGTTTGCGATACAGCCGGAATCGAATTCTATCCTGGCGTTCGCAATATCGACGTTCTTCGATATTACGGGAATGCCGACGGCATGGATATTCTTCACCGGCGAACCCACGAGCGAAAGGATTATGTCGATGTCGTGAATCATGAGGTCGAGCACGACGTCAACGTCGGTAGACCTGTCCGGGAACGGGGAGAGCCTGTTGCACTCGATGAATTTCGGCGTTGTGGCAAGTTCCACCATCTTCAGCACCGCCGCGTTGAACCTTTCAAGGTGCCCGATTTGCAGGATGCAGCTCTTTTCGGCGGCTAATCCTACAAGCTCGTCCGCCTCGCTGACCGTTACCGTCATGGGCTTCTCAAGAAGCACGTCGATTCCGGCTGAAAGGAAATCCTTGGCGATGCTGTAATGATGCACCGTCGGCGCGGCGATTGACACTGCCTGGACCTTGCCGATCAAATCCTTATGCGAAGCGAACGGGACGGTCTTTGCGGATTTGGCAATCTCTCTCGCCTGCTCCGCGTTAACGTCGCATACGCCCACAAGCTCGGCCACGGGAAGCTCCGAGTATATCCTTGCGTGGTGCCTGCCAAGGTATCCAACGCCGACTACGCCGACTTTTATTTTATTCATATCCCCATTATACAGATTCCGGCCTTGTCCGCGCCGGAAATCAACTCCTCTTTTTCCAGCATCAGTGTCTTTCCGGCCTCTATTGCCAACACGCGCGCCCCGGCATCCTTCATGGCCTCCAGAGTCCGCATACCAACCACCGGGACATCGAAACGCATGTCGTGGCCCTTCCTGCTTACCTTGACTATCGTTATGCCGCCCTTGCCAAGCTCTCCTGCGCGCCTTATGCAGTTGTCCGTCCCTTCGACGGCCTCGACCGCCACAACGGATAAATTCTTAACCGCGACGCTCTGCCCGATATCGTGCTCCGCGATTACCTTTGCTATCTTAAGGCCGAACTCCGCATCCGCCGCTTCAGGCCTTGTCGGCCTCGACTTTGTCATCACACCCGGCACGGCAAGGAACGGCTTCATGTGTATTGTAGAATCGATAAGCTCGATGCCGTTCCTTGAAAGCTCGTCCGCCACGGCTTTCAGTATCGTCTCGCCCTTCCTGTCCGGAAGAGACGCCCAGAGCCTCGCGGCGGTAAGGTCGAGCTTCAGGAGGTCGGAGGTATACATCCTGCGCTTGACCACCTGACCGGCCATGACGGCATTCGTGACGCCTTCTTTCTGAAAAACCTTTATCAGCTTGCCAAGCTGTGTTATCGAAAGCCAATGTACGCTGTCGGCGATATTTTCTATGCCCTTGTCCGCCTCTTCGGAGAGCGCGGCGACTATTACATGAAGCCCCTCGGCCTTTGCGTTCCCGGCCAAAATTAAAGGGAACTTCCCGTTCCCCGCGATTATGCCAAGCTTCTCCAAAAATCACCCTCTCCCGGCGCCCGACCCGCCGAAACGGGTGCCCTCGGCGCCACCCTCTCCCACTGAGGGGCGAGGGTAACATGAATAGCCCCCTATCTGCAAACGCCGCGCTCGGACGAGGCGACGAAATCGAGAAGCCTCTTTACCTCCGGGAAATTTCCGCACTCGGCTGCGGCCTTTTCCACAGCGTCTTTTACCGTAAGACCGCTTCTGAAAATAATCCTGTACGCATCCTTGAGGGCGGAAATAGTCTCTTTTGAAAATCCCCGCCTCGAAAGGCCGACCAGGTTCAGGCCGTGAAGCGTCGCCCTGTTGCCTGTGGCGTTGGTGAACGGCGGCACGTCCTGCGAGACGGCGGAACATGCGCCGACCATGCTGTGCGCGCCTATCCGCACGAACTGGTGAAGCCCGGTAAGAGCGCCGATTATGGCGTGTTCCTCTATGTGAACGTGTCCGCCTATCTGAACGGAGTTGGCAAGTATCACGTTATTGCCTATGTGGCAGTCGTGCGGGACATGGGCGTAGGCCATTATAAAGCAGTCGTCGCCGATTACCGTGGCGCCTCCTCCGCCCTCAGTGCCGCGGTTGAGCGTAGTGAACTCGCGTATGCGGTTCCTGTTCCCTATGACAAGCTTGGATTCCTCGCCGCCGAATTTCAAGTCCTGCGGGATTTCGCCTATTGACGCGAACTGGTAAATCTCGTTCTCCTCGCCTATTTCGACGAACGGTTTTATCACGGCATGGGCGCCGATTTTAGATCCCCGGCCTATTTTTACGCTGTCTTCTATGACCGCGTACGGGCCGACGATTACATCGTCCGCCAGGACGGCGCCGTCATTGACTATCGCAGTAGGATGTATATTGGGCATGTAACAACCTATTCCTTGGTCGTCATGGCCATGAATTCGGCCTCGCAGACAAGCTTTCCCTCGACCTTGGCCTCGCCCTTGAACTTATGGACGCTGCCCCTGCTCTGCAGCGGCACGACTTCGAGCATGAGCTGGTCTCCCGGCACGACCGGTTTGCGGAATTTTACCTTGTCTATGCTCATGAAATAAACCATCCTGTCGTCAGTCAGGGCGGTCTTGTGCACCAGTATCCCGGCAACCTGGGCCATCGCCTCGACAATAAGGACGCCGGGCATTATCGGCCTGCCGGGAAAGTGCCCCTGGAAAAAATGTTCGTCGAACGTAACGTTTTTCAGGCCGATTATCCGTTTCCCGGGCTCGACTTCAAGAATCCGGTCAACAAACAGGAAGGGATAGCGGTGCGGCAGTATTTTCTGAATCTCCATTATGTCGAGCATCATTCCTCCGTCCGCGTATATTTTTCCAGCTTCTTTTCCAATTCCAGAACCCGCTTGCGAAGCTCCGGCAGTTTCCTTAGAACCGCCTGCACCTTAAGGAACTCCCTATGAGGCATGGCCGGTGAACCCAGATAGGTCTGTCCGGCCTCGATGTCATTCATCACGCCCGATTGCGCGCCGACCTGCACGCCGTCTCCGATTTTTATATGGCCCACCAGACCAACCTGACCGGCCAGGACGACGTGATGACCGATCTCCGTGCTGCCGGATATGCCCGCCTGGGAGACTATTATCGAATCCTCGCCGACGACGACATTATGGGCTATCTGCACGAGGTTGTCTATCTTGGTCCCGCGCCTGATGATTGTATCCCCCAGCGCGCCACGGTCTATCGTGACATTTGCGCCGATTTCAACGTCGTCCTCTATGACCACCCCGCCTATCTGAGGAATTTTATGGTGAATTCCCGCGTCCGTGGCGTAGCCGAAACCGTCCCCGCCGATTACCGTCCCGCCGTGTATTATGACCCTGTCGCCTATTCTTACCCCCTCTCTAATGACCACGTTGGGGTAGATTATGCAGTCCTCGCCAAGATAAGAGACTTCGCCCACATAGACGCCTGGATACAGGACGCTCCGGTCGCCTATCCTGACGCCCGCCTCTACAAATACATTCGAGTAGATTGCGGCGTCCTGTCCGACATGCGCTTCAGGGCTGACATGCGCGCCGCCCATGACACCCTTGGGAAATTTCTTCTTCGGGGTAAAGAGCGTCAATACCTTTGCGAAAGCGAAATACGGGTTCTTCGCGCGTAGGCACGGCCTTCCGCCGACATCTATTCCCGGCGCGGCGATTACCGCAGAGGCGCGCGTCGATACGAGATCGCCGATATACTTCATATTGGCGATAAACGTGATTTCGCCAACGCCTGCTTCTTTTATGCCGGCAACGCCTTTTATTGTGACCCGGGTGTCGCCTTCCGCCTCGCCTCCGACGGATTCCGCAAGTTCCTTGAGTGTTTTTTCCATTTATTTTTTTATTTTGTTAGTCTGCGCCGGCGCCTTGGTGTCATCATAAGCCTTGATGATCTTGTCCGTAATGTCAACGGCCTCCGGGGCATAAAGCACAACGGAGCGGTCGAGAATCAGGGTGTAGCCTTCCTCCTTGCCGTATGTCTTGATGACTTTCGTGACCTCGTCGAACATCTTGCTTGCCAGTTCCTCTTTCTTCTTCGAAAGTTCGTCCTGCGAATCCGAGCCGTATCTTTGGTAATCCTTGTATTCCTTCTGGAGCTTGTCTTCCCTGCGCTGTCTCTCGTCTGCGGAGATTATCGAAGACTGCTTATCAAGCTCCTTCTGCATCTTCTCTATCTCTTTCCGGCGCTCTGCAAGCTTGGTCTGTTTGTCGCTAAGCATTTGCTGAAGCGTCTTCAATGCCTGCTTCCCGGCCAGCGACTCTTTCTCGACCTTCAGCATGTTTATATAGCCGAGCTTGATATCCGCCGCCGATGCCGCGCCGCAGAAAACCGCTCCCAGAAAGAGCGCCGCGACAAAAGCCAGAAATATCTTTTTCATACCGTCAACCTCCGTTTTTTAAAACATCGACCCCATGGAAAACTCCCACTTGCCGGCTCTCTGACCCTCTTTCCTGTTTAACACAAACCCGTACTCCAGCCTGATAAGACCCATTGGAGACGTCCACCTCATACCGCCTCCTGCCGTATAGCTGAGTTTGCTAAAATTAATACCTTCGCCTTCGTCGTATGCCCTGCCGGCGTCCGAGAATATAACGCCCCTGAGTTTTATGGCCGAAAAAAGCGGGAAGGTATATTCGGCGTTAAACACCACTTCCTTGTTGCCTCCCTTAGGGTCACCCAAAGGCGACGGCACCAATACCCCGTTTTCATCTATCGGGAAGCGAGGGCCGGCAGTGCCCCAGTCCAGTCCGCGCACGGTGCCCATGCCGCCTACAAAGAACCTGTCGTCAAGCGGCAACGGACGGCCCTGCAATCCGTGCCCATACCCTATCCTTCCGTGAAGCGAGAAGTCCGTGTCGAAATAGAACGGGAAATACCATGTCGTGTCGCCGATTACCTTATAAAAGGCGTTGTCCCCGCCGAGAGCCGTCCCGGCGTATTCGGCATAGATTGAATTATTGCTTCCACGTCTGGGATCGAGGTAGTTGTCCCTGCTGTCGCGATAAAAATTAACCCCTATCTTGCCTGTGGTCTTGAGCTGCTCGCTCTCGGTAAACAACGGATCGGTCTGGATTGAGCTCTCGACATTGTAATAACTCTCGTCAGACCATGAATATGACCCGGTTATCCCCCAGTAGTCCCAGAAGCGGCGGCCAAGGCTCAGGCTCGCGCCGGTCGAGTGCTGGGTATAATCGGTGTATGTCCTTGCTTCTTTAAAGAGGTCTATGCGGAGCGAAACCGGTTTGTCGAGGAGCCACGGCTCCATGAAACTCAGGACAAAATCCTGCGTGCGGGCGCCGAACTCTCCTTTAAACCTCAACATCTCGCCCAGCCCCAGGAAATTGTTCTGCGTAATCTCGCCGATTCCGACAAGCCTGTCAATCGTGCTGTATCCGCCGCCTATACTGAATGAGCCGGTGGATTTCTCCTTGACGTTCACGTCGAGATTCACCTTGTCCTTGCCCTTCCTCTCCGGAATTATCTGGACATTCGAGAAGAAGTTGAGGTTGCGAAGCCTTTCATACGTGCTCTTCAGGCTTGTTGTATCGTATATGTCGCCCTCGTCAAACGGAAGTTCGCGCCGGATGACCTTGTCGCGCGTCTTTACGTTGCCCGTTATATTTATCCTGTTTACGAAAATCTGGTCGCCCTCGCTGATGTCGAACGTTATGTCCACCAGCCGCGTCGAGACGTGAGGTTTAACGACAGGCGAGACGGACGCGAACGCGTAACCTTTTGAGCCGTACAGGTCGGTAATGGCGACAACGTCTTTCCTGAGCTTGTCCCGGTTCATTATTTCTCCCGGCTTGCTCTTGACCTTGCTCATAAGCTTCTTTGCACTGAAGATCTTGTTCCCGTTGACTTCTATCCTGCCGTAGCGGAACTGCCTGCCCTCGTGGATGGGTATGGTTATGTAAAGACCTTTTCTATCCGGAGAGAGCTTTACCTCCGGCTCGCCGACGCTCACCTGGATATAGCCGTGGTCGTAGTAAAGGCCTTTTATCCTCTCGATGTCCTGCGAGAGCTCAAGCACCTTGTATCTGCCGGTTTTCATTATCCATGACCATATCGGGAAATAGGTTTTGGTCTCCATGACCTTTCTTATTTTAGCCGAGCTTATTTTTTTGTTTCCGACAATCGTGATTTTCTTTATCCGGACCTTTGCGCCCTCTTTTATCTGATATATCACGCGCACTTCGTCCTTCGTCTTCTTGATTATCGGGAGCACCTGCGCGTTGTAGTATCCCTCGTCCTGGTAATAAAGTCTCAGCTTCTCCGCGTTGTCTTCCACCAGGGATGGGTTATATACCGAGTATGCGGAAAGATTTACCTTCCCTCGCAGTTTGGCGCTCTTGATATTGGTATTGCCGTCGAAATTGAACGATGCGAGTATCGGCCTCTCGACCACCGTGAAAGTCAGCTTCAAGCCGCCCTGGTAACCCTCCGCGTCCACTTTTACATCGCTGAAATAGCCCATGCGGTAGATGTTTATGACATCCCGGCGAACCCTGGAAGGGATAAATTTATCCCCCGCTTTCTCTATCATCCTGGAACGGATAGTGCCGGTTTCTATCTTCTTGTTGCCGGCTATCTCAATATCCGTTATTCTCGCCCCTTCGTCAGCCGCTAAAGCTGAAAGAGAAACGGATAGGCATAAAAGGGAAAGGGTTAATATAAGAATTTTTTTGCTGCGGGAACAGAACAAAAATTGCCTCCTTGATGAAAGCCGTTCAAAGTGCCATAATATAGCATTACGGCCCGATGCTGTAAACAAAAAAATTCTTAGAAAAACTCCATAATTACCCTGTTTGAGGCAAGGACTCCCTTCATCGTCAGGCATACCCCGCCAGGGTTGGTTGACATGTATCCGGCATCTGTCATTTTCATGGCCGTGGGGCCGTATTTGCTCATGAAATCCGCCCCGAAACCGGCCCTGAAATCCTCGAACGAGAACCCCCGGCGCTTCCTTAAACCCAGCATTATGAACTCACGCTCGCGCTCCCTGTCCGACAATATCTCCTCCGTTGCGCATGGGTCTTCTCCATTTTCAAGCTTCCAGATATACTCGTTGACGCCGGAAACGTTCCGGGCGGCCCTATTCCCGGCCCGCGAGTGCGCACCCGCGCCAAGACCTGCGAAATCGCCCGCAGACCAGTAATTCAGGTTGTGTAGACACTCATATCCTGGCCGCGCGAAGTTTGAAATCTCGTAACGCCCGTATCCCGCCTCTTCAAGGCGGTTTACAGCATAGAGATACATTTCCACCTGCGTATCCTCCGGCGGGAGGGTTATGCGCCCGACCTTTTCCATTACATGAAATTCCGTGCCCTCCTCTATCGAAAGGCCGTACAACGAAATATGCTCCGGAGAGAGTTTTATCGCCTCTTCGAGAGATTTTTCCCATTGCACGGCCTCCTGCCCCGGAAGGGAATAGATGAGATCCAGGCCGATGTTGGCTATCACGGCTTCCCGAAGCGTATTCACGGCCCGTGTTATCTCTCCGGGACCGTGAATCCTGCCGAGGGCCAGAAGCTCTTTCGGGTTGAACGACTGCGCGCCCAGGCTGACACGGTTGACGCCAATGGCCTTGAGCGCCGCGAAATCTATTCCGCCAAGCGTTCCAGGATTTACCTCAATGGTTATCTCAGTCCCTGCCGCCGGATTAAAATGCTTCTCGATACCCTCAAGAATAATGCGCAGACTTTCCATCGGCAGGACGGTCGGAGTGCCGCCGCCGATGTAGACGCTTGAAGGTTCGACTCCGCCGCGCAGATTCATTTCATTCAGGAGCGCGGATACATATTTCCCGGCGAGTTCCTTGTCGTACGGGATGGAATTAAAGGAGCAGTAACGGCATTTGCGGATACAGAAGGGAATGTGAAAATAAAGCCCGGCCTTCATTAATCGAGTTTCAGAGTCATGGCGGTCTCGTTGCATTTGTCGGGATACTTGACGCATTTGTTCCGGCACTCGGTCCAGACCTTTTGCGGAAGGTCGTTCCTGTTGGCTGTCTTAAAACCCATCTTCTCGAAAAATTCCTTTACGTAAGTCAGGACGAATACCTCTTCGACTCCCATCCGGGACGCCTCTTTTATGCAGGCATTCACAAGCTTCCCGCCTATGCCTTCCCCGATATGTTCCGGCGCCACCGCCACGGAGCGCAGCTCTCCAAGGCCCTCCCAGCCGATATGCAGGGCGGCGACTCCTATTATCTTCCCGTTTTTTTCGTAAACGCTGAAATCGCGTATGGAATCGTAGAGTTCGCCGAGCGCCCTTGGGAGCATCTCTCCCTTTTCGGCATAGCGGTTCACGAGGTCTTTTATATCCTTTACATCAAGAACCTTTGCCTTGCGTATCATCATCCGACCTGCGAGTAACCTTTTCCGAGCGCGGATACGTTTGCATTGAGGAGATGCCTGTTCCTGGAAGGCAGCGATTCTTCAAGGGCCCTGGTTATCTGTCCGATGGAGGCCGCGCCTGAGACCTTGAGGTATGCGCCGAGCATGACCATGTTTACCACGCGCGGGTTGCCTATCTCCCCGGCGATTTCGTTTGCGGGAATTTTGTATATCCTCCTGCCCGGTTTTTTAATATCTTCTTTAACAAGCGAGGAGTTTAATATTATAACCCCGCCGCGCCCTACATTGCCTGAAAACCTGACCGCGGAGGCCTCGTTCATGGCAATAAGCGCACCGGGGCTGTCCACCACCGGAGAGCCTATCTCTTCGTCCGATATTATGACCGTGCAGTTGGCCGTGCCGCCGCGCATTTCCGCGCCGTAGGAGGGAAACCACGTGACGAACTTCCCGCCGAGCATCCCGGCCCATGCCAGAAGCTTCCCTGCCAGCAATACGCCCTGGCCGCCGAAACCCGCTATAATCACGTCGTTTTTCACAGGCGTTTCCCGCCGTCCTTGAAGATTTTTACCGGAAAGACCGCCTGCATCGGCCCGGCCACCCACTCCATCGCCTTAAGCGGCTCCATGCCCCAGTTCGTCGGACATAACGAAAGGACCTCGACAAATGTAAAACCTTTACCCGCAAGCTGATATTCAAAGGCCTTTCTTATCGCGTTCTTTGTCCGCACTACGTTTTTTTTGCCGTCCAGCGCAGTCCGCTCCACGTAATAAGGGGCTTCGAGCGCCGCTATCAGTTCCGCCGCCTTCAGGGGGTATCCGTCCTGCGCAGACTTTCTGCCGCCCGGAGTGGTGGTGGTCTTCTGGCCTATGAGCGTCGTGGGGGCCATCTGGCCGCCGGTCATCCCGTAGGTGGCGTTATTCACGAATATGACCGTGAAGTTTTCGCCCCTGTTCGCGGCGTGGATTATCTCGGCGGTTCCGATTGCCGCAAGGTCGCCGTCTCCCTGATAGCTGAATATCAGCCTGTCCGGGAGCGCTCTCTTCATACCGGTACATGCGGCGGGCGGACGTCCGTGGGCGACTTCGAGCATATCGAAATTGAAATAATCGTATGCGAAGACCGCGCATCCCACTGGAGCGATTCCGATGGTCTTGCCGCGCATGTCCAGGTCGTCTATCGCCTGGGCTATCATCCTGTGCAGTGTGCCGTGGCTGCATCCCGGACAAAACCGAAACGGCACAGGCTTCAAGGACTTAGGCCTTCCGGAAATCTGCTTCAAATAGTAACCTCAAGAAGATGGCTGGTGGGGATGCATCGGCAAAGCCCGTAAGCCCTGTAATCGCGATCGGCCTGCTATAATTTTCTTGACAAACCGTCGGACGCTCTGTTAATTTATTGGCTTCGTGCCGAGGTAGCTCAGTTGGTAGAGCAGAGGCCTGAAAAGCCTCGTGTCCGCAGTTCGATTCTGCGCCTCGGCACCATCTTCCGCCTATTTTTTTACCTCCGTATAAACCCCTTCGGAGGCCTCCTTCTCCGCTTTCATCTTCTCCCAGACTACATCCGCAATCCCGCAATATTCCTCGGAATACCTGTCCAGGTCCTTCGCCAGGTCGGTCAGTATCTTCTCCGCGCCCTCGTGTGTGGCCCTGGCGCCTGAGGCCAGAACGGCCTCCCGGATAAATTCCGGTTTGTCTATCATCATGCAGGGCGTCAGCATGTTCTTGTTCGTCTTCTGCCGCTCGCGTATCGTCTTGAAGAAAGGCGACATCAAAGCGTCTTTTATCTTCGTCTTCCTGATGTTGTCCACGGCGAAGTGGCAGAACACGCACGGCTCTATATCTCCGTGGGCGTTTATGTGCAGATATTTCCTGCCTCCCGCGAGGCATCCGCCCACGACATGGCCGTCGTTCCAGAAGTCGGCAAGCAGTATCGGCTTCGTCTTGCGTATTCGCCAGACAGTCTCCCTGAGCGCGCTCCTCTGGCTCGGCGTGGGCATGAGTTCGATATTCGGCTCCCTGCCTATGGGTATATACGAGAAAAACCACCCTACCGTGCAGCCCTTCTCAATCATCAGGTCGTAATACCCGTCGGAAGTAATGGTCTCGAAGTTCTTCCTTGTGGCGGTGCAGGAGAAGCCGAAAAGCACCCCCGCGTCCTTCAGGAGGTCCATGGCTTGCATGACCTTCCGGAAGTGGCCTTTGCCGCGCCTCAAGTCTGTCTCCTCCTCGAACCCCTCCACGCTTATGCAGGGCAGGACGTTGCCGAGTTCCGCAACCTCTTTTACCTTCTTCTCGTCGAGAAGCCCGCCATGCGTAAATACCAGGAACGCGACATCGTCGTGCTTCTCGAATATCTTAAGCAGATCCTGCCGGAAGAAGGGTTCCCCGCCGGAGACGACGCAGAAGAACACCCCCATCTCCTTCATCTGGTTTATTACGCCGTCAACCTCGTCGAAAGAGAGCTCGTCCGTCCTCTTGTAGCTCCCGGCATAGCACCCGAAGCAGTTGAGATTGCAGCGCATAGATGGCGAAATGACGTAAAGACCGGGCGGGTAGAAACCTCCGCCTTCGTCCTGGAACGCCTTCCGCCTGTTCGTGCCGACGAGCATCTGGCCTACTATGAACGTCTTTACCAGCCTCTTGCGGACGTTCGGGTGGGTTTCCCTCAGTATCTTCTTTGCGACCTGGAGGCTGGGGTGGCCGTCCATGAACATCCGGCGGATGGAGCGGATTGCCTTGACGTAATGGTCCTTTTTGGCGAACTTCTCGGCAAGGTATGTAAACCTGATAAGGTTTTCATCAGAACTGTTCCCGATAATCCCAAGAAGCGCGTCCGCCGCCTGGGTAATAGTATAATTTTTAAGCTGCTCAAAATAACTCATTAATTAAATTACCCTCCGATCCTTAATCTGGTAGCGTAATTTTTACAGAATGGAGGGCGTCAAGTCAAGGATTAATCCCAAAAATAATAAAAATTAAACCATTGCTCAGGATGACGGCGGACATATTTCTCAAATATTATGGCTATTTTGCTTATATTTGCTTTTAAGTCCGACTCGACGTCTCCGGTATCCGTCATTTCTATCGGAGGCTCCGCCACGGGATGGTATCTGCCGTCTTCCCCCATAATCGTAAACGCGGGTATCAGCGGCGCGCCAGTCTTCATTGCAAGGAGCACGGGGCCTTTCGGGAGCATGGCCGGTTTTCCGAAGAAATCGGCCATAATCCCGGATTTATTCAATACCCTGTCACCCTGTATCGCCACAAGTTCGTTTCTTTTAAGCGCATTATATGTGCCCAGAGCGAACCCGGCTGGATTATCAGGAGAGATTATTTTTATCCCTCTTATCTCCTTGTTTTTGTCCAGGAGCCGGTTCTGCTCCTCTGAGTTATACAGATACTGCACGACGTTCACCTTGAACCCCAGGTATTTCAGCAGTATGCCACCCAGTTCCCAATGACCGATATGCGCGGTGAGGATTATCGCCCCTTTTCCGGACTCGATGGCCTTTTTTATATTTTCAAGGCCAATAAATTCCGGAACTCTCGATGCAATCTCGGCGTCGCTCATGCGCTCGAAGCGGAAGAGGTCTAGCAGGAACCTCCCGTGCCTGCGCCAGAGCCTGCGCACTACCTTTCGCTTCTCACGCGGGGAGACATCCGGGCCGAGGACGTGGTCGAGGTTTCTTACCTGCTCCGGGACTATATTTTCCGATTTATAGTAGAACAGCCAGTCGGCGATCCTGTTTCCTATGAAATTGGCGACAGGGGCGGGAATATATTTTGCTCCCCAGGAAATCCACCAGTAGATGGAATGCCTGTCCAGACGGTAGGAATGCGTCCCCTTAACCATCCAAAAGCCCAAGCCTGCTCAAGGCTTCCCTCATAGGCCCCCGGAACGGGCGGGGAGTCTCGGAGAGAAATGCGTCCCTTACGTCCTTTACCAGGACTTTCCCGGAACCCTGAGATGCGGACGTTTGCGCCTTTTTCCCAACCGCCTTGCGCGCAATAGGCCGCAAAAGCGCCGGAACCTCCGACAGCACTTTCTCGAAGACCTCGCGGGCAAGGGCGTCCCAGGAGATTTCTCTCAAATTTGATTCCGGGCGCATCCCCTGAAGGATGCCCTTCGCGGGATAGCAGACCCAGTCCGGGTGTCTCTTGAAATAATCTCCGGCAATCGAATACAGATTATCCCCCAGTTTGTCGGAGACATAAAACTTCGGCTCCATAAGCGGGTCGCCTGGGTCAATCAGCCTTTCTTTTACGGCGAGACGGGCAAGAGGCGTGCCGGGGTATATCCGGATTCCGGCGACGGCGAAGACCTTGTCGGGTTGGACGTCTTCCAGGGTGTCGAAGGTCTCCCTTAAGGTGTCAATATCCTCGCCGGGACCGCCGAGGATGAGGAAAACAAGGCACATCAACCCCGCTTCCTTTGCGGCAATTATTGACCTTGCGGCCTCTTTTTTATCGAAATTCTTGCCGAGTTTTGAAAGCACCCTGTCGGAGAGCGAATCCGCGCCGACCTCCACGCTCTCGCATCCCGCCCGTTTCATCTTCTCAAGAAGTTTTGCGTCGAGACCGACGGGGCTTGCGAGGCAGCCGAAAGAAGGCTTTATGCCGCGGCTGATTATTTCGTCGCATATTGCAAAGGCGTGTTCCGGCGGGTTGTTGAAGATATTGTCCACAAAATAAAAAGGCGCGGAAAGTCCCCTGTCCATCGCGCCGGCCATCTCCCGCACGACTTCTGCCGGTGGCCTGAGGCGCATTTTTACCCCTTCCAGGCCGGGATATGTGCAATAGACGCACGAGAACGAACATCCGCGCTTGGACTGTATGCCGAGCATGTCATATTTATTCGCCGGGAAAATATCCCACGCGGGCATGAAGAACGAACCGGAGCCGAGCTGACTTGGCGGGTTCCGGATATAAGAGCCGTCCTCGAACCTGCAAAGGCCCGGAACGGAAGCATGTGGGATTTTGCCCTGAAGAGCGTCCGCAAGCATCGGCACGGACATTTCGCCCTCGCCGGCTATCCCGTAGTCCGCCCCCAGGAATTCGAGCGCGGCCTTCGGCATAATGGAATAGCCCGGCCCGCCGACGACAACCGGGGCATTCGTTTCCCGTTTTATCAGGGCTATGGTTTCTTTGTAATCCGGCAGGAGGAAGCGGCTGGAAGACTCTATGTTGCGTATCGAGACGGCTATGAGTTCAGGTTTGGCGGAAGCAATGGTATGCTTTAGCAGGGACTCCGGATTGTCCGCGAAGAGTAGGTCGAGCGCGCGCACGTCGTGCCCAGCCCGGCGAAGCGCAGAGGCTACAAGCGCAAGGCCGAGCGGGGCCGCCGTGAACGGTTCCGTTTCCCTGTTTACGGAAACAAGCAGGATGCGCAAATGAAACTCCAAATCCCCCTCAATCCCCTTTGAAAAAGGGGGAAGCCGAAGGCAGGGGATTTTTCCCCGTTACTTCCTCAGTTTCTCCACGAAATCCGTCAGTTTGTCGCCCAGGTCCTGCGCCTCGTGGAGCACCATCTCCCATTTGTCGTTCGTGTTGCGCAGGCCGGATGAGTTCGAGTGCCTGAACTTTGCCAGTACCTCCCCGGTCTTAGCGTCCTTGATGTCGCCTTTTACGGAAACGTTGACGCCTCCCGCTCCCCAGCCTACAAACAACCTTGTGACTGCGCTTCCGAGGTCTATCTTCGTTATCTCGCCCTCGATTATCATATCGGCCTTGTCGGCGTTCTTCCCGTCCTTGTCAATCAGGAATGCGTTTATGCCATCGCCCTTGAGGTCGCTGACGACCGTCTTGGAAAGCCGCTTCTGCACCCTTTCCAGGAATCCGCCCTTCATCCTCCTCATCTCATCCCTGTTCACGTTATCGTAGTTTATGTTATCCGTGGAAAAGAGTTTGACGCCGATGGATTTATAGTCTTTCAGACTTTTATCCGTAAGCACTTTCGTATGATCGAGACTTCCCGCAAAAGACAATGACGGCACGGCAATAACAGCCGTTAAAACGAGAAATAAAAATTTCTTCATGTTCCAACCTCCTATCGTGATTAGATCTGAAAAATCCCACAGACTATCCCGATAAACCGGAAAATGCGCCTCCTTTCTTTTTTATTTACTTTTTAATATCTGTCTGGCCGCCGCCCTTCCGGAGAGTATCGACGATGCGGTGCACCCGCCGACCGGCAGAACCGTAGATCCTACGCAGAACAGTCCGCGCACCGGAGTCGCCGTAGACATCTTTTCGTAATGCACGCTTTCGGCAACCGGAGAGACCGAGCTTGTAAAACCGAAATTGGTCGCGTAATCGGCAGGGGTGTAAAGTCTGCTGTCCACGGTGTTTTCACTGAAACCCGGTATCAGTGAATCCGCCCTGCCCATTATCCTTCCGGCTTCCGCCTCAATCGCCTCTCTCGGAACGGCGCCTCTCGGGACAAGGAATTTTATCGTCCCCGCCAGATGTTCCTCCGCAGCGCCGTATGCGGCATGCGGGACGGAAATGACGAACATGTTGTCTTCCGGGAAAGAACCTTCCTTCAGCGTCCTGAACATCCCGCTGACGCCGGCCGGGAACATGGCATAGACATGCGCGCCGGGGATTATTTTAGCACCTTTCTTAAACACTGTAAATACGCTCGCCATGCTGAATCCTTCCTTGTAGTAGCCGAGCGTGTTAAGAAATTCCGACGGGAAATCTTTTCTGTCTGCAAGAGAATGCACCGTGTGAAGGATTCCAGTCCCGCTTATTACATTTACCGACTCCATCTCCCTGCCGTCGAGCAGTATTCCACGCGCACTGCCGTCCCGGATGATTATTCTGTCGGGCTGCGCATTATACACTATCCCCCCGCCGTTTTCGCGTATGACTGAGGCCAAGAGTTCCGGCAGTCTCCCGGAACCCGCCCTCGGTATAAACGGCTTGTCGTATCCGTACGTCCTGCCGAAGACAAGATTGAACCAGTGCGAAGGCATGTTCTCAGGATTGTTGCCGGAAAAAAACGCCCCGACGTTGAATATCTCCCTCAGGCTCCCGTTTTCCGTAATCCTGTTTACGAGTTCGCTGTACCCGGATATTTTCCTGTAGCGGTTGAACATTATCTGTCCACCCGTCCGAAGCCCCAGTTTTCCCATATCTCCGGCGTTCATGCCCATGCCCCGGAAATCCCGGAATGTATGAAGGCCGGGCGGGATTGTCATGGATGAATTTCCGTGCCTTGCGATAACCTTGAACCATACGGGGTCAAGCTCTTTTTTCTTGCCGAGTTCTGAAAATATCCCCAGTATCTTTTTCCCGAAATAGTCCGCGCCGATGTCGAAGCGATGGCCCATAAGCTCCACGCTCCGGCAGCGCCCGCCCGGCTCGGACATCTTCTCAAGCACAAGCACTTTCCTGCCGGCCCGCGCGAGATACGCCCCGGCGGACAGCCCGCCCAGCCCCGCGCCGATTATTATCGCGTCATATTTCATTTTTTATTCTCTCGACCGCCTGTTTAGCCGTATATACGCACGACTCTATGCATGGCAGGCGGTAGAAATCTCCAACGATGTAAGCTCCGGGGACTTCCGTCTCGACGCCCCTTGTCCTGCTTGCCGGAGGGATGAGCGTTATCGCGGGCGACCAGCCGACCTTCGGAAGCTCCTTGTATTTCCCGAACACCGCTTCAATATCAGCGTCGGGCCTGTAGAGAAACATCCCGGCGATGGTCCTGCCGTCCGGGAGATGCTTCATCTCTCCGCCGTGCACGCCGTGCGGGTTGTTGAATTTCGAGAAGAGAAGGACGTCGTACTTCCGATATTGCGGACAGCGCGCCTCGAATATGACGCCGCGCGTCTTGGTGCACTTCATATTGAAATTTATCTCCGGCATTATTCTGCCGAGGCTCTCCTGCCCGGTGGCGAATACGATATTATCTGCGGTTTCCTTAAACGGCTTTTCGTCAGGCCCTATAATATTTACATCAAATGCTCCCGATGAGTTCTTCCCGGCGCTCTCGATCCTGAATCCCGCCCTTACAACGCCCGGCATTCGCCGGACGAGTTCCGACGCCACGTCCGCCATGCCCTTGTGCGGCACGCGTATCGGCGTATCGCCGTAAGCGAGCAGAAAGAGGCCGTGGTCGGCGGCGATGTGCGGCGGGTCTATGTATCCGAAGCTTGAGAACGGCTGGACGATATAATCGAGCATTTTCCTGGAATATCCCATGTCCCTGACACAGAACTCTTCGAGGGAGACGGAATGCAGTTCCTGGAGCTTCGGGTCCCAACTCTCAAGGCGGAAATCGAGACCCTTTATAAATTTTACGAGCCTCCTCCACTTCATATATTCCGAAATGGAAAAAAGCCCGCTTCTGAACATCGACCATGAATCGAGACCGGTAATTTTATCGCCGACCTGGAGCGCGAATTTCTTCAGCCTTATAAGCTCATGCGGCACTCCAAGCTCGGCAATCAGTTCCGTAAAACCGCGGTTCAGTTCCGGCGCGAACATCATCGCGCCCTTGTTTATGTATACACCTTCATACTCAAGCGTCGCAAAACGACCGCCGGCTTCCGGCCTCTTTTCGTATACGACAGGCAGGAAACCTTCATTCCGGAGGTAGTAAGCGGTGGACAGGCCGGCGATTCCCGCGCCGAATATCAAAATCCTTTTATTCAATTGCATAAGAGCGTCTCGAGGTTGCCTGAAAATATATTCATTTTCGACGTATCGCTTATTAAAAGTTCCTTAACCGCGTCTATCGATGCCCGTATATCCCTGTTCGCCGGAAAATCGCTGCCCCACAGCACTCTATCCTCCCCGAAAACATTAATCGCAAGGTCGAGCATTCTCGCGTCCGCCGCGCCGGAAGTGTCGATATAAATCTTTTTCAGAACCTCTTCCGGCCCTTCGCCCATGCCTTTTACAATCCCGCGGCCCAGGAGCATTTTATATGTCCTTCCGTATCTCCCGGCGAGAAACGGCATGACGCCGGCAAAGCTTGCGAATACAAGCTTCAGCCGGGGCAATTTCTCAAGCAGCCCGCAGTCTATGATTTTTGCAAGGCATAGCGTGGTATCGAACGCATATTGGAATACCGGCGTGATGAGCGGATGGCGAAGCTTCTCAAAACCGAAAGGCGAAAGCGTCGTCGGGTGGAAAAATACGGGTTTGCACCAGGCCTCGGCTTTCTCGAAAAACGGCAGGAACCTCCCCTCATCCGGATAGACTCCGCCGCCGTTTGTCGGCATTGTAAAACCGGACGCGCCTTCGGACAGCGCCTCTTCGCCAAGTGAAATCATCCCGCCGGCGTCCGCCAACGGAACCGCCGCAAGCCAGGATAGGCGCCCGCCTGAATTCGCGGCAATATCCTTCACGCCTCGGTTATACGCCGCCGCCGCGGCAATCTCCGTCATTGCGGCCCGGACATGGAAATCCGTCGTTGGATATGAAATCAGCGCGCGTGAGACGCCGGCCTCGTCCATAGCCCTGAGATGACCGTCCATGCCGCCCCAGGATTCGTTATAGAAAGAGGCGTTTCTGATTACTTCGTCCGGCAGTAAGTGAAAGTGAGCGTCTAATATCATCAGTATCGCAGCACTTCTTTTATAGTCTGATACAACTCCGAGTTCCATACGTCGTAAACCTGCTCTCCGACCGCGCGCGCCATGGCAAGGGCAGGTTTATTCTCTTCGTAAGACGGCATCGGCTTGTCCAGGAGCGATTTGAAACCCGGATGCTCCATAGCGAACCGCTTGCCAACCATGCAGAGATTTTTCATCTCCGCCTCCATTAATGCTATTCCCGCGCAGGCGACCGACGTCGCGGTCATGGCCTTGAGGTAATGGAAGAGGTAATAAAGCGCGCCTTCCATGCCGATGGCCGCGCCGACGGCGATGTTTCCCACGGGCGCGCCCTTGAACGGATTTTTCGGATAAGCCGTTATCGTCGTGCCCCACACTTCGGAGCGTTCCTGCTCGTGGAGCGGACGCGTCCTGTGCAAGAGATTAATTACAATCGCCGGCTGCTGATACGCATAGACGGGCGATGAAAATATAAACGCGTCGGATTCTGACATCTTGTCGAAGATGAATTTCCCGTCGTCGTCCTTGTCTTCAAGGAGCGGACAGCTAAGGCCGCAGAGGCATCGGTTGCACGCGAGACACGGCTTCACGTTGTAGTTTATCAGCCTGATGACTTCTGACTCGGCCCCCTTTTCCTCGGCGGCCTCAAGCGCCTTGCGCAGGAAGTAATCGCTTGCGGATTTCCGTTTTCCCCTTTTATGCGTGCCGCATATGCCGAGAATTTTCATACATGCCTTTCGCCGTCATTCCCGCCCCGGCTTTATACATACCGGGGCAGGCTCCGGTGTGAATCCAGGTTTTATTGTGGTTTGCCGTTTTCTATTATTTCTTTTATCCTCTGCATGTTCTTTTTCGAGTGCTCGTTTATCCGGCCTTCCGCTGTCTTGTCGTCCACCGGCGCTTTCTCGTCCATCGAGAAATTCTGCTCCCAGGTCATCTCCACGCCGCCGTCCTTCTCGACGTATGTCCAGAGAAGCTCCATGTATTTGAACGGGAACATCGGCTCCTCGCGCTTCGCCGTGCATCTGTGCCCAGCCTTGTCGAGGACGCGGCTCGAACGCCAGGACTTACCTTCTTTATTGGTGAGCTGAAAAGTTATCCTGTTCCCTTCGCGCGAAAGAATCTTTGCGTCTGTATATTCGTCGAAAAGCTCCGGCCAGCGTTCGATGTCGTTTGTAATATCGAACACCTTTTCGTACGGCGCATTGATGAATATGGAATTTTTCGTATGTGCCATTTTTTAGTCCTCGATTATCGCCACGGCGCGCGCCCATGCCGCGCCCGCGTCTTTTATCTTTACGGGGAAACACGCGAACTTGAAACCATGCGTCGGCAGCGCGCCGAGGTTTGCGAGTCGCTCGATATGGCAGTATTCTTTTTTGCGCCCCAGGAGATGCACCGGCCAGAGTTTTGAACCGTCCGCCGTCCGTTGATAGTCCGCGACCATATTCATGAACGGCCTGTCCAGGCCAGGCGCGTCGGTTCCGATAGTCCGTATCCTCAGGCCGAAAAGATATTCCACCGCTTCGACGCTTAGACCTGCAAATTGCAGAAAATATTCCTTGCCGCCGAAATACCTGTCTGCGCCTGTCCTGATAAGCGCAATGTCGCCCGGCTGCGGCTGATAATCTATTTTCCCCAGCCCCCGGCGGACGTCTTCCGGCGTTATTTCACCGCCCGGCGGAAGGGCAGTCGCGTCTATTACAAAACCGTTTCCGTAACACCACTCTAACGGGACGTCGGCTATCTTCTTGGCGGGCAGTCCTTCGGACTGCGGGCCGAAATGCCAGGGCGCGTCCATGTGAGTGCCGCAATGCACCGAGGCCTCTACCGTTTCATGCGAAAGGAACATCCCGCCGGGAAACGTATCCGGGCCAATTTTTCTCTCGCCGGGAAATTTTTCTCCTACCCTTCCCGCGCCTTCCGCATGGCCTATGCGTGCTATCCGCACAGCAAAAGGCTCCGGCGCACAGTCGTCTATGGGAATACTCAGGTCTATTATTCTCAAGGCCTTGCCGCCTCGTTTGAGAAATATTCTATTATCCCGCGAACCGTGCTCCCCCCGTTTATCGCTCCGTCAGGAATCTTAACCGAGAATTCCTTTTCCAGCGCAACCAGCAGTTCGACCATCTCCGTCGAGTCAACTCCAAGGCCCGTTTTTAAAGTGGCTTCCGGACGCAGCTCGCTTTTGTCTATGCCAATCTCCCCGAAGACCTTCTCTATTCTCTCTTCTACCGGCATCGCTGTACCCCTTGCTCAAGGTCTGCCTATTAAAAGACAGGCGTTCACACCGCCACGCCCGATGGAATTTATAACAATATTCTCTTTGATTATTTTTTTTCTGCCGCTATTATCGAAGAAATCAAACTCAGGCTCGTTTACATTCAGACACGGCGTCTCCCCGTGATTCAGCGCCATGCACGCGAAAGCCGCATCGAGCGCGCCCGATGCGCCAAGCGAATTTCCTATCTGAGGCTTAGGAGAATAAAACGGCATCTCTCCAACCATGTCTCCAAATATTCTTGAGATCGCCCTGCCCTCGGATAAATCGGCATATTTCCCCGCGTTGGCCGACGGTATCGCCATGCCAATCTCGGACGCGGTAATATTCGCCTCACGCATGGCAATGGTCATGGCGCGTGCCATGCCGTCGCCCGACACATCGGGGATTATCGGGTGCATCCCGTCGCTCGTATGTCCGAATCCTTTTATCTCGGCATATATCCCGGCGCCTCTCGCAACCGCCCTGTCCATCTCCTCGACAACGAGCGTCGCCGCGCCTTCTCCGATTATGTAGCCGTCGCGGTCTTTACAAAACGGCCTGTAGCGCCCTGTCCGGCTCAGTTCGCCTGATGTGTTGCAGCATAAGAGCGCGTAGGGCGATACCGGCGCCTCGGCGCCTCCAGCGAGCATCACATCCGCCCTGCCCATCTTTACTGCTCGCGCGGCATATGCGATGGCCATGTGCGAACTGGCGATGTCTGAGATTATGGTCTTGGAGAAGCCTTTCAGCCCATAGAAAATGGATACCTGTCCCTGCGGCGCGGCGGGGAACCATGCGGTCGCCTGGTAGGGGCTTACCTCCCTCAGGCCGCGCGTCCAGAGGTCTCTAAGCTCCTCCTCGGCAAACGACCAGCCGCCAAGGGCGTTGCCGAAGGCAATGCCGATATTTTCCTTGTTCTCGGCGTCAAGGTCTATCCCACTGTCTTTGAATGCGGCGTCGGAAGCAGACAGCGCCATATGGGAAAACCTGTCGAGCTTCTTGATGAGCCTCTTTGTAAAAATCTCTTCGCTCCCCGGGTCTAAAACCAGGCCCGCATGACGCGAAGGATAGCGCGAGGCGTCGAAACGGTCTATTTCGCCGATAAAGCTTTCTCCGGATGACAGCCTTCCGAAAAATTCATCCGGGGTATTTCCAGCGGGACTTACTACCCCGATGCCCGTTATGACCGCTCGTCTCATGCCCGCCTCAGTATCATGGATGAATGAATGCCGGAGAAGCCGCTGCTCGTTTTTATCAGCACGTTCACCTTTTTGTCTCTGGCCTCGTTCGGAACATAGTCGAGGTCGCATTCCGGGTCTTGCTCCCTGTAATTTGCGGTCGGGGGGATTACGCCGCGCTCAATGACCATCGCCGACAGCGCGAGTTCAATGGAATTCGCCGCCGAAAGCGGATGTCCTATCATGGATTTTATGGAGCTTACCGGCACGCGGTATGCCATGTCTCCGAGGGCGGATTTTATCGCGTTCGTCTCGAAAACGTCGTTCTGCTCCGTGGAGCTTCCGTGCGAGTTTATGTAGTCTATGCCGGAGGCGTCAACCCGCGCCTCGTCCATTGCGAGCCTTATTGAACGGGCCAGCGCGTCGCCGTCTTTCGGCAGGTCTGTCATATGGTATGCGTTGGATGTCGAGCCGAAGCCCGCTATCTCCGCATATATCCTCGCGCCGCGCCGGACGGCATGATCGTATTCTTCGATGACGAGGATCCCCGCGCCTTCCGAGATGACAAAACCGTTCCTTGTCCGGTCAAAGGGGCGCGAGGCCGCCTCCGGCTCGCCGTTATGCTTCGAGAGCGCCTTTATGACGTCGAACGCCGCAAGGGCGATAGGCGTAATCGGGGCCTCGGACGCCCCGGTTATCATAACGTCGCATAGGCCAAGCTGGATGTTTTCGTATGCGTAGGCAACGGAATCGGTCCCCGCCGTGCAGCCGGTCGAAATGACGCACGACCCGCCTTTCAGCCCGTAGCGCGCGGCAATGAAATTGGCGGGAGAATTGAATATCGACGCATCGTAGAGAAACGGCGAAGCAAGCGCCGGGTCGATGGGCTCGTGTCCGTTCTGCGTAACTCTCAGGAACTCCTCTTCCATCCACTTCGTGCCGCATATGGCGTTTGCAAGCGCCACGCCGCACCGCTCGCGGTTCACCTTATCAAACTCCAGCCCGGCATCATCCACCGCTAGCTTCGCCCCGGCCAGGGCGAATTGCAGATACCTGTCCATTCCCGACGCATCTTCATGCGAGATGCCGAAGAGCGCGGGATTAAAACCCTTCACCTCCGCCGCTACCTTCGACAGAAACCCGGAGGTATCGAACGCCGTGATTAACCCCGTCTGGGTGCGCGCGTTTATCATGGAGTCCCAGAAGGCGTCCTTGCCGATGCCTCCCGGAGCGATGACGCCCAGGCCCGTTATGACAACCCGCCGGACGGTCGACCGTCTTCGGAGATTCAAGCCTCCACCCGCCTGACCTTGAACCGCACGTACCCTCCGTCCGGGCATGTCACGGTATTGATGGAGTTCGGGTCTTCCATGAACGGATATTTCGCGCCGAAGTTCAGCGCGAATAGCACCGGGAAGAGCGTGTGGTATGCCGCCCCGCAGAAACCCTCGGGCGTCCTGAGCCCCAGCACCTCCACCTCCTGCCCCTGCTCGTATTTATAAAAACACGGCCCGGAGACCTCTTCGACGGAAATAATCATCTTCTTCGGATTTGCCATTATAACTTCCTCACTTTAAATGTAAGATTCCCGCCGTCCGGGCACGTCGTCCGGACGCAGCCTTCAGCGTCCTTGAACGGAAATTCCGCGCCGAACGTCCAAGCGTAAAGGATAGGGAACAGCGAATGATACGCGCCGTAGCAGAAGCCGTCCGGCGGCGTCACGAAGTCTTTTACCTCGAAAGTGTCGCCCTTTTTCAATCCCTTGAAGCATTCCTTGCCGACTTTATCCACCGTCAGGATAAAACCCGGGAATTCCATCATCATAGTCCGAACCTCCTCAGCATTTCATCGACCGACAGATACCTGTTCGTTTTTTCGATCTCCTTCACAAGCTCGACGGCCTTGCCGTTCAGCCTCGCCTCGCGCCCCGTCCTGTCTGCCTCCCTGACTACCTCGCCGTTTAAATAATCCACCTCGGAATCCCTCCCGCGCATGACGCTCTGGAGGACGGAGCCGGGTAGCGGCAGGTGCGAAAGACCGCGCATTATGTTCCCGTAAATCTTAGGGCCTATTTCCTTCGGCGCGCACAGAAGCGATTTAAGTTTTTCGAGCGGAAGGTCCGGGAGGTCTGCCATCTCGCTGCCTGCGGCCTCGAAAACATCCCATGCCTCACGCATAAGCGAGAGGCCCAGGGAGCAGACCTCGTCTTCCGAAAACGTCTCCTGGAGGTCTTTGCCGAGGATGCAGGCGACGGCGTTATTTAAGTTCAGTATCAGCTTCGCCCTATGCACGGCCTGTATGTTTTCCGTCACATGCACCTCGAAGGCGGCGGACAGTATCTTCCCGACCTTCTCCACGATACCCCCGCCATCCCGCCCGAATGCCTTGCCGATGACAAGCCCGCCGGGGAAATTATACGTAACGCGCCCAGGCTCTTTATACGTGGCTCCGAACATGACGACGGAAGACACTATCCGCTTGCTGCCGAGGATTCTTCCGGCTATCTCGTCGGCCATAAGACCGTTCTGCATCGTCAGCACCGGGAAATCTCCCATCCCCGCCATCTGCCTGCAAGCCGCTTCCATGTCCTGCGTCTTTACGGCAATCAGCGTCAGGTCTGGAATGAATTCCAGGGTTCTCGCGGCGTAGATTACATAATTTCTCCCGCCGGCTATGCCGTCGATTGAAAGGCCGTTATGATTGATTGCTCTGACCTGGCGCGGGTCCCGGCTCACGAGCGTAACCGCGTGCCCCTTTTCATGGAGCATCGCGCCCGCGACGCATCCTATTGCCCCTGCGCCGATTACAGCGATTTTCATGAATCGATATCCGCTTCGCTTAAGATAACGCCGGTTTCGTTTACGTTCTCATCCCATAAAATACTGTTTATTATCTCCTTCGGCCTTCCCGTGTTGATGTCCCAGCTGTGGCAGGCGTAGTATTCGTCGAGCATCCCGTCGTAGAGCGCCCTGTCAAGCTTCATTTTTCTTGACTCTTCGTCCAGCCCGTCCTGCAATGCAAGCGGCTCGAAATATCTCGCGGGCGGATAGTCGTCTTTGCGTCCCACGCCTTCGCGGCAGATGAACCTGCGCTCCACGTCAGTAATCGCGTTGCCCGCCTCGAACACCTCTTCCGGGGTCATATCAATGCCGCTTGCCGTTTTTATGAGGTCGCTGAAGACCCTGAAGCCGAATACGCCCGGTTCGGGCAGCGTGTGGAACGCAAGGAGCTTGCAAAGGCCGAGGGCGTCGAAAAGCGCGAGGTAGCACTCCCACCACCAGACCACGCGCCCCTTGCCGCCATATTTCAGCGGGTCCGGCTCCACGGGGCCGCCGTAGATTCCCTCCAGGAAATTCCTGTCGAACTCGAAGGCCTCCCACGGGCACCGGCTGCGCAGGTGATCCGCGCCCCTGGTTGAAGTGGAGACGCCAAGGGCGAACGCCTTGATGAAGCGAAGGTCTACCGGGTCGGACTGCGGGAGGTTCTTTACCCATATCAGGCGGCTTTTCGATGCTTCTCCGAGCTTTGCCGAGGCTTCTTTCGCGCCGTCGGCAAGGAAATCTCCAAAACCCCTTCGGAACGCAATATCCTCCAGAAGCCCGGCGACCGTCTCCGGAGCGTTCCAGTCGAGACCGACTCCGCCAGTCTCGGCGTCCCCTATGATGCCTTCCTTGTATAACTCTATCGCCCAGGCGATGATGTTTCCGGCGGAGCTTGCGTCTATTCCGAGGCGGTTAAGCCTGTCGTTCAGCATCAACACGGCCTCGGCGGAATTTATGCCGAGAACCGGCCCCATGTGTCCCATAACGCCGTATTCCGGGCCTTCGCCGGAAAGCCCGGCGTGCTTTCCTTTATCTATCCTGTATGAATGCCTGCATGAGACTACGCAGTTCCTGCACCCGCGCCTGCCGGAATAGTAACCGGTTTCAAGCGTCTGCGGGGAGAGGTCTCCCGGCTCTTTCATTTTCGTGGACAGGCCGTTATACGCCCGCCCCATCTCGATATTCGTGTTTATTACATTATAGAGATGCCCGGTCCCGTAACGCGCAAGGTCCTGCGTAAGGAACTCCGCCTTCAATTTCCTGTTTATTTCGCGCGTCAGAGACGCGAAGTTTTCGGCGTCGCGCGGATGCGTTTTCCCGCTATCGACCGCCACGACCGCCTTGAGGTTCTTGCTCCCCATAAGGCAGCCCATGCCCGTGCGGCCCGCGGCGTTCTTCCTGCCGTGCATGATGCAGGCGAAGCGCACGAGGTTCTCTCCCGCGGGGCCTATGCATGCAGTCTGAACCCCCTCGCCGCACTGCTCCTCTATAGCCCTCTGCGTATCGAAGGAGTCCATGCCCCAGACGCGCGAGGCGTCCTTTATCTCGGCAATCGCGCCGCCGCCGTTTTTCCTGATGAGCAGGTAAACAGGTTTTTTTGATTTCCCCGTAATGAATAGGTGCCTGACGCCCGTGGAAACGAGGGCGCATCCAAAATCGCCTCCGATATTCGCGTCTCCGAAAAGGCCGCTCTCCGGGCTTTTGCCGGTAACGGTCAACCTCGCCGATGACGGCCCCGGCATCCCGGTTAATAGCCCGGCCCCGAATATCAACGGGTTTTCCGGACTCAGGGGGTCAAGCCCGGCCCCGGTGTTTTCAAGCAGAAGCGCGCTGTTTATTCCCCGCCCGCCGATATACCCGCGAATCAAGGCTTCCGGCATATCTCTGGTTTCACAGGAGCCGGAGGATAAATTTATGTATAAAATCTTATGGTTCATTCCAGAGTTTATTCCGGCATATTAAACCCGGAGTTCCTTGCGGTATCGCGCATACTCTTTTGGAACGGCGCCGGGGTTTCGGAGATAAACGCGGCGACAATATCCTGTTCTTCCACCAGCGCGGCTCCGCGCGCGGAAGCGTTTTCCTCCGCCTTCTTCCCGGCCAGCTTCTCCGCCATTTTCCTCTGAAAAAACGGTATCGTGGAAATCATCTTATCGAACTTAGCCTTTCCTCCATGCTCCCAATCCATAAAAATATCTCCTTTTTATTTCATGCCTCCTGCCTGCCCTCGCGCGGGAATTTCTGCGCCCTCAAGGGCGGATTTCATCGCGTTCAGTATCCGGACTATGTTCTCGTCGTGCATCCTGCGGTATGCAAGTTTCCATAAAATCCGGTTTATGCCGCCCATGACTTCGTAGTCCATCAGGAAATGGACTTCGTTTGCCTTTTCGCTTTGTTTTATATACACTTGGTCCGTGCCCCGGAACATGCCGGTGATGAATCTCCTCGATATTTCATATCCGGGGGTTATCGATATTACTTCGACGTCCCATTCCGGCGCGAACGGCCTGTAAACCTTCTGGTGAAAGCACGTGCCGACCTTTACCTCCCCGGAATCCGCCCGGCTGTATTTCATGGGAGATTCGCCCGGCCACCAGGCGCTCTCGCCCCAGAGGACGATTTCTCTATATATCGCGTCTACGGGCGCGTTTATCGTTATAAAATGATGGCTTATCAACTCCTCATCTCCATTATTTTTTCCTCTATCAGCTTCCTGAAAGGCGCGGGAGTAGCCCTCAGCCATGCGGCGCATATGTCATCTACGCCCACCTTCCCGCCATTTGAGGCGCGAACCTCGGACGCGATCTTTTTCTCGGCGGCCTGACGAAATACTGCGGGCACAAAGTCAAGGAGCTTCTTATGCGCCTTGCCGGCATCCGCGTCCCATTCATCGGCGGAACCCGTTGAATCTTCACGGTAAATATCGCCGGAGACCAGGGATTCCAGCAGGGCCTCATATTTTCCCGCCGCCACGCCGACCATCCCTTCGTCCACCTTCAGCGCTTTTCTGGCAATCAGGCCGCAGTAGCCGCACTCCCGGCAGTCGCTCGTGGCGCAGTCTTTCGTCTTGAAAAAGCTGAGGAAATTAGATGGAATCCTGGAGTTGTCCAGCACGAGGCCTTCCGTGACCGGATAGTCCGTAATATCGGCGAATTCCATTAATTTTGCGGTATTTATATACTCATCCCTAAGGAGATATTTCACGTTTGCCGGCAGAAAGGCCTTCTTGCGCGGTAGATTTAGAAGCTCGACCAGATTTCCATCGTATCGTCTTTCGGAATAAGCCTTAAGGTAGGACAGCAGCGTCTCCGTGGTCTTGTAGCGGTCGATAATCTTGAGGCAGTCGATCCCGGCCATCTCGTAATCCTCGACATCTTCCGGGCGTATCCACCTGATTTTTATAAGTTCTTCCGGATGCCGGACCTTTTCGCTCGTGCAGGAAAAATAGCAGTGGTCTACTAGAAATCCCTCAGAGGAATGCCCGCCCTGGGATCCATGCGTCATTACATTGGCGTGATAGAAAGAGCGCGGGCACCCGTATAGGCAGCCGGGGTTTGCAATCAGAATAAGTTTACACTTTACTGCCTTACGGATGGCCTCCAACGTCTTGAAATCCCTGTTTATTTCCTCTGAGAGCACAATGGCGTCGGCGCCTATGGATTCCCAGTACTGGGCCTTCCGCACGCTCTCGACCCGCGCCCAGCTCGATACGGCAATCTTAAGTTCCGGGAAATGCCTCCTGATTATCTCAAGGAGATAGGGAATTGTTACCGTCACCCAGTCCGCCCCGGTGGACTCTACCCAGCCTATGTGTTGGATTATCTTGGCGAATTCGTCTTTTCTGTATTCCCTGTTGTCGAGACAGGAGGCGTTCAGCAGGAAATTGAAGGAATATCCGGCCTTCCTTGCGGATTCGATATATTTTCCGGCGTCCGATTCGGTTATTTCCGGGGCTACGAAGGACGCCCTGCCCCCTGCGATAAGGCTTCCAGGGATGCCGCCGAAAAGCTCCACGTCCGGAAATTTCTCCAGTCCTTTCAGGAGATTAACGTCCCAGTTGCAGGCCAGTTCGAATTTCATGCCGCATCCTTTCCGGCCTCAAGCCTGGCGATTATTCCTTCGAGAAATTTTATCTCCGCCGCCGAGTGGGCGAGGTAATGCTCCGGAATAAAAAGGAAATTTTCCGGCGCGCGTTTTGAGACAAGCTCCTCCCTGAACCTCTCCGCTTCGGCATGATATTCCTTAAGTCTTACACGGAGTTCCCGTATCTGGGCAAGAAAACTGCCACGGTCGGATTCCCGGAGGAAGTAAAAAGAGATGTCGAGCGCCAGGTGCGGACGCTCGAAATTCGTAATGTTTTCCTGGATTAAGCTGTCGAAAGTCCTGACGCCCTCGTCGGTAATGTGGTATATCTGCTTTTCGGGATGCGCGGTGTCCTTGAGGGCGCTTTTGGTTACAAGGCCGCGTTTTTCAAGGGTTTTCAGGTTATGATAGAGGGAGCCGGAGGTGATGGGCGCCACATGGACGAGTTCCTCGTCCACAAGTTGCTTTATCTCGTAGCCATACATGGGCTTTTTCTTGAGAAGACCAAGAATAAGCACCTCTTTCGACATGGTCGTATAGAGACCGGCCACCTCATCCCCCTTTCGTGAAGTATTACGGCTTAAAATAGTTCATGTAAAATAGTCTGCGTATAATATCAGGCAAAATCCGGCATGTCAAGAGGAAGAGAGCATTAAAAAACACACCTTCCCCGCGCCCGTTTTTTGCCCCGAAAATGCCCTAAAACGGCCCGTTTTTGAGCCGTTTTCGGTACCGGGGAAAAATTACTATTTAATCGTCTTTTTACTTTAATAATCAGCAGGTTTTGAAGGCAATCCGGAACAGCTATTGATAATGAACTTTCCCGACCGATGAGGTTTACTCCTGGGCGTTCGATTTGCGATATGAGTAAAACGCAAAAGCGGATTCTTCGGCGATGCCTCAGAATGACAGGCGCGCCCCCAGTCCGTCATTCCCGAACGCCTCAATCGGGAATCCAGGTTTTTGTTTGTCGCTCCGGTTTTGTAATTGCCCCATTTATGGGGCGGGTTTCAAGTCGCCGGGTTCCCGCTTTCGCGGGAATGACGGACATGGCTACGACAGCGCGGCTACCGCCTTCTCTATCCTGCTGAGGCCCTTTTCGATGGCTGCCATCGAAGTCGCGTAGGACAGGCGGATGTAGTCGTCCGCACCGAACGCATCGCCGGAGACCACGGCCACCTTCGCCTCTTCAAGGAGATACGCAGCCATGTCGGAGGAGCCTTTTATCTCCTTGCCGTTGAACTTCCTGCCGTAAAGCGGCGACACGCGCGGGAATGCGTAGAACGCGCCGACAGGCATCGGGCACGACACTCCGGGTATGGAGTTCAGGCGCTCGACGATATACTTCCGGCGCTTGTCGAACTCCGCGACCATAGGGGCAAGGAAGTCCTGCGGGCCGTTCAGGGCCTCGACGGCGGCCTTCTGCGTGATGGAGCAGGGATTGGACGTGCTCTGGGACTGTATATTCGTCATGGCGCCGATGACATCCTTCGGCCCGGCGGCATAGCCCAGCCGCCAGCCGGTCATGGCGTGGGACTTGGAAAGTCCGTTGATCGTTATGGTAAGCTCTTCAATATCCCTGCCGAGAGACGCGATGCTCACGTGTCTGAAGCCGTCGTAGATAATCTTCTCGTAAATCTCGTCCGAGATTACCATGACCTTGTGTTTGACCGCAACCTCCGCGATGGCCTGAAGCGCCTCTTTCGGGTAGCCCAGGCCGGTGGGGTTCGACGGGCTGTTGAGGATAAGCGCCTTTGTCCTTGGCGTAATCGCCTTCTCGAACGCCTCCGCCGTGAGGACGAAAGACTCTTCTTCGCGTGTTTGCACTATTACGGGTTTTGCGTCATTCAGGATGACCTGGTCGGGATACGAGACCCAGTACGGGGCGGGTATTATTACCTCGTCTCCGGGGCCGTAGAGTGCCTGGGCGACGTTATAGAGCGAGTGTTTCGCGCCTGTCGAGACGATTATGCGGGAGCGGTCGTAGGTTATGCCGTTGTCTTTTTTAAGCTTGTTTATTATCGCGTCTTTTAGTTCATCCGTGCCGCCGACGGGGGTATATTTCGTAAAGCCGCTCTTCAGGGCCTTTATCGCGGCCTCTTTTATATTCTCAGGAGTGTCGAAATCCGGTTCTCCCGCGCCGAAACCGACGACGTCTATGCCTTCCGCCTTCATCGCCTTCGCCCTCGCGTCCACCGCAAGCGTGGGAGATGGTTTAATACCCTTTACGCGCTGTGCAAGAGACATTTTAAATCCCTCCTTATTTATTTATCCCCTCTCCCTACCCTCTCCCACAAGGGGCGAGGGTTAAATCATTTCACCCCTCTCCCGCTACTGGGAGAGGGGATGGGGGAGAGGGCTTATTCGCCAATTTTATTATCGCATTCACAATCGCAGCCGCGACGGGAGTGCCGCCCTTTACGCCGCGATTTGTAATAAACGGAACCTCGCTAACGCCTTCCAGGGCCTCCTTGGACTCCGCCGCGCCCACGAAGCCCACCGGCACGCCCACAATTAGCGCGGGCCGCGCGCCGCCTTGCACCAGCTTTATAATCTCGAAAAGCGCCGTCGGGGCGTTGCCGATTGCCACGATGGAGCCGTCTATAAGGCCGAGTTTTGCCGCCTTACTCATGCCCGCCGAGGAACGCGTAACGCCGTTTTCGCGTGCGGACTCCTTCACGTCATCGTCCGAGACGAAACATATCGCTTCCGCGCCGCCCGGCCTGTTTTTCGTTATGCCCGCGCGCAGCATGTTGACGTCGGTTATTATTTTGCAGGACGAGGCGATAGCGGATATGCCGGAGGAAAGCGAGCCTTGCGAGAAGATTATCGTATCGGCGAAATCCGGGTCGGCTGTGGCGTGGACGGCGCGCTTGACTACTTCCTTCTCCGGCCCGTCAAGGCCCTTGCCGGAGAGAAGCGTTTCTATGATTTCAAAGCTCCTGGACTCTATAGAACGCGGATCGGAGGGCAATTGCAATCCTACTGGGCCCCTTCTTTCCCGCGCTCGGTGGCGATGGCGAGCTTCAGTGCTCCGGCCTGTTTCGCCACGTCCAGGATTTTCACGACCTCGCCCTCCATGACGGTCCTGTCGGCCTTTATGACGACCGTCTTGTCCGGGCTTGTCGCCATGCGGGAGGTAAGGAGGCCTTTTAAGTCGTCGATGCTTACCTGCGCCCTGTTCAGGTAGATTACGTCCGGCGGCGCAATGGACACGACCGTCGTCTGCGTCTCCTGCGGCTGAGCCGTTACGGCCTTCGGGAGCTTTATCTTGAAGGCGTTGTTCATCATAAGCGGAGTCGTGACCATGAATATGACCAGGAGCACCATCACGACGTCCGTAAGCGGAGTGATGTTGATGTCCGACATTATCCTTGTCTTGCTGGTCCTGGTAATGCCCCACCGCCTCATATTATGCCTTCCTCTCCAGGAGCATGTCCACGGCCTCGGAGGCCGTCGTCTCCATCTCGGAAACCATTCTGTTGACGCGGTGCGTGTAGTAGTTGAACATTATGACCGCCGGGACGGCGACGAAAAGTCCGGACGCCGTGGCCACGAGCGCCTCGGCTATGCCGTTGGCGACGACCATCGGGCCGCCTCCGCCCGTCGAGAGTGAGAGGTCGTGGAACGCCCGGATGATGCCGATGACCGTGCCGAAGAGTCCTACGAACGGCGTGACGCTGCCTGTGGTGCCGATAATGCCCAGGTTTTTCTCAAGGTGCAGGGTCTCCTTCATCGCGGCCTTCTCCATGGATTCGCCCATGGCCTCCTCGCCGTGATGGAAGGAGTGCAGGCCGGCCTTTACGATTGTCGCAAGGGACGTGGTGGAAGCTTCGCAGAGATCTATCGCCTCGGAGACGTTGCCGGAGCGCAGTATCTTTTTGAGTTTTTTCAAGAACTCCGACTTCCCCTTCTCCGCCTTGTGGAACACCCATCCTCGTTCCAGCATTACCGCGACCGAAAGAATGGAAAAACCGGCGAGGACTATCATTGTCCAGCCGCCTTTCGACAGGAGCTGGAAGAAACTTAGTTCCTGAAACATCGCGTCAAGACCTCCATGTTCTTAAGTTATTTTGAATTTTTCAGAACGAATTCGGCAAGGGCGTTTATGGAAGCGAACGCCTCCCGCCCTACCGCCTCGTCCGGAACCTGAACACCGAATTCCTGCTCCAGACCCACGACGAGCTCCAGGGCGTCGATGGAATCAAGACCCAGACCTTCGCCGAAAAGCGGCGCGTTGTCGTCTATGCCGTCCGGTTCCATCTGGAGCTTAAGCCTCTGGATTATCAATTTTTTAAGCCTGTCCTTTACACCCAGCAACTCCACTTCCTGCATTACGCCCTTGCCTCCTCGATCTATAGAAAAACGAGAGTTTATTGTATTACCGGCGGCATAATCTTGTCAAGTCAAAGTTATACCCTACCACAGGAAGCTCCGAAGAAACATTATGCAGATGCGGTATGTGTCCGGAACCGTCCTGAAATGGCTTTTTTTAAGCGCCTCTTCGCTGTAGATCGTCCGGACAGGGACGCTTTTTATCTTAAATCCCATCATCCCCGCCCGCATAAGCATCTCCGATTCCGCCTCGAAACCGTCGGAGCGAACCTTCATAACCCGCAGGAGTTCCGCCATGTATATCCGGAAGCCGGACTGGGAGTCAAGGAGCCGGTTCCTCGCCCTCCAGGATATGCACTTCACGCCGACCATGTTCGCCCAGTACCGGGCGGGCGGAATTTTATCCTTCTCCGAGAGCCGCGCGCCTATGACAATCCCGAAGCCGGGCGATGCGGCGGAGAGAAGCTTCGGTATCTCGTCCGGGTCGTGCTGGCCGTCCGCATCCAGGGTCAGGACGGCGTCGCTTCCATTTTCGAGAGCATATCCGAAACCGGTCTTCAGCGCCGCGCCCTTCCCCATGTTGCGCGGATGGGAGATTACCCTGGCGCCCGCCCCGGATGCCTCGTCCGCCGTATTGTCGGCGCTGCCGTCGTTCACAACCAGCACCTCCGGGAGATATTTCAAAGCCTTGCCGACCACACGCCCTACCGACCCCTGCGCGTCGTACGCCGGTATCAACCCCATTACCTTCAAGGAATATCGCCCCTGATGTGTCTCACCGCCTCTTCCAGTATCTCGTCCCGGTTGGCCTCGGTTATCGTAAGGAGATGCACGTCAAGGCGCGCCTTTATCTCCTCGACGAATGGCGGGCCTTCAGCCGGGACGGTGGCAATAAGCGGCTTTTCCCCTTCCAGAGCCGCGGCGGCTATCTGCATAAAATGGGCTGATAGAAGCTCCATCCTGCCTATCTCGTCCATGACCACGATGTCGTCATGGGCGAGCGCGTGCTCGACGGACTTCACGCCGATATTTTCGAGGTCTTCCATGTTCACGGTATACTTCCCGACTTTCTGACGGCCGGGGATCTTCTCGTGCGCGAGAATTCCCTCGCGTTTGTCGAGCGTGATTATCTTAAATCCCTTCCGCTCGCCGTGCTCCCTTATCTCGCGGGTGAGAAAACCGCCGAGCTTCATGTCCTGAAGCTTCGTTACAAGCCGTTCGACGAGCGTAGTCTTGCCGGAGCCGGGCGCTCCCTGTATGATTACCTTTATCCCCTTTTTGCCGGGGTAGTCCTTTATGCTTACGTCGCGCGAGAACTCCGGACAGCGGGAAGGGTCCGCCATGCTGAACTGCTTGTTGCACGTCTGTCTCCATGCGCATATCACGCAGGAGGGTTTCACGCCGCTTGCCATGCCTTCTCCTTATAGGAACGCCGATATTACTTACTTTATGTTCCGGATAAGTCCGCCCCTGCTGTTGACGATAGCCGTCTATCTCCTCGTAAGGGACTTCACGAACCGTTCGTAGGAGCGGTCATACGACCTCTCGTCCTCAGGGCTGAAAAAACAGCCCGGCAGTTCCCCGGACTTCCTGTGATAGGAAACGCACTCGCAGCACATGCCCTTGCGCGGGCAGGGTTCATAAGTGCATGTGCATTTGGATTTGTTTTTTTCGGCGTTGCATTCGCGCATATCTTTCACCTTGTCACCTGGACGAACTTGCCGTTTTCGACTTCCCACATGACGTAGCGGGCGTTTTCGTTGTCGCCGTTTTTGCTGAACTTGATTTTACCAAGCGGCGTGTCGAAGGTGTTTTTATGCAGATAGCCCGCAAGGACTTTGCCGTCCGTGGACTTCGTGTCGTTTATGGCCTGAAGCATGATGTCCGCCGCGACATAGGCATAAATGGAATATGGCCCCGGCTCGCCGTATTTCGCTCTGTATCCGGCGAGGAAACCCTTCGCGCCCGGTATGCTGGACGGGTCGGGCGTAAATGTCACGTAAAAGCCGTTCGCGTCGTCTCCGGCTATGTCGATGAGCTTCCGGTCCATCGCTCCGTCCCCGCCGACGAATATCGCATTCAACCCTATTTCGTGCGCCTGCTTCACGAGAAGACCCGCCTCCGGATACATGCCTCCAAAGTATATCACTTCCGGGTTCGTGTTCTTGATGCTGGCCAGGACGCTTTTGAAGTCCTTGTCGCCCTGGATGATGCTGCCGTCGTATACAACCTTCGACTGCTGAGGGAGGTTCTTTTTAAACTCGTCCGTTATCCCCTGGCCGTAGGTAGTCCTGTCGTTTATGACGGCGATCTGCGTCTTCTTTAAAACTCCGGTTACGAAATCCGCCGCGACCTTTCCTTGCTGGTCGTCCCTTCCGCATACGCGGAATGTGTTCCAGTAGCCCTGGTCGGTAAACTGCGGCTCCGTCGTGGACGGGCTTATCATCAGTATGTCTCCGTCCATGTAAATCTTGGACGCCGGAATCGAGCACGACGAATTGAAGTGTCCGATAAGGCCCGCTATGCCTTCGTTCGTGAGCTTGTCGGCCACGGACACGGCCTGCTTGGGGTCGTGCTGGTCGTCCTCCAGGAGCACCTCCACCTTCTTGCCCATCACGCCGCCCTTGGCCATCCACTCGTCAACTGCCATGCCGACGCCGTTTTTGAAGTCCACGCCGTAGCGGCTCTGGTCTCCGGTCATCGGTCCGGCGACGCCGATTTTTATGACGTTCTTCCCGCCGCCTTTTGAACAGCCGGAAATCAGAAGAACGGCAGCCGAAAGCGATACGAGAAATATCATTAACCAGCGCATCAGAACCTCCCGTCAAATAATTCCACGAACCTTCTCGTCGTGTCCGCCGCGTCTTTCGCCCCGGATATTGCGGATATTACCGCCACGGCGTCAGCTCCGGCCTTAACGACCTCACGCGCGTTATCCAGTTTTATGCCGCCGATGGCGACAATCGGAATTTTTATTTTCTCCCTGATGTGTCGTATCGCGCCCGGCCCCTTTACCTCACCGGCGTCTTTTGTCCCGGTCTTGAATATCGGCCCGAAACCGATATAGTCCGCGCCGCCTGCCTGGGCCGCACGGGCTTCTTCGAGCGAGTGCGTCGATATGCCGATTATCAGCCTGCCTCCGGCAATCTTTCGCGCCTTCGAGAGCGGCAGGTCGCCCTGCCCCAGGTGTATACCGTCGGCATCGCAGGCGAGCGCGGTTTCGAGGTCGTCGTTTACGATAAATACCGCGAGACCTCTCGTAATCTCCCGAAGCCTGAATGCCGTTTCGCGGAACTCGCCCGCGGGAAGCGACTTGTCCCGGAACTGTATCAGCCTCGCTCCGCCGGCAATCGCATCCCGGACAATCTCCTCGTGCCCCCTCGCCCCGCGCGCCTCAGTTATGACATACAGGCCCCGGACTGCTCCCGCGGGCCGCGCGGGCTGGCCGTTCATGGCTTGTTGAATATTTCGAGGAACGCGGTGCTGTACCTCCCGGAGCGGAATACCGGGTCCATGAATATCCTCCTGTGGAGCGGGATGGTCGTCTTGATGCCCTCGATTATAAATTCTTCGAGGGCGCGGGACATCCTCGCCATCGCCTCTTCCCTGTCTTTTCCGTGGACGATGAGTTTCGCTATCATGGAGTCGTAGTTGGGCGGGACGGAATAGTTGGAGTAGACCGCGGTATCGACGCGCACGCCTGGGCCGCCGGGGGCGTTGTAGGTGGTTATCCTGCCCGGGCACGGCGTGAACTTCTGCGGGTCTTCAGCGTTTATCCTGCACTCGAAGCTGTGCCCGTTTATTTTTATGTCGTCCTGCCGGTACTTGAGCGTAAGGCCCGCCGCCGCCTTTATCTGTTCCTTTACGAGGTCTATCCCCGTAACCATCTCCGTGACGGGGTGCTCCACCTGTATGCGGGTGTTCATCTCCATGAAGAAGAACTTCTCGCCGGAGACTATAAACTCCACGGTTCCGGCGTTACGGTATTTGACCGACTTCGCCGCGGCAATGGCCGCCTCGCCCATCTTCTTTCGCATCTTCGGCGTAAGGGCGGGTGACGGAGATTCCTCAATCAGCTTCTGGTGCCGCCTCTGCACGGAACAGTCCCTCTCGCCGAGATGGATTATGTTGCCCTTTTCGTCGGCGAGTATCTGCACCTCGACATGCCGGGGTTCTATAACGAACTTCTCGATGTATACTTCAGGGTTCCCGAAGGAGGACATCGCCTCGGCCTGCGCCATGAGGAAGGAGTTGATGAGGCTCCCGGCGGAATGCACGACGCGCATCCCGCGCCCTCCCCCGCCTGCGGACGCCTTGATTATGACCGGATAACCTATCTTGCCGGCGAGGGTAAGTATCTCGTCCTCGCTCCCGACAGTCCCCTTGCTTCCGGGAATTACCGGTATGCCCGCCTTGGCCATCGTCTCCTTGGCCTTGGCCTTGTCCCCCATGAGGCGGATATTCTCAGGCGTCGGGCCTATGAACTTTATCCCCGCGGTCTCGCACATCTCGGCGAAATTCGCGTTCTCGGCAAGGAACCCGTAGCCGGGGTGTATGGCCTCGGAGTCCGTAATCTCCGCGGCGGAGAGTATGGCCGGGATGTTCCTGTAGCTCCCGGCGGAGTCTGCCGGGCCGATGCAGATGGACTCGTCCGCGAAACGGACGTGCAGAGATTCGGCGTCAACGGTGGAGTGCACCGTGACGGTCTTGATACCCATCTCCTTGCAGGCGCGGATTATGCGAAGGGCAATCTCGCCCCGGTTGGCAATCAAAATCTTTTTGAACAAGTTTTACCTCGGGCTCCCGGCGGGTTCAGACCGGCTCGATATGGAAAAGCGGCTCGCCGTACTCGACAGGCTGGGCGTTCTCCACGAGGATGGCCGCTATCTTTCCGCTTACTTCGGCCTCTATTTCGTTCATAAGCTTCATGGCCTCGATGATGCAGAGTATCTGTCCCTTCTTGACGACGTCTCCCACCTCGACATAAACCGCCGCGTCCGGGGACGGCGAACGGTAGAAGGTCCCGACGATAGGCGAATTCACCGCGAAGAGGTTTTTCCCCGCCTGCGCCGGAGACTCCGGCGCAGGCGCGGCAATCTGCGGCGCGGCCTGAACGGCGAGTTCCTCCTTTGCGTCGGGCAACTGGGCCTTTTCACGGCCCGCCAGGCCCTTTTTGAGCCTTATCCTCGTCCCGGCCTTTTCCAGCTCTATCTCGGCAATATCCGAGTCTTTGAGAACTTCTATAAGCTCTTTTATCTCTTTGAGGTTCATTTATTATCCGCTCCGTTTTTGGGCAGACTACTTGACCCTTTCCAGATATTCGCCGGTCCTGGTGTCTATTTTTATGACCTCGCCCTCTTCGAGATACAGGGGGACTTTTACCACCGCGCCCGTCTCGAGCGTTGCGGGCTTCGTCCCTCCGGAGGCCGTGTCGCCCTTCACGCCGGGGTCCGCCTTTATAACCTTCAGCTCGACGAACATGGGGACTTCCACGTTTATCGGCTCGTCGTTATGATACAGGACCTGCACTGTTAGATTCTCCTTGAGCCATTTCGCCACGTCGCCGATATGATCCGCCGTGAGCGAGAACTGCTCGTAGCTCTCCGAGTCCATGAAGAAGTATTCCTCGCCGGTATTGTACAGATACTGCATCGTCCGCTCTTCGAGATTCGGCGTCTCCACCCTCTCGCCTGAGCGGTAGGTGCGGTCTATGACGTTGCCGGTCTTGAGGCTCTTGAGCTTCGTCCGGACGAACGCGCCGCCCTTGCCCGGCTTTACGTGCTGGAACTCGACTATGACAAACGGCTCGCCGTCTATTTCTATCTTGGCGCCGTTACGGAACTCCGCGGTCGAAATCACTATAAATTACCTCCTATTTGAAATCTATTCCCCTGGGAAGCGACGTCATCATCTCGCAGCCTTCCGCCGTCACCAGTACCATGTCCTCAATCCTGAAACCGCCCCAGCCGGGCATGTATATCCCCGGCTCTATCGTTATCACCATCCCCTCTTTAAGAATGTCTTCGCTCAAGTATGATACCGCCGGGGCCTCGTGCACCTCAAGGCCCACGCCGTGCCCAAGCCCGTGTCCGAAATAATCCCCGAAACCCTTTGAGGCGATATAGCCCCTCGCGGCCTCGTCAACTTCCCGGCAGGATACCCCGGCCCTGACCTTCTCTATCGCGCGCCTCTGGGCCTCGAGGACTATGTCGTATATCTCGGACTGCTTCCTGTCCGCCTCGCCCAGGACACCGCTCCTGGTCAAGTCGGACTGGTAGCCGTAGGCCTCGCCGCCGAAGTCGATTATCAGCGTCTCCCTTTCCTTCATCTCCTTGCCGGAGGCTATGCCGTGCGGCAGGGCGGCGCGCTCCCCTGAGGCGACGATTATGTCGAACGGGACTTTCCTGGCACCGAGGCCGCGGATATTGAACTCCAGCCCGAGCGCGGTCTCGCTCTCGACCATTCCGGGAGCAATCCTTGAGATGTTTTCCCGAAAACCTCCCTCGGCCCGCCTGACGGCCTCGGAGATCCTGTTTATCTCGTCTTCGTCCTTCACGGCCCGGAGCCTCTCCACCGCGTCTTTGAGCGGCAGGAACTGTGCCCCGGCCATTTCCTTGAAAAGCGCCTCGTGGAAATCGAACGAGACGTTTCTCGATTCAAAGGCTATCCTGTGCGCCCCAAGGTCTTTCAGCAGTTTGCCGAATTCCTCGGAAATGCGCCCTTTCTGGATGACAATGTCGTAGCCTTCCACCTCGTCTTTGCTCTGGGTCTGATACCGCGAATCCGTAATGAACACGGCCTTTTTGTCCGTCACGACGGCATAACCCGACGAACCGGTGAAGCCGGTAAGGTATGAGACGTTCGTTAGGTTCGTTGCAAGAAATGCGTCCGCGCCTTCGGAGACAAACCGCTCCCTAAGGCCATCCAGTCTCTTTTCTCTCATGTCAGTCATCCATGTGCCTGCCGGTCTTTACGATGCCCAGGGCTGCGCGGATGCCGAGCAGGTAGCTGTTTATTCCGAAACCGGATATGACGCCCGCCGCGACGCCGGATATGAAGGATTTATGCCTGAATTCCTCGCGGTTGTAGATGTTCGATATGTGGACTTCGACCGTCGGGATGCTGACGGCGGCTACGGCGTCCCGTATGGCGACGCTGGTGTGGGTATACGCGCCGGGGTTTATGATTATCGCCTCAAATTTTTCTTCCGCATCCTGGATGGTATCTACTATGTCTCCCTCGTGGTTGGACTGGAATATTTCAAGCTCAACGTCCGCCTTCGCTGCGGATTTCCGAAGCAGGGCGTTCAGTTCGTCGAACGTAACGCGCCCGTACGTCTTAGGCTCCCTTTTGCCAAGGAGGTTCAGGTTCGGGCCGTGAATCACGAGCATCTTTTTCATTGGGGGGTTGTCTCCTTAGAACTCTTTTATCAGCTTGTCCGCGGCCATCCTGAGCAGGAAGCGGCCCTTGCCCATGTTGGATTCCGGGGAGAGCAGCAGGGCTATGAAATAGTCTTCGTTAATCCTGCGCATGACGAGCCACGCCCTTTCGGCGGAGATGGTTATTTCCTCCGTCTTTCCTATCGCAAGGGAGCTCGATGCGGCCTGGGCGCCTTTCAGGAGGTTCCCGTATTCCGCGCCGACGGATTGAAGATCCACCCCCGGCTCGACCGCCGCTTCCTCGACGATTATTCCGTCCATGCCCACGACCGCCGCGCCCCTCGAACCCGGCACGCCTTCCGACAGCTCTTTAAGGACTTCCGAGAAGCTCATTGTCCGGCCTTTCTCCTGATTTTATCAAGGAATTTTTCCAGCCTGTCCACCGCTTCCAGGTTTACGGATTTTGCCTCCGCCTGCGGCGGCTCGATCCCCTTTTCAATTATCTTCTCTTTTTCGCCGTAAAACTCCCAGGAATTCATGGCGTCGTATTCCGATAATTCCGAAGACCCGTCCTGCAAAACCTGCACAACCTCAATATCCGCATCAGCGCTCTCCTGAACCGGAGCCGCGGGCTCTTCTTTTCTATTCCTCTTCCCGATATTCGCGAGGAGATAGAGGTCTTCGAGCTTCTGCCTGAGCTTCATGTCGGAGGGGGATTCGACTATAAGGTTCTTGTAAATATTTATCGCCCTGTCGTAGAACCCCTGGGTTATATAAAGCTCGGCCAGCGTCTCCGTCTCGAAGGCCTCCTTCCCGGCGCTCTCCGGGGCCGGCTGTGGAATCGTCCGGTCTTCGGACGGCTGAAAGTCAACGCCGTCGATTTCCAACGGCGACGCATCGTCAGTTATTTCGTAAACCGGCTCCTCGTTCTGCTCCTCGTCTGCCGATGCGTCCCTGTATACCGCGAATATATCCTCCGCCTCGGCCTGGGCCGGGCTTTCCATCCCGTATCCCTTCACCGGCCCTTCTATTTCCTCTGCCATAGCGGTCGGTATTTCCGCCTCCGGCAAGGTCTCGATTGCCGCCGGAATTTCGGCCTCCGGCAACGCCTCCGGTTCCGGCTCAGGAGCCTCAGGCTCTACCGCATCGATATTTACTGCCGGGAACTGCGGTTCCGGCTCAGGCACCTCGTGCCCCGCCTCGAACTGGTCAGTCGGCAGAGGGACATCGCTCCCCGGCTCAGGCTCTTTCACGGCGGCATCCGTCTCGGAAATGTCGAACATCGGGACGGCCTGCGGTTGAGCAGCCTCTTCTACGGTCTGTTCGGGAGCAGGCTCGTCGCGCCTTTCCGACCGCAGCGACTCCGTCTTTTTCAGAAGTGCGGCGGCCTCTTCGTCCCTGGGGTTAAGGAGCGTTATTATTTTGAAAGAGCGGGCGGCGTCGGTATTCATTCCCATTCCCAGGTAAATCTCGCCGAGTTTCCTCTGAGCGACGAGGTTGTCGGGATTTGCCTTGATTACCGCCTCGAACTGTTCTCTTGCCTTTTCAGCCTCTCCGTTCTCGATATATGCCTTGCCGAGCAGAACCTTTGCGCTCGTGTAATGAGGAATCGTCTTCAGGCCGTTTTCAAGCGTGGAGATTGCCTCAGGGGCCATGCCGGCCTTTAAATACAGCTCCGCAAGCTGGAGGAAAACCCTGGAGCCGGGTTCCCTGTCAACCTGTGCCGATAGACGTTCTATCTCCGGGGAGATGCTCCCCGCCATGTCGTCAGGCGCGGTCATAGATGCAATTCCTCAATAATTTCCTAAGCTTTCCTATTTTACCAGAGGCGGATTCAAAGTCAAGAAAAAGTTTTCCCTTGATTAAAGCCGGCTTGGATGGTAAATTCTTAATATTGAACGTTTTTCTTGAGGTCATCCATGCGCGAAACCATCCTTCTGGTAGACGACGAACAGAACACCCGCGAGGCCCTTTCGATAGCGCTTGGACGGGAGGGTTACAACATAATCCCGGCCCAAAGCGGCGCTGAGGGCATGAAAATACTCGAAAAAGAGTCCGTAGACCTGATAATCACCGACATGATAATGCCGGGCGTATCCGGGATGGACCTGCTCCATTTCGCAAGGAAGCGCCATCCGGACGTAATGGTAATCATGATTACAGGCCATGCCTCGGTCGAGACGGCAATAGCCGCCATGAAAGACGGCGCGTTCGATTATGTCACAAAACCAATAAAGCTCGACGAGGTGAAGATAATCATCCAGCAGGCCGCCGACAAAAGGAACCTCCTGCTGGAAAACCTCTTGTTAAAACAGGAACTTAGGGGCAAATATACCTTCGAGAACATCATCGGTAACGGCAAGGCCATGCAGGAGATATTCTCCGTGATGACAAGGGTTGTCAACTCCGACAGCACCGTGCTCATCACCGGCGACTCCGGCACCGGGAAAGAGCTTGTCGCCAAGGCCCTTCATTATAACGGCCCCAGGAAGGAAAAGCCGTTTGTGGCCATTAACTGCGCCGCAATCCCAAGCGAACTGCTCGAATCGGAGCTTTTCGGCCATGTGAAAGGCTCGTTTACCGGCGCAATTGCCAACAAGTCCGGCAAGTTCGAGCAGGCCAATACCGGGACGATGTTCTTAGACGAAATAGGCGCAATGTCGATGGCGCTCCAGGGCAAGCTCCTCAGGGCGCTCCAGGAAAAGGAGATTGAGCGGGTCGGCGGCGCGAAACCCCTGAAGGTTGACGTCAGGATAATCTCGGCGACGAATACCGACCTCGAAAAGGCGGTTAAGAAGGGTCTGTTCAGAGACGACCTTTACTACCGCCTGAACGTCATCCCCATACACCTTCCCTCCCTGAAGGACCGCGCGGAGGACATACCGCTTCTCGCCGCCCATTTCATAAGAAAATACAACGAAAAGCTGAATAAAAAAATAAAAGGGCTTGCGCGCGGCGTCATGGACTACCTCGTGGCGTACGAGTGGCCGGGAAACATCCGGGAACTTGAGAATGTAATCGAGCGCGCGGTAACCTTGACGGACGGGGAATACATAATGGAAGACACCTTGCCGCAGTCCATACTCGGAGTTCCAGGGCGGGAGTTTTATAACGTCCCGCAGATACCCGACAAGGGAACGGACCTGGAAAGGGAGCTTGAAGGTTTCGAGGCGGCAATGATTAAGATGGCCCTGAAAAAATCCGGCGGCGTAAAATCGAGGGCCGCCGATTTATTGAATTTAAAGCGTACAACTCTGATAGAGAAGATGCGCAGACTTAACCTCTGACTACGTTAGAAAAGAACTCCGGTCCATATCCTGTACATGCTTACGAGCAGGTAAAGGAATATCGCACATGCTACGTAGTTCCTGCCGCAACCTATGTCCTTTTCCATGACAGCCTCCGTCTCCTGTATTAATTTTGATGATAATATAGCACATGAATATTAAAAACTCATTAATGATAAATTAAATAATGTTAAGGAAAGAATCGTAAAAACAGAAAAGGCGCCGAAAAAGCGCCTTAATAGTTCGTCACCCCCGTGAAAACGGGGGCCCAGTGACTTTTTTAAGAATTAAGTCCCTGGATTCCCGCTTTCGCGGGAATGACGGGCCTTTTTACCCTCGCCCCTTGTGGGAGAGGGTGGCGCGCCAGCGCCGGGTGAGGGTTGATGGGGACCAAGGGTGAGCTATGTCCCCATCTCCCATGACGCGAGATACTCTTCCTGTTCCTTGGTAAGTTTGTCTATCTTTATCCCCATCGCTTCGAGCTTCAGCCTGGCAATCTCGGCGTCTATCTCCTTCGGCACGGTATAAACGGTTTTCTTCAGGGCCTTGCCCTGCCTGACCATGAACTCCGCGGAGAGCGCCTGGTTGGCGAAGCTCATGTCCATGACGCTCGAAGGATGGCCTTCCGCCGCCGCGAGGTTCACGAGCCTTCCTTCGCCCAGGACGTTTATCCGTCTCCCGGTCGGCAGCGTGTATTCCTCGACGAACTCGCGTATAAGCCGCTTTTTCCCTGCCATATCCTCAAGGGCAGGCAGGTCGAGCTCGACGTTGAAATGCCCGGAATTTGCGACTATCGCGCCGTCTTTCATAACCTTGAAATGCTCGCCCCGTATGACGTTTATGTCGCCGGTGACGGTACAGAAGAAATCGCCGATCTTCGCGGCCTCGGCCATCGGCATAACCTGGTAGCCGTCCATGACGGCTTCGAGGGCTTTCAGGGGGTCAATCTCCGTAACGATTATCTTCGCGCCCATCCCCTGCGCCCGCATGGCGAGCCCGCGTCCGCACCAGCCGTAACCGGCAACGACGAAATAAGTCCCTGCAACAAGCCTGTTCGTCGCGCGGATTATGCCGTCCATCGTGCTCTGCCCGGTGCCGTAGCGGTTGTCGAAGAAGTGTTTCGTGTCGGCGTCGTTCACCGCCACGACGGGGAATTTCAGGACTTTCTTCTCCGCCATGCTCCTGAGGCGTATGACGCCGGTGGTAGTCTCTTCCGTGCCGCCGATGATGTTCTTTATCAGGTCCGTGCGCTCGGAATGGATTGTGGAGACTAAGTCGGCCCCGTCGTCCATCGTCATCATGGGCTTCGTATCGAGGACTGCGTTGATGTGTTTGTAGTATGTCTCGTTGTCCTCGCCCTTTATGGCGAAGACAGGAATCTTGTCGTGCTTCACAAGTGACGCCGCGACGTCGTCCTGCGTCGAGAGAGGGTTGCTCGCGCAGAGCGAGACCTCCGCGCCCGCGGCCTTCAGGGTCTTGCACAGGCTCGCGGTCTCCGTAGTTACGTGAAGGCAAAGGCCAAGACGCACTCCCCCCAGCGGCTTCTCTTTTGAAAACCTCTTCAGTATGAGGTTCAGCACCGGCATGTTCTGGTTCGCCCATTCTATCCGGAGCTTTCCCTTGTCCGCAAGTCCCAGGTCTTTGACGTCGAATTCCATTATATGCCGGCCTCCTTCTTAAGCGACTTTGCCGCGTCCGTCCTCTCCCACGTAAACGAAGGCTCCGTCCTGCCGAAGTGCCCGTATGCCGCGGTCTGTTTGAATATGGGCCTTCTGAGGTCGAGCGATTTTATTATCCCCGCGGGCGTCATGTCGAAATGGTCTCTTACGAGCTTTACAATCTGCTCCTGGGGAATCTTTCCGGTCTTATATGTGTCAACAAGTATTGACACCGGCTCCGCCACGCCTATGGCATAGGCGAGCTGAACTTCACAGCGATCGCATATCCCGGAGGCGACAAGGTTCTTGGCGATGTAGCGCGCCATGTAGGACGCGGAGCGGTCCACCTTCGACGGGTCTTTGCCGGAGAACGCGCCGCCGCCGTGGCTCCCCACCCCGCCGTAGCTGTCCACGATTATCTTTCTGCCGGTAAGGCCCGTATCGCCCTGCGGGCCGCCTATGACGAACCTGCCCGTCGGGTTTATGTGGTATACGATGTCTTCCTGGTCCAGAAGTTCCTTCGGGATGACCGGCTTTATTACCTTCTCGACAATGTCCTCGCGCAGCTCTTTCAGGGTAATGTCCGGGCTGTGCTGGGTGGATATTACCACCGTGCCCACCTTGTACGGCTTGCTGTCCCTGTATTCCACCGTGACCTGGGACTTCCCGTCGGGCCGAAGGTATGGAAGGATGTCGTTTTTGCGAACCTCGGCGAGCTTGCGCGTGAGCTTGTGGGCGAGCATTATCGGGAGCGGCATAAGCTCCGGCGTCTCGTTGCAGGCGAAGCCGAACATCAATCCCTGGTCGCCCGCGCCGCCGACATCGACGCCCATGGCAATGTCCGGGGACTGCCGGTCGATGGCCGTAAGGACGGCGCAGGTCTCGTAGTCGAAACCGTACTTGGCGCGCGTGTAGCCGATGTCCTTTATCGTGCCCCTGACAATGTCCGGGATGTGTGCGTAGGTGCTGGTGGTTATCTCGCCCGCGACGACGGCCATGCCGGTGGTGACAAGCGTCTCGCATGCCACTCTCGCGCCGGGGTCGTCCTTTATTATCGCGTCGAGGATGGCGTCCGATATCTGGTCGGCTATCTTGTCCGGATGCCCTTCGGTTACGGACTCAGAGGTGAAGAGGTAATTTACTCTGCTCATTTTGCTGATCTCCCTTTCGATTTGATTTCCTTCAACTGCAAAAGTCCGGCGGCCACGTCGAGAAGCCGGCCCGCGGCCTCGTCTTTCGAGACAAGCCCCGTATCCATTACAAGCCCTTTTCTGTCGTATATGTAAAGCCTGTTTGTCAGGCAACCGAAACCCGTATTCTCTCCGATAATGTTCGCCGCTATAATATCGGCGTTCTTTTCCTTGAGTTTCTTGAGAGCGTTCGGCCCGGCGTCGTCCGTCTCCGCGGCGAAACCGACGACCACCTGCCCCTTTTTCTTGTCTTTTCCAAAGGCGCTTAATATATCAGGAGTTTTAATCAGCTTCAACGAATAATTTTGCAGCCCCTCTTTTTTTATCTTGGAGGCGGAATATTCCGCAGGGGCGAAGTCCGAAACGGCGGCGGCCATGATGGCCATGTCCGCGTTACTGAAAGCCTCAAGGGCAGCCTTCGCCATCTCCCGGGCCGAACGGACGGCTATGGCCTTCACGCCCGGAGGCGGGACAAGAGCCGCAGGCCCGCATATCAACGTAACCTCGGCCCCGCGGGAAAGCGCCTCTTTTGCGACGGCGAAACCCATCCTGCCCGTGGAGCGGTTCCCGATGAACCGCACCGGGTCGAGGTCCTCAAATGTCGGCCCCGCGCTCACCAGCACCCTGACGCCGGAAAGCGTCTTCTCCTTGAACAGCGAAACAGCCGCCCGCAGAATATCCGCAGGCTCGCTCATTCTCCCCAGGCCGAATTCGTTGCAGGCCATCGGGCCAACCGAAGGCCCGACAAAGAGAACACCCCTGTCCCTGAGTATCTTTAAATTAGCCTGGAGGGCCGGGTTGTCGAACATACGGCAGTTCATGGCCGGGGCGAAAAGAACCGGGCATTTCGCGGCCATAAGCATGGTGGAGAGCAGGTCGTCCGCGATGCCGTTTGCCGCCTTGCCGATAATATTTGCCGTGGCCGGGGCGACGATAAACGCGTCCGCCCTGGCGGTAATGTCGATATGTGTAATACCGTGCGGCTCGAAAAGCTCTGCTCTCGCCTCCCTGCCGGAAAGCGCGGAGAACGTAAGCGGCGAGACGAACCTGCACGCGGCATCTGTCATAACGACGCTTACCGACGCGCCGTTTTCGCGCAGACCACGGACAAGCTCGCATGACTTGTATGCGGCTATGCCGCCGGTAATTCCAACTATAATCTCTTTACCGTCGAGCGGCAGGCCCATGTAAAATTATTCCTCGAAATCCTCTTCCGGGGACCCTTCGTCTTCCGGAATCACCTCTTCCTCAATGCCTTCCTCCGGCTCCTTCCCGGACATTGCCGCCGTCTCCGCCTTGTAGGCCTCTTTTATCTCCTCCATCTTCTCAAGCGACACTGCGGCGGCCTCTTCCATGCTTTCCCTGGCCATCCTCTCGCGACGCATCCGGTATTCATAAGACCTGGCGCGTTTTGCGTCTTCGCCGGTAAGATACTTCAGATGGCCTTCGATGCCCTCTTCCAGCGCGAGGCTTATGTTTTTCACGTATCTCTTTTTCACCAGCACCGGCGAGCCTTCAGTAAGCTGTCTTGCCCTCTGGGCGGTAACAAGCACAAGCCTGAACCGGCTGTCGAAAAGTTCGTTCCCGTATTCTATCGGCAGTTTGATTATCTCCAATTCCTGTCCCTCCCGGTTATTTTGTCCTTATGCAAGCCTAAATTTTTTTCTCACTGCAGCGGTGTCCGTATTGACAAGTCTGCACCTCTCGGCGATTATAACGGATTTCAGCGCGTCAAGGGCCTTGCCGAGGTTGTCGTTTATGATTACGTAATCGTACCGGTCGAAGCTTTCCAGCTCCTCAAGCGCCCTTTTGAGTCTTCTCGCTATCTCCGCCTCGTCGTCCGAATCCCTGCCCCGAAGCCGCCTTTCAAGCTCCTCCATCGAAGGCGGCAGTATGAAGATGAACGTGCCCTCGATGCCAGCATTCCTTATCTGCGTCGCGCCCTGGGTATCGATGTCGAGTATGACGTCTTTTCCCTGGCCGAATATGCGCTCAAGCTCTTTCTTAGACGTCCCGTACAGGTGGCCGTGCACGGTGGCGTATTCCACGAAACCGCCGCTTTCGGCGAGTTTTTTAAATTCCGTTTCGGAGACGAAATAATAATGTTCGCCCTCTTTTTCCGTCGGGCGCGGCGCCCTCGTGGTATGGGAGATTGCGTGAGATATGTCCGGCAGGAAGCCTGAAAGCTCCTTGCAGAGAGTGGTCTTGCCGGCGCCCGAAGGGGCGGATACGATGAACAGAAGGCCCTTATTCAATATTCTGCACCTGTTCCCGAATTTTCTCCATCTCGGATTTCATTTCGATTACGCGCCTCGCTATCTCGAAATCGGACGCCTTGCTCCCGATGGTATTCAGTTCCCGGTTTATTTCCTGTATCAGGAAGTCCAGCTTCCTGCCCACGGGGCCGCCGTCGTCGAGCATCCTGGTAAGCTGGGCAAGGTGGCTCCTGCCCCGGACGACTTCCTCCGTGATGTCGCATCTGTCAGCCATCAGGGCCGTTTCCTGCGCAAGCCTTTCACCGTCGAGTTCAATTCCCTGCGCAAGCTTTTCCACGCGCTCCTTGAGCTTAGCCTGGTATTCCCTGACAACTTCCGGCGAGCGTTTCGCCACTTCGTCGAGACCGAGTGAGATATTCCGCGAGCGGCTCCGGATGTCGGCGCCTAAGTTTGCGCCCTCCTCGGCGCGCATCCTCTCAAGCGCGTCCATCGCTTCCCTGAGCGGAGCTTCCAGGGCCGCCCAGAGCGCCTCCACGTCGCCCGTTTCCTCCTGGACGATAATTATATCCTTAAGCGAGCCGACCATGTTCAAGTCTACCTCTCCGGGCAGGCCGAAGCGGGACTTAAGCTCCGATAAAAGCTCGATATATTGCTTAGCCGCCGGGACGTCGAGCTTCAGCGCCCTGGGGCCTTCCTCTGAGCCGCCGGAGGTAACAAAGACGTCTATCCTGCCGCGCGAGAAACGCTCTCCGATGGCCTTCTTAAGCCGCGCCTCAAGCGGGGAAAGTATCTTCGGCAGCCTCGGCGCGATGTCGAGGAACTTGTGGTTGACGGAGCGCATTTCGACGACGAAACCGCCGCCCTCGCCCTTGCCGAAACCGGTCATGCTCCTTATCATGTATCAGTCCCTCAAAATTAGGAATCATATTATAAAAAATCCCTTTTGTCAACGGGGCTTTTATGCTATCTTTCGATACATGCAGGGACGCTTCAGGCTCATAGATTCGGGGGCGGGGGACGCCGCATGGAACATGGCGGTGGACGAGGCGCTGCTCGTTTTGTGCGGCCCGGAGCCTGTCCTGAGGTTCTATTCCTGGAATGCCCCGTCGCTCTCAATCGGTTCATTTCAAAAGGTTTTTGCCTTTGACTTAGACGGCATTTCGGCCAGAGGCATTCCCCTTGTCAGAAGGCCGACCGGCGGACGCGCGGTGCTGCACGACTCGGAGCTTACATACAGCCTAACATGTTGTATTCCCAACGATTTTTTCCAGTCAGACCTCATGGGTTCCTATAAGAAAATCGGCGCGTGTTTCCTTCGCGGGCTGAATTCCATCGGGCTTCCGGCGGAGCTTGTTCCTGTAAAAAAAAATAGCAATAACAACAGGTTAAGCGGGCCGTTATGTTTTTCGTCGCCGTCGTGGCACGAGGTTTTGGCGGGCGGGAAAAAGCTTATCGGCAGCGCGCAGAGAAGGCTGAAAAACTCTTTTCTTCAGCAGGGTTCCATAATTATCGATAAAGATTACGATGCGCTTTTGTCGCTTATGAGGTTCGAGGACGAATCAGGCAGGGAAACCGCGCTTGAGACGCTTTCCCGAAAGATGACGGCCCTGAGGGAACATCTGCCGGAGGTCGATATTTCCGAGCTTAAGTCTGCTATTATAAAGGGATTTTCCGATGTGCTCGATGCGGATTTTCTGCCCGGTTCCCTGACGACGGAAGAGGAGGCCCTGGCCCGCGACCTGCTGGAGAACAAGTATTCGCGCCCTGAATGGAACCTCGAAAGACGCCTTTCCTGACCCACGTTTTTGGCCCGAAACCCGCCCGCAGAGACCAAATTTAACCCCGTTTCCGATGCCGGGGGAAAATTGCGATTTTTACCAATTTTACCTTGAAGAATCGGTGGGTTCCAAATACAATCCGGAATTGCTATTGACAATGAACTTTCCCGACCGATGATATTTACTCTTGGCGTTTTGGCGACAAGTATGAGCAAATCCCCATCGTCCCGACCGAAGCGGAGGGACCTAACTTTGACTTTTGAAGTCAACTGTGGATTCTTCTGACGGCGAACCCTCACCCGGCCTTCGGCCACCCTCTCCCATGAAAGGGCGATGGTAAGAAAAGTCGCCGGGTTTCCGCTGGAGCCTGCCCCGGTATGTTTAAAGCCGGGGCGGGAATGACCGACCTTCATCCCCCTCTTAAGTTAAGAGGGGGACAGAGGGGGCGTTATGAAATTTGCGTCCGGGCGGCGGGTTTATGGTATAATGCGCAATAATCCGGAGGTGGCCTATGCCTGTGAGGGTTCCTGTAGCCGCGCCGTTTTATTCAGGGGACATCCGTGCGCAGATGGAGAGATACGAACGCGGGTTCACGCCTCCATCCGGCCTGCCGGAGATAATTTCGGGCGGGATTGTCCCTCATGCCGGATGGTATTATTCCGGCGGGACAGCGTCGAAGGTTTATCTTTCCATAAAGCTCAGGCGCTCTCCCAGGACGTTCGTCATCTTCGGGGCCGTGCACGCTCCCGGCGTCAGTTCTTTCGCGGTCTATCCCGACGGCTCATGGCAGACCCCTATAGGCGAGGCAAAGGTAGACCGCGCGCTTGCCGAAATGTTCCTTGAAGAGATACCGGATTTACTCGTGTCCGACACGCGCGCCCATGCCCTGGAGCACTCGATAGAAGTCCAGCTCCCGATGATAAAACACCTCTTTACGGATGCCATGATAGTGCCCGTCGCGGCGCCGCCGCTCGAAGAAGCCGTGAAGGTCGGCGGCAGGATAGGAAGGCTGATTGCCGGGATGGACGTTGCGGTGATAGGCTCGTCCGACCTCACGCATTACGGAGACGATTACGGCTTTACTCCCGCCGGATACGGCGAAGGCGCAAGGGCGTGGATGCGGTCAAACGATATGAAGATTATCCGCGCCGCGCTCGACATGCATGAAGAGAGCATAATCCCGGAGGCCGAGGCGGACGGGAACGCATGTGGGGCGGGCGCGATGGCCGCGACAGTCGCCGCCGCGAAATCCCTCGGCGCAGAGAAAGGGATTTTACTGGAACACACGTCGAGTTTCGACGCGCATCCTGAGGGCGAGTTCCGTATGGCGGTAGGCTATGCGGGGATTATTTTCTGACGTCGCGCGGAGGCTCCACGTCGGTAATGGTCCAGCCGACCTTGATCTTGAGGTCTTTCCTGAGGGAATGATAAACCGAGCAGTATTTTTCCTGCGAGAGCGCAACCGCGCGCTCGATGCGCCGCTCGGTGATACCGCTTCCGCTCACGTGTATGTGCATCGTGATAGACTTGAAATACTGCGGCGGGGTGGTGTTCCTTTCGGCGTCGATGTCCACCTTGAACTTCTCGATACGGCATTTCATTTTTTTGAGGAAGCTCAGGACGTCTATCCCCATGCACCCGGCAAGCGAGAGCATAAGCGACTCCGTCGGCATACAGCCCCACTGCACCTCGGCGTCGAACTCAATCTCGTAGCCGGACTGCGTCATGCCCTTGAAGAGCAGGTCTCTCTCCCAGAAGAGAAAGCCCTTCATTTGGCCCCTTACCTTGCTTTTATATTCCTCAAGCTGAAGTTCCGCATCGTGCGTCATTTTTAAATTTTCGCCTTTTCTTCCGCCGCCATGTATTCAGACAACAGGGTTTTGAATTCCTTGCGAAGACCTACCACCTCTCCGATTACGATAAGCGCCGGAGTGTCGAGCCCCGCCGCCGAAGCCGCCGAAAAAAGCTCCGAAAGCGGCGCGATCACCTGCCTCTGGCCGTGCGAAGTCCCGTGGCTTATGACCGCCGCGGGCGTGTTTCCGGGGCGTCCGGCGGAGATGAGGCGCTCCGCTATCTCGGGGAGGCGCGTAAGTCCCATGTATATTACAATCGTGCCGACGGCGGTGGAAAGCTTCTCCCAGTCCACGGGGTCTTCAAGCCCGCTTCCCGGATGCCCCGTGACGAACGCGACGCTGCCGGAGACGCCCCTGTGCGTGACGGGTATGCCGAGCGAACCGGGGACGGCCACGCCGGACGTTACGCCGGGGACGACCTCGCAGGGAACGCCCGCTTCGCCGAGCGCCATGACCTCCTCGCCGCCGCGCCCGAAGACAAACGGGTCTCCGCCCTTGAGCCGCACGACCGTATTGCCAGCCAGCGCCTGCTCTATGAGCGTGCGGTTTATCTCTTCCTGCGAAGGGCACATCCTGCCCGCGCGCTTGCCCATGTACAGGAGCTTTGCGTCCGGAGGCGCGAGCTTAAGGAGCGACTCCTGCACGAGGGCGTCGTAGACCACCACCTGCGCCTTCTTCAGGATGGCCGCGCCTTTCAGGGTTATAAGCTCCGGGTCTCCGGGACCCGCACCGATGAGATATACGATGCCTGTTTTTACTGCCATTGCAAACTTCCTTTTGCTGCTATTCTTCGGGATGAAGCGGCCCCTGGAGATATACCAGGATTTCTTCGCCCGGATTCGGGAGTCCCGCCACCTTCCACGCCTTCAAAGGGTCCATTTTAAACGGCCTTGACGCGCAGGTCTTCGGTTTATGAAGGTTGGTGCATACCATCTTGAGTAGCGGGAACGAATGGAATTTGATGTAATAGTTTCTGAGGAACTTTATTACTTCCAGGCGGTCTTCCGTAAGCTTGCTGATCCCTTCACGCTTCGCAATCGCTGCCGCCACGGCCTCGTTCCAGGCGTTGATGCTTGCCAGATAGCCGTTTTTATCCAACTCGACGCTGCCGCCTTCATATTTCAGCGATGGCATGAGACCTCCGTTTTAGTTTTTACTGGTAGCCCTCGAATTTGCCTTCGATGTAGTCCTTGAGGTAGCGGTTCTCCGCCTCCACCTTGTGCATCAGCCCGCGCACAACGTCCCTGATGGATATAATGCCGGTAAGGTTCTGCCCGGACATGACGGGCAGATGGCGGATAGTGTTCTTCGTCATGATGTTCATGACGTAGTCGAGGTCGTCGTCTACAAGCCCGATAAGGATGTTGTGGGACATGACCTCGGCCACCTTGCGCGCACCGTATCCGCCGGGGTTGTCGTGGACCTCGCGGAGAATGTCTCTCTCCGCGATGACGCCTTTTAAGCTGCCGTTGCCGTCGATGACGGGAAGACAGCTTATCTTGTTGACAATGAGGGTCTTGAGAGCTTCCGAGACTTTCTGGTCAACATTTGCCGTTATAAGGCCCCTGCTGGTATCGAGAATGTCCTTGATCTTCATTGCCGCCCCCTTTGTCTGAAGCCCGGAGGCCCCGGAAGGCCGGGGCCTCGCATGCCCTTATGCTACTTCGTCTTCTTTATGAAGTAGTGCTGCTTGCCGTCTTTGTCTTCCGTGCCGAGAAGCTCGTTGCCCGTCCTCTTGGCCCATGCCACGATGTCGTTGACGGTGCCGAGGTCGGTGCCTATCATCTCAAGAATCTTCCCGGTCTCCATCTTCTTCACGGTCATGTTGGTCTTCAGTATCGGCTCCGGACATACCATCCCGGAACAGTCGAGCACCTGATCAGCCTTGATGTCCATGATCAACCCCCTTGTGTTACGCGTTTATAGATAGATGCGCCCCAAAAATATTTCGGCGAAGACAAATCAACAAATCATAGCGCCCCTGCATCCCGGCCCCCTTGCGCCGGCCTACCTGCTCCACCACTCGCCGGTCTTTAAGTACTGGTCTATGTTCTTTGCGGCGCTTCTGCCCGCGCCCATCGCCAGGATAACCGTGGCGGAGCCGGTGACGATGTCGCCGCCCGCGAAGACGCCCTTCTTGGTCGTCCGGCAGGTCTCTTCGTTTTCCACTTCGATATAGCCCTTCTTCGTCTGGCCGAGGCCCGGAGTCGTCTGGAACAAAAGCGGATTGGAGCTCGTGCCGATGGACACGACCACGGCGTCCACTTCCAAAGTGAACTCCGAGCCCGGCTTCGCAACCGGCCTGCGCCTGCCGGAATCGTCCGGAAGGCCGAGCTCCATCTCTATGCACTCAAGGCCCTTGACCCAGCCCTGCTCGTTTCCAAGAACTTTAACCGGCGCGACAAGGAGCTTGAACTGCACGCCCTCGTGCATCGCGTGCTCGACCTCTTCCTTTCTGGCCGGAAGCTCGTCCTTCGAGCGCCTGTAGACGATATAGGCGTTGTCCGCGCCGAGCCTCAGCGCCGTGCGGACGGCGTCCATTGCGACGTTGCCGCCGCCGACTACCGCGACATTTTTGAACCTCTTTATCGGCGTGTCGTATTCCGGGAACCGGAATGCCTTCATGAGGTTCGAGCGCGTGAGGAACTCGTTGGCGGAGTAGACGCCGTTCAGGTTCTCGCCGGGTATGCCCATGAACCACGGAAGCCCCGCGCCGTTGCAGATATATACTGCGTCGAAGCCGTCCTCGCTCATGAGCTGGTCTATTGTCTTTATCTTGCCGATGACGTAGTTCAGCTTTATCTCGACGCCCATCTGCTCAAGCACCTTGACCTCGCGCTCGACGATGGCCTTCGGAAGCCTGAACTCCGGTATGCCGTATACCAGAACGCCGCCGGCCTTGTGCAGGGCCTCGAATACCGTTACCTTGTGGCCCATCACAGTGAGGTCGAACGCGGCTGTCAGGCCGGACGGCCCCGCGCCGACTATGGCAATCTTTTTGCCGGACGGCGCCGCGGCCTTGGGTATACGGCCTCCGCCGTGCTTCGCCTGAAAATCGGCCACGAACCGCTCAAGGCGCCCTATGGCCACGGAATCGCCCTTCTTGCTGAGGATGCAGACCTTCTCGCACTGCATCTCCTGCGGGCATACGCGCCCGCATACCGCGGGCAGGAGGCTCGACTCCTTTATCTTCGCAAGCGCGGAGAGGTAGTCCTTGCTCTGGATGAGGCCGATAAAAGACTTGATGTCGATACCTACCGGGCATCCCGTGGTGCAGAAAGGCTTCTTGCACTGGAGGCACCGCGACGCCTCAAGGAGCGCCTGCTCCTCCGTATAGCCCAGCGTCACCTCGTCGAAATTTTTCGCCCGTACGTGCGGGTCCTGCTCCGGCATGGCCTGCCTGGGGACCTTGGGCTTGGCCTGCTTTTGGCCACCTTCCCCCTGGCCCGCCTGACCCTCTTTTTTCTCTTCGCTCATTAGTTACCGTCCTTATCGCTTAAGCCGAATGGCAGAGTTTTTTCCTGCATATGTCAGCCGCCTGCTTCTCCTCGGGCAGATACTGCCTCTGGCGCGCCATCATCTCGTCGTAGTCCACCTCGTGCCCGTCGAACTCCGGGCCGTCAACGCAGACGAACTTTGTCTTCCCGCCGACGGTTACGCGGCACGCGCCGCACATCCCGGTGCCGTCCACCATGATGGTGTTGAGGCTGGCGAAAGTCTTTAGTCTGTGCGGCTCCGTAACCTTGCAGACGAACTTCATCATAATCGGCGGGCCGATTACGACGACAAGGTCGACAGGTATCTTCTCGACCTCTATCATCTGCTTGAGCTCGTCCGTCACGAAGCCTTTCTTCACGTATGAGCCGTCGTCCGTGGTGATGCGCACCTCGGTCGAAGCCTTTCTCATCAGGTCTTCGTATATCAAAAGGTCCTTCGTCCTGGCACCCAGGATGGATATGACCTTGTTGCCTGCGTCTTTCATGGCCTTCGCAATCGGATGTACCGGCGCGATGCCCACGCCGCCCCCGATGCAGACGACCGTTCCGAATTTCTCCACGTGCGTCGGCTTGCCGAGCGGCCCCGCGACATGCATGAGCTTGTCGCCTTCCTTGAACGAGCCGAGGAGCATCGTGGAGGCCCCGACTTCCTGGAACAGGATGTTTATGGTGCCCTTTTCGGCGTCCTTGTCGGCAATCGTGAGAGGTATCCTCTCGCCCGATTCCCGCGGTATTATGATGACGAACTGCCCGGCCTTGTGTGCCCTGGCTATCTCCGGAGCGTCAAGCACGAACTCCGTTATCCTCGGTTCCTGCGCAGACCAAACTGTCTTTTTTAAGATTTCGTACATTCAGCCCCGTCCTTAGTTATGTTCTATTTCTCTCATAAAATCGTCGTATTTCTCCTCGAAACCCCTCAAATGCCTGCTCTCTTCGTCCGCCAGCAGAAGGAACAATTTCCTGGCCTTCGGGTCGTCGGACAGCGCGGCGTATTTCTTGTAAGACTCGAACGCCTCTTTCTCCTTGGCCATCGCCGCCCTGAGCACGTCCTGGTAGCTCGCCGTCTCGTCCAGCCTTACCGAGCCTACGTAATCGGCATATCCGAGCGGTTTCGCCACGCCTTGCGACTTCGGTATCTTTCCGCCTTTTTCGACCTTCTTTTCCAGCTCGTTCAAGTGGTCGATGTGTTTCTGCTCCTCCTTCGCCAGGTGCTGGAGGTATGCCCGGACGTTATCAACCGAGGACTTTTCAGCGGCCTCAAGGTAGAAACGTTTTGAGTTCTCCTCGTTTATCCTGGCGTAGTCGATTATCTCTCTCAGCGTGATTTCTTCCATTCAGATCTCCTGATAAAAAACAGCCCGGAGGGTCCGCCTAATGGACAGGCGGCCCTCCGGGTGACGGAACGAATATTTTAGAACATGTCTATATAGCCGCAGGGACAGGCTTCCGCGCATTTTTTGCAGCCCTGGCACTTGTCCAAGACGAACTCGTAATGCGTGCCGCGCGGAGTATCCTTCGCCTTCTTTTCCACCGCGCCGTCCGAGCAGTACATCCAGCAGTTGTCGCAGTCGAAGCACAGGCCGCAGCTCATGCAGCGCGAGACCTCTTCCTTGAACTCCGGATCCGAGAGGGCTATCATCGGCTCTTTCGTCATGCTCGCCTTCACCTCGGACGCCGGGATGTACTTTGTCGCGTTCCGCTCCTTCTTGACGAAGAAGTCTCGGTACATGTTCTGATACCTGATGACCGTAAGCGGGGCCTCGGCGGGCTTCTCCTTCTTCTGGATGAAGTCGTCGATGGCCTCGGCGGCCTTCCTGCCAAGGCCGATGGCCTCCGTTACAAGGCCGAGCTGGTTCGTGACGTCGCCGCCCGCGAAGACTCCGTCCGCCGGGGTCTTGCCGCCTGCGTCCGTGGATATCCAGCCCTTTTCGTTCTTCAGGCTCTCAAGGCCGCCAAACTCCGGCTCCTGGCTGATGGACGGGCAGACGAACGTCGCCTCCACCACGAACTCGGAACCCGGCACCGGGACAGGCCTGCGCCTGCCGGAGGCGTCCGGCTCGCCAAGCTCCATCCTCTGGAGCTTGAGACCTGCCGCCTTGCCGTCCTTTACCACAACCTCGACCGGGGCGGTAAGGTATTCGAACTTGACGCCTTCTTCCTCGGCGGAATGTATCTCGTGCTCGATTGCCGGCATTTCGGTCCTGGTCCTGCGGTAGGATAGTGTCACGTCCGCGCCGAGCCTCAGGGCGACTCGCGCGGCGTCGATGGCGCTGTTTCCGCCGCCGATTACCACAACCTTCCTGCCTATATCGACCTTTTCGCCTTCATTGACCCTATGCAGGAATTCCGCGCCGGTCATGACATTCGGCGCGTTCTCCCCGGGAACTCCGAGCTTCTTGCCCGCATGGGCGCCGATGCCCATGAAGACGACGCTGTTGGACTTCCGTATCTCGTCGAACGATACGTCTTTCCCAACCTTCGTCTTCAGCTTGAGCTGCACGCCAAGGTCGAGGATTTTCTTGATCTCGGCGTCGAGCACGTCTTCCGGCAGCCTGTAGGAAGGTATGCCGTAGCGCAACATGCCGCCGGCCTTTTCAAAGGACTCGTAGATGGTCACGCCGTAGCCGCGCCTGGCAAGCTGATATGCGCAGGAGAGACCCGCCGGACCGGAGCCTACCACCGCGACTGATTCAGCTTTCTTCTCCGTCGGCGCCGTGAGCGGCAGGTTGTTCTTGATGCCGTAGTCGCCCATGTAGCGCTCGATGTTGTTGATGTTCAGCGGCCCTTCGAGGCTTCCCCTGTTGCACTCGCTCTCGCACGGATGCGGACAGACCCTGCCGGTTGTGGCCGGGAGCGGGTTCTTGTCCGTAAGCATGTACCAGGCCTCTTTCATGGACTGGTCGAAGGTCCTGCCGTACATCTCCGACTGGTTGACGTGCATCACGTAGCCGCGGATGTCAACGCCTGACGGGCACTTGAACGTGCACGGCGGCGTTTTCGGCTGGTATTTGGGCCTCAGCGCGGAAGCCTGCGTCGCGGAGCCGGCTTTTATGCTGTAGTCCTTCTTTTTCTTCTTAACTACAATGGCCATTGATTTTTCTCCGTTTATGCGTTCGCGCTTCCCTCTACGTGCGGAAGCTCGATCGTAGTGCCGCCGAAATAGCCATATACGAGCTTCTCCTCGTCGATCAGCTCCTTAAGGGCCTCCTTCACGTCTTTCTTGGAGCACGCGGCCTCGCCGAAGTGCTCTATGACTTCCTGGGTAAGGTGGGGAACCTTCACCTGCTTTTTGCCGGCATAGGACTCCACCTTGTGGAACAAGTAGTCTTTTATCTCTTCTAAGGACGCCATTTTAGCACCTCTTAAAATTTAACGTGTGTAGAGGAATTGTACGTGCTGGACGCCAGGGTGTAGTCGTCGATATGGTACTTGGTGAATTCCAGGCCCGTCTTCTCGAAGAACTTCTGCCAGCCTATCCTGCCTATCCACTCGCCGACCCTCTCGTACTTCTTCGCGTCTTTCGCGTAGGTCTCGACGATGTTCTTGACCGCGCTCGTGACTTCCGGCCAGCGCGGCGGGTTGTTCGGGAGATAGGGTATCGCGAGCTTGGAGAACATCGGAGCGGTGCGGGAGTTGGAGACCTTGCCGCCAACCCATATCGAGATACCGTCGTTCAGCGGGTTCGCTATCGGCATCGCCGGGCAGACGGTGTAGCAGTTGCCGCAGTACATGCAGAGGTCCTCCACCACCTCGACCGTCTTCTTGCCGGCTACCACCTTCGGGCGTATTGCTGCCTTCGGGCAGGAGGCGACGGTTGACGGGATTTCGCACATGTTGGCGAGCTTGTCATTATCTATCGTCGGCGGAGTCCTGTGGATGCCGAGGATGGCGATGTCGGAGCAGTGGACCGCGCCGCACATGTTGAGGCAGCATGCGACCGCTATCCTCAGGTGCGCGGGAAGCGTCATGGACGTGAAGTAGTCGATAAGCTCGTCCATGGTGGCCTTCACCACTCCGGATGCGTCCGTCGCGGAGCTGTGGCAGTGAACCCAGCCCTGGGTATGGACGATGTTTGAGATGGAGTTACCCGTGCCGCCGACCGGCTGCCCCATCTTGGCGAGCTCGTCGATAATCGGCTGGATGTTGGCTTCCTTGTCCGTCATGAACTCGACGTTGTTGCGGCTCGTGAACCTGAGATACCCGTCGCAGTACTTGTCGGCAAGGTTGCAGTAATCGCGTATCTTCTCGATGCTTACAAGCCTTGATGACGCCGCGCGGATGGTATACAGCTTGTCGCCGGTCTCCGAGACGTGCATCAGAACGCCCGGCTTGACTTTCTCGTGATACTTCCACTTGCCGTAGTTCTTCTTCACCATAGGGTGGAGCATCTGTTCGTAATGGGGTGGCCCTATGTCTGTCTTTCTCTTCGGAGCTGCCATTTTCTCATTCCCTCCGTTTTTATTTATTCGTAGACCTGTTTACAATAAGTCGTTAATCCTGCTAATTCCGCCGGGGCGCTTTCACTCCGCCCCCGGCCACCATTATTCTTCGTCGAAATACTCTTCGTAGAAGATATACGGGTTGGACCTCGGCTCCTTTATCATGGCGGGAGTAGGCTCAAGACCGACTTCCTCGACAAAGTTGCCCTTGCCGATACGGACGATCATCTCGCCTATGCGCTCCCTGTTCTCGCCGTGCTCATCCCAGAACTCCCATATGCGGCGGATAAGGTCCTTGAACTCCTCGTACGGCGGCTCCATTTTTATAAATGGAACCAGCACGGAAGAGAGCAGGGCGCCCTGGACAATAGGGGCCTTTGCGCCGAGAAGTATCATCGCGCCCTTGTCCTTGCCGGGGCGAAGAGCCTTCGGCATGACGTTTATGCAATGCATGCAGCGGTTGCAGTTCTTGTTGTCAATGGAGAGCTTGGAGCCGTCCCATGACATGCAGCCGGTCGGGCATTTCGCGACGACGTCATTCGCTATATCCACCTTGCCGCCCTTGGCGTATTCCGTGATTGCGGCGTTGTCCTGCTGGATATCGTCCCTCCATGTGCCGATAATGGAGCAGTCGGAGCGAGCTATCGAGGCGACGCAGTCGTTCGGGCAGCCCGACATCTTGAACTTGAACTTGTACGGGAACGCCGGCCTGTGAAGCTCGTCCTGGTACTCGTTCGTCAGGTCGTAGCATAAGTTCATGGTGTCGTAGCAGGCGAACTCGCAACGGGCCATGCCGTTGCAGCAGGACGGGGTGCGGACGTCGGAGCCGGAGCCGCCAAGGTCCCAGCCGTGCTCGGAGAGGTCTGTGAATATGTCTTCGAGGTGGTCGGTAGTGGTGCCGAGCATGATGAAGTCGCCGGTCGAGCCGTGCAGGTTCGTAAGACCGGAGCCGTGCTTCTCCCAGAGGTCGCAGAGATAGCGGAGCGCGCCGGTGTTGTAGAACCATGCGGATGGCTGGTTCACGCGGACGGTGTGGAAGTGGGAGACGTTCGGGAACTTCTCCGGCGAATCGGAATAGCGGCCTATGATGCCGCCGCCGTAACCGCGGACGCCGACTATGCCGCCGTGTTTCCAGTGCGTCTTCTTGTCCTTGTAGGACATCTCAAGGAGACCCAGGAGGTCTTTGCACATGGCGTTCTTCGCGGCCATCCTCTTGATGTCCTTGATGAAGCTCGGCCATGGGCCGGTTTCAAGCTGGTCAATCATTGGGGTATCTGACATCTACTTTCTCCTTTTCTGGTTATGAAACTAAACCTAAGAAAATGCCGAACCGGGCTATTCCTCACCTCCTTTATTCGTCGTTTTTCCGAATTTTTTCGAGCGCGTCGCCCGCGGCGCGCGCTACGCTAATATTTGTTAAGGCATCTCCCTCGTAAAGACTAATAACGGCTTCGTCCCCTGTAAGTTTCCCGAGGCCCTCTTTAGCCGCCGCGAAACGCATCCTGCCGAGCGCCCATGCGGAGAAGCCCCTTATCACCGGCTCCGGGTCTTCAAGGAACTTCACGAGCGCCGGTCCCATCTCCGAAACCAGCGCAGGCTCGTCTTCCGCAAGCGCCCCGATGGCCCAGACGGAACCCGCGAGTATCGGCGTATTCCTGTTCGCGGGAAGGGAAACTTCCTCGTCGTCGGAGAGGTGGAGAACCGCTCGTATGGCGTCCCGCGCCATGCCCGGATTATTTCTGTATATCTCCGCGATGGCCTGCGCGGAACACCAGCCTACGGTGCTCGATTCCTCGTTGAGGAACCATAGAAGCCGTCTCACCGCCGGCGCGAGGTCGGTACTGCCCTCAGCCGCAACCAGCCCCAGCAGCGTCACGGCCCTCCATCTGAGAAGCTCCTCCTCGGAATATAAAAGACCGAGCAGAATCCGCAGGTTTCCATGTCTTTTTTTAACGAGGTCCATCGCTTCCTGATACTTCCGGGCAAGCAGTAGTTCCGACAGGGTTTCCCTGTCCATGTTTATTAAAGCCAGGTCATCGGCTTGTGCTGCTCGACAAGATCGACAAAATCGGCGTAGTCGATTACTTTCACGCCGGGGGTCAGGCTGCCCGCGAGGCCCCTCGCGGAAATGTCCGCGCCGAGCGCGTAGACCGGGTGGTCCTTAAGCGCGCCCTGGACAAGGCCCTCCACCGAGCCTCCAACGGCGGCGCCGAGCACGGCGTCTTCAATAAGCAGTATCGGGGCGTTCTTCTGCGCCACCCTGATGCAGCTCTCCAGGCTGCTTTTCATGTACGGAGATTTGTTTACTATGTGAAGCACCTTGAAAGCCTCCTGTTTAAAAGGGCAGTATCACGTCCTGCTCTTCCATTATCTTGCCGATGCCCGCCGAATCCATCACCTCGACCGGTATTGCGAAATCATCCACCTTCAGGCCGCGTTTTTCCATGGATTCCTTGTCCACGTATATTTTCTCGCAGCCGTAGTCCTCAAGCACAGGCAGGGTCTGGAGAAATCCCTTTATGCCGAGTGCCGAGGTATCCTGCCCTTTTTTGAGGGAGAAAACGGCGTCGTCCATGTAGACGGCGGAGAGCTCGTTTTCGTATGCGCCGAAGATGAGGACGACTTCCAGCCCTTCCCAGGCGTATATCGTCCCGTGCGGGGCGTTCCTGTTCACGAACATTATCTTTGCCACTTTTTAAATCTCCTTTCCTCTTAGTCTCCGAAGGTGACTACGCGCTCCGCCTCGGTGCATATCTCGCTAAGCTGGCCCAGGCCGGATATTCTTGTATTATCGACTATAAGTTCCGGCTTCATCCCGCGCCTCTTGGCCGCCGCCACGCAGACGACTATGTCAACGCCCTTGGCCCCGAGCTCCGACCACCGCCTTGCGATATGCCTGTCGTCCTGCGGCGGCTCCATGTGCTTGGCGACGTTCGTAACCGCGTCGTCATAGAGAAAGACGCCCTGGATGGTATGACCCTTGGCCATTGCCGCTTCGATAAACTTGTAGGCGGTATCGGAGGCCTCGTGGTTATACGGGCCTTCCTGTATCATTACGCCTATTTTCATTTCCCCCTCCTCTAAGATGTTCTTTCAGATATAAATTGCGTTGAAACCCCGCACTCTAAAACCTTGCATATCGACACGAGAAGCCATTCCTCTATCCGGGCATAACCAGCCCCCCGCCCCGGTTTTAACTTTCCGTCGCGCCTATCTTGCCGGCCTTCTGAAGGGCCTTGCTGAATATGTCGGCGGCCCTGGTCTTGTCGTATTTCGCGCAGGCGGAGGCAATCTTTGCAAGCAGGTCGGCTGAAGCGGCATTGTCGCTCACGGAAGAGGCGGACTTAACCGCCATGTCCCAGACCATCGGCGAGCGGTAATCGCCCTTGGCCGAGAAATCCGCCGCAATCTCGGAGAGGTAGCCAGCCTTCATGTCGTCGTCGCCTTCCAGGCCCGCCGCGTAAGAGACGAACTGGTTCGGGTCCAGCCTGCAAAGCGCGACGGCTGTCTTCCATTGAAGCGCGTCGCTTTTAGCCGCGGCAGCCGCGGACGCGGCCCTTTTGTAGAGCTTTATGGCGGCGGCAGGGTCTGTCTGCTCCTTGAGCTTTGCGGCGGCGTAATATGCGCGCGCCTGCTCGTAAACCGCTTCGTCATTTGCGAACCTCGGCACGTCAATTTTGTCGAATTCTTTTTTGAATGCCTTGTCTCCGTCCTTTGAAGCCGCAGCCGCGAGCGACGCGTATATCGCGTCCTTTATGGCCGGATATTCCTCGTCTCCGGCCAGTTTCCCGGCCTTGTTGGGGTCGGAACCGACAAGCGAATCCGCCGTAAGCTCAAGCGCCTTAGCCCGGTCGTACGGATCCGATATCGCCTGGGCGGTCTCGATAACGCCGGACATGTCTGCGGCATTACAGCTTCCGCCCGCGGTGGCGGCCTTCATCATGGCTGCGAACTTGGCGTCGTTATGCTCTATCTTCGAGGCATATGCGTCCGCATCGTCTGGATTCGCTCCGGAAAGGGCCATTGCGACGTCGCTCATCGCATAAGACCTGGCGTACGGCTGCTTTATCGATGAGGCGATTTCTTCCGCCCTTGAGAACATGGTCCGGGACTTTGCGGCGTCGGAATCCTTCAGCGCGAGGGCGGCATTGGCGAGCGCCCTGGCGGAATACGCCATCAGGTCCCCTTTTTCCTTTGCGAGGACTGCCGCCTTTACTTCGGGAGGAGTCGAGTCGGTGATAAGGTCGCTCGTGGGTTCCATGTTAAGCACGGCCTCTGCCGCATCGCCCGCGGCGGCAAACGCGGAGGCCGCGTCGCCGGAGCCGTTCGCCTTCGCAGTCTTGCCCATTTCCATGTATGCCCAGGCCCTTATCCTTGGGTCGGAGATCTTCGCGGCGGCGTCCATGCCTGCCTTGAAATCAAGCTCCGCGAGCGCTGCGGAAACTCCGCGAAGGTCGAGGTCCCGGTATTTCGGGTCCGGTATGGACTCTGCGTCCTGCGCCGCCTGGTTAAGGATTCCAATCGCCTTCGCCTTGTCGAGCTTCGCTATGCCTTCGGCAATGGAGCGTATAACCCAGACGCGGGTGGAGTCGTTTGTAATCCTTTCAATCAGTGGGTCGATGGCCTCGTGGTCCTTAGGCCCCCACTCGCTCGACATCCGGCGCAACCCCGCCGCATATGTCTGGTTGGACTGCGCCCGAACCTGCGTCGCAAGTTTCAGGGCAGAGTCGAGGGTATCGGACGCGCCGGAGACTCCCTGCTCCGCCATCGCCATCCCAAGCTTTCCGAGCTCGAACGCTTTGAGGTTCATGTTGTCCAGGGTGTCCGCAGTCTTGCTCGCCTGAGAGACGGCTGCGGCCACCACCTTGGGGTCTGCCGAGTTGCCCTCCTTTTGTCCGTTATATTCGGAACAGGAGGAAAGGAAGGCCAGCAGCGTGACAGCACATGTTATTGCGAATATTCTTTTGAGCATCCTCAGACCTCTTATTCCTTTACGGTTTTCTTAAGCCCCAGGAAGAAAAGCAGGGAGACAATCATCACCACGAGCAGGCCAAGCCCTATCACCTTTTCCAGCTTGTAGTCGTCGCGGAGCTTGTTTATCTTCTCGTAGATTTCTCCCATACCCTTTTTAATTTTCAGGTTCGGTCCCGCGAAGGAATCTATGGAGTCCACGTCCTTCGTTCTCAGGTCTGCATACTTTATGTTGTATTTGACCAGGTCCGCCCGCATATATTCCGGGTATCTCATGGTCTGCTCTTCGAGGTCGCTCAGGAACTGGTTGTATTTCAGGAGCCTGCTTTCCGTGAAATACTGCTCCTTCTTTATCTCGAAAAGCCCGGGGCAGAGCGTGCTCTTCTGCTCCTGATAGATGCTCCTGTCCCATTTCATCAGGCTCCCGAATGAGGCAATTTCGCCCGCGGTATGGCATTCGGCGCAGTAGTTGTCCTTGGCCGCCGCGTAAGCCGGGATAAAAAGCACGATGAGAACCGCTGCTATAAAAATTCCTCTTACTCTCCCTGTCACGGTATACTCCTTTTTATTAAGAGTAATGTCCCACGATTGTAAGGCCAACGAAAATTAAAACGCCGCCTATAATGGCAGCCTTGCCGAGCATTGACCGATTCTTCCAGCCCTTCGCCGGCCCCCTGTCAAGGAACGGCAGCAGGAAAAGCCCCGTTATCGCGAGCACCTGCACCCCCATGCCTATCAGTTCCGCCACGTCTCCGAAGATGGTGGTCGGGAACATCTTCAGCGTCTGGTACGCCGCAAGGAAATACCACTCCGGCTTCACGCCGAGCGGGGTGTTGGTGGTGTCAGCAGGCACCTCCGGCGGCAGGAAAAGCTTTGGAATAAAAAAGGCAATCAGGAAGAAGATGCCGATTATAATGGAGGCTATTATCCCCTTGTCTATTACGTCGTTCGGCCAGAAAGGTTCAAGCTCGCCTTTCCAGTTGTCCTTGTTATATTTCATTCTCCATTCCTCTCTTTATAACTGCTCTTGAATGCCCGACCTTCTAATCATCATAAAGTGGAAGGCCATGAGAAGCGACATGACTACCGGAAGCGCCAGGTGCAGGGCGAAGAACCTGCCGAGCGTGGCGCCGGAAACCGCGTCCGCGCCGCGTATCACCTTCATCATTATCGGCCCGACGACAGGCACGACGGAGAACGAGGTCGTGAGAACCGTGACCGCCCAGTAGGAGAGCTGCGTCCAGGGAAGCAGATAGCCGGAGATTCCCATCATCATCGTGAGCATAAGAAGGGCGAAGCCTGACAGCCAGTGGAACTCCCTGGGGGCCTTGTACGCCCCGGTCATTATCACTTTCAGCATGTGTATCATCACGAGGAGTATCATGACGTTGGCGCCTATGGCGTGCAGACGTCTGAAGAGCCAGCCGAAATAGACGCCGTTGTCGATGAATACGACGCTGGAGAAGGCCTCCTTCGGCGAGGGCGTGTAGTAGATGAGGAGAAACGTGCCCGTGAGCACCTGGATTACAAAGAGTATGAGGGACATCCCGCCGAAGCAGCCGAAGAACTCGTACCACTTTTTGATAGTCGGGGCCTTCTTGGAAAACACCTCGTCGTCCAGCAGCTCGGAGATCCCCGTGCGGGAATCTATCCATTCAATCACCTTGCTCATCCTATGCACCTCCGACTATCAATTTGTCGCCGGCAATCTTGTAATCGAGCTTCTCGAGAGGCGCGGGAGGAGGACCGCCTTTGTTTATCCCGTGCTCGTCGTACCAGCCGTCATGGCAGGGGCACTTGAAAATCTTCTTGTCCGGTTCCCATTTTACCGTGCAGCCCAGATGGGTGCACTTCAGGGATATAACCTCCAGTCCCGTCTTCCTGTTGAAGACCATGAAGGAATATCCGGCGTAAACGCCCTTCGCGGAACTTCCGACGGGTATATCCCCCAGGTTCATTATCGCGGGTTCAGGCTTGCCTCTCTGGACGGGCGTGAAGGACGCCAGAAGCGGAACACCGACAAGCCCCGCGCCCAGCGCGCCTACGCATCCGGCGAAAGCGCCAAGGAAAGCCCGCCTTCCGGCCATGAATTTTCCACCGTGGTGCTCTTCGGGCACCGGGGCGGCGCCTTCTTTAGCGGTGTTTTTATTTTCTTCCATGATTTGAGATCCCCCTTTATTCGTATCCTGAGACCCTTTTGACGCCTACATAATCATGGCAATTATTGCACGAGGTGTTCGCGTCGTGGCAGAGCATGCACTCGTGCTTGTTGTAGTCGCCTCTTTTAAGGATGTCCATGTGGTGGTCTTTCCAGTAATCGACCGGCTGATGGTATTCCGGGGAGAGGATTCCCGGAGGAAGCTTGAGCGCAAGCGGCCCCGTGCCCTTGAGCTCCGGCTTGGCGACTCGCTCGTTGGAACAGCCGACGGCGAAAACGGCCAGAAGGGATATAAACAGCAGGACAAGGATTGGTTTCCTCATTTATATCCCCTCCTTCCCGCCGAGAACAATCGCGCGGCTGACGAGCTGGTGCACTCCGCCGACTTCCTCCATCTCATACCCGTAATACGGGAAGACCTTCGTGAACTGCGCCTTGCATATTGCGCAGATGAGCGCGAAGAAGTTTGCTCCGTGGCTGTCCTTGACGGCTTTATACGCCTGCATTCTCGGCATAACGCCTTTTATGCGAAGGTCGATTATCTCGTCGGCGAGCAGTCCTCCTCCGGCTCCGCAGCAGAATGTCTTTTCGCGGATGGTGTCCGGGTGCATGTCCACGAACTTGTTGCACGTGGCCCTGATTATCGCCCTCGGTATCTCGAACTGGCCTCCGGGACTGTTGCCCATCCTCGATGCGCGGGCCACGTTGCAGGAGTCGTGGAATGTGACGACGAAATCGTCGTTGGCCGTCTTGTCGAGTTTCAGCGCCCCCCTGTTTATAAGGTCGTACGTAAACTCGCAGATATGCTGCGGCGCGGGATATTTCGGGTCGAGGGAATCGAACGGCCCGATGAGGGTATTCCAGAAGCTGTAGGCCACGCGCCAGGCATGGCCGCATTCGCCGTGTATAAGCCTCTTCGGCTTAAGTTCGTTTATTGCCACCTTTATCCTGCCGGCAATCTTGCGCATATGCTCGTAGTTTCCGTTGAACATGCCGAAATTGCCGGCCTCGGAGGCGTATGACGAGAGCGTCCATGAAATCCCCGCCTGGTGAAACACCTTCGCGTATCCGGCGAGCGACTCGACATGCGGCGTGGCGAAGAAATCAGCCGAAGGGGTTATGAGCAGGACATCCGCTCCCTTTACGTCCATCGGGAACTTCACCGGGACGCCTGTCTGCTCCTTGACGTCTTCTTCCATGAAGTCGAGCGTGCTGCGGATGGCCGGGCCGGGCATTCCGAGGTTGTTGCCTATCGTTATAGCCTTGTTGATGGTCTGAAGAGGATATTTCGCGCCAAGACCAACGGTGTCCATTATCTCCCTGGCGGCCATGGTTATCTCTGCGGTGTCTATGCCGTAAGGGCAGAAGAGCGAACAGCGCCTGCACTCCGTGCACTGGTAAAAATAGGTATACCATTCTTCCATGACTTCTCTGGTTAGATCCTCCGCCTCGGCCAGCTTGCCCAATACCTTTCCGGCCGTCGTGAAGTAGCGGCGATAGACCTTCCGCAGGAGCTCAGCCCTCGCCACCGGCATATTGCGCGGGTCCTTTGTGCCGAGGTAGAAGTGGCACTTGTCGGTACATGCGCCGCACTTGACGCAGATGTCCATGAAGACCTTGAGGGAGCGGTATTTCTTGAGAAGCTCGGCGAACTTGGCGACCGCCTTCTCTTTCCAGTCCGGGACAAGCTCCGTGGGAAAACCCAGGTCGGTCATGTCCTTCGCCGGCGCGTTATGGCTTTTTACAGCCGCCGCGGCGTCTTCTTTCAGGCCGGGTATCGCTATCTCACCGGTCAGTTCCGGGACCTCAAACTTTACTTTTGCCAATTTGAAATCTCCTTAAGTAAGGTTCGGCGACCAGGGGGTTACGTGCCTGCTCTCCCTCGGGTTGTCCGCCTGATTCCTCGTCGGGCTGAAGAATATCCCCGGCGCATGCACCAGCTTGCTGTACGGGAAGTACGCAAGAAGTATCATCACTAGTGTGAAGTGCACGAGAAAAACGGGATCCGTCGGCACGGCAGAGAAATTAAAGGTGGCAAGCCCGTACACGAAGCCTTTTATGTCCACCATGAACGGCCTCTCGTAGAACTTCATCATCAGGCCGGTTCCGGCTATAAAGAAAATCAGGGTAAGGGCGAAGTAATCCGCCAGAGAGGATATGAATACGGTCCTGTCTACCGTGGTGCGCCTCATAAGGAGGTACAGCACCGCTATCGGGAGGATTATTCCGGCGATTATGCCTATGCCTTGCAGACTCATATCCCAGGCCGGCAATGGATAAAGAAAATAACGCAGGTGCCTCAGCACCACGAGCAGAAAGGCCCAGTGAAAGACCACGCCGCCCAGCCATGTCCATTTGTTGCCCTTGTAGAGACTCCTGAACAAAAGCACCTCGCTTAAAACGCGAATCATCGCGCCAAAGGTGGTGGTAGGGGCCGGCGTAGTGGGGATTTTAAGCGGGGACGGGGTCTTGGCGTATACCATTATCCTGCAAAGGACGCCGAAGACAAAAACAACCGCCGCTCCATAGGCCATCAGGGAAAAGATTATCGTAAGCAGAGAAAATTCCATCGATCTCCTTCCTTCAAGACCGGTTGACGCTTATCCCGTCCCGCTCGTTAAAGCGGGACGGGACCGTAAAGACCGCTTCCGAGTTTGGCTATACGCAGCCGGTCGGCTTGGGAAGCCCGGCGATTTTGCAGGCCTGTTTAGCGGGCCCGGCGGGGTAGAGCTGGTAGAGGTATTTCGTGTTGCCCTTCTCCGGCCCGAGCTTTGCGCCAATGGCCTTGACCAGTATTTTGATCATCGGGGCTATCTTGTATTCCGCATAATAATCCCTGAGGAAATTGACAACTTCCCAGTGCGCGGGGGTCATCTCGACTTCTTCCTGCTCCGCCAGGAAACCTGCGACGTCCTCGTTCCAGTCGTTCAGGTTAATCAGATACCCGTCCTCGTCAACCTCGTAAGTTTTGCCTTTGAATTCAATCGTCGGCATCTTGCTACCTCCTGATTTATAGAGAGTTACGCTGTCACCCACAGACGCCCCAGCGACACCTGTGATTCTATAAAAATGGCTTGACGTTCTGCCTTGTTCCGCGGCTTTATGACCCGGACTTCGGACGGGAAAGAATAAACTTCGCGTTTTATTGCCGGAGGTTATGCTTCTCGGGAACCAATTTTAAAACGCCGTTTATTTTTTGCTGATACTATAAGTCTGGAAAGGCATGTTGTCAAGCTTTTTTAAAGGGCATTAATATATAAAATTTTAAAACCTTTATAAATTTAGTTAATAGACTCCTTTGGCCTTACCAATCGCAGTTTTTCTTATTAAATCCACGAATGCAGGCGCCCAGCCGGGCGTCCCGGCGGAATGCATATGCGTATAAGCGGCCAACACATTATTATATGTCACACCGTCGCGGGTTCCGTCTATTCCCCTGCCCCGCAGCGTCCGGAAGGCGAATCCCGCGTCTTCGCCCAGCCTCTCGATGCTGGAATGATGGAACTCGTGCGCCCGTATCTCATCCGCGAATACTGGCCACGAACCCTCCCCCGTGGGGCGCAGCAGGACATATCCGTGCCCTGCGGGCCGCTTGGACATCTTTATGGTATACGGGAAGACCTCGGCCATGCGGCACATAAGCCCTTCCCATACTATGCCCGCACAGAGATACATAAGCCCGCCGCACTCGGCGTAAATCGGCATGCCGGCGTCGGCGGCGTCTTTTACCGCCTTCCTCATGGAGGCGTTCTTTTCGAGGGCCTCCATGTGGACTTCCGGGAACCCGCCTCCTATATAAAGCGCGTCCACTTCGGGCAGGGTTTTGTCGTTAATGGGCGAAAACGGGACAAGCTCCGCCCCAGCCGCCCGGAGCGCCTCAAGGTTCTCCGGGTAATAGAACGTAAAAGCCCTATCCATCGCCACGCCAATCCGGACGACAGGCTTCGGAATGACCACATTCTCATGCTTCGCCTCCGGAAGCGCTCCGGCGGAGGAGGCTATTTCGATTATCCTGTCCAGGTCGATGTTCCCGGCTATGATGTCCCGCATCTCGGAGATTACCGGAAGAAGCCCTTCCTCCTCCCTCAGCGGCACAAGGCCCAGGTGCCGCATACGGATTCCCATCTCTTCTCTGTGCGGCAAGGCCCCGAGAACCGGCACGCCGCAAAAACGCTCCACGGCCTCCCGGAGCTTCTTTTCGTGCCTTGCACCCTTTACCTTGTTAAGAATAATCCCGGCGATTTCCGTATCCGGCTCAAAATCGCGGAACCCGTTTACGAGCGGCGCAATCCCCCTGGTCATGCCGTAGCAGTCTATTACCAGCAGGACGGGGGATTTAAGGAGCCTTGCAAGTCCGGCGGTGGAGTCGGTTCCCTCGATGTCCATACCGTCGTAGAGGCCCATGTTGCCCTCTATTACGGATATGTCCGCGCCTTTTGCCCGCCTCTGAAAGCTTTCCAGTATCCTTTCGGCCCCCATCATGTAGAAATCGAGGTTGTAGGACGGCCTGCCCGTCGCGGCCTCGTGCCACATCGGGTCTATGAAGTCCGGCCCTTTCTTGAACGGCTGGACCTTGAGTCCCCTGGCGGAGAGCGCGGCGCAAAGCCCTATGGTAACCGTGCTTTTGCCGGAGCTTCTGTGCGGGGCGGATATTGTTAGTCTTGGGAGAGACAAATTCATAACAGGCATTATAACTTTGGTTGACAGCGCCTGTCCATAAATTTATACTAATAATGGTTTTACTATTGGAAAGGACGGCAACATATAATGAGTGTGCTTGATTCCATAGGAAACACCCCTTTAGTCGAGATACGGAACATTAACCCGAATCCGCGCGTGCGGATAATGGCGAAGCTCGAAGGCGCGAACCCCGGCGGCTCCGTAAAGGACAGACCGGCGTTCTATATGATACTGAAGGCGGAGGAGCAGAAAAGCCTCACCAATGACAAGGTTATCCTCGAGGCGACCTCCGGCAATACCGGCATCGGGCTTGCCATGGTCGCCGCGGCAAAGGGGTACAGGCTGAAACTCACGATGCCCGCGTGCGTCTCGCTTGAGCGCAGGAGCATCCTCGAAGCCCTTGGGGCGGAGATTGTCCTTACCCCAGCCGGAGAGGGCACAGACGGCGCGATACGCGAGGCGCACAGGATCCATGAGGCCGCGCCCGAAGTCTATTTCATGCCGAACCAGTTCGCAAACGCCTATAACGTAAGCGCCCATTACGAGACCACGGGGCCTGAGATTTACAAGCAGACAAGGGGCGAAGTCTCGGCGTTCGTGGCCGGAATCGGCACCACGGGCACCATAATGGGCGTCGGCAAAAGGCTCAAGGAATACGATAAATCCATAAAAATCATCGGCGTAGAGCCTGTCATGGGGCACAAGATACAGGGCCTCAAGAACATGAAGGAGGCCATAGTCCCGACGATATTCGACCCGTCGAAACTCGATGATAAATTTACAATAAACGATGATCTGGCATACGAGACGGCGCGCGACCTGGCGCTCAGGGAAGGCATATTCGTCGGCATGTCCTCCGGGGCGGCCATGGCGGGCGCAATACAGGCCGCAAAAGCCCTGAATTCCGGCACAATCGTCACACTTTTCCCGGACAGGGGCGACAGATACCTCAGCACCACGCTGTTTAAGTCCATCTGCGGGAAGTGCAACCCGTAAATTACCATATCCAGGGAGGGATTATGAAGCATATCGCATGGGTCTGGGCGCTTATTTTCGCCGCATCCTTATGGTCTTACACCGCGTGCGCGGAAAGCCAAACCTCCGTAAAGATTGGGAAAAAACTGTTTTACGGCACGTCCCTCGGCACGAACGGCAAATCGTGCGCATCATGCCATAAAACCATTGAAAACATTAAGAAAGACACTTCAAAATATCCGGACGACCCGGCGCTTAAGAATGTAATCAACGGCTGCATCACCGAGAACCTCAAAGGTAAGCCGCTTCCAGACGATTCCACTGAGATGAATTCGCTCATAATATACATGAGGTCTATAAAATAAACACAATGAAAGTATTAGGCTTTTCCGGGAGTCCCAGGTCTGGCGGAAATACGGAGATCCTTCTTGAGAAGCTTCTGCGCGGGGCGGCGGACGCCGGGGCGGAAACGGAGCTTATTCAGCTAAGCAGGGTGCGTTTTGACCCCTGTATTTCCTGCGGACGGTGCTGCAAAACCGGGCGTTGCGAGGTCGAGGACGCCTTCCAGCCGATACTCGACAATATCATCGAAGCGGACCATGTCGTGCTCGCTTCTCCCATATATTTCATGGGGTTAAGCGCCTGGGCAAAGATACTTGTCGACCGCTGCCAGTGCCTCTGGGCGAGGAAATATATCCTCAAGGAGCCGGTTCCGCGCTATAAAGGCGATATTCCCAGGCGCGGGGTATTTATCTCCACCGCCGGTTCCGGTGTGCCCGGAGCCTTCCAAGGCGCTGTTTTTACAGTGAAATATTTCTTTGACGCCATCGGCGTCCTGCACTGGAAGAACCTGCTTTACGCCCGGATTGACGCAAAAGGCGAGATAAAATCCCACCCTACGGCAATGCTGGAGGCGTACGAGACCGGGCGTGAACTGGTCGTAAAATAGCCTTCCCCGCCCCCCATTTTCGGCCTGAAAACCTCCCGTACAGGCCAATTTCAGGCCCGTTTTCAATGCCGGGGAAAATTAGTTATTTTAATATAGTTTTACTTTAACAATCGGCAGGTTCCAGAAGCAATCCGGAATTGCTATTGATAATAAACTTTCCCGACCGATTAGATTTGCTACTGGAGTTCAGAACAGTATAATAAGCAAATAACATCGCCATTGCCGAACGACTCTATCAGGAATCCAGGAATTTCGCATAACACGTGAGGGGTTTTTATTTGCCGGGAAAACTTTGGCCGCGTCGTGATATACTTTTCCTGCGAAAACTGTTGACATTGTTCGATAGCTGGTGTATATATTTCCCTTCTGAGCGGGGCGTGGCGCAGCCTGGTAGCGCACCTGCTTTGGGAGCAGGGTGTCGGAGGTTCAAATCCTCTCGCCCCGACCAAGTGGGCGACGGGTTTCGGGCAGGCCGGCTCGGAAGGGCTGACTGTCCGGGCCCTTTAAATTGCGCCCGTAGCTCAGGTGGATAGAGCAACAGCCTTCTAAGCTGTGGGCCGCAGGTTCGAGTCCTGCCGGGCGCGCCATACCGGGCGGGGAAATAAAGAAGGGCTTTCCGGCCTTCTCGCAATATTACGTAATGTCTTGCGGTGAGTGTAGCACAATGGTGGTGCACCAGATTGTGGATCTGGGCGTTGTGGGTTCGAGTCCCATCACTCACCCCACTTGCTTCACCGAGCCGGTAGACCGGCATCATGGCCGATATATGCGGCGCTTACCGCAGGCGGAAAAAAGCATGCGCCCGTAGCTCAGTTGGATAGAGCGTCGGACTTCGAATCCGCAGGCCGCAGGTTCGAGCCCTGCCGGGCGCGCCATACCGGGCCGGACACAAAGGCGGCATTAAGATGCCTGGGCGCCAAGAAATTCCAGGCGCGCGGAAATCCGGGCGGCGGCCTTAAAGGGAACGCGCCTGTAGCTCAGTTGGATAGAGCAATGGATTCCGGATCCATGTGCCGGGGGTTCGAGTCCCTCCAGGCGCGCCAGAACTCCGGAGCGGGGGGAATTAAATTCGTCGTTCCCGTGAAAACGGGAATCCAGCGACTTTTATAATTTATACGGGCCGTTAGCTCAGCTGGTAGAGCAGCTGACTCTTAATCAGCGGGTCGCAGGTTCGAATCCTGCACGGCTCACCAATAAAAACAAGGGGTTACAGTTTAGGCTGTAACCCCTTTTTCTTGCCAAGTAACCTATCGGGTAACCTCTGATTAGACGTAAGACTCGCCTCCGGTTCCTCACCCGGTGCAAAGACCGGGTGCAACGAGTAGCCACGGACACTGTGCGCCTGTGGGACATCGTTTCAATCCTCACCCGGTGCAAAGACCGGGTGCAACAAGTCGCTGGATTCCGAGACGGTGTGGAGAGGTTCGTTTCAATCCTCACCCGGTGCAAAGACCGGGTGCAACCTTTTTGGCCTTCTGTGTGGGCGTGTATTTATGAGTTTCAATCCTCACCCGGTGCAAAGACCGGGTGCAACGTCCGCGCAGGCGATAAACGATGTCGAGACGCAGTTTCAATCCTCACCCGGTGCAAAGACCGGGTGCAACGTGCTTCGGAGCCGGAAACTGCAATCCGGAAAAAGTTTCAATCCTCACCCGGTGCAAAGACCGGGTGCAACGCGGTCGGGGATCTGGCCGAAGAGTACGTCAAGTACGTTTCAATCCTCACCCGGTGCAAAGACCGGGTGCAACGGATGCACCTGCCGCACTGGCTCCCTGTGGCGGATGTTTCAATCCTCACCCGGTGCAAAGACCGGGTGCAACTAAACTGCCGCCTGAGATGGTGCAGGCGATAAACGTTTCAATCCTCACCCGGTGCAAAGACCGGGTGCAACTCGACTATGTCTATAAATTTTTTTATCCAGTTCTCGTTTCAATCCTCACCCGGTGCAAAGACCGGGTGCAACTCCTTGCCACGAAAGGGGATGTGGCATGAAAGAAGTTTCAATCCTCACCCGGTGCAAAGACCGGGTGCAACGGAAATATGCCTCGGAGACAGGCCATGAGCGCTTCGTTTCAATCCTCACCCGGTGCAAAGACCGGGTGCAACGTTCGCCTACTCCCATCA
>JAJYJM010000018.1 GCA_021789495.1 Nitrospirota bacterium
CAGGTAACCAGCATATCACTACCAAGCCGCACGAGACGGTCTCGGATATGGGCACGATAACCGTCGATCTCTTCAGGAGGGAAGTGGACTATAATGGCGGAAGTTGGTCCGCCGCCACTGCTCAGAGGCAGCAGGGAGACTTCCATAACGTCGCTGAACTTGCCCGCAGCCAGAGCAGCAGCCAGTCTGCCGATTATAGTGTGGGTCCGGCTGGTGTTGTCTCGAACGAAGCCCAGACTAATTTCGCCGGCGCCACCGATACAACGGCAGAAACAAACAACTATCCCCTGGCGCATTACTATAGATGGGGCGTTAACCCGTACGGTACCGGGCTGCAAGGCTCTCCCGGCCAGGGTGATGTGGGCTTTATTCAGCCGAAGTACCACCAGTTCCCGTGCGCGAAGTGCCACACCCCGCACGTCGCCAGACTGCCGAGGCTTATGAAGACGAACTGCCTCGACAACGAAGGCGTGGGCAAGACACCGCACACCACGCAGGCGTATGCGACCAAGTCGTCTCCCACGCTTAACACTGCGGCTGATGGAATGGGCGCGCTATTCAGGAATATGGCCTGCCACAGCACGAAGATCCAGTCGTGGGACGGCTATAACAATACCTGGGAGTCCGGCGGCGGCTGGAACAACAAGACGCCGTGGTAAGCCGGGGCAAGTGTAGGCGCAAGACGACTAAGTTCTACCCTCTCCCCGCGGTGGGAGAGGGTGGCCGAAGGCCGGGAGAGGGTGAACCCGGCGCGCCGGGAAAATAAAGGAGGGACGGGGGCCTCTTAAGGAGGAGGCCCCCGCCAACGTTGCCTGTCATTCCCGAATGTCTTAATCGGGAACCCAGTGGCTTTAAAAAGTCGCTGGGCCCCCGTTTTCACTGGGGCGACGAACACATCAATAAACCTATAAATCCAGAAAGGAGGAAGACATGAAGATAAAGTACACCGCGCCGAAAGTGGTGGCGTCCTCCAGCGTCCACCCCTGCTAAAAAGGCCCGCTTGTCATTCTGAGCGGAGCGAAGAATCCACCTTCAAGTATTGAAATCAGAAAGGGCCAGTGATGTAATCCATCACTGGCCCTTATTCTTTTAACCTTACCTTCGCGTTCTCTGCCCGTCACCCCCGTGAAAACGGGGGCCCAGAGACTTTAAAGTTGCTGGATTCCCGATTAAACCATTCGGGAATGACGAACAATGACATGCCGTACTACCTCCTGATATTCGCCGCGAACTTCTCCGCCTCGGCGGCCTTCCCGCCCTTCCTCAGCGCCGATGCGTAATCCATATAACCCAGCTTGTATACCGGATCAAGCTTCGCCGCCGCCGCAAGCTCCTTCATGCAGGATTCCATATCCCCGGTCTTGAAATAGGCATACGAGAGGTCGTATAGGCTCGCGGCGTCCTGCGGGTAATTCCTGACTATGTCCTTGTAAATCGGCACGGCGTCCTTGAAGGACACCTGTTCCGTCTTCCATGCCTCGGCGCGTTCCTTCCAGAGCGCGGGCGGAGCCTCGTTTATCATATCCGGGGCGGCAAAAAACTGGCATAAATACGTCACAAGGAACCTGAATTTCAGGGGTACAACGCCGTCCGCATTGGACGCGCTCACGGATACCATGTCGGAAGAAAGCCCGCAATTCCGCAGGGTTGAGAAGAATCCGGAAATAAACGACAGCATCCGCGTCCTTGTTTCGTCCTTGTAAAGGGCTGTTAAATAAGAGAGATCGATTTCCACGAGCGCCGGCCCGGTTATATGCGGCATGTGTTCAAGCGCAACAATCCTCAGGGGGACGCCGTTTATAGTCCCACGGGCGACATCACCGCTCAGGGTCATGGCGTCAATCTCCGCCGTCTGGTTTGGGAAGCGCTTCTTCATAAAGTCCTTGAATCCCTGAAGATCGCCCTCGGAGAGCCTGCCGAAAACGGGAACCACCCAGTATATTTTGCTTGCCGCGCCAAGATTTTTTGCAAGCCAGGTTGTGCTCCCGGAGTCATACAGGCCGTCCGGAGCGATTTTTTCGGCCATTGCCCGGAAATCCTTCTGTGCCGCCAGCTTGCGCAGTTCATCCAGAGCCTGCGGTTTAAGTGGCATAAGACCGTCATTGGCGGAAAAAATAACCGCTGTGCGCCCGGACGCTCCGTTCGCAAGCCAGTATGGCACGGCCTGCGCCGCGTATTCCAGGGGCTGAACCTCTATCTTGTCCCGGCCAATCTTCAGGGCCGGTTTTGCCGGTTTTGAGGCAGGTTTTGAGCATGCAGACAAAAGAAACGCCGACGCAGAGATTACCAGGACAGAAAGAATTATATTTTTCTTCACTGAGTTACCTTCCGAATTCTGGGATAGGACGACTAAAAAAGCAACGACTATTTTATCACTTCGACTTGGATTTCTCCATCGCTAAATTGAAGCATAAGTCTCCCTGCGGCCATTGCCTCGACCGCAGACCTTATTATCCGGCCATCCGGGGGCCTCTTTACGATAACAAAACCGGCCTTCAGGGGTGCGAGAGGCTCCAGGATGGATAGGGCGCGGGATAGCGAAACAACCTTGGCGCTCAGGGTCTGTATATGCCGGGCTTGCGCCGTGGACAGCCGCCCGAACAGCTCGTCAAGCCGGAGCGCATAGTCCTGTAGGCGCCTCATGGGGTTTACCAGGGCGCGCTCCTCGGAAGACAGCCTCGACCGGAAATTCCTTAAACGCTGAAGCGCGGCATACGTAAGCCTGCTTCGCAGGCCGCGAAGGGCGTCTATTAAGTCCTCCTCGCTCTTTGCGACAATCTCCGCGGCGGCGGAGGGCGTCGGGGCGCGCAAATCTGCGGCGAAATCGGCAATGGTGAAATCCGTCTCGTGTCCAACGGCGGATATTGTTGGAATACTTGACGAGGCGATGGCGCGCGCCACAATTTCCGTATTGAACGCTGCGAGGTCCTCGATTGACCCGCCGCCGCGCCCGGCAATTAGGACATCCACGCCGCCGATTTTATTCAGGTCGGCTATCGCGGAGGCAATCTCCGCCGGGGCCGAGTCTCCTTGTACCGTCGCCGGGGCGATTAATATATTTACGCCCGGCGCGCGCCTTCCGAGGACGTTCAGGATGTCACGTATTGCCGCCCCGGAGGGCGACGTTACGACGCCGATACGCCTTGGGCGGGCGGGGAGGGGGCGTTTTCTGGCCGGATCGAAAAGACCCTCTTTTTCCAGTTTCTCTTTTAATTGGAGAAATGCAAGTTGGAGCGCGCCGATTCCCTTCGGCTCCATATATTCCGCGACTATTTGGTATTCTCCGCGCGGGTCGTAGACAGTTAGGCGTCCGCGCAGGATTGCCTCCAGCCCGTCCTTCGGGGCAAATTTCAGGAATCGGCTCCCGGAGCGGAAGAACACAACTTTTATCTGCGCGTTCTTGTCTTTCAGGGTGAAATACAGATGTCCGGAGGAGGGGACGCGAAGCCCGGATATCTCGCCGGTAATCCATACGTCGGAGAAACCGGATTCCAGCTTCTCCCGTATTCGGCGGGTAAGTTCGGAAACGGTAATCGGGCCGCTAAAAGATAAATCGAGCTGCATAGGGGTTATAAAGTCGCTGGATTCCCGCCTTTGCGGGAATGACATCTATGAGTTTTGTTCCCGCACGCTTAATCGCTGTATCTTCGTCGCCTTCCCGGTTAGCGGGTCGGCGGAAATAATCACCACCTCGAAGGTTCCGGGGCCTTTTGCCGTATCGAATCTTGCGGGCATTTGCGTTAAGAACCTGCCGATGGCAATCTGTGATGTGACGCCGATGACGGAGTCGTGCGGCCCGGTCATGCCGACGTCCGTGATATATGCCGTGCCTCCGGGAAGTATCTTTTCGTCCGAAGTCTGGACGTGCGTGTGAGTTCCGACTATCGCCGCGACCTGTCCGTCGAGATGCCGGGCAAGGGCGACTTTTTCAGAGGTGGCCTCCGCATGGAAATCGATAAGAATGACCTCCGCGCCCCTGCCTTTCAGCTTCTCTATTTCTTCCTTGGCCCTCCTGAATGGGCAGTCGGACGGGGTCATAAAAATGCGGCCCATGAGGTTAATTACGCCAACTTTCGTACCCTCGGATGCCTTGAATACCGCGCTCCCAGTGCCGGGCACTCCGGGCGGGAGGTTCGCAGGCCGGAGAAGTTTATCCGTCCTGTCGATGTATTCGTATATCTCTTTCTTGTCCCAGATGTGGTTGCCCGAGGTGAGGAGGTCTATGTCAAGTGCAAGCAGCTCTCCGGCGATTTTCGGAGTGATTCCGAAGCCGCCGGCGGCGTTCTCTCCGTTGGCGATAACCGCCTGTATGCCGTAATCCTCGCGCACCTTCGGGAGAAATTTCTCCACGACCCTGCGTCCCGGTTCTCCGACTATGTCGCTTATAAACAGTAGTTCCATTCAGTCAACAAATCCCGTCCTGCCGTGACCGCTTATGAAGAAAATCCCAGTTTACCGGAAGATACGCCTCCCGCCCAGGTTACTTTGCGAATTCCACGTAGCGCGATTCGCGTATAACCGTGACCTTTATCTGTCCCGGATAGGCCATCTCCTCTTCTATCTTCTTGGCTATCTCGCGTGAAATCTGCGCCGCGGTGATGTCGTCCACGTCCTCCGGCTTCACGACAACCCTTATCTCGCGGCCCGCCTGGATTGCGTAGCATTTCTCCACGCCCTTGAAGGACGTCGCCACCTCTTCGAGCTTCTCGAGGCGCTTGACGTATGTCTCAAGCGTCTCGCGCCTCGCCCCGGGCCGGGCGGCGGACAGCGCGTCGGCTGCCGCGACAAGGACGGACTCCACGCAGGAGAACGGTTCGTCCCCGTGGTGCGCCATTATTGCGTTTAAGACCTTCTGGTTCTCACCGTATTTCTTTGCGAGGTCGTATCCTATGCTCGAATGCGTTCCCTCTATCTCGTGGTCAACCGCCTTGCCTATGTCGTGCAGAAGCCCGGCGCGCTTTGCGAGCTTAGTGTCTACTCCAAGCTCCGAGGCCATTACGCCGGAGAGGAACGCGACCTCGCGCGAGTGCATGAGGACGTTCTGGCCGTAGCTGGTACGGTATTTCAGACGCCCGACGAGCTTGATTATCTCCGGGTGTATGCCGTGGAGCGCAAGGTCGAAGGCCGCTTTTTCCCCTTCCTCGCGCATGGCGTCTTCCAGCTCCTTACGCACCTTGTCCACGACTTCCTCTATCCTGCCGGGATGTATGCGCCCGTCGGCCATGAGCCGCTCTATGGAGATCCTGGCAATCTCGCGCCTGACGGGGTCGAATCCGGAGACTATCACCGCCTGCGGGGTGTCGTCGATTATCAGGTCTATGCCTGTCGCGGCTTCGAGCGCGCGGATGTTCCTGCCCTCGCGGCCTATGATGCGCCCCTTCATCTCGTCGTTCGGGAGGTTCACAAGAGACGTCGTGGACTCCGCGACGTAGTCGCTCGCGTATCTCTGTATGGCGAGCGCCATAATTTCCTTTGACTTCTTGTCCGCCGTGCCCTTGGCCTCGTCTTCGATGCGCTTTATCATCTTCGCGCCTTCGAGCATGGCCTCTTCTTCCATGCGGGCCAGGAGTTCCTTCCTGGCCTCCTCGGAGCTCATGCCCGCGATGCGCTCAAGACTCCGCGCCTGTTCCGCCAGGCCATCGTCGTAGCGTTTCTCTTTTTCCGCGAGCTGCCGCTCGCGGTTCGCCATATCCTTTTCCTTCCTTACAAGGTCGCCCTCACGCTTGTCGAAGGAGTCGGTCTTTTTATCGAGATACTCCTCTTTCTGGATTATGCGCTTCTCAAGGGTATTTATCTCGGCGCGCCTGTCCTTTATCTCCTTTTCAAAGTCAGACCTCTGCTGGTAGAGCTTGTCTTTCGCTTCGAGCAGAAGCTCCTTCTTCTTCGTCTCCGCATCCCGCTCCGCGTCCTTTAGTATCTTCTTTGCGTCCTCTTCCGCTTCCCGTATCTTCGATTCGGCCATTCCCCTTTTTATCAGCATTCCGACTGCAAAGCTCACTATGGCCGCTACCGCTATCCAGACTATGTTCATCAAGTTCATGGCGCTGTATTCCCTCCCTTGGGATTTATCATGAAGCTCTGTTTTTTCCCTTTACGCGAATTAAGCCTTTGTTTCATCTCAACCTCGAAGCCCTGGTCGGACGGCTTGTAATATTCTCTTTTTTCCGGCAGGTAGTCCTGCTCCACCCAATGCCCCGGATAGTCGTGCGGATATTTGTATCCCTTGCCGCGCGCGAGCCTCCCGGCACCCTTATAGCTTGCGTCGCGGATATGGTCCGGAACCGGCATGACCTTGCCATCCCGGATGTCGCCCATTGCGGCTTCCAGCGCCATGTATGAGGCGTTGGATTTAGGCGCCGAGGCTATGTATATAGTCGCCTGGGCGAGGGCGATTCGCCCCTCAGGCATCCCGACATGCTCAAGCGCACTAAGCGCCGCCACGGCGACGGACAGCGCGTCCGGGTCGGCATTGCCCACGTCTTCCGAAGCGGATATGATAAGCCGCCTGGCTATGAACAGCGGGTCTTCGCCCGCATAAATCATCTTGGCAAGCCAGTATATTGAGGCGTCCGGGTCGCTCCCGCGCAGGCTTTTTATAAAGGCGGAGATTGTGTCGTAATGCTCGTCTTCTTCGTAGACAACCGCCTTTTTCTGTATGGATTCCTCCGCGACTTCCATACCGAAATCTATAAACCCGTCCGGGCCGGGTTTTGTGGTTAAAACACCCACCTCAAGCGCATTCAAGACCCTTCTTGCGTCCCCCTCGGAGCGGGAAATTATGAACTCCCGAGCATCATCGGCCAGACGGACATTATATCCGCCAAGACCCCGCTCCCTGTCGGATAACGCCCTGTCGATAAGCAGGCTTAAGTCCTTATCCGAGAGCGGTTTAAGCTCGAATATCTGCGAGCGTGAGGATAGCGCCGGTATAATCGAAAAAAAAGGGTTTGCCGTTGAAGCCCCTATCAATACGACCACGCCCTTTTCCACGTCCGGCAGGAGCGCGTCCTGCTGCGCGCGGTTGAACCTGTGAATCTCGTCGATGAAGAGTATGGTTTTCCTGCCGCTCCTTTTAAGCTCCTGCGCCGCCTGCGAGACAATCCGCCTGATATCCGCCACGCCTGAGGTTACGGCGTTTATGGAATCGAACGCCGCCTTCGTCCTGTTCGCTATTACATGCGCCAGCGCGGTTTTTCCGGAACCGGGAGGGCCGTAAAGGATTACGGAGTTTAAGCTGTCCGCCTCAATCATCCGGCGGAGCATCTTTCCCTCTCCGACAATATGCTCCTGCCCGACGAACTCGCCCATATCACTCGGCCTCATGCGCCAGGCAAGGGGCCAGCCGGCAGGCAAAGACCTGTTGTCCGGCTGATGAGAGTCGCCCTGGTCCCCCAGTGAATACAAGAGGTCCGACATGGATTTTTCCTTTTGGGGCGATGCGCCCCCGCAAGCGGATAAGACGGGGAAAACCGGGGTCAAAAAGGGGGCTTTTTACCGGCCAGGGCACAAAAGGGAACATGTTACACCCCTGCCCGGAAGGCCCGCTCCCGCCTGTAAAGAAGGGACTTAAGGAGAAGAAAAGCTGAGAGATATTAGGACTTTTGGCACATCCGAGAGCATCCCGGCGGCGGCGAATAACTCCCCGGTGGACCGTGGTGATTCGGAGAGACCGCGCAGAACAAGGCGCTGCATTCGGTCAGGTTATGAACGGTATACGCCTGCGCCGGGAACTCCGGGGTTAGCCTGAGTGTTGCCGTGCAGATGAAGGCGATACCGATTAGAAGCCCAAAAGTCATGTAAGTCCTTGTAATCTCTAAGTTCTTTTGTTTCTGCCCAAGTCCCTATGCAGCCGTTTCCGCTTAGTCTGGCCGCCGGAAAATGTCTTAAAGCGCGGGTAATTAAGTGATGGGAAACGGCTTCCGCAACTACTCCCGCGCCTCAGGAAATCCGGCTCCCGCTTCCCTTCCTGCTACAAAATCGGCCCCCGCCCATGCCGTGTCGGGTAGTGTTTTTGAACCTGGTTGAACCAGGTGGGCGCCAGGATGGAGAGTTAAGGCTTCCCTGGCGGGCATGCACACCCTCTCCAGATGACCCGGCTCCCTATTTTTTAACGTTGGTCAAAAAACCCCCGGTAACCACGCGCCGGGCAGGGGATAAATAGAACATTAACCAATATAAAAATACTTTATTTTACTGAAAAATTCAAGGGAAAAATCAGCCGCAACAGGACGGCCAATGAAAAACAAAAATTAATTGACGATCACAATTATTTATATTAAAAAGGTTCTAAATTAGAAAACATTCTTCCAAGGAGGCGGGTGATTATGAAAAAGAATAAGCTGATAATTTTTATCCTCATTGTTTGCCTTGCACCAATATTTCCGGTTCTTTATGCCCAGGCGGGGACGCGGGTCTGGGGGCCGGTGAAGTTCGTGCGTGGGACGGGCGCGCCAACTACGCAATTCGCCAACTTCACAACGAATCCCAAGGGCGAGTTCTGGATAACCATCGACAACGGAGGATCGGTCCAGAAGCCGGGCGCAGAACCTGGTATTGTAGAACCGGTAAATCTGGTCAGCAGCGCGGTCGTGATGTTAAACAACACCGCGATAGCCACGCCGAATAATTTTAACCAACAAGCAACTTTTATTCAGAAGGATATATCACTTCAGGCGCAGAACACAATTTCTGTGGAACTGGCTGGCGCGCCCGGGGGCTATATCACGCTTCAGATATGGAGGAAGTCGGAAGAGAACCTTAATGGGGACATAAACAACGCAACCGGGGATGTGTGGGCGGAGAACTTTAAAGACTCAATTGCACTTTGGTGGGTACCGGAAGATAAAGCAGATCAATACGTGATTTACAGGGCATATTCGAAGGATGGTCCGTGGACTGAATTGTTCCATTTTCCTAAAGAATGGCCGCTGCCTGCCATGAATGGAACTTCGGAAGCGGCAACAACAGATTTATATTATCGGATTGAGGCATTGGACAGCAATGGCGATGTAATTAAGCGATATGCACCTTTATGCGTCCCGAAATATAAGACAGTGGAGGACGGTCAATGAAAAACATGCGCCGTTTGACCACAACGTTGTTTTTTATTGCGGTTTTTCTTCTTTCCATGCGCGTGATTTCGAACGCGGATGAAATCTACAATACCATGTGCCTGTGCGACAGCGATTTCACGGCCACAGATGCGATGGATAAGCAAAGCATCGAATATTTCCTGCAAATGGAGGGAAGCTTTTTACAGAACGAAAAGCTTGTTGACACCGATGGCACTATAATAGACCCCGCAGATATAATATATGAGACAGCGATGGCAAACGGGATTAACCCGCAGGTGCTCTTGGCCCAATTGCAAAAAGAAAGTAGCGCCTGCAAAACCTCCGTGCGCGAACCAACGAGCGAATTAAAGTTTATACTTGGGTGCAATCCCGCAAGCACTATAGCCGGCCAGATAGAGTGCGCCGCCGATACTATGGGGGACGATTATAAGCTTATAAGCGAAGGCCTGCCGCCGATAGACAACGCAAGATGGCAGTGTGTAGGGCAAGGCGAATACAGCGACGATTTCTCGCCTGACCACGGCATGCTGGTCACGCCCTCATCCGTTGCGGTGGCTTGCCTCTATGACTACTGTCCCTTTGTTGGAAAAGGTTGGGGTGGGGAAAAAGGCGGCAATTACCTCTTCTGCAACGCATGGTGCGGGTTCAAGTTCGGCCAGCGCGATTTGATTATCGACGACTTCGAGAACGGGCTGAACTGGTGGTCGGATAACCCCTGGATGGACGCATCCCTATCGAACCAGTCAGAGCTTGGCAATTATTCTATGGAGATAGACGTAGCGGCGGGAAGCGACCCGGAAGAGGTAATATATAATCGGGTGCCGACGCATCAACATTATTGGTTTTGGGGTTGGGATGACACGGATGGTTACTATTATATGGACGAAATTGGTCAGAGATTGCTCAACGGACCTGGCAAGAACGTTACAAAGTTCACTCTTTATTTATGCGATTTTGATTCTCAGGATTCTTATACGGTAAATCTTCAGCCGAGGATTTATAAAAATGTAGGCGCTCTGCCGGGGCAATTATTCGCCACAGGCGAAGAATCTTCAGTGTCCAGTTCACAACTGCCCTCTGTTGATTATGCCGAATACTATAATAGCTATACACCCGTTACATTTAATTTCCAAAATGGCGGAGTGTTCCTGCCGAATGATGGCAGTGTGTATAATATTTCCGTGAAAGCCTTGAGTTTTTCTAACGTAGTTGACCTCTACCCGCAACGGGGCCCTGGTGATGACGCAAATCCCTCAATGCCGATAATGCCGGACGTAAGTTCTTATTTCTTCGGGGATGAACAGAACACCCCTGGAATACAAACGTACTATCAGTATCCCAGTTGCGGTTTAGCCGCTCAAATCTACGCCAAAGCGGGTTTAGTCAGCCGCACTTTTGCAACGCCGTTTGATTGCTCAAAATACACCAAATTTAAAATAACAGCCGAATCGGCCATTTCCGGGAACGTTCTGGATTTTATCTATGGCACCGATAAGGATTATACGGTTGATGTGCCGATAACGCTGAGCAATGGCTGGCAGGGGGCAGAAGTGCCTATATCGAACTCTGTCGATACGTCCAAGCTTGCTTATTTCGCTTTCGAGCTTGGGTCGGATGGAATCGACAGCACAACGGGCTTGTCAAAGCAGAACACCACCTACATTGACCAGATCGAGGCTGAGTAGGAATAATAAAATAAATCAACAAGTTAGAAAATCAGCCGTCCTCCAGGATGTCGAAGAGGTCGGAGGTCTTCTTCTGGATGATGTTTTCCACCTCCGTCTGCCTTCTGCGGAGCTTGAAGAGCTCGTCGGCGATATTCATGGCGGCAAGCACGGCGATTTTCTGCGCGCTGACCGTGGAAGGGCTTTTTTTCTGGAGGGCGCGCATTTTCTCGTCTACATACCGGGCGAGGCTTTGCGCGTATTCCGGGTCTTCTTCCCCTTTGACGGTATAAGAAGTCCCGAATATTTCCACCTCGGCGTTCTTCATGGCTATACCGCCAGGCCATCTACGGATTTAAGAAGCCGCTCCAGCCTGTCTCGCACCTGCTCTTTTTCGGCCCGAAGCCTCTGTGTTTCCTCTTCCAGCATCTGCCTGGATTCCCCCATCCGGGACAACTCCTCCTGAAGGCGGGACTTTTCCTCCTTGAGGGTCTTTACCATCTCGATTATCCTGAATATTCCGTCTTCCAGCGCGTCTATCTTCTCAATGGACATCCTGTCTCCTTTCAATGAATAAAACTGCGCTATTATATAGCACGAAAAAGCCCTTCTTCAAGCATTTTCGGAACTGTTTCGGGAGCGCGGCTTTTCAAAACGGAAATATATGCTATACTTGCAGGAAATGAATCAGAAAATAAATTAGAAAACTCAAATTTCTTAGTTGACAAAGAGATTCTGTTTGACTAAACTCTTTGCAACCGGCTGGCCCGGTAGGTTAATACTTGACTCTAATGAAAGGAGACGAAGAAAATGAAGAAGTTGATTGTCCTGTTGGCATCCGGTGCTCTCGTTATTTCCTTGGCCGCTTGCGGCAAAAAGGCAGAAGAGACCGCACCTGCACCCGCACCCGCTCCGGCGGCTCCTGCTGCCCCTGCTGCTCCGGCAATGGGCGGTGCGACCACGGCGGCTCCTGCTCCTGCACCTGCGCCTGCTCCGGGTCAGTAGTTCCGACCGCAAGGAAGGAAGCGATCTACGAAGTCATAACCGCGCGGAAAATGTTTTTAGAAGTTGTCAGCTAATATAGCCGTATTGGATCCATCGCCCGTTTTCGAAAGGAAGCGGGCTTTTTGTTTTATTAATCGACGGCAAAATCAAGGAGGTAAACCGTATGCGGGGGAAAATAATCGTAATGTCACTTGGCCTTGTCCTTATCGCTTCCGCGGCGCAGGCCGCGGCCCCGAACGGGAAGGCGCTCTTCCGGAAGAACTGCGCCGCCTGCCATGTCAATGGCGGCAATGTCGTAAACCCGAAATTTACTCTGTCGAGGAAAGACAGGTATGCGCACGGCGTAAAAACCGTGGGCGACATAGTGAAAAAAATGCGCAACCCCGGCCCCGGCATGACCAAATTCACAAAGAAGATGGTCTCGGACAAGGACGCTATGGCAATCGCAAAGTATATAATGAAGACGTTCAAATAAAGCCCGGAGGCTGCTTCCGTCTGTTTTTACACCGTCAGCCGCGTCAGGGAAGCGATGAGGTTCAGGAGTCTTTCGGGGAATATCCCAAGATAGATGACTATAACGGAAAGGGCCGCAAGCGCGAGACCGGAGGGAATATCGACCGCCGGGAACGCGGCGGCCTTTTCCGTTTTTCCCTCCCCGCGCATGTAGAGATATACCACCACGCGCAGGTAATAATATACCGAAACTATCGCCGTCAGAATGCCTGTTATCGACAGCCAGACATAACCGGAATTCATGGCCGAATAAAATATCCCGAACTTGCCGATGAACCCGGCTGTTGGAGGAAGCCCGGCCAGGGAAACCAGGGCTATGGAAAGAGCCGCGCTCCTTACGGGATATTTAAACCCCGCGCCCCGCAAATCACGTATGTCGCCAAGCTCCCCGTCTTTGCCTGAGAACGCCGAAATCGCCCCGAATGCGCAAAGTTCCATCGCGGCGTAAGCCACAAGGTAGAATATCGCTGCGGACTGCCCGCTCCCCGGCGCGGCAATCAGCGCCACCAGCACGTAGCCCATCTGGGCAATCGAGGAGTATGCAAGGAGCCGCTTGATGTTGTTCTGCGTAAGGGCGGCGATATTCCCGAATATCATCGTCAGGGCGGCCATGACCCAGAGGACATGGGACAGCTCGGCCCACGGCGCGCCGGCGGCCCCGGTAAACTTCAGGAAAACCGCGAATACGGAGGCCTTGGAGGCCGTGGAGAGAAAGCCTACTGCAGGCGCGGGGCCGCCCTGGTAAACGTCCGGTACCCAGAGATGAAACGGGAAAAGGGACGTCTTGAACCCCAGGCCGACTATCAGCATGGCCCATCCGGCGAGGCCCACGCCGGTGATTTTTGCCGCCCCCGCCCCTCCGGAAAGCGCGGAAATCGAATCCGCGAGTGAAAGCGTTCCGGAATCCGCATAAATAAGCGCGAGGCCGTATGCGAAGAATGCTGTGGAAATCGCGCCGATTACAAGGTATTTAAGGCCGGACTCCCCGGAGAGCGGGTCGGACTTGTTGGCCGCCAGCATTACGTAAAACGAAAGGGACATGCTCTCCAGGCCCAGGAACACGCCAAGGAGGCTTGTTGAAGACGCCAGAAGCGACATCCCGAACGCCGCAAACAGGGCAAGGGAAGGGAATTCCTCGTGCCCAATTGGCCTTCTTGTGGAATAGCCGGACGCAAATAAAAGGGATATGCAGGCCATGAAGGAGGCGGCGGCTGTAAAGAACCTGCCGAAGGCGTCGTAGGCAAGGAGATTTCCGATGTCGGCCTGCGAGGGCTTTATGTATATCGCCGAAACCCCGGCGGCAAGCGCGATAATCGCGCCCAGGATATTCAGCGCCCTGGCGCTTGGCCTTCGCATGAACGCTCCGACAAGGAGCAGAAGACATGCCCCCATAGAGAGCAGTATGTATGGCAGTAGGTTATGGAAATCCATAAGCGTCACGGTATTACTCCTCCGGCGGAACTTATCGAAACCGCGCTCACCATGTCCCTGACCGGCGTATCCAGAATCCGCAGGAGCGCCGCCGGATATACGCCTATGAATACCACGAGAACGGCCAGGGGGATGAGTATCGCCAGCTCCCGCCCGGAGAGGTCGGAGAAGCCGTGATATTCCTTTGACGGGCCGAAAAGGACCTTCTGCGCAAGCGACAGCAGGTATATTAGCGTAGCGACCATACCAACGAACCCTGCCGCGCAGAGCCAGGGATGCGCCCGGAAAAGCCCGGTGAGGATGAGGAACTCCCCGGCGAAGTTATTCAGGCCCGGAAGCCCGAGCGACGAAAGAATAAAAAACAGAAAGAAAGCCGACATCGCCGGGGCCTTCGACCACAACCCCCCGTATGCCGAAATATCGCGCGTGTGCATACGCTCGTCCATCATGCCGACCATTATGAAAAGCGCGCCGGTTGTGATGCCGTGGTTTACCATCTGAAGCACCGAGCCGGCAATGGACACCTCGTTCCAGACGGCTATCCCCAGCACCACGTATGCCAGGTGCGAGACGCTCGAATACGCTATAAGCCGTTTCATGTCCTTCTGGGCGAACGCAATCCACGCGGCATAGAATATGCCTATTACGGAGATTGTGAATATAAGGGGCATGAAGGCCGCCGCCGCGCGCGGGAAAAGCGGAAACGCCACGCGAAGAAGCCCGTACGCGCCTGTCTTGAGCAGAAGCCCGGCGAGGATTACGCTGCCTGCCGTGGGGGCGTCGGTGTGTGCGTCCGGCAGCCATGTATGAAGCGGGAAAAGCGGCACCTTGACGGCAAAGCCGAGCAGGAACCCCAGGAACAGGACGGCTGAAATCGCTGGGGACGCCGGGGTGTGCGCGAGGTCCCGCAGCATGAAGCTGTAAACACCCGTCTGTCTTCCGTGAATGATATAAATGCCGATTATCGAGAGAAGCATAAGCAGGCTTCCCGTGATGGTGAAGACGAAGAACTTCACCGCCGAATATACGCGCCGCCCGTGCCCGAAGACCCCTATCAGGAAGAACATCGGGATGAGCATTACCTCCCAGAAGAGATAAAAAAGAAAAAGGTCGGCCGAGAGGAACACGCCCATTATGCCCGTCTCAAGGAAGAGCAGCATGGCATGGAAGAGCGAGACCCGCTCGCTTACCTGTCTCCAGGATACCAGGGTGCAAAGCGCGAACAGAAGGGCGGTGAGCGTTACGAGCAGCAGGCTTATGCCGTCCATCATAAGCGCGTAATGTATTCCGAAGCGGGCAATCCAGGGATAGTCAGTCTTGAGTAACGCCCGTCCGGTAAATATCCCCTGCCGGCAAAGCCGGTAAATGAGAAGGCTTATTGCCAGTTCGCAAGAAGTGACAAAAAGGGTGAACCACCTGACGGCCTTCGGGTTCTTCTCGAAGAGCAGAGGAATCGCGCTTAAGGCCGGCAGGAAAATGAGAAATGTAAGCGCCCCGTTCATCGCCCAAGGCCCCACAGGAAGTATGCGAGGATTAAAGCCGCCCCGGCGGCGACTGACGAGATATATGCGGCTGCCCTGCCGTTAACCCCGCCGCGAAGCCATGTCCCGAATGCGGCGAAGCCCTCGGCGGTCTTGTCGAGGAAATCGTCGATCGACCCCTCGTCGATCTGCTCCCAGAGGATGTCCGCCATTTTTCGGTAGGGCCTGACGAAGAGCCGGTAATAAAGCCCGTCGATGCGCCAGGCATTCTCGAAGAACCCGGCAAGGCGCGCGTGTTTTGAAACGAGGGCCAAGCGTCTCTCAGGACGCATGATGTAAAAATAATACGAGGCTGCAAGTCCAAGAACGAAAACGAGCGCGGTAATGGCCGGCAGGCCGGCGCCGGACGGTTTCGAGGACAGATTGCCTGCCGGCCCCTGCGCCATTAAAAAGCCTGTAAGCCTCTCCGAACCGCCGAAGGCTGCGGGGAAGTCGAGCGCCCCGCCGACAATGCTGAGCACGGCGAGCGGCACGAGTATTGCCGGCATGGCCGCCGGTATCGGGGCGGGGGCTTTTTTCTCGAGGCCGAAAAATACCAGGAACACGACGCGGAATACATACAGCACCGTAATCAGCGCGGTAAGCTCCGAGAGCGCGTAAACGGAGTAGTAGAACCACCCGCCGCGCATAAAGGCCGCCGCGAGTATGGCGTCCTTGCTGAAGAATCCGCCCGTGCCCGGCGCGGCGGACAGTGCGAGCGCCCCGGCCAGAAAACACCCGAACGTGAGAGGCATACTCTTTCCCAGGCCGCCCATTTTGAATATATCGTGCTCCTCGCCCATAGCCTGGATGACGCATCCCGCCGTCATGAAGAGAAGGCTCTTGAAGAATGCGTGGACTATGAGATGAAACAGCGACGCGGAGACGCTGCCCGCACCCACGGCAACGACCATATACCCTATCTGGCTGATAGTGGAATATGCCAGAATTTTCTTGATGTCCCTCTGGAAAAGAGCCGCCGCCGCGGCGTAAAAAGCCGTAACGGCGCCAAGACCCGCGATTACCATCATTGCCGTGGCGGATATTTCTATTACCGGGAACATCCTCATCAGGAGATACGCCCCAGCCGTGACCATCGTCGCCGCGTGTATCAGGGCGGAGACGGGCGTAGGGCCGGCCATTGCGTCCGGTAGCCACACGGTAAGCGGTATCTGCGCGGACTTGCCCGCCGCGCCTGTAAGCAGCAGGATGGAAATTATAAACGCGGTCTTCCCCGGCATGGAGGCCGCGGCTATGGTGTTTATGGCCGATATATCCGTTGTCCCGGCGAAATAAAAAAGCCAGATCAGCGCAACCCCGAAAGCCGCGTCCCCCAGCCTTGTAACGACAAACGCCTTCCTGCCGGCGTCAGCGTTTTTCGGGTCGGCATACCAGTGCCCGATGAGGGCGTATGAGCAGAAGCCGACCCCTTCCCAGCCGACGAACATAAGCGGCAGGCTCGATGCCGTGACAAGCAGGAGCATGGAGAACACGAAGAGGTTCAGGAAAGAGAAATAACGGGCGTACGAGGCGTCGTCCCGCATATACCAGACGCTGTAGAGATGAATAAGGAAGGACACGCCCGATACCATGACGGACATCGAAAGCGAGAGCGCGTCGAGCCTCAGCGCAAAGGGAGCCGAGAACCACGCAAACGAGAGCCAGTTGTATACAAAGACTTCCTGCCGGCCGCTTGTGAACGCAATTACCGAGAATATAAACGACAGCCCAACCGATGCGCAGGCAATGATTTCCGATAGCCTGCGGGGAAGCTTCCACCCGAGGACTGCGTTTATGGTCCCGCCCACAAGCGGGAGCGCAAGCATGTAAAGAGAAGGCTGCATCTATTCCTTCATCTCGTCGAAGTGGTCGATGTTGACCGTTTTCTTTTTTTTGTGCAGGTAGACTATCATCGCGAGGCCGACCGACACCTCGGAAGCGGCCATAGCCGCAAGAAAGAGCACGAATATCTGCCCCTCCGGCATGTTCCAGCGCAGGCTTCCCGCCACGAACGCAAGCCCTGCGGCGTTTATTATTATCTCAACGCCGATGAGTATCATAATGAGATTCCTGCGCACAGCCACGCAGACGACACCCAGGCCGAAAAGGATCGCTGAGAGCACAAGGACATATGAAAAAGGAGGCATCATGGATTATTGTCTCTTTTCCCGAGGTATAGCGCCCCGACAAGCGCGAACAGCAGCAGAAGAGACACCGCCTCCACCGCGAGATAATATTTCGTGTAAAGCGCCTGGCCGAACCGGCGGGGCGATACGAACGCTGTCATGGGAGAGACTGCCGTCTGTGGCGTTCCGAAAAAGAGAATCGCCATGCTGAAAAATATCACGGCGGCGATAACGACAGCCGGCCCCCATACCTTCCGGAACGGCGTCAGGGGAATCTTTGCCGCGCCCATCTCAAGCATCATCACGATAAAAAGAAAGAGCACCATTATCGCGCCCGCGTAAATCAGCACCTCCAGCGCGGCGATAAGCGGCGCGCCCATCATAAAGAATATAAGCGCGAGCGAGAAGAACGAGAGCACGAGATATACGACGGCGTGTATCAGTTCCCTTCTCGAAATCGCCATCAGGGTCGAGAATATGGCCGCCGCAGAAAGGAGATAGAATGCAAGCGCGTTCATGGCATGTTGCTCCTGATGTCCACGGGGCCGTATTCGTCGGGGTTTTTGCCCTTGGGGTTTACGACGCCTATCCCGGCGTGCTTATAGAAATTATACTCCCGGTCCTTTCCCGTCCCGTCGATAAGCAGGTCCTCCTTCTCGTAGACCATGTCGAGCGCCTTGTATTTGCAGAACTCGTAGTCCGGCGTAAGCTGAATCGCGAGCGTGGGGCAGGCCTCCTCGCACATCCCGCAGAGTATACAGCGTCCGAAGTTTATCCTGAACCACTCCGGGTATCGCCGCCCGTCGCCCCTGTCGGCGGACTGCATGGAGATGCACGACACCGGACAGACCGCCGAGCAGAGGTAGCATGCCACGCATCTCTCCTCGCCTTCAGGGTCGCGCGTAAGGACTATTCTCCAGCGCGCCCTGGCCGACAGCGGCTTCTTCTCCTCCGGGTATTGTATCGTCACGGGCTTCCTGAACATCTCACGGAGAGTTGTCGCAAACGCCTCGAAAAGCCCCGTCAGCAGACCGCTCATACGTTTCTCCAATGAAACATGAGGGCAAGGAAGCCCGTCAGCAGGACATTGGCCAGGGAGAGCGGCACAAGGAACTTCCAGCCCAGGTGCATGAGCTGGTCGTAGCGGAGCCTTGGCAGCGTCGCCCGCATCCATATGAAGAAGAACGCAATCACCGCCGCCTTGAGGAAGAACCAGAAAAAGGAAAGCCACAGTGGCCCCGGCCCGTGCCAGCCGCCTAAGTAGAACGTCACGGCGAGCGCGGAAAGGACGATGATGTTTACATATTCGCCGATATAGAAAAGCCCGAACCGCATCCCGCTGTATTCCGTGTGATAGCCCGCGACAAGCTCGTTCTCCGCCTCGGCAAGGTCGAAGGGTATCCTCCTGGACTCCGCCGCGACGCTAATGAGGAATATCGCGAATGCGAGCGGGGAGTATACGACGAATGGCACGCGGGACTGTGCGGCGACAATGTCGTTCAGACTGAACGAGCCCGCCAGCATCACCGCAGGGACGAGCGCAAGGCCCATTGACAGCTCGTATGAGATCATCTGCGCCGAGCCGCGTATGCCGCCGAAGAGGCTGTATTTCGACCCGGAAGACCATCCCGCGAGGGCCACGCCGTATACGCCGAGCGACGACATTGCAAGGAAATAAAGCGCGCCGACGTTTAAGTCGATTACAGGCATCTGCACAGTAACGCCGTCAATCTTCACGGGCGCGCCGAACGGCACGACGGCGAACGTCAGGAGCACCGTCCCGGCGACGACACCCGGCGCAATGAGATATATGAACTTGTCCGCCTGGGTCGGCAGGATGTCCTCCTTCGTGATGAGCTTTATGACGTCCGCGAGAGGCTGCAGGAGGCCGAAAGGCCCCACGCGGTTAGGGCCGTAGCGGTCCTGCATCCTGGCCAGAAGTTTCCGCTCCGCCAGCACCATGTACGCCGCGAGCGTAAGGGTTACGAAAAGGATAAGGAACGCCTTTATTATGATAATGAGCCACGGTGCGCAACTATTCATACGCGCTCTCTCGTAATCCTGATGGTCTTCCCGGACAAGGCCGCGGCGTCGAAACCCGTGAGCCTCGGCGCGAACGCCGCGCCCTTGGCGCAGGACGCGCTCGTTTTCAGGGCGCAGGATATGCCCAGGCTTCCTGAAGCCACTTTCACCCAATCCCCGTCATTAAGTCCCAGTTCCTTTGCATCTTCCCTGTTTATCATCACATACGGCTCAGGCGCGCGAAGCTGAGTCTTGTCGGAGTATACCGAAATCTCTTCCGTGCCAAAGGTCAGGTCTGTGGCATAAAGGAGCAGCCGGTCAACCGGCTTCAGTCCTTCGCCCGCATCCGGCTTCTCTCCGGCAGGGAACGGCCCGTAAGCCTGAAGCCGGTCTACAGGCCCGGCGGTTATCAACGCTCCCTCGGATTCCGGATAAAGCCCGGCTATGGCCGCGAACCGAGGATCATGCGACAATGAGGCCCTTATCGCGCTCAGCGTCTCCATCTCGCAGCAATCGAGGCCCATCTCGCGGGCAATATCCCCCAGATATTCCCACGCCGGGAACGACCGCCCCGGAACCTCCGGGGAAAATTCCCGCGGCGGATGAAGTTCAGGCGGCTTAAGCTTCGGCCCCATGTAGTTCACCGGGATGCCGGGAATATATGCGCGCGAAAAGCATTGAGCCCGGCCTTCGTTGTTTATAAAAATGCCGTCCATTTCCGCATACGCCGCCGTTGGAAACAGCGCATTTGCGGCATTAACCGTCTCTGTCGGCAGGTAGTCCATGACGATGAGCGAATCCAGTTTTTTCAGCGCCCGCGAGGCCCTTTCCTCGCCGGAATATCGCCCCAGGGGGTCTGATTCAAGCGCGATCAGGACCCGTATGCCGCCGCTTTCAATCCCGGACAGTATGTCCTCGAAATCCGGGCCTTCGCCGGCCAGGACTGCGGCCCCGAACGAGTTCGCGGAGGAAAGCGTATAAAAGAGGCCGCAGTTTAATCTCCCGGCAGCCTCCGAGCAGGCGTCTATCGCGTCGATACCGGGAATGTTCGTGCCGCAGATTATCAGGGGATTTTTAGAATCCCCGGCTGCTTCATTTAAAAGCCCCGTAAGTTTTTCCGCGAACTCCTCCGGCCTTGCCGGTATATGCGTGAAATCAAACGGGAGCTTTACCGGACGCGGGTCGATTACTGCTGTCCGCGCGCCCTTCAGGGACGCTTGGCGCATCATAAGCGCCAGCATAGGCGCCTCGTTTACGGGGTCTGTCCCGACGACGATTATGAAATCGGAGAACGCCACGTCCTGAAGCGAGCGGCTATCAGCCGCATCAAGCAGGGAAATCGCGCGCCTCTCCTTCCTGTCCCGGAGCGGGTCTATGGAGAAACATATATTTCCCGTATTCAGAAGCGAGGCGAGTTTTTTCAGGGCGAAGTTATTCTCAAGCGACGTGCGCGGCGAGCCTGCCAGCGCGACCGAGCCGGGGCCGTATTTTGCGACGGCGTCGGATATTATCCCAACTGCCGCCTTTGTCGCTTCGTCGCGGGACTTCTCCTGCCCGTTTAAGGTGAACTTCCGGGGTCTGTCGGGTCGGGACGCGAATCTGTAGCCGAACCGCCCCCGGTCGCAGATGAACCAGCCGTTGACTTTCAGGTTCTCCCGCGCCTTTATGACGAGCAGTTCACGAAGCTTTGCGCCGGGGATAAGGTTGCAGCCCAGCGAGCAGTGCGGGCATACGGACGGCGCGGTCTCAAGCTCCCAGGCCCGCGCCCTGAAATGATAAGTTTTGTCCGTGAATACGCCTGTCGGACATACGTCGGCCAGGTTCCCCGCAAACTCGCTCTCAAGCCAGCCGTCTTTAAACCGCCCGAAGAAGGTCCGGTTAGCGATTCGCTTTGTCCCGAAATCATCCCCCCCGGCGTAGTCGCGGTAGAAGCGGTGGCACCGGTAGCACTGTATGCACCGGTTCATCTCCTGCTCGATGAACTCGCCCAGATACTGTGAGATATAAGTCCTTTTTTTACCTTTATAGCGTCTTATCCCGTGGCCGCCCGCTATGGTGTAGTCCTGGAGCAGGCACATGCCGCCCTCGTCGCAGACGGGGCAGTCGTGCGGGTGGTTCGTCATAAGCCACTCGATTACCATCCGACGCGCGCGCATTGCGTCCGGGTCGGCGGTCTCGACCACCATGCCGTCCTGGGCCTTTATCATGCAGGATACCTGCACGCCCTTTACCGGCCCTTCGACGAACTTCATCGCGCACAGTCGGCACGCGCCGACAGCGCCCATCGCGCTGTGGTAGCAGAAGTGCGGGATGACGATTCCCAGCTTCTTCGCCGCCTCCAGCACGTTCGTCCCTTCCGGGACTTCCACTTCCAGGCCGTCAATTATCAGTTTAGGCATGGACACCGTTTTAACTTTATATGCTCCTCCACCTCGTCTTTGAAGAGTCGCAACATGCTCCTGACCGGGTCCACCGCGCCCGGCGCGAACGCGCAGAACGAGTTCGAGTAAATCGTCTCGCAGTTCTCATCAAGCACGTTAAGCTCGTCCATCTCCGCGACGCCGGCCTCGATACGCTGAAGGATGTCGTAAACGAACGGAAGACCGTCGCGGCACGGAGTACACCAACCGCAGGACTCGCGAGTAAAGAAAAGTAGATTGTTAATCATCGCCCGCACGATGCAGCAGGTGTCGTCGAATACGGTTACGCAGCCTGTTCCCATGCGGGAGCCGATTTTGGAGACCGTATCGAAGTCCATCGGGACGTTCAGGTTGTTGGGCGTGATTATGGGTGTCGAGGCCCCGCCGGGCAGACACGCCTTGAAGGAATATCCGTCCTGCATACCGCCGCCGTGCGTCTCGATTATCTCCTTGAGCGGCGTCCCCGTCGGGAGCTCGAAAAGCCCCGGATTTTTTACCCTGCCGGAGATGCCGTAGAGCTTGGTCCCGGCCCCGCCCTCGTATGCCGCAAGCGTTTTCCATGCGCTCCCGCCCATTTTTATTATGTGCGGGACATCTGCCACCGTCTCGGCGTTGTTTATGGTCGTGGGCCTCATCCGGAATCCCTTAGAGGCGGGGTAGGGGGGCTTCGAGCGCGGATTTGCGCGTTTGCCTTCAAGCGCGTTCATAAGCGCCGTCTCCTCGCCGCACTCGTACCGTCCCGCGCTCCTGTGGACGGATATTTCCATGGAAAACCCGCTCCCCAGGATGTTTTTGCCGATAAAACCCGCGCCCTTCGCCTCTTGTACTGCCGTCTCAAGCGCCCGTGCGGCCTCGGTGTATTCGTAGCGGATGAAGATATATCCCTTTCCCGCATCCGTGGCGTAGCCGCTTATCAGAAGACCCTCGATGACCTGGTGTGGGTCTCGCTCCATCAGGAAACGGTCCTTGAACGTACCCGGCTCCATCTCGTCCGCGTTTACAATGAAATACCTCTGCCCGGGGCTTTTCCTGTCTGTCAGGCTCCACTTCCTGCCCGTAGGGAATCCCGCTCCGCCGCGGCCCCGGAGTCCTGAGTCGATGACAGCCTTTATCACGTCGTCGGGAGTCATTTTAAGCGCGGCGCGCAGGCCTTCGTATCCACCGGCGGCCTCGTATTCTTTCAGAGACGCCGGACGGCCGTAATGGAAATTTTTTGTTAGCAGCGGCTGAAACATAGTTAAAAAAATTAATTAATGGGTGAACGTACTTTACATTTACCCGAAGGAGCCAACGGGAGCGAACCCATTAATTAATTTCTTATCTCTCCTTTTCCAGGATTTCGTCGATTCTCTCCGGCGTGAGGTTACCGTATAATTTATCGCCCACCAGCATCGCCGGGGCGACATGGCACGCGCCAAGGCAGCATATCGGGAGCAGGGTAAACGCCCCGTCGGTCGTAGTTTGGCCTATGTCGATTCCGAGTCTCGCTTTCAGGTGCTCGAATAGGTTCTCCATCCCCATGACCCAGCAGGAGATGCTGTCGCAGACGAAGATGACCTTCCTGCCGACGGGTCTTCTGAAGATGAGGTTGTAAAACGTCGCAAGCTCCTCCACCTTTATCACCGGAACGCCCGCTATTTCCGCAACGGCCTCCGCCGCCTCGTCCGAGAGGTAGCCGTAGGTTTCTTGAGCCTCGTGCATGAGGTCAACGAGGGCCTCTTCCGGGTGTTCCAGGGAGGAGACATATTCGCGGAGTTCTTTTATGCGGTCTTCTGATAACATGGCCATCTTTCATGCATTGTAGCTGCCTGATTTATCAGGCGGTTTTAAATGCGCCCCATAAATGGGGCAGCTACAAATGATTTTTTCCCTTTCCCCCCGCTTTACCTGTCTATGTCCGCCATGACGTAATCCAGTGCGCCCACGACGGCTATCAAATCCGAGATGAACCAGCCCCTGACGAGCATCGGCGTCATCTGCATGTGCGGGAACGACGGTGCGCGCACCCGCACCCGGTAGGGATAATTCAGGCCGTCCGAGACGACGTAGTAGCCGTATTCCCCTTTCGGGGACTCTATGCTGAAATACGCCTCGCCTTTTGGCGGCGTAAGGCCGCGCGTCACGTTCACGAAGTGGTGTATGAGGCTCTCGATGTCGTGCAGGGTGTCGCGTTTCTGCGGTATGCAGTAGCGGTAGTCCTCGGATACCCACCGCCCCGGCGGCATCTCCCTGGCCGCCTGTTCGATTATCCTGACGCTCTGGCGCATCTCCTCCAGCCGGACGAGGTAGCGGTCGTAGCAATCTCCGGTATTCCCTACCGGAACGTCGAAGTCGAAGGACTCGTAGCCGGAATAAGGCATTTTCTTCCTTAAATCCCACTCCAGGCCGCACGCCCTGAGGTTCGGCCCCGTCATGCCCCAGTCTATCGCCTGGGCAAGCTCCAGGCCGCCGACGCCCTTCGTCCTGGCCTTGAATATCGCGCTGTCGGTAAGGAGTCTTGAGTATTCCGTTATCCTGGACGGAAACTCGCGGATGAAGTCATTCACCATCTCCTTCCAGCCTTCGGGCAGGTCGTCGGCAACTCCGCCGATGCGGAACCACGACGGATGGAGCCTCCCGCCCGTGATATGCTCGACTATGTCCATTATCTTTTCGCGGTCACGGAAGCAGTAGAATACCGGGGTCATGGCGCCGACGTCGTGCGCGAATGTACCAAGCCAGACAAGGTGGCTCGAAATCCTGAAGAGCTCGCAGAGCATCACGCGGATATACTGCGCGCGCTCCGGGACGTTTACTCCCAGGAGCTTCTCCACCGAGCCTAAGTAGGCCATGTTGTTGTTTGAGCCGATTAAGTATTCCACCCGGTCGGTATAGACGATGTATTGATGCCAGGACTGCCGCTCCCCGGTCTTCTCCGCCGCGCGGTGGTGGTATCCTATGTCCACCGCCATGTCGAGGATCTCCTCGCCCCGGAGTTTAAGCGTGTAGCGTATAATCCCGTGCGTCCCGACGTGGTGCGGGCCAAGGTTCAGGTATGCGACGTCGAACTCCTCGTCGCCGCCTTTGTCCCGGCTGAAATAGTCCTTTATGTCCCGAGGCTCGTGCCGGGCGGCGTCGTACGCGGTATACGGCTTCATGTCCGTCGCCCGGTAGGGGTGGGATTTCCGGAGCGGATAGCCCTCCCAGTCGTCCGGCATGATGAGTCTTTTCAGGTACGGGTGGCCCTCGAAACGTATCCCGAACATGTCGTAGGCCTCCCGCTCGTACCAGTTGGCCGACGGCCAGATCCCGGTTATGGACGGCACGGAAGGAACGTCTCCGGAAAGCTCAGACTTTATTCTTATGTGTCCTGGGGCGTCGTAGGAAAACAGCGTGTGAACGAGCGTGAAGTCTTTATATTTTGTACTGTCCCCGTTGCCGGCCGACCGGCGGCGAGCAGACTCGTCCACGGCGGTTAAGTCCTCAAGCCTCTGGAACCTGACAGGAGCCTTTCTTTTCAGGTATGCGAGCACGTCCGGGATACGCTCCGGCGGTATCTTTATCGTCGCCATGTCAGAGGCCGAGGCGTCTTCCGCGACAGCATCGCCGAATTCCTGTTTCAGATTCCCGACAACGGCTGAGATTTTTCCCGATATTGACGCCGGTCGACCGGCTGCCGCCGGCGGAGTCCACATATGCGGCGCGCGGCTTCCCCACAGCTTAGGCGGGGTAACCTCCGTGCCGCGCATTTTCGTCCCTTCGTATCCTGGGCCTCTGCCGTCCCTGGACTTGGTTTTCCCGTCCACGAGCGGCCCGCCCGCAGTCCCCTGGCTCCCGCCCTTCATGTGCAGGACGGGGCGAAGCGGTTTTTCCTCGCGCGTTATTTTATCCTGTAGCATGGTCAGCGCTTGTAGAACTTCTTCCGGGCGCGGCGGGCATCCCGGGATGTAGGCGTCCACGGGAAGTATCTGGTTTATCCCCTGCACGACGCTGTAGACGTCGTACATCCCGCCGGTATTGGAGCACGACCCCATTGACACTACCCAGCGCGGCTCGGCCATCTGCTCGTAAAGCCGCAGGATTGCGGGGGCCATTTTCTTGAACACCGTCCCGGCGACGAACATGACGTCCGCCTGCCTGGGTGAGCCCCGGAGCACCTCCGCGCCGAAACGCGCAATGTCGTAGCGGGGCGTCGCTGTGTTGGTGAACTCTATAAAGCAGCAGGAAAGCCCGAAGAACATCGGCCAGAGGCTGTTCTTCCTGCCCCAGTTAAGGCCGTAGTTCAAGACGTCCTCGACGGACGCAAGCGCTATGCCGCCGCCTTCGACGCCGGTCGCCCGGCTTACTTTTCTCTTGGCCCCCACTGAAGCCCTTTCTTTTTCCATATGTAGACAAGTCCTATCAGGAGCGCTCCGATGAAGAAGGAAATATAGGCGAATCCCTGCCGGCCCAGCAGGTCGAAGGCGACAGCCCAGGAATACACGAATACCGCCTCAAGGTCGAATATTATGAAGAATATCGCAACGAGGTAGAACTGCACCGGGAGCCTGAGGCGCGCGCTGCCGGTCGGGATTACGCCGGACTCGTAGGGCATGTCTTTCTCAGGCGAGGGTTTTCTGCCGCCAAGCCAGGTGGTGAGGAACATCAGAAGTCCAAGTATGACGAGCACCATCAGGGCGTATACGCCGAACGACGCAAGCTCCGGCAGCCCCGTCGGCCTCTCGCCGGAAAGGCCGGTTGTCCGGCTTCCCGCAAGCAGGCCGCCGCTTAAGCTCATTCCCGTCTGCGCAATGGCGGTTAATATCATATCCATTCTCCACATGCAGGGACGCAAGTTAATCGCGCCCCTGCAATAACTTATGCATATCTCGATAAAATTTACCGGCATGAGAGGGGTTTGTCAAGAAAATGCGGCATGTCGGGACAAAAAAGGAGGGGCAAACCGCCCCTCCTTGAAATATCCAGTCATTCCCGTGAAAGCGGGAACCCAGAGGCTTTAGAATATGATATTCAGGCCCACTTCATAGGAGTCCTCGTGGAGCTTGCTCTCATAGGTGATTGCGCCGCCCGCGGAGGTCTCCGTGATGCTGTTCTCGAAGCCGTGCATATAACCTAAGTTGACAGAGACCTTTTTGTTTAGGTTCACGCCGATGCCGGCAGTAAGATGGTGCTCGATTATGGCCGGAAATCCTACTACCTTGAAGCCCTCTAACTGCGCTGTCGGAACAGCTGTGCCCTGGATGTAAGACTTCCCGGCGGGGTTCCAGCCGTTACTTGTCCTGACGGGGTTTCTGCCGTAGTTGTAACCCATGCGGAGCGCAAGCCAGTTCATAGGCTTATACTGGACGCCGAGCGCCGTAACATACTGGTCCCTCCAGTCAAAGTCCTTGTAGCCGTCTGCATTCGCCCAGTTTATCCACTTCTCGTTGACTTCTACCAGAAGCTTGTTCGGTATCACGTCATAGCCCACGCCCAGGACTACCTGCTGCGGCTGTTCGAGCTTTAGGGTATCAAAGGTTGTACTGCTATAGGCGGCGTCAAAATTGTATACCCTCCTGAACCTGTTCATCTGCGGGCTCTGATAAGTGACGCCGATGGAGAGCGGGTCGACTGGCTTGTATATCGCGCCAAGCTGGGTGCCGAAGCTGAAGGTGTGCGCGGAACCCTCTCCCAGGTCGAGCTGGGCCCAGTTTATCTGGAGCGCCGCGCCGACGGAGAAGTTCGGGAGTATCCTGTAGGCCAGGTTCGGGGAGAACTTCATTATCTGGAGGTCGGTTTTGATGTCGAATGGGCCGACCCCGGAATTCTTGAGGATGGTGTCTTTGTAATCCACGCCCATGCCGCTGACGCCGTAGGCGGCGAGACCGAATCTCAAATTCGGCGTAATAGGTGTATAGATACCTATTGCCGGGAAGGCGTAGGGGAGTCCCATGCCGTTCGCCGAAACACTCGATGGTGCGGCGGTGGCAACCTGCGCGCTTACCTTAGGCACGAAGAGCGTAGCCGCGAAATCCACCTCCGATGACTGGCAGGGGATGTAGCACATGGCTGCGGGGTTGCCGAAGACCGCCGAGATGGCGTCCTGCGGGTCGGCGGCGCCGACGCCGCCCATGGAGCGCGAAACTGCTCCGACACCGATGATATTGTCGCCGTTTGTAGCGAAAGCGGGAACCGAGAAGCAAAACACGGCCAGCACTGCCGCAAGAGCAAAAAACTTCCTCATACTCTCCTCCCTTCGGTTATGCCCTGTAAAAGCGCGAGAACCCCCGCGCTCTCTGCCGGGGCCAGTGTTACAGTAAGCTACATCGGATACTGCAAATCCCCCTGCCTTCGGTTTCCCCCTTTGATAAAGGGGGAATGAGGGGGATTTAAACGAACAGCGGGATCTGCGCGCCCTGGGCGAACTCCAGGTACATCGCCGCCCCGCCGAAATCCACCCCGTCGATGAAGTCGGACTGCTTCATCCCGAAGAGGTCTATGGTCATCTGGCAGGCTATCATCTTCACGTCCGCCATCTGGCACATCTCGATGAGTTTTGGTATCGGCATGACGTTCTGCTTCTTCATCATGCCCTTCATCATCATCGTCGCCATCGAGGGCATTCCCGGCAGGGTGCCCAGGAAGCCCTGGAAAAGCCCGGGCATCCCCGCGTTCCCATGCGGGAACACCTTCATGGTGTGCATCTTCTGCTTGTGTATTATGTTCAGCCCGTAAAAGGTGAAGAAAATCTGCGCCTCCATGTCGAGCGCGGCGGCGGCGGTGGCCAGGATTAGCGGCGGATAGGCCATGTCGAGCGTGCCCTTGGAGGCTATTATGGCAATTTTTGAAGTTTCTTCGGACATTTTGGAGACTCCTTCCCTGAAAAAACCGAGTTTAAAACAAAAAACCTTCCCCAAGGCCTTCACGGGCCAAGAGAAAGGCTTCCCGGCCTTTCTATAAAAGAGCCTCCGTCAGGAGAGGCGTAAGCAGATTATATCAGTTCGGCGGCGGTGATTATCGACTGGGCGATCTTTTCCATGGAGACGTTGGAGTCCCTGGAGAGCTTCTGTATCCTTAAAAAGGCCTCTTCCTCGTTCAACGAGTTCCTCTTCATCAGGATACCCTTCGCCCGCTCGATAATCTTTCTAACCCTGAGCGCTTCCTTGCAGTCCCCGACCTCTTCTCTTAGGGCCTGGCACTGCCTGAAACGCGATATTCCAAGCTCTACCGAGCCAAGCAGGTTCTCCCGCGTAAGCGGCCCGAAAAAATGGGCCGAAACCCCAAGCCCGTCGGCCCTGACGGCGTCGGATAGCTGCTCGAAATTATAGTGCATCACTACCGGGACGGGACGCTCGGAGATGAGCCTGTCGACAATCGAAAGCGGCTCTCCCTCCGGCAATTCCTGTCCGTCCAGGACGATTACGTCCGGCTCGGCCTTCACCGCCATGCCCAGCGCTGTTTGTATATCGTGCGCCACGGCAATCCTCGTATAACCTTCTTTTTTCAGTAAACCCGTAATCTTCCGGCACCGCGCCGGACTGCCGATAATCAGGAACTTGCGCGTCATTCTCACCTGCTTGGAACTTCAGACTGTAGATAACCAAGGCCGTAGAACTTACTGTAATTGCAGAACAAACCCGCCACCCGCGCAATCACAGGAGTGTAACTTTTGTCACAGTCCGGTATCAATATAGTATTTTTGAACGATATTGTCAAGATTCTTTATTTCTGGATATTGCCTATATCCTGAACGTTGCCCATATATGGAGCAAGCGACGGCCCCAGTTCCGGCGCATACTGCACCGCCTTGACGAATTCCTGTTGCGCCAGGGGAGAAAGCCCTATCTGCATGTATTTTCTGCCGAGGTCGGCATGTATGTAGCCGTATATACTGACGGCCTTGGTTTCGTCCAGGTCGAGGGCCATCTTCGGGTATGGAAGCCCCCTTGTAACGAGATAAGACCACTCCCTGAAGTTTTCGTCGGCAAAGTTGTTTTTATCGAACTTCTGATACGTTATCCCATACGGATATACCTTGTAAGGCATGGATATGGAATACCTCGATGAATAATCGAAGCAGTACTGTCTGTTCGGGTTCATGTCTATTATCTGCCCGATGAGGTCGGGCGGGTCGCGGAAGTCCTCCGGAATGGCCAGCAGCTGCGGAATCCCCATCACGCCGTTGTAGTTCCGGAGCATACGGTAATTCCGCATCTGAGACGGGTCCCCAAGCACCGGGGCCTCGCGGCTTATGCTCTCAAGGAACCACCGAAGCGGCAGATGGGGCGTATGGACGAGCAGGACGTCCGGACGCTTCCTCTCCACGTCCTGGAGATACCACATCGGGAAGGCCCCGGAATCGCCCCAGGTGAAGAGCACGGAGAGCTGCGGCGCGAAGTTCAGTTCCGCGTTGCCCATGTCGTATGCGACAAAATTATGGCTCCTGTCGTTTTCCCAGTAATGCGCCTTCAGCTCGGAGGCTGGATACAGGATAACCAGGAGCACAATCAGGGCGGACAATATCAGGTTCTTCGGGCGTATCTTCAGGGCCATGTAAATCGCGCCGCCCATGATTACGCAGAGGAAGATGTATACGGGGATGTAGAACTGCTGCAAAAGAAATATGTTCTCCTCAGGCGGGTTGCCGCCTATTATGACGGCGGCGACAAGGAGGACGGAGCCGAAAACGAGTATGGTGAAATTGCGCCAGTCCCTCTTGAAATGGCCCCAGAGACCGATGAGTATAATGGGAATGCCGGCCCAGGTGAACTCCCGGACGAGGTTGAAGCTCTTCAACTGGTCCCAGAAAAGACTCCAGGATCTCTCCCCGCCGACTGTCGGATAGCCCTCGCGGTTGTATATCCACACGAACTGCTTCCAGTCCGTACCCAGGCCCCAGTTTATAAGCGGGAGCCTCGACGCCCTAAGCGGCACGTGCAGGTATATGGAATGCCCCAGCCCTATGAAGAAGAGCATTATGAGGAGGGTCTTGATATGCAGCCTTCTGAGAAGCGCCGCCGGGGATTTGGAGGAGCCCTTCTTCATGAGGTCCTTGAAGTCGTAGAACACGCTTCCGTCCACAATGAGTATGTAGAGTATGTATACCGGTATCAGGATGAACTGGGAGATATGAACGACCAGTGCGATGCCGAAAATAAACGCGATGGTGTAGAGATACGCCAGTGAGTGCCCGCCGCCGGCCTCGCCTTCCTCCAGCCGGGCGCGCCGCCAGCGTATGAGGAGCATCAGGATACATGCCACGACGAATGCGTTCAGGGTGTAGAACTTCGATACGACGGACCATGCCCAGAGATTGTAGGAGAACGCGAAGGAAAGCGCGGCGAGTATTCCGGCAAGGTCGGCGAACGTAAGTTTTTTAAAAAGAATGAACTTCTCGTTGCCCTTGTCGATTAACATCGCGCGGGTGATATAGTAGATCATGACGGACGTCATGGAGGCGAAAAAGGACGACATGAGGTTTACCCGGAATGCTACGTTCCCCAGGGGCAGGAACGTGAAGAGCTTGCCGAGCGTAACGTATACGGGGTATCCGGGCGGATGGGCGACGCCAAGGGTATACGACCCGGAGATCATCTCTCCGCTGTCGAAGAACGAGAGCGTCGGCGCGATGGTCATAAGGTAGACCAGCATTGTTACGAAGAAAATGAATAACGCTATCATTTTACTCCCCTCAGGCTTTCAGCCGATTTAAGACTCGACAGCGTGAGGTTCTCCCTCGACAGGCAGACAAGCCCCACGATTACGACCGGTATGTATCCCATTGCCCACATCACTATGGATATTGCGACCGCCTCTTCCTTCTGCACTCCAAGCACCACAAGCGCCGCCGCAACTGCGACCTGGAAAGTCCCTATGAAACCCGGTGTGGACGGAAGCGCCACGGCGAACGCAATCACGACGAACGTAAAGGCCGACGCCCAGACGCCGAGGTTCAGCCCGTATCCCTTGAATATTATGTAGACCGGCATCCAGAGAATTCCCCAGTGTATGGCGGACAGGAGGATAATCGGGACAAGCAGGCGAGGCCTTTTTATAACGCTCAGGCCGTGAACGAACTTGTCGATAAGCCCGGTCGCCTTTTCCGCAAGCTTTGAGGATACCCGCCTTAAGACCGCTCCGGAGATGTTCATAAGGCTCTCCCGCCTGCTCATAAGCACCGCGAGAAAAGCGACAAGGACTATCCCGCCTATGAGCGAAACGGTCCTCGTCCGGCGTATGGTCTCCGCCAAATGCCCGCCGGAGAGCGACTGCGGCATGAGCGCCAGGACTACGAGGAGCATCACGAATACCGAAATGCTGTCGAAGACCCTCTCCACGACTATCGTGGCGAACGCGGAGCTTTTTGGGACGCTCTCCCGCCTGCCGATTACGTAAGCCCTGACTATCTCGCCCAGCCTAGCGGGCAGGAGGTTGTTCGCCATGAAGCCTATCATCGTCGCGGAGTATAAATGAGACAGCTTCACCCGTTTCTTTACCGGGTCCATGAGGTAGCGCCACCTGAGCGCCCGGATTATGTAGATTCCGAGGTTTATGACCACCGACGCCAGGAGATACCAGGGATTAACGCCCTTCGCCGCATCCCAGAGGCTCCGGAAGTTGAACCCTGTCCACCAGAACATCAGCGCAAGAAGTCCCGCGCTTACGAAAATGCCTATCCAGAACTTAAGACGCATAGCTACCTGTAGGGGCTCAATAAAGCACTGACCTTACAAGCTCCAGGTCCTTCTTTATTCTCTCCTTGAGCTCTTCCGCAGACTCGAACTTGACCTCGTCTCTTACCCGCTTTATGAACTTCATCTTGAGGAACTTTCCGTAGAGGTCGCCCCCGAAGTCGAAGAGGTGCGCCTCGTAGGAGACGCTTGAGTCCCCGAAGGTCGGGTTGCTCCCGATGTTAGCCGCGCCCTTGTAGAGCTTTCCTTCCACCTCTACCGTCACGGCATAAACGCCTTCCTTCGGGGCGAGTTCGTTCGGGGTGGTGATATTCGCCGTCGGGAAGCCTATCTCCCGCCCGCGGGAGTGGCCGGGGATAACCGTCCCTTCTATGGAATAGGGCCTGCCCAGGAGCTTTGAGGCGAGGCAGACCTCGCCGTCCATGACGAGTTGGCGGATCTTCGTGGAGGATACGATTATTCCCTCCACCTTTACCGGGCCTATTACATGCACCTCGAAACCGTATCTCGCCCCGGCCTCCCGGAGGAAGTTTATGTCGCCCCGCCTGTCCTTTCCGAAGGCGTAATCGTGCCCTACGTATATAGCTTTTGCGCCTATGGCGCCCGCCAGGACGTCCCGGACGAAGTCCTCCGGGTTCTGGGAGGCGAACTCCGGCGTGAATTTCGCGCAGATTACGGCGTCCATGCCGGCCGCCTCTATCTGCTCCATCTTCTCCCGGAACGTGGAAAGAAGCTTGGGCGAGCGGTGCGGGGCAAGGACCTTCAGTGGGTGCGGCTCGAAGGTGAAGGCCGCGGACGACCCTCCGGTCTCCAGCGCGCGGGCCACGACCTGCCTGAATATGGCCTGATGCCCCAGGTGGACTCCGTCGAAATTGCCGAGCGTCAGGACGGGGCTTGAAAGCCCGCTTCTGGATATATCTCCAAGGCTCCTGATAATTTTCATAAGAGTAAAATACTCGCACAGAGGCCCCTTCTTTGTCAACAGTTTTAGGGGGTTTTGAGGGTTTTAGGGGCCTTTTCCTCTTGACAGCCGCTCCCCCCGGACGGTAAGATACAACATTCTGCAAGGGAGGGTGTCATCTTGAAGGTTGCAATAGGCTGCGATCACGGCGGGCTGGAGCTGAAGGAAGGCATCGTTGTGCTCCTGAACTCCCAGGGCACGGAAATAATCGACATGGGGACGGGGGACTGCTGCTCTGAAGCCGGTCGACCGGCCTCGGTGGACTATCCCGATTACGGCGCGAAGGTGGCGAAAGCCGTATCCGCCGGAGAGGTGGACTGCGGCATCCTCGTCTGCGGCACGGGGATAGGCATGTCCATAGTTGCCAACAAGTTCCCCGGCGTCCGGGCCGCGCTCTGCCACGACGCCTTCACGGCGAAGATGTCCCGCATGCACAACGACGCCAATATACTGGCCATCGGAGGCCGGGTCACAGGCCGGGAAGTTGCGCTCGATATGGTAGGCATATGGCTTTCCACCCCCTTCGAGGGCGGGCGGCACCAGAGGCGGCTGGACAAGATATCGGATATAGAAAAAACGTCCCTTTCGGTATAAAATAGCAATGTAGCTGCCCGATTAATCGGGCGATTTTGGATTTTAACGAGGTTATATGATGCGTTCGCTCAGGGAGTCGGACCCGGAGGTCTGGCAGGCAATCGAAGACGAAAAGAGGCGCGAGGGGGAGAAAATAGTCCTCATCGCTTCGGAAAACTACGCCTCCCAGGCCGTCCTTGAGGCCCAGGGGTCCGTCCTTACAAATAAATACGCGGAAGGCTATCCCGGCAGACGCTACTATGGCGGGTGCGAATTCGCCGATATTATAGAAGACCTGGCGATACGGCGGGCGAGGGAGCTTTTCGGGGCCGCGCACGTGAACGTCCAGCCGCACTCCGGCTCTCAGGCCAACATGGCCGTATACTTCGCCGCCCTTGAACCCGGCGACACCATCCTCGGCATGAAGCTAACCCACGGAGGCCACTTAACCCACGGGGCATCGGCCAGTTTCTCCGGGAAGCTATATAAATCCGTAAGTTACGGCGTAAGACGCGACAACGGCCACATAGATTACGATGAAGTCGAGGCCCTGGCAAAGGAGCACAGGCCCAAGATGATAGTCGTCGGGGCCTCGGCATATCCAAGGATAATAGACTTCAGGCGGTTCCGCGAGATTGCCGACATGGTCGGCGCGTATCTCATGGCCGATATGGCCCACATTGCCGGGCTTGTCGCCGCCGGGGTGCATCCGTCCCCGGTTCCGTATGCGCATTTTGTCACCAGCACCACGCACAAGACCCTTCGCGGCCCTAGGGGCGGGCTTATAATGTGCAACGACGAAGAGCTCGGCAAGAAAATCGACCACGTCATCTTCCCCGGCGTCCAGGGCGGGCCGCTCATGCACGTCATCGCGGCGAAGGCCGTGGCCTTCAGGGAGGCCTCCGAGCCTGAGTTCCGCTCCTACCAGGCCCAAGTCGTTAGGAACGCCTCGGCCCTTGCGGAAGAGCTTGCCGCGCGGGGCTTCGACTTGGTCTCCGGCGGGACGGACAACCACCTCATGCTTGTGGACCTTACGAACAAGGGCGTAACGGGCAGGGAGGCGGAGGCCGCGCTCGACCTTGCCGGTATAACGGTTAACAAGAACGGCATCCCGTTCGACCTTAAGCCCCCGACGGTAACCTCCGGCATAAGGATCGGCACGCCGATAGTTACGACGCGGGGCATGAAGGAGCCGGAGATGGCCGAGATTGCCGGTCTGATAGCCTCGGTAATACACGATATTAACGACGCCGGGAACCTTGAGAGAGTCCGCGAGCGCGCAAGGGCGCTCTGCTCCCAGTTTCCCGTCTACGAGGGCCACGGGGCGTCCGCGCTGTAATTATAACGGAAGGGCGGAGGAGGTGTTTTTCGAGGGAACTCATCTTGAGCGTAAAATAAAAATTTACGGTTGAGATCCGGTTGCGAATAATGAGCGTCCCGAGAAAAATTCCTCCGAGCCGGAAATTAATTTAAGGTATTTTATGACCCGCCCTACATGGGACGAATACTTCATGGAAATCGCGCACCTGGTGAAGAAGCGCTCCACGTGCCTGAGACGCCAGGTGGGCGCTGTGCTCTCCAAGGACAAGAACATCCTCGCCACCGGCTATAACGGCCCGCCGTCGGGCACGTCCCACTGCATCGACGTCGGGTGCCTGAGGGAGAAGCTCGGCATCCCCTCCGGCGAGCGGCACGAGATATGCCGCGGCCTGCACGCCGAGCAGAACGCCATCATCCAGGCCGCAAAACACGGCACGGCCATCAAAGACTCCGTCCTCTACTGCACCAACCTCCCGTGCGTCATCTGCTCGAAGATGATAATAAACGCCGGGATAACCAGGATAATCTACGACGTGGGCTACCCCGACAAGCTTGGGGCCGAGATGCTCGCCGAGGCGGGTATTGTCGTAGAGCAGTTCCAGGCCAAAAGCCCCGTCCCGTAGGGCCGCCGCCCTGGCCTCCGGTTTAAAAACCCTTGACAAACACCGTTATAATCTGCATAATCTTTAGGTTTTTTCTCTATTTTTCCCCTCGCCCTTTCATGGGAGAGGGGCTGGGGGTGAGGGTTCCGTATGAAATGCCCTTTCTGCGGCCACATCGAAGACAAGGTTGTTGACTCCCGGCTCTCCACGGACGGCGAGGCCATACGCCGCAGGCGCGAGTGCGAGAAGTGCGGCAAGCGCTTCACAAGCTACGAGCGCGTCGAAGAGATCATGCCGGTGGTCGTGAAGAAGGACGGCAGGCGTGAGCCTTACGACCGCCAGAAGATACTCGGCGGCCTCAAGAAAGCCTGCGAGAAGCGGCCAATCTCCACCCTCGCGCTCGAAGCCACGGTGGACGAGATAGAGAAAAAGCTCCTCGAAGGCGCGCAGAAGGAAGTCCAGGCGAGCCAGATAGGCGAGGAGATAATGAAGCGTCTCCAGGAACTGGACAAGGTGGCGTACGTGCGTTTCGCCTCGGTATACAGGGATTTCAAGGACATAAACGAGTTCGTGAAGGAGCTTGCCGACCTCCTCGGCACGGAGAAAAAGAGGGGAAAAACCGCCTGACGAATCAGGCAGCTACAATGGCGGGCATATTTGTAGCTGCCCCATTTATGGGGCGCTTTTAAAAGTAGGGCGCGACGCCCTTTAATAAACCATGCGTATTACAAGCTTTAAAGGCGGGGTTCATCCCCCCGACAACAAAAAGGCGACGGCGTCTCTGCCGATTGTGGACGCAGCTCTCCCGGAGCGCGTGGTAATCCCCATGTCCATGCATATAGGCGCGCCCGCGAAGCCGATTGTGGGGGTGGGCGACCTCGTGAAGAAAGGCCGGAAGATAGGCGAGGCGCAAGGGGCCGTCTCGGTTCCCGTCCACGCCTCCATATCCGGCAAGGTAATGGCCGTCGGGAATTTCCCGTCGCCGATGGGAGTTGACGCCCAGGCAGTGGTTATAGAGTCGGACGGCAAGGACGAATGGGCGGACGACATAAGCGGACATGACGACTACCTCTCGCTCAATCCGGACGTCCTGCGCAATATCATAAAAGAGGCCGGCATTGTCGGCATGGGCGGCGCGACGTTCCCCTCGCATGTCAAGCTCTCCCCGCCCAAGGAAAAGAAGATAAGGTACGCCATATTGAACGGCGCGGAGTGCGAGCCGTATCTCACGGCGGACGCCCGCCTGATGGAAGAGAATCCGGGCGATATAATCGAGGGCCTGAAGATTATAATGACCATCCTCAGGGTTACGGACGGTTTTGTCGGCATAGAGGACAACAAAAAGGCCGCCATAAAGGCCATGTCCGCAGAGGCGGGCAAGGTGGCCTGCGAGCTTATGGTGGAGACGTATTACGAGCGGGACGGCATACAGTACGAGGTGCCGAAGGGATGCAAAATGGGGGTGAAGGTCATCCCGCTCCCGGTGAAATACCCGCAAGGGTCGGAAAAGCAGCTTATAAAGGCGGTAACGGGCCTTGAGGTGCCGCCGGGACACCTGCCGATGGACGTCGGCGCTGTCGTCCAGAATGTTGCGACAGCCGCGGCGATATACCAGGCGGTGCGTTTCGGCAGGCCGCTCATCGAGCGCGTCCTGACCGTTACCGGGCCGGGGATAAACGAACCGAAGAACCTGCGCGTCCGTATCGGGACGCTCTTCGAGGACGTTATCTCCCAGTGCGGCGGGATAAACAAAAAGGCCGCGAAGGTCGTCATGGGCGGGCCTATGATGGGAATAGCCCAGGCGGACTTCGGCGTTCCGGTTATAAAGGGCACGTCCGGGATTGTCGCTCTCTCGGAAAAAGAAGCTGTCAACGTCATGGACTTCGGCCCCTGCATACGCTGCGGGCGGTGCATAGACGTCTGCCCGATGGGCTTAAATCCAAGCGTGCTGGGCCGGCTTATCGAGAAGGGGCGCTTCGAGGAGGCGAAGGAATACGGACTTCTCGACTGCTTCGAGTGCGGCTCGTGCTCGTTCGTCTGCCCGTCCGGAAGGCCGATGGTCCAGTTCACAAAATGGGCCAAGAGGGAACTGGCAAGAAAAAAGGCGAAGGCGTCGTAAGCGGAATGTAGCAGCAAGATGTCATTCTGAGCGTAGCGAAGAATCCGCTTTCTTTGTTCGTCATTCCCGCCCCGGCTTTATACATACCGGGGCAGGCTCCGGCGGGAATCCAGGAATTTTTAAAGTTGCTGGGCCCCCGTTTTCACGGGGGTGACGGTTTAACGAACTACCGCTCTATTATAACTTAAAATGGACACCGAAAAAAATCCTCAAGTGGAGGCAAGGGTTTTTCGCGCCTCGGTAGGCCCGCATATCAGCTCGGGCGAGAGTGTGCCGCATATAATGTGGACGGTCTCGGCGGCCCTGCTGCCTGCGGCGGGGCTTTCGATTTATTACTTCGGCCTCCCCGCGCTTTCAGTCCTCGTCCTCTCTATCGTCTCGGCGATTGTCTTCGAGGCGCTCGCACAGAAACTCGCCGGGGCGAAGATTACCATAAGCGACGGCAGCGCAATCCTCACCGGCCTTCTCCTTGGGATGAACCTGCCCGCATCGGTGCCGTTTTATCTTCCGGTAATAGGCTCCGCGGTCGCCGTAATAATTACGAAACAGCTCTTCGGCGGCCTGGGCTACAATATTTTCAATCCCGCCCTCATTGGCCGCGCGTTCCTCATGGCCTCGTTTCCGAGGTTTATGACGACATGGCCTCTCCCGCAGGGCTCGCTTTCGCTTGCAAGACCCGACGCCGTTACCGGCGCCACGCCCCTGGGTATCCTCAAGGAAGAGGGCTACCGGAAGCTTTTATCCCATTTCGCAAGCCGGCACGACATGTATGTCCAGCTCCTGCTCGGACACAGAGGCGGCGCGATGGGCGAGACGGGCATTGTAGCGCTTCTCTTCGGCGCGGCATACCTGCTCTACAAGGGCTATATCACCTGGCACATACCCGTAACTTTCATTGCGACCGTCGCCGTCCTGACCGCCGTCTTCGGGGGAGACCCGTGGCTTGCCATGCTCTCCGGCGGGCTTGTGCTCGGCGCGTTTTTCATGGCGACGGACTACGTTACCGTCCCGCAGCTGAAGCGCGCGCAGGTGGCCTTCGGCCTGGGCTGCGGCATAATCACGGCGCTTATAAGGCTTGAGGGCGGTTATCCCGAAGGCGTCTGCTACGCGATACTCCTTATGAACTGCTTCACCCCGCTCCTCGACAGGGCGTTCAAGGCGAAGAAGTTCGGAGAGGCATCGGCGAAGGCATGAACTCCAAGGACATCATAAAAATAACCCTGAACTTAGTCGCCATCTGCGCCGTGGCGGGCGTTATACTCTCCGTCGTCTGGGCTGTTACGAATCCCGTCAGGCTTGAGAAAAAGGCGGAGGAACTCCGGGCGGCGCAGAAGGCGCTCGTTCCCCAGGCGCAGAACATAACCGAGGCATTGAAGTTCGTCTCCGCCGGCGGCAAGGAAGGGGTTATCTACAAGGCGACCGCAGACGGGAAAACCGTGGGATACATTATTAAGGCGTACGCCAAGGGCTACTCAAGCTTCATCGAGATGCTCGTCGCCGTGGACATCGACTACAGGATCATCGGAATACAGATACTCTCGGAGCAGGAGACGCCGGGACTGGGCGCCGAGATGGAGAAGAAGTGGTTCAAGGACCAGTTCAGAGGCAAGACGGAAGACCACCTGATTGTGATGAAGGGCGAGACGAAGACGGACATCCAGGCCATCTCCGGCGCGACGATTTCGTCCCGCGCGGTAACGAACGGTGTGAAGGCCGCGGTGGACGCGCTCCGGGCGGAAAGGGCGAAGGACAGGGCGCTGTAGGGGCGCGATTAATCGCGCCCGGCACTCGCTCGTCATTCCCGTGAAAACGGGAATCCAGGGACTTTGAAACAGGAAGTGAAAACATGGCGGCATCCTACAAAAAATTAATCTTAAACGGCATATTCTCGGAGAACCCGGTCTTCCGGCTCGCGCTCTCGCTATGCCCCGCCGTGGCCGTAACGACCTCCGTAAGGAACGGATTCCTGATGGGAGTGGCCGTTCTGTGCGTAATGACGATGGTGAACATCACCGTCAGCATACTTCGGAACCTCATCAACCCGAAGGTGCGCATCCCCGCGTATATATTGATAATAGCGACCTACGTGAGCATTACGGAAATGATGATGAGGGCATATTCCCGCACGGCCTACAAGCAGATGGGGCTCTACATCCAGCTTATCGTCGTCTTTGCGATAATCATCTCCCGCGCGGAGCTTTTCGCAAGCAGGAACAAGGTCCTGCCGTCGGCGGCGGACGGCTTCGGCATGGGGCTTGGCTTCCTGGGCGCGCTCGTGCTTGTCGGCGCGGTCAGGGAATTAATCGGCAAGGGGAGCATCGCGGGTTTTCACATTACCGCATCGAGTCCCCTGCTCATCATGGTCCTGCCGACCGGCGGCTTCTTCGTCATAGGGCTTCTGATGGGGCTTTTCAACTGGATTGACCAGAGGTATTACGGCGGCAGGCCGGGCGGCGGGGGCGGGGGACATCACTGATGTTCAAGGACCTTTTCACGATATTCATAGCGTCGGCAATCATAAACAACTTCGTGTTCACGCGCTACCTGGGGCTTTGCATATTCTTCGGCGTGTCGAAGAAGATGGAGACCGCCCTGGGCATGAGCATGACCTTCACCGCCGTAATGGTCATCTCCGCCGCGCTCTCATGGCTCGTATACAACCTCGTGATGCTCCCGCTGCACATAGAGTTCCTGAAGATTGTCCTGTTCATCGGCATCGTCGCGGGGTTTGTGCAGTTCGCCGACACGCTCCTTAAAAAGCTGAACCCGACGCTGTACTACAAACTCGGCATATACCTTGTGCTTATTACCACGAACTGCATAATCCTGGCCGTGCCGTTACTCAACACGGACAATAACTACAATTTTCTGCAGAGTATTACGCTGGGCCTGGGTTCCGGAGCCGGGTTCTCCCTGGCGCTCATAATCATGGCGAGCATAAGAGAGCGCCTGGAGCTTGCGAACATCCCGAAGCCCTTCCAGGGCATGCCGATTGCGTTTATCGTCACCGGTCTTATCGCGCTGGCGTTCCTCGGATTTTCCGGTATGATAACCATATAGTTAGTAGAAATTATCATTAAAGAATGTTAAAATATATCGATGCCCTACCCTCTCCCTTCGATGGGAGAGGGCGGGGGAGAGGGTGAATAAAAATTGCAGGAAGCCATCCAGCCTAATCTGATTAGCATCGTCCTTAAAAGCCTCGCCTTCATGGGCGGCATAGGCGCGGTATTCGGCCTGGGCCTGGCCTATGCGGCCAAGAAATTCGCCGTGAAGACGGACCCGAAGGTGCAGGCCGTGCGCGACGCACTTCCGGGGGCGAACTGCGGCGCGTGCGGGTTCGCAGGGTGCCAGGGCTATGCCGAGGCCGTCGTGGGAGATGCGAACCTCTCTCCCGGGCTTTGCGCGCCCGGAAAGGCCGACGTCGCCGCACTCGTGGCGAAGATTACCGGCAAGCTCGCGCCGGAGGTCATCCCTATGGTTGCTACGGCGTTCTGCCGTGGCGACGAATGCAAGGCGTCCAGGCGCTTCAAATACGAGGGCGTGAAGGACTGCCGGGCGGCGATACTCGTCGCCGGAGGGGACAAGACCTGCGTTTACGGATGCCTCGGCTACGGCACCTGCGGGAAGGCCTGCCCGTTCGGGGCCATAACGATGAGCCGGGAAAACCTGCCCATAGTAGACCGCGAAAAATGCACCGCCTGCGGCGTATGCGTGGCGGCCTGCCCGAAGGGCATAATCCACCTCACGCCCGCACCCAGGAAGGTCCACATACTTTGCAGCTCGCACGACAAAGGCCCGGCGGTAAAGAAAGCCTGCGAGATCGGCTGCATCGGCTGCGGACTGTGCGCGAAGGGCTGCCCCGAGGGCGCGATTTCCATGGACGACAACCTCGCCGTCATGGACTACGCCAGATGCACGCACTGCGAGACGTGCGTGCTTCTCTGCCCGCAGAGGACGATCAAGGACATGCTCGACCCCGCGAAGGAACAGGCCGAACGCATAAAGCTCCCCAAGAAGGAGCCGCAGGCAAAGGCCGCCGGCGGGAAGTAAACCGGCCAAACCATTCCAGCCGGTATTAATGGCGGGAACGTCGAATCAGGTATGGAAGTTCGGGGGAATTGGGCAAGGGCATTTGAAAGGACAAACGGAAGGATTATTTACTTTTATCCTTATGGCCGATTAAATAAACACCTGCTAAGCCAGTTATTGCAATGCTCGCTATTGTAGCTCCGGCCCAGGGTTGTCCATGCAATGCCATGTAACCGCCTACAGCAATAGCTGCGAGGCCAATCAGGAACGCAAAAACTTGTCCGAATATGCGCTCAATAAATATGAAGGTATTTACACGTGTACTCTCGCTACGCCTATGTTCTCCTTCTGCTTGGGTTTGTTTTATAACCCAGTCGACAATATCGGGCCTGAATTGATGAAGCCGCTCAAGATGAGCGATGGGGATGATTGGACTATCCGTTTCATTCAGTTGAATGCTTTGGTCGCCGTCCTTGTTTTTGTTTGCCGTAATCGACTTATTTGACATATTTCTTGGTGTTGTTTCTTAAATCTTTCGCAACATAACCAGCGTCGCGTCTGAGGGCGGAAGCGTCCTTTTTGAATCCCGACCTTGTAGGACGCTGATAATCATCTGGAGGCGACAAAACAAAAATCTGACTAGCCCCTGCAATTGCATTCTTTAGATGTTTCATTATTCCCTTTCTTCTTTTATGCGTAGTTTTTATCATATGTAAACCGTCATTGTCAAACAAATTAAAAAATGCCAAGATATAAACCTTAAATAAATTATACCATTTTTTGAGTTGTAATAAGGTTATCCCAAACCGGGCACGCCTTCACTATATGCCGGTTTTGTACGGCGGCCCACCCATCCTAATCAGTTGATTTTTTGCCGAAGGCGGGTTATTATAAGCTGCAATTTGATTTTTAGTGTTTCCCACCGAGGAGGCCGCTTTTGAGAAAGACATTCGTTCTTGATACAAACGTCCTGCTTCACGACCCCAATTCCATTTTTTCCTTCAAAGACAACGACGTCGTAATACCGATTGTCGTCATAGAGGAGCTCGACCGCTTCAAGAAGGGCCTGGACGAGATAGGCCGTAACGCCCGCCAGGTCTCAAGGCACTTGGACGAACTCCGCATGAAGAACAAGCTATCCGCCGGGGTGGACTTGGACAACGGCGGCAGGCTGACTGTGGAGCTGAACCACAACC
>JAJYJM010000047.1 GCA_021789495.1 Nitrospirota bacterium
TAGAACATAAGCCCGACGAACAGGCCCATGACGGCGATGTTGAACAGAAGCTCCCCGTCGAGCATACGGTCGAGGAACAGAAGCGCAAGCGGCAGCCATGTCATGGTATATATCTTGCCGCCGTGTCCTGGATAGACGAGCGTCACAAGATGCGGCGCGAACATGAAAATCAGCCCGCCGACGAACGACGCCTGCTTCGTCAAACCAAGGTGCCTCAGGAATGCGAATAGGAAGCATCCCATGAGGATGAAATGGATTATGTAGAGATAACCCGTAGCGAACTTCGGCGAGAAAATGAAGTATATCCAACTCCCCGGATACAGGACATGGAAGGAGAAGCTCGCAAGGAGCGGCATCCCGGAGAATATATAGGGATTCCATAGCGGCATGTAATGATACTTGAATATGTCCTTCATCCCGACAACCTGCATCGGGTAGCTTGCCGCGATGGTATCCGTGCCGTAGGCGAAGTTTCCGGGCACGAGGTATCTCCAGAAACACGCGTGCGCGAGGACGATATAAAAGAGGATGTACGTGAGGCTCGTGAGGCTTCCGTCTATTTCGTCGATAAAATAGGACTTAAGCTTGGACAAAGAACTCTCCTTTTGCTACTTCCCCAGCAGGTATTCCGCGCCCATCACGAAAACCTCGCGCGCCGCCGGAACCGCCCCCAGGGGTGAGCGCCTCGTTTTCCAGCCGTAGCGTATCTCGTGCGACGGGCTGAAGAGATAATATTCATCCGCGAGTATTTTCAGCCCGGCTGCTGCGGCCAGTTTCCTGAAGCCGGACATCGTCATCCGGCACCGCCGAAGCTCCGAGACTGCCGCCCGCGCCTCCTCCGGCTCATTCATCAAACCCGCAAGCATATCGAAAAGCGCCGCCGGGAGCATGCTCAATCCCGGCAGTTTCCTGAGCCTGGATTTCAAAAGCGTCTGCTGGTGCATGCCGAACGGCGAATAATACGGCGGAAAGGTAACGAGCAGCCTTCCGCCGCCGGCCATCAGCCCGGCAACCGACTCAAAAAAAACGGCCTTCCTCTCCCACGGTATGTGCTCGATGACGTCCCTCAGCACCACAAGCCCGAATCCCGCCCCGCCGCCCAGGAATTTCTTTGCCCCCGAAGCGGTTATGTCGTAAACGAGGTATCTGAGGCGCGGCGAATCGTATTTCTTCCGGTCAAAGGGCTTTATCTCCACACCCGTGCAGTCGGCTCCCCAGTCCGCGAGCGCCGCCGTGAAACCTCCGTCTCCGCAGCCGATGTCCAGGACCTTGAGGCCGTCCGGACTTATTCCCCACGCCTTCAGCTTCGGCAGATAAAAATCGCGCGCGAGGTTGTACTGATAAGTCCAGTAATAATCCGCCCACGACGGAAAATCGGACAGGTTCAACTTGCCGCCCGCGCGTCCCGCCAGGCATGCTGCGCCCGAATCGTTCATATACCTTTTCCGAGATCCACGCGCCTGAGCTTGAACATCACGTCCGGCCTTGCGCCGCCCTTTCCGGCGAATTTCTTCACGGCCCCCCGGATAAACCCCGCGCCGTAGCCGATGTGCAGCGAGGCGAAGAGAAACGGCATGACAAGGACGTAGAGCGGGTTCTTCGCCTCGAGGGCCGCGCCCAGGGAGAACACAACGCACAGGACGGCATACAAAAGCGCCGGGATAAAATAAACGGGATTCCGGATTATCAGAAGCCCCAGGCAATATGCAAGGAAGAGCGACGGCGCCATGTGCAGGGCCTTGAAGCCCTCCGGGTGCTGGTAGTTCTGGTCCATCCTGCCGCGCCCGTATGTGAAGACCTGCCTTAAGTACGCCCTGAAGTTCGGCCTCTGGCTCCTGTAGAGCCAGGCGTCCGGCACGTAAAGGAATGTCTTGCCCTCCGAGACGAGCCGGTTTAAAAGCTCGTTTTCTTCGTTCGGATAGAGGTTCTCGTTGAACCCGCCCGCCTCAAGGAAAACGGACTTTTTAAAGCTTAGGTTCGCAAGGATAAGCTCGTTCTCCGTCCCGCGCCTCTCGGCCCCGAGTTTTTTATATCTCGCCCGGATTGTCGAGCCGCCGAACAGCGATGAAAGCGCGAGCCCGAAACCCTTCCTTAAGAAACTATCCGAGGGCGGCGTTATAATCGGCCCGCCGACGCCCGCGACGTTCTGGTCGGCATAGCGCGCCGCGACGGTCTTGAAAAGCCCCGTCGGGGCCAGCGAGTCGTCGTCGAGGAAATAAAGTATCTCCCCCTTTGCCTCTTTCGCGGCCCGGTTCCTCTGGACGGAAGGCTGACGCCCCTCGGCGACCAGCGCCTCGAGCCGCTCCGCGGGGTAATCAATATCCTTCAGCGCCTCAAGCGCCCGGACGTATCCCCCCGGCTTCACGGGTATGATGACGGAGATGAAAGGGAAATCCATAAGCCCCTGCATTGTATCACAGCGGCAAAAGACCTTCAACAATAAATAGTTTTCTCTCTTTTGATGTGTTATCATTTCCCCATGAGAATATCAGGCGGAGAATCGAAGGGGCGGCGGATTGTCTCGCCGCCACGAAGCCGGTCTACCGGCCATGCTGGAGTCCGGCCCACGTCCGACAAGGTGCGTGAGGCGCTGTTCTCGATACTGGGGGAGCGGGTGAAGGACGCGGTCTTCCTTGAGCTTTACGCCGGCACAGGCGCGGTGGGCATCGAGGCCGTCTCGCGCGGCGCAAAGAGGGCCGTATTCGTTGACAGCTCGCCCAAGTCCGTCCGGCTGATCCGCGAGAACCTCGACTCCCTTGGTTGCCGGGACAGGGCCGCCGTAATAGCGAAAGACGTTATTGCTTTTTTAAAGAAGAGCGCGCGCGAACGAGGCCGGTCGACCGGCCTTGGGCCGTACGACATAGTCTTCGCCGACCCGCCGTATCATGCGGACGCCCGCGGCGCCGTACCCGAATTCCTGGAGATTCTCGGAAGCGCGGAGCTGGCGTATGTATTTTCGGAAGGCGCGCTCGTTGCCTACGAACACTTCAGGAAAAATTCCGCCCCGGAGCAAATCGGGCGGCTTATAAAGAAGAAGAACTATCTTTACGGCGATACGACGGTGAGTTTGTACGTTGTCCTGGAGGGATAAGAAAGGCCGGCCAATGTGGCCGGCCTTTCTTTAATAGAATAAATACTGTTTACATGCTTATCGCTGTGCCGTCGTTTACAATTCCGACATCCTCGACCGACAGCGATCCGACGCCTATAGCGGCCCAGGCCTGCGCCGCCGTGGTCGTCAAGGTCGAGAGGTCCCCGCTGGTCGCCGGGCTGGTGCCGTTTAATGTGTCTATCATGGCATAGACGGTGACCGTATAGTCGCCCGCGCTCACGTTGGGGAACAGGAAATTGAACGAGTGGGCGCTCTGTGTCTGGAGTATGAGGTCGATAATCGACGGGATGGTTGTAAAAGTGACCTGACCGGTGGTGAGGTTGGCGGTGGCGCCGGTTATTATTCCCTGGAGCGTCGCGGAAAGCGTCTGAAGCCTGCAGTCATACGCCACGCCGTTATCCACCCCGTTGCTCAGTTCGGTGGGCAATGCGTCCAGCTGATTGCCGTTAGGATCTGTTATCACGCATTTAACCCTTATCTGGGCCGAGGCGGATGCCGTGCTCTTGTTTCCGTTGCTGGCGACCTGAGTATTGGTGTAAAGCGCGGTCTCCAGGCTCGGCGTGATGAGGAGCGACTGGTTGCTGGGCATATGGAGTGTGGTCGAGAGAATAGGCGTCCACGCCAAAACAGTGTTCGTCTGCTGGGTAATCAAGGCCTCGTTGCTTACCTGCATTGCGATTTTATTGGAAGCGGCAAAGGCGGTGCTGAAAACAAGAATAACCGAAAGACTCGCTGCAAAAGCGAATAGTAACTTCTTCATCTGAATTTCCCCCTTTTGTGTTTAAATACGGCTTTTGAACAGTCGGTTATTACTCTTTCGGAAAAACTACCCTCCCTTCTTTTTGTATTTGATTCCCCAAAGTTCTCCGATTTTATTCTTATTACTACTCCGATATCATAATTAAATTAAGATAGCTCATGCGGCAAATTATGTCAAGGCGAGAGCGACCGGTTTGCCCAGCCATTACCGCCCCGCACCATGTTCGTCATTCCCGCGAAAGCGGGAACCCAGGTTTTTCATTACAGGGCTGGCATACAAGGCCAGTCTACCGGCGGTCGGCCCCTGCGAAAGCCGCCGGGCCCCCGTTCAAAATCGTCCGGGGATGACGGACAATAAAACCTGGATTCCCGATTAAGGCGTTCGGGAATGACGCACGGTATGCGGCGGCATCGGCCTGTCATTCTGAGCGAAGCGAAGAATCCACGGTTGACTTTAAAGGTTTCGGGAAATTGCGATGCAATTTACTAATAATACGGACTAAACATGCAATAGCAAACCTCATTAATTGGGGAAGTTCATTGTCAATAGCAATTACGAATTACTTCCTGAACCTGCTGATTGTTAAAGTAAAAGCTAATAAAACTCATGAATTTACCCCGGCATCGAAAGCGGGGTAAAAATTGGCCTCTGCGGGCGGGTTTCGGCCCGGAAACCGGGCGCGGGGAAGGGACGATTTTAAGATATTTTTAACCGTATAAATAACAGTTTATATTCCGGGCGTCAGTCGAACCCACCCTTGTGCGCGTGGCATTTCGTGCACTCTTTACCCTTATATTTCAAATGGATGCCGCTTAAGGGATGGCAGGCGTCGCATATCCCGGAGCCGTTTTTAGCAAAGACGCGCCCGTCGAACGAGACCCTCTTCACGCCAAAAGGCGTCCTGAGCCTGCCCCGGACGTCTTTGGCATTCCTCGCGCCGTGAATCCTGTGGCAAATCAGGCAGTTAAGCCCCTGATGCGTATTCTCGGAGTGGCAGTCGTAACACAGCGCGTTGTTCTTCGTGGATACCCTGAGATACGGCTCCGTAAGTGTCACGTAGACCGAATATCCCTTTGAAACCGGCTGGTTAAAAATTATAACCCCATCGGCGGCGTCGTATGAATACTCGGACGCGGGCACCTGCCGGCGCCGCATTTCATGCACCGTCTTGGGGATTTCCGAAATGTTTTCAACAACATATACCTTAGGCTCCATGTATCCCATGCCGCTCCAGCCACCCTTGTAAAGCCACCAGTTCACCCCGTCGCCTGAGGACGCGGGCTCCCAGGTTCTACCGTAGTCGCCCGGTTTTTCCATTACGTTATGGCATGTTACGCACTCTATCCTTCCGCCGGGGAGGTGCGCGGACATCATGTCGCTAAAGGGGCCTGAAGGATTTGCGCCAAGGGAGGGAATTTTTGTGCCCCCGGCCCCGGCTTTCAAGCCCGTATGCCCTCCGCCGACGGGAACTACAAATGCGTTCGCCATCCCCGAAGGGTTGTGGCAGAGCGAACAGAACGCGGGCCTTTGCAGGAAGTCCGGCTCCGGCAGAAGATCCTTCGGCATGTGGCAGACTTTGCAGTTCCCGTTCATGTATTTGTCGTAATCGGAATGCGGCAGGTAAGGCTTTCCCCTGTCCTTAGGGAATACCATGAGCGTAACCTCCACCTTGTCCCCCTTTATGCCGGGCGAAAGCGGCTTGATCGAGACGGTGGAGTCGTAGAATCCCACGGATTTATAAGGGATTATGCCGATCTTCAAAAGCCCCGGGGCGGTTCCGGAAGAAGGCGACAATATAAGCCATTTCTCGTCGGATTTCGCCTTCCAGCCGACCTTTGCGCCGTTTTTGCCGCCCAGGACATTTACCGTGACGCTGGTCATAGCCGGCGCGGGCCAGCCCTGCTGGTATTTGAAGTTCACGGTCTGCCTGTCCACCTTCACGCCGACAGCCTCGGCGCGCTCTTCGGGAATCGCCTTGATTTCAGGCTCGCTTGCGGGGGCGGAGGGCATACGGGCAGCCTGGTTTTTTCCCGGCACGGGCGGACTATAGAATTTTTTCGGAGGGGTTCCGGGCGCGGGAATCTTCGATGTTTTTCCCGGCGGACTTGCATATTCCGGCGTTTCGGAGGCCGGTTTCGGCGGCCCCGCAGACGGCGAGGCGGCATAGCTTCCTTCGCCGGACGCGCCGCCATTGTCCGCATTGCTGCCTATACCGGGGTTCCCGATACTTACCGGCTGGACGTAGATGAGTTCTTCCGTATACTTCGGGAGTTTCGGCGCCGGAAAGGGCTTCGGCATAAGGAATGCCGCCACGAGCAGTATGGCGTGGATTGCGACGGAGATGGAAAGAAACTCCGTGCGGCTCATTTCGCTTTGCCATGCCCTGTAGCGCATGGAGGAAAACAGAACCTGTCTATGTCTTCCCAGGAGAATACCCTCGTCATGCTGTCATGGCTGACGTGGCGGTTCCACGGGGCGTCGTAGAGCAGGACGTAGCTCCCGCTCTCGGCTATCTCGCAGGCGAAGTTGTCCTGGTCTTCTATGAACAGGTCGTAAGGGATTCCGTTGACCTTCGTCTCCGGCGTGAAGTGCAGATCGTGGAACGGCACGCGGTTCTTATTGAGCCATTCCCTCGTATAGACTTCCACGGACTGCGGACGGCTCGTTACGAGGACTACCCTGTGCCTTTGCATAAGCCGCCCAAGCGTCTCGCGCGAGCCGTCTATCACCGGGACGTTTAAGAAAATGCTCCCGTCCCTGAACCGGCCCAGGATATAGTCCAGGTCTTCCCGGCCAAGCCCCGGCATCTTCTCAAGTGCGTAATGCCGGAAGTCCTCGCGCAAGAGGCTTATGCCCCGGTCTGCCTCAAGGACGCGCCGGACTTCCCTTTCCGTATCCGCGATTACGTTGTCAATGTCCACGCCTACAATCATAAAACCTCTCTGCTGCCGGCGCCCCTCCCGCCCCGGTAGATGACGCTCACTCCGGAGCCGATAATCAATGCCCCGCCGACAAGCGCAATCGGATAAGGGACTTCGCCCAAGAATATAAACGCCAGGGTTATTCCAAGCACGGGTTCAAAATATCCGAGCACCCCGGCCTCCTGCGCCGTAACGGAACGGATTCCCTTGAGATACGACACGTTCGCCAGCGTGGAGTGGAAAAGCGAAGTCACGGCTATAACGGACAATTGCGCAATATGCGGTGTCTTGAACTTCAGCCACGGTATAAGCGCTCCGATGACGGCTATCGTCAAAACCGCCTGCACGACGGAGAGCTTCAGAGGGTGGTTCCTTGGGCTTAAGGCGCGCGAATAAAGTATCACCGCTGCATACGCGAGGCCGGAGAGAGTCCCGGACGCCGCGCCTAATATACCCCTGCCGTCGGAAAAGTCCAGGCCGCCCGCAAATATAAAAACCAGCCCGGCCGCCGCTACCGCCAGCGCAACAAGCGTATCCCTGCCCATCCTGTCCTTCACCGTGAGCGGCGCCAGGACGGCGACCAATACCGGTGCGACGTAATGGGTCAAAAGCGCCGCAGCGACTGTCGTCGTCTTGAGCGCGTAGACGAAGGACAGGAGGTTTACAAGCCCGAAAAAACCCAGCCATAGCGACGGGACGATGTCCGGCATAAGCCTTGCGCCCTCGCGCCTGCCGCGCACGGCCAGCCACCCGCCCTGGAACACAGCCGCAAACACGGCGTTAAAAAATATAATCTCCGAGGCGGGAAGCCCAAGCCACCTGACGACAATCCCCCAGGTGCTCCAGACAAAGAAAGCCCCGGTTATCAGGAGATAGCCCTTCAAGCCGCCTCGCCGTATTTTTGTGCTATAATATAAATAGAAAGTATTATCATTACAACTAGCGGAGGAAACAAAGTGAAAAAGCTATCGATTTTCATAGGCGCCGGGTTGCTCGTACTGGCAATGGCCGGCGCGGCTTTCGCCTGGAGCGGACATGGCTGGTCTTCCAATTCGCTTGACCCCATGGGCCGTGCGTGGATTAAAATTACGCCCCCGTCCCATGCGGAAACGGCCCAGGCTGCGCCCAACATCGCCTACCTGGATTCCAATGGCCGATGGGCGGTTAATAACCCGCGGCCGGTGGCGAGAGAGGGCATTTCGATTAAAAAGGCCCCGGCGGGGAAATTTGTCTGCTTCGATTCCACAGGCCGCTCCTGCGCTGTGTCGGATTAGCAGGTCCGTTTAAAACCTTCTGGCGCGGTCATTCCTGGCCGCGCCTTTTTTGTCAGCCTTTCTTTGCAGGCCCGGCCATCTTCTTTACCGCCTCGGAGAGCTTAATAGGCGAGGTCATCATCTTTACAAGAAAGGCGTTCGCGCCCATGGCCATCGCTTTTTCTATCTCCGCCTTTTCTCCGCGCGCGGAAAGGACCATAACGGGTATATTTTTATATCTCTCGTCCGCCCTCAGGAACGACAACACCTTGAAGCCGTCCATTCCCTCCATGTAGAGGTCGAGCACTATGAGATCCGGCACGGAATCCTGAAGCGCCTTCAGGGCCTCGACGCCGTTGGCCGCCTCCATGACGCCAAAACCGTCCAGGACAAGTTTGCTCTTGTTCATCCTGCGGCTGGCCTCGTTGTCCTCAACAATCAGCACTGTCGTCTTTGTCTTCTCGCCGCTTTCAGCTATGTAATCCGTCGCGGCTTTCCTGGCGAACGGCGACAGATTCAGGAACTTAAGCCCCATCCCGATGGATTCCTGGCAGCTCATAACCTGAGCCATGAGGTCGAGGTCGGTTGCCGCGAGGCGGAAGCTTATCCTGACGATGTCCCCTATTGCGAATTTCCTCCCGGTATGGACATAAATCCCGCCCTCGCTGATGTCGATGCCCTTGACGAGAATCGAGCCGTTGATAAGGACGTTGTCAGTGTAAGGAACCCGTTTGAATATCCGTTTTTCCTGCATCATCGCTCTCTTTCCCGCAAACACGACCAACGAAACACGAACACGGATTTTAGATTATCAGAAACGTAAACAATTTGGAAGATATTATCTTTTGCGGTTTGCGGGTTATTTCGGTTCGCCGGAGATTAGAAGCGTCGTCAGCGCGGTTTTGGATTCCACGCCCATTTTCCTGAATATATTTCTTAAGTGAACCTTTACGGTGTTTTTGCTTATACCTAAAGTTTCCGATATGCCCGCATTGGACGCGCCGTTGGAGACGATGATTTTTATTATCTCCGTCTCTTTTTTGGTAAGGCCGTAGCCCTTGGCTATTTTATTATAGTCCAGCTTATTTATGAGTTTCTCTTCCGACTGCTTCTGCAGGGCTCGGTCGATTGCCGTCTTGAGCTCGTCGAACTCGAAAGGCTTCAGCAGGTAATCGAAGGCGCCTTTCCTTATGGCCTTGAT
>JAJYJM010000048.1:0-5058 GCA_021789495.1 Nitrospirota bacterium
ACCCACGTGTTACTCACCCGTGCGCCACTTTACTCATCCCCGAAGGGACTTTCTCGTCGGACTTGCATGTGTTAAGCACGCCGCCAGCGTTCGTTCTGAGCCAGGATCAAACTCTCCAGTTAAACTTGGAGTATTTTGATCCAGGACTTGCGATTTTATTCGCGAGTCCGGATTTTCATTAATTGACTAAGAACCCGTCGTCTTAATGCACTCTATTTAGTTTTCAAAGACCGAAAGACTTAAGTTTTGCGAGGCCGGAAATTTATCAGAATCGTTTCTTCATGTCAAGACTTTTTTTCAACTTTTTTCATCTGACAGAAGATTTTCAACTTCCCGCCGAAAGAAAACAAACTCTACCAAACCCGCCCCATTCTGTCAAGAAAAAACTGGCGGCTCCGGCAAAATTCATGTAGCGGGAAAACCCCGCGTATCGGTCAGCCCCTCTTCTTGTTTAAGAATATCATTATCGGTCAGCCGATGTCAACATCAAAATTCACGCGAAAACCAATTGACTGGACTTATTCTATTTTAGTAGTATTTCCGATAAGTTACACTCGTCTTTCAAGCATGTCTCATTTGACAAAAGACGGTTTCATACTGTAAATTTTCCTTATCCGGGATTTCAAATCAGCAGTTAGGTCCGGCGAGAGATTCTCCTTCCGAAAGCTTTTAGTCCGTTATTTTCCAACCGCCGGAACTCCGGCAAAATACCAAGGAGGTAATATGCAACTCAAAAAAGCTTTTCTCGGCGCAACGGTTATGATCTTTCTGACTGCCGGAGTCGCGTCCGCGGCAGTCTTCGGGCCGGGGTTCCCGAACAATTCCACCATATTCCAGAACCACTCCGGGGCGCTCAGCACTCTCTCCGGCACCGTAAAAAAGATGAACGTAGCCATCCTTTCCGCGCAGAGCGGCTTTACGAGGTTTGCAAACACGGGCGGCGCGGACACGGGCTTTTTGTTTCAGGCTAATTCCGGCGATTTCTGGCAGTTCGCCGACACCGTAGTGCTCTCCTCGTCCACCAGCGTGGATTTCCCGTCCGGCGAGCTCCGGATTAACGGCTACCTGGTGCCGTCGCTGAACGGCAGGGTCGCCGCCGGCTCGGTCGGCTTTCTTTACACATCTCCTCCCGGCAAACCCGGAACGGGGACGCAGCTCAGCATAGGCGGAGGCGCCATAGTCCACATAGTAACGGTAAGAACCAGATCCGGAACCACCAGGGCTGCCATCCAGACAATCAACTTCCAGCCCGCCGAGATGACGCTCCAGACGTTTGTAAACAATACTGCCGTGGGCGCTCCCATCCACGGGGATGCGAGGATAGTCCTTCCTGCCATGACAAAGACGTTTACCGGGCACAGCCTGCTTTAAAACGGCCACACAACGGCAATAAGGAAGCCGGGGATAAATCCCCGGCTTTTTTGCGGGCGCGATGAATTTCGTCCCTGCATTTTAGCCGACGTCCTTACGCGGCCCTTGGGAACTCCCGTTTTTCCTCGCGCATCTTCTCTTCCGGCAAAACCGTTATTACCTCGGCTTTCACGGCTGAAGACCCCGTGTTGCCTCCAATCAGCGCGGCAATACCGCTTAAAAAGACCGCTATGACCGCCGCTATGGAGCCGTTCAGTGTATTGGTCATAACGCCTGTAAGTCCGCTCGCCAGGAAATTGATACCCCTGGCCACAACGATATTAGAACCGCCGGTAAGCATCCCAAGCGCGGTATTTACCATGTACAGGGAGAATATCGTGCCCAGACCCCATACCGCCAGTCCGTGCAGACTGCCGTGCAGCGGGCTTTTTATACCAAGCATCCTTCCGGCAACAAGGCCGCCCGCAAAGAACGAGATTATCGAAGATATGATTAACCATATCTGCGCTCCCACGGGAACAACAAGCGTATTCTGAAGGATGGCGGGGTTAAATGCCCTGACGGCAAGACCAAGCAGTGTCAACATAACCTGTATGGTCAGAGCGACAAATGTCCCGGCGAAGATAGCTCCCCAGGACAGAAACCTCCGCCGCGCAAACAATCTGTATTCTTCCGGATAGGCAGGATTTTCGCCCTTGACCGGGTTCTGATACTCAAGCGCCATAATTCACGCTCCTTTTATCAAGGTTTATAATCACTATATTTTATGATACAACTCTTTATATGTTTTGTCAAATCGCATATAAAAATAAAAACCAAATTAAACAATCAGTTATATTGATTTTCAGTAATGGTTACTTTAGAGGCGGCGCATTTGAAATTCAACCCGACCGGGCAAAAAGAAAGGGCGGGAATAACCCGCCCTGAATGGATTGGTGGAGCAGATCGGGATCGAACCGACGGCCTCATCCGTGCGAGGGATGCGCTCTCCCAGCTGAGCTACTGCCCCGTAAAATCGAGATACATAACGTAGCAAAAAAATTATGGTGCGTCAAGGAAAAATGGGCTACAATGAACTTTTGCCCTGTTATACTTAAATTTCTGGACAACTCCGGAGGCATTGATGGCACCTGATCTCGCTAAGGTTTACGAACCGGCGGAGGTGGAAGACCGCTGGTATAAGTTCTGGGTAGAGAAAAGATATTTTCATGCCGACCCTGCGCGGGACGGTATGCCGTATTCGATGGTTATCCCGCCGCCGAACGTGACGGGCGTCCTGCACATGGGCCATGCGCTCAACAACACCCTCCAGGACATCCTTGCGCGCTGGAAGCGCATGAGCGGCCACAACACCCTATGGATGCCCGGAACCGACCATGCCGGTATCGCCACGCAGAACGTCGTCGAGCGTCAGCTTGCGGCGGAAGGCACTACACGCCACGCATACGGCAGGGAGCAGTTCATAAACCGCGTCTGGCAGTGGCGGGAGCAGTCCGGCGGGACGATAATCAACCAGCTCAAACGGCTTGGGGCCTCGTGCGACTGGGAGCGGGAGCGTTTCACGATGGACGAGGGATTATCGCGCGCGGTGCGCGAGGTCTTTGTACGCCTCTATGAAGAAGGGCTTATCTACCGGGGCGATTATATAATAAACTGGTGCCCCAGGTGCATGACGGCTCTCTCCGACCTTGAGGTCGATTTCGAGGCGAAGGCCGGGAAATTATATTATATCGACTACCCGCTTGAGGACGGCGCTGGAATAATAACCGTCGCCACCACCCGCCCGGAGACGATGCTTGGAGATACCGCCGTCGCCGTGAATCCTGACGACGAACGCTACAAGGACTACATCGGCAAGTTCGTCATCCTTCCCATAATGGGCAGGCGCATACCGATACTCGCCGACAGCTACGTTGACAAGGGCTTCGGCACAGGGGCGGTGAAGATTACCCCCGCGCACGACCCGAACGACTTCGAGCTGGGAAGACGCCATAACCTGCCCATGATCCGGATAATGGAAGAAGACGGCAAGATGTCCGCCGAGGCCGGTAAATACAAGGGGATAGACCGGTTCCAGGCGCGCTCCAAGCTCGTGCTTGAACTGAGCGACAGGAAATATCTCCGCAAGGTGGAGGAATACGCGCACTCCGTCGGACACTGCTACAGGTGCAGGACAGTCATCGAGCCGACGGTTTCCAAGCAGTGGTTCGTGAAGATGAAGCCGCTTGCGGAGCCGGCTATAAAGGCGGTGCAGGATGGACAGGTTCGGATAATCCCTAAGGGCTGGGAGAACACATACTTCGACTGGATGAACAACATCCGGGACTGGTGCATCTCGCGCCAGATATGGTGGGGACACAGGATTCCCGCATGGTATTGCGAGGAGTGCAAGGAAGTCGTCGTGTCGCGTGAAGACCCGGTGGTCTGCCCGAAGTGCGGCAGCAGGAACATGTTCCAGGACCCGGACGTTCTGGATACGTGGTTTTCTTCCGCGCTCTGGCCGTTCTCGACACTCGGCTGGCCCGACAAGACGCCGGAACTGGAATTATATTACCCCACGTCCGTCCTCGTGACGGCGTTTGACATTTTGTTCTTCTGGGTCGCGCGGATGATAATGATGGGGATAAAGTTCATGGGGAAGCCCCCGTTTGCCGACGTGTATATCCATGCGCTTGTTAGAGACGCCCAAGGCCAGAAGATGTCGAAGTCCAAAGGGAACGTAATCGACCCGCTGGTGATGATAGAGAAATACGGCACGGACGCATTCCGCTTCACGATGGCCGCGATGGCCGCCCAGGGCCGCGACGTAAAACTCTCCGAGGAGCGCATCGAGGGCTACCGTAACTTCTGCAACAAGATTTGGAACGCGGCGAGATTCACGCACATGAATCTTGGGGAGTTCAAAGCTACGCCCTTAAAAAAAGAAGATTTAATCACATTGCCGGACAAGTGGATAGTCAACAAAATAAACGAAGCCTCAAATAATATAAACGATGCGCTGTCTGAATATCGTTTCGATGCTGCGGCTGGACTCGCCTATCATTTTTTCTGGCACGAGTTCTGCGACTGGCATCTTGAGTTGATTAAGCCAGTGCTTTACGGAAGCGACGCGGAACAGAAGACGCGTACGCTGAACGTGCTTGTAAATGTATTTGAGGCGTCCATGCGGCTTTTGCATCCTTTCATGCCTTTTATCACAGAAGAGGTCTGGCAGAGCTTGCCGATGGAAGGGAAGGGCGAGTCAATAATAGTCGCGCCGTTCACCGAGATGGTTGAAGGAGAACCATCTGGGATATCGTTCTGGTCTGTAGGAAGAATGCCAGGATTGGACGAAGCGATGCACCAGATGAACAGCATGATAGACCTGATATACAAGATAAGGAATATACGCGGTGAGTTGAATGTCGCTCCTTCGCTTGAGATAGACGCAAAGATGAGGTTCACGAGTAACTTAGATTATATGGAGACCGTATATAAAGAACATACTGACCTTATATGCAAGATGGCGCGGCTTAAGAATTTTGAAATATCAAGAAGTATTACACCTCCAAAGAAGACTGCAAATGACGTAACTTTTGACGGCGAAATCTACGTCCCAATAGAAGGCATAGTTGACATCGACGCCGAGACCGCACGCCTCAAAAAGGAAATCGATAAGGCCGACAAGGAACTGAAGCCCTTCGAGGC
>JAJYJM010000048.1:5158-9004 GCA_021789495.1 Nitrospirota bacterium
CGCAAGACCACTCCGGGTCTCCGCGCATTGGAGAAATACGCCGTTACTGTCGGCGGCGGTAAGAACCACCGCTTCGGCCTGTTCGACGGCCTGCTGATAAAAGACAACCACATAAAGGCGGCGGGCGGGATAACAAGGGCCGTGGATGCCGCGAGAGAGAAGATTCCGCACACGCTTATGATAGAGGTGGAATGCGAGAGCATCGCCGATGTCCGCGAGGCGCTCTCGTGCGGCGTGGACATCATAATGCTCGACAACATGAACACAAGGACGATGAAGTCCGCCGTTAAGGAAATCGCGGGCCGCACGCTCATCGAAGCGTCCGGCAACATGACGCTTGAGCGCGTCGGGGATGTCGCAAAGACCGGCGTGGATTTCATATCCGTCGGCGCGCTGACACACTCGGCGAAGGCGGCGGATATATCGATGAAGATAAAGTAACCTATAATCCAACCTCCCTAAGTTTCATGTCGAACGCCTCGGCGACCGGCCTTGACGTAAGCATCCCTTCCCAGAGGTTCAGACCGCGCATGAGGGCCGGATCCGCCTTCAGGGCCGCCTCAACCCCCATGTTTGCGATTTTAAGCGCGTAGGGGAGCGTAACGTTCGTCAGGGCGAACGTGGACGTCCTGGGCACAGCCCCAGGCATGTTTGTCACGCAGAAATGTATCACGCCGTCCACGGCGTATACCGGGTCCGTAAACGAGGTCGGCCTGGATGTCTCGAAACAGCCTCCCTGGTCTATCGATACATCCACTATTACCGCCCCCCGCTTCATTTTTGCCATAGCTTTTCTGCCCGCAAGTTTCGGCGCCCGCGCGCCCGCCACAAGAACCGCGCCGATAACCAGGTCTGCCTCGACGAGCGACTCCTCAAGCACGTGGCGGTTGGAGACAAGCGTCCTTATCGTGCCGTGGAATATGTCCTCGGCGTAATCCAGGCGGTCGACCGAGAGGTCGAGCAGCGTAACCTCGGCCCCCATGCCGTGCGCAATCTTGGCCGCGTTCAGGCCCACAGTGCCCGCACCGATGACCAGTACGCGGGCGGGCTTTACGCCCGGTACGCCTCCCAGGAGAACTCCGCGCCCGCCGTTATTCTCCTGAAGGTATGTCGCTCCGAACTGAATCGACAGCCTGCCGGCCACCTGGCTCATGGGCATCAGGAGCGGCAGCGAGCCGTCTTCCCTCTGTATGGTCTCATACGCTATGCCTATGATACCGCGTTTCAGGAGCGCTTCCGTAAGCCCCCTGTCCGCCGCCAGGTGCAGGAACGTGAAAACAACCTGGCCTTCCCGGAGCATTGGATATTCGCGCGGCAGAGGCTCCTTCACCTTTACTATAAGCTCCGCCTTGGCATAAACGGCCTTGGCCGACCCTGCGAGCGCAGCGCCTGCCCTCTCGTATTCCGTGTCCGTAATGCCGCTTCCCTCTCCCGCGCCGCGCTGGACAATCACCCTGTGCCCCATAAGGGCCATCTCCCGCACCCCGGACGGGACCATGCCGACACGGAACTCCTTGTCCTTTATCTCTTTCGGGACCCCTATTATCATGGCGAAATGCCTCCTTTTTTTGGTAATGATTATAGCAGAGAGAGTATTTTTTAGGTGAAAAAGTTACGTCGGGCGAATGGACATTTGACGACCGATATGGAATTTCTTAACGATGCAAAGCGGCCATGACGGAAACTGTCCGAGTGAAGCGAGTTTTTCCGTCATAGCGTGCGAGTTTAGAAATTCCCGAGGGAGTCAACAGGGAATAAGCCTGATGTAACTTTTTCACCCTCCTTTTTCCTTTGATAACCGCCCGGTTTGCATGTTATAATCCGCCGGGATGATACAGGACATAAGGCTCCACGGCAGGATAAACGACCGGATAGAGTATTACGCGACCGTCGCCGGGCCGGACGTGGTGAACAGGTATTTCCACGAGACCGGGGAGACGAAAGACGGAACGTTCATCCGCTTTTTCTATTCCGGCAACGAGTTCTCCATTTCTCCGAAGGGCATATCATACCATACCTGCGGCGGAAGCTTCTGCGAATATATGTTCGGCATCGACCTGCCAATCAAGGACATCATAAAGCGTGACGTCTTGAACCGCCTGGTAATGTATGGCGCGGTCTATTCCCCTGAAGGCAGAATAGCCTTTACCGACATGAACTACGGCGAGGAGAGTTTCGACCGCGTGTTCATGGGCGGCAACGCCATCGCGAACTACTACTTCTTCGTCCAGTCGGACAAGAAAACCTCCCCAAGATACCGCCAGGAAGAGATACTGCGCAAGGTCGGCAAATACATAAAACACACATCCAGGGTGGGAGAGGGAGACGACGCCGCTCTCGTCCGGGAGCTCTTCCTGGAATTGAACGAGGAAAAAAGCATAATCTTCCTCATCAGGCTGGTGCACCTCTACCACCAGGACTTCCAGAGGCTGTTCCAGGAACTGTACCAGAAGAACAGGGCCATAGACGAAGAGGCTGCGGCAAAGCTTGCCGGCATGGCGTCCCTCTGCGAGCTGGACAGATACCAGCAGGAGCGCATCAGGATAGACTCCATGTACAAGCACCCGGAGAACAAGCGCATCGTGGACGAATACAAGGCGGTGCTCATAAGCTGCGCGCATAAAAGCGAGATCGACGCGACCGACATGGCAAAGCTCGCAAGGCTAAGGACTCTGTCCCTCAGGAACCGCATCCCGCCGAATCTCTTCGATACCTTAGACGAGCTCCTGCTGAAGGGCAAGAAGATTGCGGAGGTGAACGAGCCGGAGTATATGCGCGAATGCCGCGCGATATTCGAGGGGCTGTTCCTGAAAGGGCATGCGTGCAAGGTTGTCTATTCGGAGGATCTGGTCAAGCTCCTGCGCGCCAAACGCCAGGCTATCTCAAACCGCGACAATTCCTTTGAAGAGCTTCTGCTCGAAACGTGCAGACTGGCTGACGAGCGCTCGGTCGGCTCGGACGACATGTGTCTCCTTGAGAACTTTGGCCGCGTGGTTACATACTTCGACCGTTACGACACCACATACGCAATGATAAGCAAGATTTCGTTCATGGAGGATACACGGGTAACGGAAGAGAATATCCGTAGCCTGATGGGGAACAAAAAGGCGTTCGACGAGGTAAAGGAAGGATTCTTCCAGGAGCTGTTCTTCGAGGACATCCAGAACAACAGGTATCTTACGGCATATGGCCGGAAAAAGGCGAACGCCCTCTATCTCGGCCTCGTCTCGATAGAAAAAGGCGACTTATCCGTCAGGGACGTCGTCGAAGAGTTAAATCTCATAATCGCGGAAGAAAAATCATACACTGCAATTCATTTGTTCATGAAGGACAAGATAAAAAATTTCTACAGCGACCTCTCCGACAAGAACTCTCAGGACCAGTTCATCTCCGAGGTCTGGAAGGAAATGCTCGACGCAAAGATTATAACCCCGGACGCGGACGAGAAGATATTCCGGGACGCCGTAATAAATATCCGCAAGGAGGCATTCTATCTCCACAACCTCCTGCCCGTGATAATCGCCGGGAGCAACGGCAGACTCAGGACGGATTTCCTTGAGAACTCCGGCCTCGACCGCTTCTACGTCGAGGATCTGGAACGCGAGTATTTCGAGAAGAACAGGCTGTCCCGGACGTTGATGGAGAGGATACGGGCGTAACTGTTTCCGGCCCTCGTTCACGGGGGCGACATTCTTCTTTCCCCATAAAAAAAACCCGGCCCATTGCTGAGCCGGGTTTTCGATTGCCTACCTTCATCCCCCTCTTAGGTTAAGAGGGGGACAGAGGGGGCGTTACTTAGAACTTCATGGTGAGCTTTGTCTCCATGCCCCAGGCGACGTTCCTCTT
>JAJYJM010000049.1 GCA_021789495.1 Nitrospirota bacterium
CGATTCTATTGAAATCGGGAAAATGGGCTGAAATTCGCTCATAACCCGAAGGTCGCAGGTTCAAATCCTGCCCCCGCTACCAATAAAATCAAGGACTTGCAGAGAAATCGGCAAGTCCTTTTTTGTTAGGTGTACACCAAATTGTACACCAAAAGGCTTGCCGCTCACCAAAAGGAGAGGGAAAAATGGCAAGCCTGAGAAAAAGAGGGAACGTTTATTACGCACAGTATTATGTCGGCAAAAGGCAGAAGCGAGTAAGTCTTGAAACGTCGTCCCTTCAAGTAGCAAAGGAGAAGATCCGTCAGATCGAATCCGCCCTCGTCAGGGAAGTTGACATCCCCCTACCCACCAAGACGCCCGTAGGCGCGTCGGACTCAGCTTCAAACGATGGTTGCCGTGTACATATTCGCGGGACTGCCTGGTCTGGAAAAACCGGCCGGTTCTCTCACGGGCGCAGCATATCAAGATTCGTCTGCCTGAAGATTTTTAACCCTCTTTACATGCAGGAGATGAAACAGCACCGGCATGAATATTAGGACGAGCGGCAGTTGAATGACAAGGCCGGAGATTATGGCTATCGCCAGAGGCTTCTGCATCGCCGCGCCCTGGCCTATGCCGAGAGCCAGGGGCAGAAGAGCCAGCACGGCGGCGAAAGTCGTCATGGCTATCGGGCGCATACGGTTCTTCCCGGCAAGTATAAGCGCATCCTTCTCGTCCATGTCTACCGGCAGTTCGTAATATTCCGAGACATAAAATATCGCAACTTCAGTCGCAATGCCGACAATCATTGTCATACCCATCATGGACGAGATATTGAGTTCCGTCCCCGTAATAAACAGACCTATGAATACCGCCGTCAGGGCGAGAAGGGTTGTGGCAAGTATTGCCAATGCGACCAGGAACCTCTCATACAGGAAAAGAAGCAGTAGAAAAACAAGCGCGACTGCGGCGATAAATACGGCAATAAGGCCGGCGAAGGCAATCTGCTGCTGCCTGTACAGGCCGCCCAGCGTGTAGTAAACCCCTTTCGGGAAAAGCCCCGGACGCCCCAGGGCGGCCTTGACGTCCCGGATTACAGACCCCATGTCCCTGCCGCTTATGCGCCCGGTTACGGCCACCATCCTCTTTAAGTTATCGCGCATTATCTGCGGCTGGCCGCTGATAGCGCTGACAACGGCTATCCTGCCCAGGGGGAACAGATGACCGTCCGGCGCGCGCAGCTGGAGCCGCGCCAAGTCCCTCTCCGTAGCCCTGAAATCCTTCGGAACCCATACCCTGACCCCGACCATCTTGACGCCTTTCTGAACGTGGGTCGTAACGTCGCCCTTAAGGAACGCATTGAGGTCTTTTGTGACGGATTCCGGGTCTACGCCTTCGAGCGCGGCCTTCACCCTGTCCACTTTTACGTCGAGCGCGTCCCCCGCCAGAACGATGCCGTTGTCTACATCGACCACGCCGGGAATATTGCCGATTATAGACGCCACCTGCGGGCCGAGCTTTCCAAGGAGCTTGCCGTTGTCTGAAAATATTTTTATCTCGATAGGCTGCGGGACGGCGGTCAGGTCTCCGATTAAATCCTCCATAAGCTGGGCCATCTCGATATGCAGGCCGGGGACTGAGCGCTCCACCTTTTTGCGGACGTCGTCCATAACCGCTCCTATCGGCCTTCTTGGGAAGGGCTTAAGCCGCACGAAGAAATCTCCCTGGTAGGCTTCCGTAACGCCGCCGCCGAGCTGAAGCCCGGTGCGCCTGGAATATGTATCCACCTCCGGCGTCTTTTTCAGAATTCCTTCCACCTGCCTCAGCAGCCGGTCCGTCTCGCTTAAGGACGTGCCCGGTTCCGCGTAGTAATCAAGGATAAAACCTCCCTCGTCCATCTTCGGCATGAAACCGGAACCGATGTGCTTATATCCGAGCCATCCCGCAAAAATAAGCGGCGCTACCGGCAGCAGCAGCAATACCGGGCGGGCAAGCAGGCGGTTCATTATCTTTGCGTAGCCGTCGTGCGCCTTCCGTGTCGCAAATCCGCCTTCCTTCTGGTCCGCGTCTTTCTGCCCAAGGAGGTGATCCGCAAGCAGCGGTACGGCGAGCCATGCGACGAAGTAGGAGATTAAAAGGCTTGAGGCCATCGTCAGGGAGAGCGCCTTGAAGAACGCGCCCGTCACGCCCGAAAGGAAAGCCAGGGGCGCGAAGATAACAATCGTCGAAGCGGACGAGCCCATCAAGGGCCTTGTGAACTCGCCCGCGGCCCGCACTACCTTTTTATGGTGCTCGCCGGGGTTCCCGCGCAGGCGCCTGATAATATGTTCAAGCATGACGATGGTATCGTCGATTATAAGCCCTACCGCCGCCGCCATGCCGCCAAGCGTCATAATATTGAAGCTCTGCCCCAACACATACAACAAAAGCACTGTCGCGGCCAGCACGCCCGGAACCGTTATTATCGCAATCAGCGTAATCTTGACGTTTCTAAGGAAGATGAACAGTATGACAGCCGCCAGCGCTATTCCTATGAGTATTGCGTCCCTTACGTTGGCGGCGGAAGAGATTATCAGCCGGCTCTGGTCATACCAGTTGGCGATCTTTATCCCGGCGGGTATCTGTCCCTTGAAAGCCGCAAGCTTGGCCTTGAGGTCTTTTGCTATCTGAACCGTATTCCCGCCCGGCTGCTGATATACGTTCAGGAGAACGGCGTCGTGGCCGTCGGCGGTAACACGGGTCCACTGCGGCACGTTGCCGCGGCTGACCGTCGCCACGTCTTCCAACAACACAGGGCCGTTCTTCCCGGAGCGGAGCACGGCACTCCGTATCTGGCTAAGTCCGGCAAACCTTGTATCGGACATGACTAGGTACAGCTTGTAGTGGTCTTCCAGGCGGCCCACGGCTTTTATGACGTTGGCCGCAGAAAGCGCCCTCGACACATCCCGCAGCGACAGGCCGTAGGAGGCGAGTTTTGCCGGATCCACAGTAACCCTGTATTCCTCGACATTGCCGCCCTGAACCTGCACCCTCGCAACGCCTTTTACGGTCGAAAGCAGGGGGCGGAGCTGATAAAACGCGATGTCTCTTAGTTCCGTCAGGGAATGAGTATCAGAGGAAAGGCTGTAGGCAAGCACCGGGTCTACGGTTGGGTCCATCCTCTTTACGTTGAATGTCGTGCCCTTTGGCAGGGACGGCATGGCCTGGTTTATGGCAGACTCCACCTGAAGCATTGAAGCGACCATATCCCTGCCCCAGCCGAAGTTCACGGAAATCTCGGCGCTCCCACGGCTTGTAGTGGACTTGACGCTCACGACACCAGGCACGGACCTTATCGCCTCCTCGACAGGCCAGGTCACCTCTATGGCCATCTGGTCCGCAGGGCGGTCTCCGGAATCGAGCTCGGCGACAACGCGCGGAAAGCTGATGTCGGGGAAAAGGGCCACGGGAAGCTTGAGGCTGCTTGCGACACCACCAAGCATAAGCACGGCCAGGAGAAAGAGTATCGAGCGGCGATGGTGCTGAACCCAGCCGGAGAAGCTCATCTGCCCCCCGCTGTCTTTACGTCCATCCCGTCTTTCAGTTCGTAATCGCCGACGATCACGGCCGCGTCTCCCGCCTTAAGCCCAGGCCCCGATACCTGGGCATCCCTGTCGTTTTCGAGGATTACCCGCACAACGTGCCTAACCGCGCGTCCGTCTTTTACGGTAAACAGCACATGCTTCCCGTCCTCCGGCAGGACAGCGCTTCGGGGAACCGCGAGGCCGCTGGAAGAGGCCGTCCTTATCCTGCCGATGATGTATTCGCCGAGCATGTATTTCGCCGAGCGCGGCAGCTTAACGAACACGTCCACAAGACGCGTCTTCGGATTTACCGCGCGTGATATTTTCCTTATCCTGCCGGTTATTTCCCGCGCGTCCGGCATATTGACATAACTCAGCCTGACGGTCTGTCCTGGGACGAGCCGGTTTATGACGTCGGGTTCAACCCCAAGGCGGACTTCAAGGCGGTTCTGGGCGATTATCTCAACAAGCGGATTTCCCGCCGGGACTATAGCGCCTTCCTGAACGCTTACTTTATTAATAAGTCCCGTCGCCTTTGAGCTTATGATACGACTACCGTCAACGCCGCGCTTTTTGAAGCTTTCCAGCCGGGCTGAGGCCTGCCGGGCCGCCTCCTGCGCCTTCAGCATCTGGGAGTTCGTCGCGAGCTTAATGGCAAAAAGTTCCTTTACCTTTGCGAGTTTCTGTATCGCTATGTCGTTTGAGTTTCGCGCCTGTTCAAGCTCCAGTTGCGTATTCGGACTGGCCTTGAGCTCCAGCAGAGGATCGCCCCTGGAAATCTTCTGCCTTTCGCTTACCATCACGCGGCTTATCATGCTTTCATAAGGGACGGAAACCACCTGCACTGCGCCGGGGGCCGGCACGACATCTCCATATGCCGTTATATGTTCCGATATGGCGGTCTGCCTGATTGGTTCCACCTCTACTACCGCGACCGGGGCGGAGTTTTCCTCAGCCGGGGCCGAGGGTTGTGCCTTCTGCGCCCTTTTTCCGGCGTAGAACCAGTAAATGCCGCCCGCCAGGCAGATGACTATGACGGCTATAATAACGCCCTTCGCGGGCTTTTTCATTGTCTTTGGAACCTCCTTACTTATTTACGGCCTAGGATTTCCCCGGAAGTTATTTCCAATGCGACGTGAAGGTCCGCCAGTTCCTGCTTGAGTCTTAGGGTCTCAAGCCTTCTGGAAAAGAGCCTGTCCACTTCGTTATAATAACTCAGGACGTCTATATTTCCCTCAAGAAAACCTCTGTAGGAAATCCGAACGAGCTTCCGGAGCGACTTTGAGGCCTTGTCAGCCGCATCAACCTGCTCATCCACTGATTTAATATCTGCCAGAATAGCGGCTGTATCCGCCCGTGCCTGGTACACGCGGTTTAAATATTCATCGAAAAGCTGCTGTCTGCCGGCCTTTTCGATTGCAATCCTGCCCTGATTCCTGTCGAAGAACGGCAGGCTTACGGACACGGAAAAACCCGCGCTTATGACATCCGTATTATCCCGCGCATGGGAGAACCCTACGTTTATTTTCGGGAACTGGGCGCGAACTGCGGCCCTCAGGTTTGCCTCCTTGCTCTTGTAGCCCATCTTCAGGGCGAGCAGGTCGAGCCGCCGTTTCTCGATGCCGTTCATTATAAACGCAAGGGTGGGGACGTTATTAAAAGACGGCGGTCTCATGCCCTTTGCGAGCGGGAGAACGCTGCCAGGCGGAAAACCGAGAATGCGGTTCAGCGTAAGCCTTTCCTGTTCCCGCTTTTTCTCAATATCGAGCACGGTGGTGTGTATTTTCCTTAATGTGGCGTCAACGGCATTCTGGTCTACTATTGTCATGTTCCCCATATTGACAGCTTTCTTTACGGCATCAAGGTTCTTTCTTAGCCCCGCCTCCTCCTTCCTGCCCACGGCAAGCTGTTTCTCAAGATACAGAAGCCTGTATACATGCCTCTTTGCGGATTCCGCCACCTGCCATTCCTCCCACGCTACTTCAAGGTTCACCGAGGCCGCATTGGCGCGCGCCGCATCGACCTTCGCGCCTCGCGTAAGAAGCGACCTGACGTCCCAGTCCAGCCCAAGGCCGTATGCGGTTACCGTCCCGGCGGTATTGCCGCCTATAGGGAAATCCGAACTGTAGCCGAAGGTGGGGTTCGGCAATATCCCGGCCTGCAAAAGCTGGGCATTCGCTACGCCGAGGCGGGCACGTTCCGCCCGGAGGGCGGGGTTGGTTATAACGGATATAATAGCCGCGTCCTGTGCGGATATGCCCTTCTTGAAATCTATATTGCGAGGTCTCAGAATGGGATGCTTTATCTCCGCAGCTTTTATGCAGATAGATTTCCGGTCCGGGGCCGAAAGGACTTGAGTGACGGTATGTTCATCAAGAGGTTTTGGCCGATAGACCGCACAGCCTTGTATAACGAGTATAAGCGTTATCAGGAGAAGGGGATTAAAAATCTTTTTCACGTTTCGTCTCTTTATGCTATATAGACCGGAATAATAGAATTAATATACCGTTTCCAGCCAAATATTAAATACGGGATTAGATGCTGTAGAGCATATCAAATTGCCTATTACAAAAACATTGCCGTAAGATTACAATTTTGTCATGTAGGTTTTGAAAAAAGGCGGGCGGGGAAACGGAGGGTTACCGTGGTCCCTTTACCGACCCGGCTTTGAACTTCGACTGTACCGCCATGAAGCTCCATGATGGACTTCACGATGGCAAGCCCGAGCCCGGTCCCCTGAGAAGATTGGGTCCTGGTCTGGTCTGCCCGGTAAAACCGGTCAAAAATATAGGGCAAGTGTTCCGGGGCTATGCCGGGGCCTGTATCGCCGGCGATAACTTCCACGGGTTGACCCTTCTTCTGCCCTATCAGGAAATCGACCTTGCCGCCATGAGGGGTAAACTTTAGGGCGTTGCTCAGGATGTTGCTTATCGCCCGCCTGAACAGGAGCGGGTCGGCTTCTATAAAAGCATCGCCATGACAGGTCACCGTTATAGCCTGTTCCTTGGCCAGCGCGTCGTAGAATTCTACGACGGTGTCCAACTCCTTGCGCACGCAGAAAAACGACGGTGTGATTGTCGCCTTGGCGCTTTCCGCGCGCGCAAGGAACAGGAGGCCGTCTATCATGCTTGACAGGCTGCCGCATTCCTCGAGGCTCGATTCCAGGATATGTCTGTATTCTTCCGGCTCCCTCGTCCTGGATAGGGCGACCTCCGCCTCGCCCCTTAAATTATTGACGGGAGTCCGAAGCTCATGGGCCAGGTCCGCGGAGAACCGGGAGAGCCGGGCGAACGACTCTTCAAGCCGCCTCAGCATGTCGTCAAAGGCCGTCGCAAGCGACCTGAGTTCCAGCGGCCAACCAGTCTGGCCGACCCGCTCATTAAGCTGCGAAGCCGTAACGCGCTCGACCGTTTTGGTGATTTCTTCCAAAGGGCGCATGCCCCTGCGGGCAATCGCCATGCCTGCGCCTGCTGAAAGCAGGACTCCCAATATGAGGACGACAGTAAGCTTCCGGCGGTAATCCGCAAGGAGCCTTTCCTCCCGCGAGACATCGAGGGCTATCTGGAGCAGCCTTTTTTCTTTTGTATTGCCAAGTCTCGCCCACGCCTCCATCAATAGGTAAGTCTTCCCATGCCTCCGCCATTTGACCGCCTCTTCCGAGGTTGCATCCGGTCCAACCGGAGCAGCAAATGCGGAGGCCGGGATGATGTCTCCCATGCCCTCCGTCTCGCTTACTGTCCTGCCGTTTTCGTCAAGGATCCTTGAATAGTATCTTGTAAATTGCGGGGCAGACCTCTCCCACTTTGCCTCCTGCTCCAAGTCCTTTTCATCTTCCGCCCTGTCCTCTTTGGGATGCTCTTTCATGACGGCACGCTGAACATTGATTTTTTCGGCGAGAAACTGTTTGTCTTCCTGTTTGAGGTTATTGGAAAGCGCCCAATATAAAAAACCCGTTACAAGCACAAGGATGGACAAGGCAGACAATGTATACAATAATGCGAGTCTGCCTGTAATAGACCCGGACCATGCCCTTAACGCTTTTACGGCCTTAACGCTCCTCAAGGACATAACCCATCCCTCTGATGGTATGGATAAGCTTACGGGCGAAGGGGTCGTCAACCTTCTTCCTTAGCCGGCGCACGGCAACGTCCACTACGTTTGTGTCGCTGTCAAAGTTTATGTCCCAGACCTGTTCGGATATAAATGTGCGGGAAAGGACTTCACCATTTCTGCGCGCCAGAAGGGACAAGAGGGCGAACTCCTTCTGGGTCAGATCTAACCGCATCCCGTCTCTAACCGCCTTATGCCGCAAAAGATCTATCTCCAGGCCCGCAATGTGGATTATTTCAGGCAGCCTTGATGAACCCCTGCGGAGCAGGGAACGTATACGGGCAAGAAGCTCCGTAAAGGCAAAAGGCTTGATCAGATAATCATCCGCGCCGAGTTCAAGACCCTTGACGCGGTCATTTACCGAGTCTCGTGCGGTCAGAAATAGAACAGGGGTCTGCTTTACACAGCCGCGCATCTGTGAGATGACGGACCAGCCGTCCCGCTTCGGCAACATCACGTCCAGTATAACGAGATCGTATTCACCGGTAAGCGCAAGGTGGAGTCCATCCTCGCCCTGATCCGCCACGTCTACAATAAAACCGCTTTCCGACAACCCCTTACCGAGATAGGCTGCGGTCTTTTTATCGTCCTCAACTATCAATATGCGCATAAATTTCCTTTAATTCTTCTTCTCTGTTCCATTTTCAACGTCATATAATCTATACCATATTCCGGTCTTCGGTCAAGGCAAAACAGGCCTTTTATCCATAAGAAGTCTATGGTTTTGTTAAGAAAACAGCCTTTGGGGTATCGTTCGCATAAAAGCGCGCAGTCTTGGCGTCCATGAGAATTCGTTGTATCGGTGGGTTCGTCAGCATGCGGAGGACCCGGCGGCAGGGGATAACTTGCCAACTCATTGATTTTTTGGTGCCGAAGGCCGGAATCGAACCGGCACGGCCCTTACGGGCCAGCGGATTTTAAGTCCGCTGCGTCTACCTATTCCGCCACTCCGGCAATTGGGTAGATTTAAAAGACGTTTTTAC
>JAJYJM010000019.1 GCA_021789495.1 Nitrospirota bacterium
TTTTTATCCGCGACCCAGAGCGCCGCACGCACCGCACCCCGCGCGAACACGTCCCTTGAGGACGCCTTGTGCGTTATCTCGATTCTCTCTCCCTGCGTCCCGAAGATCACGGTGTGGTCGCCGACGACATCGCCGATACGGAGCGCCTGGACGCCTATCTCGCCCTTTTTTCTCTCGCCGATGTTGCCATGCCGTGCATATACCGCGACGTCTTCGAGCTTCCTGCCGCGCCCGTCTGCGATTACCTGCGCCATCTTCAGCGCCGTCCCGGAAGGCGCGTCCTTCTTGTGCCGGTGGTGCGTCTCGACAATGTCGATGTCGTATTCCTCGTCGAGGACGGAGGCCATGTCCTTGAGCGCCTTCAGAAGCAGGTTCACGCCGACGCTCATGTTCGGCGCGAGGACAATCGGGATATGTTTTGCGAACCCGGCCATCTGCTCAAGCTGTTTGGCGTTAAAGCCCGTCGAGCCTATGACCATCGCCTTGCCCGAAGCCTCTGCAATCTTCGCGTTCTCAAGCGTAACCTCCGGGAACGTGAAGTCGATTACGACATCGCCCTTGGATATTATCTTTGCGAGGTCGTCGGAAATCGTTCCGCCCTTCTTGCCAAGGCCAAGGTAATCGCCCACGTCCATCCCGACAAGCTCGTGGCCTTTTCTCTCCGTGGCGCAGGACACGTCGGTATTCGGGTTCTCTATCAGCAGTTCGAGTATCCGCCGCCCCATCCTGCCCGCGGCTCCGGTAACAATGCAGTTGATCATTTGCGCACCTATATCAGCCCGTAATTTTTCATCACGTTTGCAAGCTTCTCGTTGTTTATGTCGCTCATCGGGCAAAGCGGGAGCCGAAGCTCCGGGGAACACTTGCCCATAAGCCCAAGCGCGGTCTTGACGGGTATCGGGTTCGTCTCGAAGAACATGGCCTGGTTGAGCGGCTGGAGCCTGTAGTGCATTTTCCTCGCGCCCTCCATGTCGCCCGCGAAGAACGCGTCGCAAAGAGCGGCCATGTCGGACGGAGCGACGTTCGCCGTTACGGAGATTACGCCCCTGCCGCCGACGGCCAGGGTCGGAAGCACGGTGAAGTCGTCCCCGGAGAGCACGGTGAACTTATCGCCGCAGAGCTCGATAATCTCGGAGATCTGCTGGAGGTTCGCGGTGGCCTCCTTTATGGCGACGATATTCTTTACACGGGCGCAGCGCGCGACTGTCGCGGGGAGCATGTTGACGGAGGTCCGCCCCGGGACGTTGTAGAGCACTATGGGGATGTCCACGGCGTCCGCGACCGCCTTGAAATGCCGGTACAGCCCCTCCTGCGTCGGCTTGTTGTAGTAGGGCGTTATCAGGAGCGCGCCGTCCGCACCCGATTTTTTTGCGTGCGCGGTAAGCATGACCGTCTCTTCCGTGGAGTTGGAGCCTGTGCCCGCAATTACCGGCACGCGCCCGGCGGCCCTCTTTACCGCATATTCGATGACCTGCTCGTGCTCTTCGTAGCCGAGCGTCGCGGATTCGCCCGTAGTGCCGCAGGGGACTATGCCGTCCGTGCCCGAAGCGATATGCCACTCTATCAGCTCGCCAAGCGCCTTTTCATCGACCTTCCCGCTCTTAAAAGGCGTGACTATGGCGACAATGGAACCTTTGAACATTTTAAAACCTCCGGTGCTAAGAAAAATGCAGGGGCTCAATTTATCGAGCCCGCGGACGCGATGAATCGCGCCCCCTACAATTATAGCAACGCCCCTTTCTCTATCACGCCCTGGTATACGAACACGGCATCGCCTTCCAGGAAGACGTCGGAGAACCGGCTTCCGTCCCGGTCGAAGTATACTGTAAGCTCGCCGCCTCCGCGCGTCTTTACGCGCACGGGGGATTTCACCAGGCCAGCCGCACCGGCGACAAGCGCCGACGCCGTCGCGCCCGTCCCGCACGCAAACGTCTCCGCCTCAACGCCGCGCTCGTATGTCCTTAAAAGTATATCGCCGTTTCCCGCCACCTGCGCGAAGTTCACGTTCGTGCCCGCAGGCGCAAACATTTCATGGCGGCGCGTTTCGGCGCCCAATTTCTGCACGTCCACCTTATCCGCATTGTCTACAAAATATACGACGTGCGGCACCCCGGTATTTATAAACGCCGCCCTGTAGTCCTTTCCGCCGATGTTTACGACAACCTCCGGGCGATAGTCCTTAGGGGGGGGCAACTGGACTTTCACGGAGCTGTCTTTCACCTCGGCACGGATTATCCCCGCCTGTGTCTCGAAACTGAGCCGTCTCCCTCCGATGCACTTCATGTAGGCAAACCGGGCGGCGCAGCGCGAGCCGTTCCCGCACATCTCCACTTCGCTCCCGTCGGAATTGAAGAAGCGCCAGGCAAAATCCGCCGCCTTCGATTTCTCTATCAGTATCATGCCGTCCGCCCCGACGGAGAAATGCTGCCTGCAAAGCCTCCGCGCCATATCCGGGATGTCGCCGGACACCTTCCCCTCGCGGTTGTCGATTATTATGAAGTCGTTGCCGGAGGCGTGCATTTTGGTGAACTGAATCCGCATTTATCTCAGCCTCAGGCGGTGGAGCATCTTGCCCGACCACTTGTTTACCGGGTGATTCCTGTCGAGAAACCGGAAGACCGGCGGTTTCCTTATGCCCATCTTCTCAAGCTCGCCCCGGAGCAGGCGGTTTTCCCTGTCGAGCGCCATCCCCTTCCTGAAGGCCGTGTGCGCCTTGCGGCGGTTCCCGGATACGAGATATACCCTGCCAAGGTTCAGGAAAAGCTCCTGCCGGAAGAATTCCTTCTGCACGGCCCTCTCGCAGAGCAATACCGCCTCTTTCGTCCTGCCGGTGAGGGCAAGGGCAAGGCCGGCGTAGGACATGTACCTGGGGTCCTTGTCCCGCAGGAAAAGGGCTTTTTTAAACGCGGCGAGCGCTTCCTTGAGCTTGTCTCTCTTCAGCAGGTAAAGCCCCGCCTTGAAAAGCTCCTCCGGGTCTTCCCTGTCGCCGGTCGGGTGATACCCTTCCTCCCTGGGGAGCGTCCTGTCCCTCTCGACCCAGAGGTCTTCGCGCTCTTTATTGTGTTCCTTATCGCGTTCCTTGTCGTGCTCTTTGTGCATCATGAGCCGCCTTTTCCCCCAGAAACTCCGGGATTTCCTCTCCGCTTACAAGGCCTTCGTAATCCTCACGCCTCCTTACTATATAATACCTGTCCCCCTCCACCATAACCTCGGCGGCCCTGGGACGGGAGTTGTAGTTCGAGGACATCGTAAAGCCGTACGCCCCCGCGCTCATTACCGCAAGCAGTTCGCCGGGCTGAGGCACGCGCATCGCCCTGTCCTTCGCCAGAAAATCCCCCGTCTCGCATATCGGGCCGACGACATCCGCCAAAAATTCGGGGGCGTCCGTGGTTATTACCTGTTTTATCTCGTGATACGCCTGGTAAAGCGTCGGGCGCACAAGGTCGTTCATCCCGGCGTCCACGATTATGAAATTTTTCTCCTGCGTTGACTTCCGGTACAATACCTTCGTGACGAGGCATCCGGCGTTGCCCGCCAGGACCCTGCCCGGCTCGAATACGAGGGTGCAGCCCAGGTCTTCGAGCACGGGGCGGATTGCGCGCGCCAGATCCGAGGGCAGGGGCGGTTTTTCGTTTAAATAACGTATCCCGAGGCCGCCCCCGACGTCTATATATTTAATGCCGAGGCCCCTGGATTTCAGCTTTCTTACAAGCTCCGCCGTTTTCTTCAGCGAATCCACGAAGGGCGATATTTCCGTAAGCTGGGAGCCTATGTGCTGGTGTATGCCCACCACCTTTACATTAGGAAGCGCCTCCGCCCGCTCGTACTCGTCCATCGCCTGCTCTATGGAGATACCGAACTTGTTCTTCTTCAGGCCCGTGGAGATATACGGGTGCGTCTTGGCGTCAACGTCGGGATTCACCCTGAGCGCGATAGGCGCCCTCACTCCGAGCCTGCCCGCGACGCCGTCTATGGCCAGGAGCTCTTCCTGCGATTCTATGTTGAACATCAAAATCCCGGCCTTAAGCGCGGCCTCTATCTCGGAGACGGTCTTGCCGACCCCGGCGTAGACAATCTTCGAAGGCATAACCCCGGCCCTAAGCGCGCGAAAAAGCTCGCCTCCGGATACTACGTCCGCTCCGCCGCCCAAGGCGGAAAACGACCTTACCACCGCAAGATTCGAGTTCGCCTTCATGGCAAAGCATATGACGTGCGGGATGCCGTCAAAGGCCTCGTCGAATACCCTGAAGTGCCGCGTAAGGGTATTGTAGCTGTAAACGTAGACTGGCGTGCCGACCTCGCGGGCAATCCTTGAAAGCGGAACCCCTTCGCAGAAAAGGCCGGTAGACCGGCTTCGGACCGCCCCGTCCACGCCAAGCGCCTGCCCCGCTTCTTCCCCGTTTTCTTTCCCCGGGTCCCGGTATATGAAGTCGTCCATAACTCTATCAAACTCCAAGATTTTTGCAGTGTTTTATTAAAACATATGCGGGGTTTCGGGTCAAGTTACTTTTCTTTAGCGGGAAAGAAAACTGACCAGAAGAAAGCGGGGCGGGTTAATCTTTTAAGCCGGCCGATATTTCAATGTTTCATTACGTATCTTTTTGCAACGAAATTAATTCCCCGGCCCAGGACGAAGACCGGCATCGTGAGCCAGTGCCAGGGCCTTGCAAATCGCATGAAAAGCCGCAGGTTGGACATTATCTTAAGCCGTGTCTTAAGAAGGCTGAATTCCCCTCCCGTGCTCATGGAAATCTTGTGCCGGACCTTTCCGCCGGGCGCGAAAACAAGCCTGAAACCGGCCCGGCGCGCCCTGAGGGAGAAATCCGCGTCCTCCGCGTACATACCGTAAGAGGTGTCGAGCAGCCCGACCTTCTCAAGGCACGCGCGGGAGATAAGCATCGCACAGCCGGTTACGTAATCCGTCTCTTCGACTCTGCCGTAGCGCCCGGAGTCTACTTCCCTGATGCCCCGGTGCGCCGTCAGGCCCATCCAGAGCTTCACAATCCCGCCCGCATACCAGATAGTCTCATGGGCCGGTAGACCGGCTTCAGCGATGGCCGCCCCCCTGGAAGAATAGTAATATATCATTGGCCCGATTACCCCCGCATCCGGGCGCGTGTCCGCGGCGTCCAGCATCTCCGGGAGGAGGCGCCTGTCCACGACGGTATCGTTATTCAGGAGCAAAACCCACTCCGCGCCCCTGGCGAGCGCGAATCTTATGCCCTCGTTATTACCCCCGGCATACATTAGGTTCTTTTCGTTTTCCAGCACCTCCGCGCCTGGATACGCCTTTCGCACGGCGTCCGCCGTACCGTCCGAAGACGCGTTATCCACGACAAGGACTTTGTAGTTCGGGTAGTCCATGCGAAAGAGGGAGTCGAGGCATTCGAGGGTGTCGCCCTTGCGGTTGTAGTTCAGGACGATTATGTAGATGAGAGGGTTATTCATCCGCCAGCCTCTCCACGCTTTCCGCGAAGGCGTCCCAGGAAAACCGCTTCTTCTCCCTTCGCACGTTCTCGCGGAATATTTTTAAACTGTCCGCCTGAAAATATCTTATTACCGCGTCGGCCAGGGCCTCCGGGTCGCCCGGCGGCACCAGGAAACCCGTCTCCCCGTCTTTCACCACCTCCGGAAGCCCCCCGACCTTCGTGGCGATTACCGGGAGGTTGAATGCGAAGGCTATCTGGGTTATGCCGCTCTGCGTGGCGGATAGATACGGGAGCACGAGCGCGTCCGCCGCGGAGAAGTAATCGGATACCGATTCGTTAGATATATACTTGTCGATGATCTTGACGTTTTCTCCTATCCCCAGCCGTTCTATCTGCTCCGTATAGGCATCCTTGTCCTCGTAGAACTCGCCCGCAACGACAAGGGTTACGAAGACTTCTTTCAATATCTTTGGCATCGCGTCGAGCAGAACATGAAGCCCTTTATATTCGCGGACGAAGCCGAAGAAAAGTATCACCGGCCCGGATACCCCAAGGGCGCGCTTCGATTCGTCCATGTCCTTCGGGCGTCCGAATACCTCGTAGAGCGGGTGCGGAGTCAGGGCATATTCGGCGCCGGGTTTCAGCTTCAGCAGGTCGTCTCTTACGGCATTCGACATGACGATGAAATAATCCGTGAGCGAGAAGACGAGCCTCGTGAAGAGCATGTCTCCGGGCCTTTTTTCGTGCGGGATGGCGTTGTCCACAACCAGCATTACCCTTGTCCGGCAGAGAAGCTTCGCAACGAGCAATACCGCGAAATACGACGGCCCGAAAAACGGCATCCACCACTTGAGGATTATCAGGTCCGGTTTTTCTCCGGCAATCCTTATTCCTTCGGGTATCCAGTTGAAGGGGTTGAATGGGTGGAAGAGCGGAGCCGACACCACCTCGACGGGGGACCTGCTTTCGTCGTCCTGTGTCTTGCCGGGGAAGAGGAATGTCGGATACTGGCGGATGAAGCGGTGGAAGATTACATCATGCCCGCGCTTTTTCAGCGTGTCATGCAGAAGCGCCAGGAACTGGGCTATTCCTCCGCGCAACGGGTGCGCCGGGCCGATGATTAGGATTTTCACTTCAGAAGCCGCTGCACGGCCTGGAAGGCGTCTTCGACGGTAATCCGGTCCATGCAGGTCTCGGCGCAGCTCTGTTTGAAGCAGCCCTCGCACTCCATACCCGGCGAAATGATCTCTCCCAGGCCGTACATCTCGAACTCGTGAGAGTTGAAGATATTATTGAAGAGCACGAGCTTCTTGTTAAGCCCGATTGCGATGTGCATACCCATCGTGACAGCGGTAACCATAAGCTCGCACCTGTCCACGAGGCAAAAGAAATCGCTCAGTGGAAAATGTCCGAGATAGGCGCCGCCGGATTCCTTTGAGAGCCGCAGGTTTTTTTCGTGCTCCTGCTCGCCGCCGAGGAAAAGCGGGAAATACCCGGCCTTTTGAAGCCTCTCTGCAAGCTCCACCCACCTCTCGTCCCTCCAGAGCCTCGTGACCCATCTGCCGCCGCAGCCGGTATTCAGCCCCACCACGCGCGCGCCGCCGGGTATGTCGAAATCCGGCCTTTTCTCCGGCAGTTCAAGAATATATTTCTCGCCCTGGAACTTATACCCGCAGATCTCGAATATCTCCTCCGGGTAGCTCTTCTTGTTGGCCTTGTTCACATCATCCCAGAGCCCGGTAAGGAGCTTGTCGTAGGCGGCCTCGTCAGCGTTGATGCATTTCCCGCCGGCCATAACGAATCCCCTTTTCGCCTTAGCCTTAATCTGATTGGCCAGGCCCACGGCCTCAAGGTCCTTGTCGAGATTAATCAGGAGGTCGAACTCCTGCGGGAGGAGCGAAACGACGCTCTGGAGCGTAAAACCCATCTTCCTGTCTACCGCGCCCGGCAATACCTCCGGGGAATATGTGAGCCAGGTTATAAACGCGCGCGGGTATTCTTCCTTGAACCTGCGCAGAAGCGGGGTAGTACGTATTACATCGCCTATAGCGCCGAGCTTGATGATTAGTATGTTGAAATCCGCCGGGTCGTAATACCGGCATCCTTCGCAGTGCACGCCGTGCTTTTTGTGCGGGCGGCAGGGTATGTGGCCCAGGAAATAACGGCAGTCTCGGTTTAGCTTCATTCCAGAATATTTACCACAACCGGCCCCGAAAATAAAGAAAATTCCATAGGTTGACAGGTTGACTTGGAATCTTTTTAAGGATATATTGAGAAATATAGAGGAATATGAAAATCATTCTTGTCCTGCTGACATTAACCGCTCTATGCGCCTGGCCCCCGGATGCCGGCGCCGCCCCCGGAGACGTCCTGTGGCAGTCGGCCTATTCCACGAATCCGGGCCGGGACAGGGACCAGGCGAATTCCGTAGCCGTGGGGCCGGGAGGGATTGTCGCCGCCGCGGGTTTCGCGAGCGAACCCGCCGGCAATTTCGATTACCTGACCGCCCTGTACGAACCGGGCGGCAACATGCTCTGGGCAAAACGCTACGACCGTTCCTGGAACGATGTCGGGAAGGCCGTCGCCTTCGACGAAAACGGGAACATACTCGTCGCCGGCGCGAGCAATAACCTCGACAACCCCACAAATACCTATTCCCGGTCTTATTACACGGATTACCGGGTCATAAAATACTCCCCTGGCGGAGACATCCTAATGGAGACCCACGCCTCCGGCAGGCTGAACAACAACAGGCCCTCGGGCATCGTCGCGGACAATTACGGGAATATCTACGTCACCGGATTTGCCATGAACTCCTCGGGCACGTATCCGCTCTACTATACCGTACGGTTCGACAAACATGGCGAGATCGCCTGGGAGGACTTCGAGGACGTGCGCACGCCCGCCCAGGCCACAGGGATAGCCCTCAACCCGGACGGAGACGTCCTGGTAACCGGCTGGTATAAGGACTTGGGGACGGGGCAGGACGGCATAATGACGCTGCGTTACAACCCGGAGGACGGCAGGATTCTATGGCAGGACGATTTCAAGCCGCAGATGGACAGCGTAACGGCATACGGAATAGCCTCGGACGACGACGGCAATATCATCGTCACCGGTGAGACGAGCGCGGACGGGCCCGACCTGCCTCGGACGGCCCTGACGCTGAAATACAGCCCCAAGGGGCGGCTTCTCTGGGCTTCGGATTTCACCGGCTCGGAGTATAAAAACAGGGGCGACGCCGTGGCCGTGGACCACGAGGGGCGGATATACGTCGTCGGCAGGACTTTCAAGGGCAACCAAGGCGGAGACTGGCTCCTGCTCGTCTACGACAAAAACGGAAAGCTGCTATCCTCAAGGACTTACAGCTTCGGGAAGGAAGGCTTCGCCTCGTCCGTAGCCATAGAGCCGGGCGGAGACCTCATAATCGCGGGAGCCGTCCAGCCTGCGGGCGAGGCCGGCTGGCCGGCGACCGGTTCGGCGTCCGGCCTGCCTGAAACCGGCCTGCCGACAGCCAAAAGCCCGGCGCCCCCTGAGTTCATGGTAATAAGGGTGGAGGGCCGGCGGTCCCTGGACAGGCCGTTCGGAGAATTTTTCGACCCCCGGACGCCCATGTGCCTGAAGAAAGCGCCCATGTGTCTGCTCCGGTGCGTGGAGCTCAAGGCGAAGCGTTTCGAGCCGGGAGACCCGAAATCTCCCATCCGTGTAAGCGCACAGCCGGTGGCGGGGATGGGCCGCAGGTACGAGTACCGGTTCTTCATAAGCGCCAAGGACGGCTGGAAGCCGCTCGGAGGATACGGCCCGATGAATAACGTCGTGCTCCAGGCCAAGGAAGGGCCGGGGACGAAGGTCATGGTGCAGGTCCGGAAGGTCGGCTCCCCGCTTGGTTACGACGCCATGCGGGAGCTTGACATAAGTGACGTATATTAACCGGGGGGCCTATGTTTACCGATTCTCTGGCGGGGCTTGTAGGGCATGAAGTCATTGCAATGGCGAACGGCATAAGCTACAGGGGAAAACTCATAGAGGTAACCGAAACGGAGATATTTCTGCAGGGAGAGCTGGGCTGGATGCAGCTTGAAGTGGAATACGTAACGGAGATAAGACCGGCATAAGTCAGCTTACAGCCCTCATAAGGAAATGAAACCATTATGCTCGCGGTGATAAAAGAGGCACAGGAGCCGGGACTGGCGCTCAAGGAGGCAGCGGCGCCCGAGCCGGGGCCGGGAGAAGTCCTCGTAAAGATAAACTACGCGTCCATCTGCGGGACGGACTCGCTTATTTACAACTGGGCGCCCTGGGCGGCGGGCCGCATGAAGCCGCCGGTAATAGTCGGGCACGAGTTCGCGGGGGAGGTTGTCGAAAGCGGGCCGGGGACGAGCGGCATGAGGCCCGGCACGCGGGTCTCAGCGGAATCTCACGTCTTCTGCGGCAGGTGTCTTCAGTGCCGCACGGGGAAGCCTGAGATATGCCGCGAACTAAAAATAATGGGCGTGGACAAAGACGGCTCATTCGCGCAATACGCGGCAATCCCGGAAAAGAATATCTGGGTGAACCACCCCGACATCCCCGACCGGATAGCGACGCTCCAGGAACCTCTTGGGAACGCCGTGGATACATTACTTGCGGAGGACGTAACGGGAAAGAGGATACTGATAACCGGCGCGGGGCCGATAGGACTCATGTGCGCCGCCCTTGCGCGCGCGTGCGGCGCGGCCAGGGTTATCGTGTCCGACCCGAACGAATACCGGCTCTCGCTCGCGGAAGGGCTTGGCGCGGACATAGTCCTGAACCCGAAGGTAACGCCGCTGAAGGGGCCGGTCCTGACGGCGACGGCGGGAGACGGAGTGGACGTCCTGCTCGAGGTATCCGGCAGCAAGGGCGCCCTGCGGGACGCCCTGCCCCTGGTGACGCCGGGCGGGCGGGTGTCGCTGCTTGGGATATTCCGGGGCGAAGCGCAGATTGCCCTTACGGAGACGGTGATATTCAAAAAGCTCAGGATTTACGGCATAACCGGGCGCAGGATATTCTCCACCTGGCAGACCTTAAGCAGGCTTCTGTCTTCAAGGCGGCTCGACATATCGAAGCTGATTACCCACGAGCTTCCGTTAACTGATTTCAAAAAAGGCTTCGATCTGATGGAATCCGGCAGGTGCGGAAAGGTACTGTTCAGGATAAACGGGGGATGATGGATAAATTACAGTTTATAAGACAGGAACTCGAATCGCTGAAGGCCGCCGGGCTTTATAACACCGTCCACGAGATTGGCTCGGCGCAGAGGGCGTGGATAATGGCGGACGGGCGGCGGGTCTTGAATCTCTGCTCGAACAACTACCTTGCCCTTGCGGACGACAGGCGCCTCGTGGACGCCGCGAAGGAGGCGCTGGAGAGATACGGCGCAGGCCCGGCGGCGGTGCGCTCGATTGCGGGAACGCTGACACTGCACAGAGAACTTGAGGAGGCCCTGGCGCGCTTCAAGGGCGTGGAGGCGGCGATTGCTCTTCAGTCCGGGTTCATGGCGAACCTTGGCGTTATACAGGCCTTGATGGGTCAGGACGACGAGATATTCTCGGACGAGCTGAACCACGCAAGCATAATCGACGGAATCCGCCTTTCCAGGGCCCATGTAACCAGATATGCGCACGCGGACGTATCCGACTTGAAATTGAAGCTTAAGACATCTCCAAGAAAAAAGAAGCTTGTGATAACGGACGGCGTCTTCAGCATGGACGGGGACATCGCGCCCTTAAAGGAAATCGCCGACGCGGCGGAGAAGTCCGGCGCGATGGTAATGGTGGACGACGCGCACGGCGAGGGCGTGCTTGGGCGCGCGGGCCGGGGGATTGTGGACCACTTCGGGCTTCACGGGAGAATAGACATCGAAATCGGGACGCTCTCCAAGGCGTTCGGCGTAGTGGGCGGATATGTCGCGGGCAGCGCGGTCTTGATTGATTACTTGCGCCAGAGGGCGCGGTCATTTCTCTTTTCGTCGGCTACTACCGCGGCGGACACCGCGGCATGCATAGCCGCCGTGAAGATACTTGAGTCCGACGACGGCCCCGTAAAGAAGCTCTGGGAGAACGCGCTTTATTTCCGGGAGAAGACGCGCGCGCTTGGATATAATACCGGGCGCACCGAGACGCCCATCACGCCGATAATCGTCGGAGACGCGGAGAAGGCGAAAAAACTATCTTCTATGTTGTTTGCCGAAGAGGTCTTCGCGCAGGCGATAGCCTATCCCACAGTTCCGAAAGGAGCGGCCAGGATACGCTGTATGGTGTCCGCGTCGCACTCGAAGGGAGATTTGGATTTCGCGGTGGATAAGCTAAAGAAAGCTGGGAAGGAACTGGGAATAATTTAGTTCGGCTCCGTCAACCGCATCGGGTCGAAGACCTTCCTGAACTCCTCTTCGGAGAGGTATCCCTTTTCTCTTGTAACCTCGGCGACCGATTTGCCGGTTTTAAGCGCTTCCTTTGCGACCTCGGCGGCGTTCAAATACCCTATGTGCTGGTTCAGCGCGGTGGCGATGCCGAGGCTTTTGTCGACATATTCGCGGCATCTTTTTTCGTTCGCCATTATGCCTTCCACGCATTTTATGCGGAACACCCCGACAGCGTTTTTCAGAATCTCCGCGCTCATGAGCAGGTTGTGCGCCATAACCGGCATCATGACGTTGAGCTCGAGCTGGCCCGCCTGCGCCGCCAACTCTATAGTCCGATCATTGCCGCAGACTTGAAAACCGACCATAGCCAGCATCTCGGCCATGACAGGGTTCACTTTTCCAGGCATGATGGACGAGCCGGGCTGGACGGCGGGAAGGGTAATCTCGGCAAGGCCTGTCATGGGGCCGGAGGAGAGAAGCCTCAGGTCGTTCGCTATGCGGATCAGGTCCGAAGCTATTGCCCTCAGCGCCCCGGAGGCCATGAGGACGGCGCCCTGGCTCTGCATGGAATAAAAGAGGTTCGCGGACGGCCTTAAGTCGAATCCCGTTATCTCTTTTATATATTCCACGACGAGCGGCGCATAGTCTTTGTGCGTGTTGATGCCCGTACCTGCGGCGCTTCCGCCCAGCCCAAGCTCGCCGAGTTCGGCTATAGCGCCGGCAAGTCTATCGACGCCTCTTTCCACTGCTGCGGCGTAGCCGGAGAACTCCTGGCCGAGGCGAATGGGCACGGCGTCCTGGAGGTGCGTCCGGGCGGATTTCAGGATATGGTCGAACCCGGCGGACTTCTTAGAAAGAGACTGTGAAAGCCCGACAAGCTCGCCTGAAAGGTCATTAAAGGCGGCGATTGCCGCGATGCGCATGGCGGCGGGGAAGACGTCGTTCGTGGACTGGGACATGTTCACGTGGTCGTTCGGGCTGCAGGATTTATAGTCCCCCTTTTCACGGCCCATCAGCTCCAGCGCCCGGTTCGCGATGACCTCGTTCGTATTCATGTTGTGCGAGGTGCCCGCTCCGGCCTGGTAGACATCCACTACGAACTGGGAATCGAATCTCCCGCCCATGACCTCGTCCGCCGCCTGGATTATCTTGCCGGAGAGCGCATCGTCGAGTTTCCCGAGTTTTCTGTTGGCCTGGGCCGCAGCTTTTTTGATCACGGCGCTTGCCCGGATAAGTTTCGGGTGGGCGTGAAGCCCTGAGACGGGGAAATTTTCGACCGCTCGCTGGGTCTGAACACCCCAGTAGGCGTCCTTCGGCACCTTCACTATGCCCAAGGAGTCTCTCTCTTCCCTATATTCCATGTGCGAAAGCTCCGGGAATTTTACAGAGGCAGGGTGATAAAAACCAGCGGGTTTAAGTAATACGGCAGAGAAACGACGACACCGCCGGCGATGTCTTCTATCATGTCCGAGCCGGCCCTCAGGGTATTCACCATGTCCTTTGGCCGGCTTACCTTGTAGGGATAATATCCCGCGGCGACGCCTCCCGACGGCGTGAAGAGCGCCTTGGCGAACCTGACCTCCGCCTTCGGCGCGGCCTTTTTAAGCCTCGCCTCGAACCCGTCCTGCCTGTCCTTGACCTGGTATACGAACCATGTATCGACCGTGCCGAAAAAGAACCTCTTTGCGGCGTGGACGACAGTGCTGTTAATCGTGCCCGGTATCACGCCGTCCGGTTCTCCGTCGAGGATTATCGTCCCGGTGTATGCCGCGCGATGATTGGAGGGCACGGTCAGCTTGAGGTCTGTTAAAAACTTGTAGCCCTGGGTCTTTATCTCCACCGCCCCGTACGTCCCCGGCGGCAGGTAGACGCCGAAGTCGCCTGAGTCTATGGTGGATATTTCGTAGGTCTTGTTTGCGCTGTCGTTTCTTAAGTATATTTTCGATTTCAGATTATCGGCGGGCATGGATATTCCGTTAATGGTATTCAGGAGTTCCACCCTCCCGAACACGGCGACCTGACCGTCCGGAGCGGGCACAATATTTCTTGTTACCGTCTTTGCGCCGGTTGTCGCGCATCCGGCAAAAAGCAGTGCGGCCAGCAGGGGCCAGAGAAGCTTTTTCATAAGAGTTATAATATTCCATGAAAGGGGGAATTGTCAATCTCAAAGGAACGTCTGGACTTCTGTCTCGGCATATGCTATTAATTAGGGTGATGCTCAAGGAATTCAAACAGTTCGCCTTGCGGGGAAACGTCATAGACATGGCGGTCGGCATAATCGTCGGCGGCGCGTTCGGCACGATTGTGCGCTCGCTTGTTTCCGACGTAATCATGCCGCCTATCGGCGTGCTTATCGGGAACGTGGATTTCTCCAACCTCTTCCTGGTCATCCGGGGCGGAAAGACGCCGCCGCCTTACCCGACGCTTGCGGCGGCGAAGGCGGCGGGCGCGGTAACGATAAACTACGGCGCCTTCTTCAATGACATCATAAGTTTTCTGATAGTCGCGGGGGCTGTTTTCATCCTGGTCAGGTCCATAAACAGGTTTGAGAAGCAGGTCCTTGAGTTCAGCCCCGAGCCTGCCACGAAGCCCTGCCCCTTCTGTTTTTCCACTATTCCCGCAAAGGCGACCCGCTGCCCGCAGTGCACGTCAGACCTTAAAGTACCCGAAAAAACCGCGTAACCCCCGACTTTACAGCCTCCCGTCCGGATGGTATATTAATTTTAAAAAGTTTCATGTTAAGGGCAGCTCCATGTTCCAAAAGATTAGGGGTTGTCCTTTTTTATTTTAACCAAGGGGAGGCGACGATGAGGAAAACGCTTCTTGCCAATCTTGCGGCAATATCCGCGACTTTTATTTTCGCGCACTGCGCGGCGGCGCAGCCTGCGAGGACAGGCGCCGTCTCGGTGTTCCCGCACCTGGGGTGGTTCTGGACGGAGGGCAGCGAGCCTTACGATGCGCACTCATTCGACTGGGGAATCGGGGCCGGGTATTCGTTCAGCGAGACAGTCGGCGTCGAGTTCACCTTCGACAAGATGAACCCTGACAGGAAAAGCGGCGCAGGAGGCGACGGCGACACGGACATACACATGTTCAGGTTCGACGGCCTGTACCACTGGAGGCCCGGAAAGAAGCTTGAGCCTTACGTGGGGACAGGGCTCGGGTTCGCCTCCTACGAAGGCTCGGAGACCCGCTTCCTCGTGGACGGCGGCGGCGGCATCGAATATTTCATCATGGACAACCTCTCCCTGCGCGCAGATTCGCGTTATATCTTCACGTTCAACCACACGACAAGCAATCTCCTTACCACCTTCGGCGCAACGTATTATTTCGGCGGACCGACGGCGCACGCAATGAAGGCGGAAGCCGTCCCACCGGCCCCGGCGCGCAGGCACAGGGAAGCGAGGGTTGCCCCGAAACAGACCAGGGGCGTCACATGTTTTAATCTCAAGGTGCATTTCGCTTTCAACAAGGCGGACATCAAGCCGAAATATCATAGCGAACTCAAGCGCATCGCCGATTTCATGCGGGCAAACCCCGACGCCCGCGCAACAATCCAGGCTTATGCGGACGCCGTCGGCTCAAGGGAATACAACCTGAAACTTACCGACAGGCGCGCGCAGGCCGTGAAGGACTATCTCGTGAAGTATTTCCATATCGGCGCGGACAGGCTTACGACGGAGGGCATGGGAAAGTCCGGCCCCATTGCCACGAACCTCACGAACGCGGGCAGGGCACAGAACCGCCGCGCGGTGCGCGTATTCTGCTCCAACGGCAAGGAAATGTCGGAGCCGAAGCTGAAGCAGAACTGCGTAGGGCTTAAGGTCCTGTTCGATTCCGGCAGCGCGAAGTTCAAGTCCGAATACGAGCCGGAGGTAAAAAGGGTTGCCGATTACATGAAGGAGCATCCCGAAATGAACGGGACTATCGAAGGCTATACGGACAACACCGGGCCGGGCAGGTTCAACCGGAAGCTCTCGCTTATGAGGGCGAAGGCCGTGAAGGACAGGCTTGTCAAGGGATACGGAATCTCTGCGGACAGGCTTAATACCGTGGGCTTCGGGGAGAACCGCCCGATACACGCGAACGCCACGGCACAAGGCAGGGCGAAAAACCGCTACGCCGTGGAGATACTGTGTATGCCGGCTGAGTAGCTTAAATGCGGATTCTTGGGCTGCGCCGGAATGACAAACCATCTGTAGGGCGCAAGTAACTTGCGCCCCTACAGCCTACGCACACCCTCGGTCATTCCCGAATGACCCTATCGGGAATCCAGGGTTTATCCCAGGCTGAAGTCCACGCGTGAGCCTTTTTCTCCTTTTTTCTCCTTTGCCGCGATATGTTCCGGTCTTGTAACGAAGAGCCTTTCGGGGGCAACCTTCCCCGTAGTCATAAGATAATCCCGGACGGCCCCGGCGCGCTCTGCCGACAGCCGCCTTAAATCCTCCCGGTTGATGCTTATATGCTCCATCATCAGCTTTTCCATCTGAGGCGGCGGCAGGCTCTTGTCCAGCCCCAGGAAGTTCGTAGGCTTTTTGAACTTCTCCGCCTTGTAGGCCTTCTTCAGGTATTTATTATACTCGTCGGGCTTTATAACCACGTCGTCCAGGTTGGAAGGCCGCTCTTTTTTGCCCATGTCCTTGTATTTTGCCGCCTTAATTTTCCTCATGAATATGACCTGGCGAAGCCCGGCATTGTCCTGCGCCGTATCCACGCGCCCCGTTATCTCAAGCTTCAGCTTCGGCCTGTCGTGGAGCGCCTTTGCGATTATGTTCAGCTTCTTTATTCCATCGGGGCCGAGGGCCGCTCTGCCGTAAGGGAAGTCGATATAGCCGAGATCCGCTCCGCCGCCGAACAGCTTGCCGATTAAGGCAAACGGCTCCGTCGCAAGCTTGATTATGGTATTTCTGATAGCGACCCATATCACCCCGCCCAGGCTGAACTTAGGGTCTTTAAGGTTTCCCGATATGGGGACGTCCAGGTCTATCAGGCCGTTTCTGTCCTTCAGGAGCGCTACGACGAGCCTCACCGGAAGCTTTGCGGCCTTGGGGTTCTCCGGCTTCTCCGAGAGGTCGAACTGGTCCAGCTTTATGTCGTTCCCCGCTTTGAGCGTGTCCTTTTCAATCAGGTAATGGAGGTTAAGCGAGAGTTGGCCGTTTATAATGTCATAGCCTATGAACTTCCGGGAATACGGCGATGTCGGCGGGAGTTCCATGCCGCGAAGCCGCATTGCGATGTCCGCGTAAATTTTCTTTGGGAGCGGTTTTATCTTCCCGGAAATCTCCGCCGGCGAGACGCCGTTTATTCTGGTCTTTAAGTCCAGGGCAGCCGTATTGTTCGGGTTGGAAGAAAGCCCCGTGACGCTGCCTCCCGTATCGGAGAACTTCATCCTGTAATGCGGTTTTATGTGGTCGTCCGAGAAACTTATCGTCCCGCCGCTCATCTTGAAGACCTTTACGGAGAACGGCCTCTCCTCCGGTTTTGAGGGGATGTACGGGGTCTTTTTCCGGCCCGCCAATGGGGCAGCCGGGGGGCCTTTTTGCGCGATTACTACGCCCTGGAGATTCGTTTTTCCATCAGGAAGTATCGCTATGCGGGAGTAAAAACCGGCCAGGGAAATGGTGTCCATCTTCGAAATCCACGGGTTTACGCCGGATTGCAACCCCTTGAAAGACAATGATTTCCACGCTATGAGCCGGTGATTATCCGCCTTGTCCACGGCGTTGAAATCATCTACCGAGGCGTCGCCGGCGTAGCTTGCGGAAAAGCCGTTTTTCTTAGTGTAACTCATTGAAATATTTCCGTTTCCCGAGATCGAGCCAGCGGTGATGTCCATATTCACCCTGCCATGCATATACGGCGTAACCGGTTGAATCGGCGCGTTTTTCAGGCGCATGGCGACTCTTGCGGAAAACGGCGCCGGGACTATGCTCCCGGACGCGTTTAACCGCCCCCGCCGCCCTACAACCAGCGCGATTTTGAACCGGGCTTTTGTCCCGCGCCTCGTGCCGATGTTGTTTGCGTAAAGCCTTATGCCGCTCCAGCTCATATTCACCGGCGGAGTTGTCGTCTCGTCCGTAAGGTTTATGCGGTAGCCGCCAAGAAGCAGGTTCTTAATCAGCGCCTGCCAGAGTTTCGCGGAACCGGCAGTCCTGCGGCGAGCCGGCGGCGCGGCCCTGGTTTTCTTGAAGAGTGTCGTAAGATTGAACGTCCCGTTTTTCCCGCGCAGGACGGTAATAACGGCGCCGCTCGATTCCACCTTATCCACAACAGCCGTTTTCTTCTCCAGATCCGCCGAAAAACCGTTGACAGAAAACCTTTTGACTGTCGTGAAGGTCCCTTCGGGCCTGGCAAGCTTCAGGTCTTTTACAAGGAGTGAGCCGTCCGAAACAGTCGTGCCGCCGCCGTATGAAAACCCGGCAGATACGTCCGCTGTCCCTTTCGCGGAGAAGTTCATCATCTGCGCGTAATACGGCGAGTACCGGGCTATTTTTATCCCCGTGAGGGCGAGTTTGCCGTCCAACTTGACAGGCCTGGGGACGATATTCCCTTCCACGGCCAGCGACTCCCCCGTCTCCGTCTTTGCGGCGATTTTAAAGCTCGCCGGCTTTGGTGGCCCGCCGTAATCAAGCCCCGCGAGGCTAACGGAGGTGTCCTTTATAGCCGTCTTGAAATGCCCCGGAACAGACATGTCGGTAAAATTGACCCTGCCGCCGGAGAGCGAGAAATCCCGCAGTTCGACGCGTATCTTTTGGGGCTTCTTTACTTGCGGCTTCGGCGGCGTTTTCGCGCCCAGGCCAAGGAGTTTCATTACGTTATACTGCCCGTCCGCCTCCCGCACAATGTTCAGACCGGGCTGGTCGATTATAATGCTTGATATTTTATAGTCCCCTGCAAGGGGTTCCGCATCCTGTATAGTTGCCCCGGCATGAGAAAGTGTCGCAATATTCGACCCGTCCGGATTGTCCACCTTCAGCCCGTCGAGCGAGATATTCCCCTGATATAAAAGGCGCGGGATTGTCCCGTCTCCGGGACTGACAAATGAAATCGCCCCGTCTGCGCTCAATGTCCCGGAGGTTATCCTGAGCTTGTATTGTTTCGGGAGATATTCCATATACTTGGGTATATTCAGGGCGTTAACCCTTATGTTGAACAGCGTTTCTTCTCCCTTTGCAAACGGCTTTGTCTCGCCCTTTAGGTCGACCGGCCTTCCGTCGAGTCTGGCGTAGAAGGCGGGATGCACGAATGTGCCTGTATCATATCTGAAATTTGAGATAAACGGCACCATGATGGTTATTTCGTCCATGACATGCGAGGCTTTTTTGGGCCGGTCGTCGAAATCCACTCTGCCGCCGCTTATGATTATATTGTCGAGACAGAAATTAAGCGGTTTCCCTTTTTTCTTTTTAGAACCGCTGATCAGATCCGAAAAATTGTAGGTAAAGTCTTCGTTACGTACAATCCTCACATATGGGTCGTTCACCACAAGCTCTCTTAAAACCACGCCGCCTTTAAAGACGGATACTATCTGGAAATCCGCTGTTATCTTGCCAACGGATATGAATCTGCCGCCTTTTTGCCCGGCCACGGAGAGGCCGTAGACCGTAAGGGTAAGGTTGTAGGGGTTAAAGCTGATTTTTCGGATGGCTGTCGGTCTTTTAAGGGCCTTGGAGAGGTCTTTTTCCGCAATAATGCGCACTACGGGCGGAACAACGAAAAAACCAAGCAGGGAATAAACCAGAAAAACGCCTGCAAGTATGAGCAGGATTTTCTGTATAGCGTTGACTTTCTCTTTCAGGCGCGGCTTCCACATGTATTAAGACCCCACAGGACATTGTTGCTTCGCGGATGATTGCTTGCAGACTTCCGACACAAAACTGTCGGCAATTAGTCAGATTATACCATCATTATGGGACAATTTGAGAAACCTGGGGGGAAATTTCCGTTTTTCCAGCCCGGAGGGAAGGCGGTCATACTTCTCGAACACCTTGTTCTGCTCTTCCGGGGCCGCTGTGAAGCCTCATAAACTCGCTTACTTCCTGGTTGTCGTCTACAATCAGCAGGTGAAGTTTTTTCATCAGCGTTCGTCATAACAGCTATGACTTGAAAATTCAAGCCATAAAAAATAAAAGCCCCGGAAGGAAACTTCCGGGGCCGGGTATTGTATTAAAAAGCTTCCGTTATCAGCCGGCTGTAACGTTGCTGGCCTGCGGGCCCTTCGGCCCATCGGTAACGTCGAACTCCACCTCCTGGCCTTCCGTAAGCGTCTTGTAGCCTTCCATCTTTATCGCCGAAAAATGAACGAATACGTCTTTGCCGCTCTCCGGCTCGATAAAACCGTAACCCTTGCTCTCGTTGAACCACTTGACCTTTCCCCTCATAAAGCTCCTTCCGTCTCTTAAGACCTGGCCGGCATATTATAAATTTGCAAACCAGACTATTGGGGGGGACCCGCCCCCGTCAGATAAAAAACCGCGTTAACCTAATACCGCGCGGCGACCTCGCGCTGAAATATAAATTATTTGGAATACTATTGTCAATAGAAATTTTTATAATTTATTAGCAACCAGGTTATCTACGACGGAGGGGTCGGCCAGCGTGGAGGTGTCTCCCAGGTTCTCAATCTCGTTCGCGGCAATTTTCCTTAAAATCCTGCGCATTATCTTGCCGCTCCGGGTCTTGGGAAGTCCCGGCGCGAACTGGAGCTTGTCCGGGGACGCGATAGGCCCGATTACCGTTCTGACGTGCCCGATGAGCGTCTTCTTTAGATTATCGGAGGCGGCGTAGCCGTCTTTGAGGGTAACGTATACATAGATGCCTTCGCCCTTGATGTCGTGCGGGTAGCCGACTACCGCGGCCTCGGCTACGGCCTCGTGCGATACGAGCGCGCTCTCCACTTCAGCCGTGCCGAGCCTGTGGCCGGAGACGTTAATGACATCGTCTATGCGGCCCATCAGCCAGAAGTCCCCGTCCTCGTCCACCCTTGCCCCGTCGCCTGTGAAATACGCTCCGGGGAAGCGGCTGAAATAGACGTCCTTTATCCTTTTGCTCTCCGGGTCTCCCCATGTGCCGCGTATCATTCCGGGCCACGGTTTTTCGATTATCAGGTAGCCGCCTTCGTTCGGACGGACGGGCCTGCCTTTTTCGTCCACAACCCTCGGCACAACGCCCGGAAACGGCCTCGTCGCGGAGCCGGGCTTAAGCGTCGTAGCGCCGGGGAGCGGAGCGATGAGAATGCCGCCGGTCTCGGTCTGCCACCACGTGTCCACTATCGGCAGCTTGCCGCCGCCGATGTTATTGTGATACCACATCCAGGCTTCAGGGTTTATCGGCTCGCCTACCGTGCCGAGGACTTTAAGGGAGGATAAGTCGTAAATGCCCGGCCATTTTTCGCCTTCCTTCATAAGGGCCCTTATCGCCGTGGGGGCGGTATAGAATATGTTGACGCCGAACTTCTCCACTATCTGCCAGAAGCGGCCGGGGTCGGGGTATGTCGGCACGCCCTCGAAGATAAGCGTCGTCGCGCCGTTACTGAGCGGGCCGTAGATGACGTAGCTGTGGCCCGTTACCCAGCCTATGTCCGCCGTGCAGAAATGTATGTCCTCTTCTTTGTAGTCGAAAATCCAACGGAAGGTGAGGTTAGTATAGAGAAGGTAGCCTCCGGTGGTATGGAGTACGCCTTTGGGCTTGCCCGTGGAGCCGGAGGTGTAAAGAATGAAGAGCGGGTCTTCGGCGTCCATCCACTCAGGCGGGCAATAGTTGGTAACTTCCCGGCGGCACATCTCCTCGTGCCACCATGTATCCCGGCCCGGCTCCATGTCTATGGCGCCCCTGTCCGAGCGGCTTACGACGATGACGCTTTTTATGGATGGGCATTCGTTAAGTGCTGCGTCCGCGGCGGCCTTCAGGGGGACGTGTCTGCCTCCCCTTATGCCTCCGTCCGCCGTTATAAGGAGCGTGGCTCCGCAGTCCTGTATCCTGTCCTTCAGCGCGGAAGATGAGAAGCCTCCGAAGACTATGCTGTGCACGGCGCCGATCCTTGTGCAGGCCAGCATGGATATTGCCAGCTCCGGTATCATCGGGAGGTATATGGAGACCCGGTCTCCCTTCTTTATGCCTTTTTCCTTCAGGACGTTTGCGAAGCGGTTGACTTCCCTGTAGAGCTGCTGGTAGGTATAGGTCTTGTAGGTTCCGTCGTCGGCCTCCCAGATAATCGCGGCCTTGTTTCTGTAGGAAGGGGTATGGATGTATCTGTCGAGGCAGTTATAGGAGACGTTCAGCTTGCCGCCCTTGAACCACTTTATGCAGGGCTTACCGAAGTCGTAATCCAAGACCTCGTCCCATTTTTTGAACCAGGCGAGGTTCGTCTGGGCCATCTCCGCCCAGAAGTCTTCCGGGTCCTCCACGGACCACTTGTAGAGCCTCTCGTATTCCTCCATGCTCTTGATGTGGGCGTTCTTGGAAAATTTTGCCCTGGGCGGGAAGACCCTCTGCTCGTCTAAGAATACCTCTATACCCTGTTCGGACATCTGTTATTCTCCCCCCGCTCCCTCTGCCTTCCCTGATGCGGCATTTTCCCCGGCGGAAGCTTCCTTGTGCCCGCAGTCCTTGTTCGGACAGGCTATGTACGGGCCGTCCTTCCTGCTGTATTTTTCAACAAGGTACGGGCTTTTGCAATCCGGGCATTCCTTCGGAACCGGCCTGTCCCAGGAGGCGAAATCGCACTTCGGATAATTGGCGCACCCATAAAAAGGTTTGCCTGCCTTTGTCCTGCGCTCGGAGAGCTCTCCCCCGCACTTCGGGCACATGACGCCCAGCGGTATGGGCCTGGTGGTCTTGCATTTCGGGTATGCGCTGCACGCCATGAACTTCCCGAACCGTCCGGACTTTATTACCATCGGGCTTCCGCATTTCGGGCATTTTTCGTCCGTCGCCTCAGGCTGCGCCGCCTGGGCAGAATTGCTTTTGCCTTCGCCGGGAAGCTCCCTGGTGTTCTTGCATTCCGGGTAGCCGGGGCAGGCCAGGAACCGTCCGTTTCTGCCCCATTTTATCACCATCTTCCTGCCGCACTTCTCACACTCGATGTCCGTGGGGGTTTCCTCGCGCTTGACGTTCCTCATGCCCTTCTGGGCGTTTATCAGGTCTTTTTCAAACGGGGTGTAGAATTCCCTTACTGTGTCCACCCACTGCACCCGCCCTTCCTCTATCTCGTCGAGCTCGTCTTCCATCTTCGCCGTGAAGGTTACGTTGAACAGATCGGGGAAGCTCTCCACCAGCAGGTCGTTTACGATAAATCCAAGCTCCGTAGGGGAGAACGCATTCGTTTTTTTCTCGACGTATTCGCGGTCTACAATCGTAGACATTATTGCGGCATAGGTGCTCGGGCGGCCTATTCCTTTTTCCTCAAGCTCCTTTACAAGGCTCGCCTCCGTATACTTTGGCGGGGGCTGTGTAAAATGCTGGCGGGGGGTCAATTCATTAAGCTTGAGGAGGTCCCCGGTTCGTAGCGGGGGCAGGCTGACAGAGATTTCTGGTTCCGCGCCATCTTCGGTTTCCTTGTCGGACTTTTCCTCGTCTTTGCCTTCCATGTAGAGCGCCCTGAAGCCGGGGAACTTCACGACCGAGCCTGTGGCCTTGAAGCCGTATCTGCCCGCCTGGATGTCCACGCCGGTCATGTCGAGGACTGCCGGGTTCATCTGGCTGGCCAGGAAGCGGTTCCATATCAGGCGGTAAAGCGCGAACTGGTCTTTGTCAAGATAGCCCTTCAGGGATTCCGGCTCCCGCTCTGCGGAAGTGGGCCTGATTGCCTCGTGGGCCTCCTGCGCCTTCTTCTGGGACGCATAGACGGGCGGCTTCTCCGGGAGATAATCCTTCCCGTATTTATCGGCTATCAAGGCCCTCGCCTCTTCAACGGCCTCCCTGGATACGCGGGTGGAGTCCGTCCTCATGTAGGTTATGAGGCCGACGGCGCCTTCCGGGCCTATTTCCAGGCCCTCGTATAGCTGCTGGGCGACGAGCATCGTCTTCTTGGCCGAGAATCTTAGCTTCCTTGCTGCCTCCTGCTGGAGTTTGCTTGTCGTAAAGGGCGGAACGGGATACTGCTTCTTTTCCTTTTTGTCCACCTTCGAGACGATGAAGGCCTGGTCTTTAAGGTAGGCGGTTATTTCTTCGGCCTGGGCGGAGGCGAGTATCTCGAATTTTTTCCCGTCGGATTTTATTATCTTTGCCGTGAAAGGCGGCGGGCTGTCAGCAGAAAGGGCCGCTGTAATGCTCCAGTATTCCTTCGGGGTAAAGGCCTGTATCTCTCTTTCGCGCTCCACAACAAGCCTGAGCGCCACGGACTGCACCCTCCCGGCGGAGGCGCCCCACTTTACCTTTTTGCCGAGGAGCGGGCTTACCTGGTATCCGACAAGCCTGTCCAGCACGCGCCTTGCCTGCTGGGCGTCCACCTTGTTCATGTCTATCTTGCCGGGGCTTTTCATTGCCTCGGTAACGCCCCGCTTCGTAATCTCGTTAAAGAGAACCCGGAATATCTTCTCGCCCGGCGCCTTTATCTCTTCCGCGACATGCCATGCGATGGCTTCTCCCTCGCGGTCCGGGTCAGGCGCGAGATATATCTTTTCCGCAGACTTGGCGAGCCTCTTGAGCTCCGTAATCACCTTGGCCTTGTCCTTTATTACCTCGTACTCCGGCATGAAGCCGTTTTCTATGTCTACCGCGAGTCTTTTCCTGGGCAGGTCCCGCACATGGCCGAGAGACGCCTTAACGACATACTTGTCGCCCAGGTACTTGTTAATCGTCTTCGCCTTCGCGGGCGATTCGACTACAATCAAATCCTTTGCCATCTATATTTTCCGGTTCCCTTTTGTTCTATCGGTCAGTTGCAATACTCGACGGGCGCAATAAATTGCGCCCCTGCAACATTTAAAACAACAAAGGGCGTCGTCAGGCGCCCCGGTTATAAAAATCTTTATAAAAGCGCGGTCAAGACCGTTTGCTGTCCCGCGTTTCCGCCACGGTCAGTTGAGCAGCCCCTTCAGGCTGCATTCCGTGTTTACGGAGGAGGAATCCGGCAGGAACCTGCCTTGGGAATACAGCACCAGCCCGAGGAGCGCTTTCATCTGTTCCACACCGAAATCCGAGAGTTTCAGGTCTATGATTTTGTCGATTATGGCCTCACGGAAGGAGTCGTCCACCACTCCGGAGCGGTTAAGGCGCATCAGGTAGTCATACGCCTGAGGAGACATTGCCTCCTTCTCCCATCGGGCCTGAACGCGCACCCCCCTGAAACCCGGCCAGAACTCCACCCCCTCCAGCTCTTCCGCCATCGAGCCCAGGCTCTCGAACCAGGACAGGGCGTCGTCGATGTCCATGAGGTCGTATCCGTCGTCCAGGAGGCCTTCGATAATGCTTTTGTCTCTGGGGCCGACTGTGTCGTCCTCGGCCATCTGCCGGACGATTACCGCAACTATATCGAGAAAGTCTTCTTTCATTGGCCTCGAAAAGAACCTGTTATAAGCTTAAAAACTCCGGGAGTTCTCTATGTGCTGCGGAAAATGACGCTTCAGTTTCTTCGATTCTACCACAGCCCCTCGCCCTCGTAAAGGGCTAAATCTCTTTTATGTAATTCATCCCGGAAATTTGCCTGACCAGTCCCTTGAGCTCCATGTCGAGGAGCAGGGACAAAATCCTGGACACGGGGAAGCCGGTTTTCTCCGCAATTACATCGACATGTACCGGCTCAAGCGAGATTTGGCTGTAAACGGACATTTCATCCGGGCCAAGAGGCGGCATAACGGCGGTCTTTTCGGGCGCGTCGCCGTAGTCAAGTGCAAGCTCGCTTACGTATCCCTTCATGTAAGGGAACAGGTCTTCGAGCACGTCCGCCGGTCCTTCGATGAGCTTTGCGCCTTTTTTGATAAGGCTGTTGACGCCCCTGGAGTTGTCCGCGCTGACGTTCCCCGGCAAGGCGTATACCTCACGGTTCTGCTCGACGGAATATGACGCGGTTATAAGAGAGCCGGAATCCTTGGCCGCCTCCATGACGATGACGCCAAGCGAAATCCCGCTTATTATGCGGTTTCTGGACGGGAAATTGGCCTTGTCCGGGGGCGTGCCCACGGGATATTCCGTGATTACCGCGCCGGATTCGGCGATTTTTTTAAAAAGCTCACCGTTCTCGCGCGGGTAGGTGACGTCTATACCGCATCCGAGGACGGCAATCGTCCTGCCGCCGCCCGAAAGCGCGCCGCGATGCGCCTCCGTATCTATTCCGCGCGCGCCGCCGGAGACGATGGTAATCCCCTTTACCGCCAGATCCCTGGCTATTCTTTTCGTCTCACTGAGGCCGTAGTGGGAGGCGTTCCTTGAGCCTACCATTGCCACGGAGATCTTATCCCCGACCGTAAGCTCGCCCAGGACATACAGGTATGGCGGAGGGTCGTGTATTTCCTTTAGGTTATACGGATAGCGCGGGTCGGCAAATGTGACGACGTCGGCTCCAAGGGCGCGGGCCTTTTTTACCTCGTTTCGGGCCTCTTTCCAGCCCTTGAAGCCCTTGATGCCCTGGAGCGCCTTCGGCCCCATCCCGTCAACAGAAGCCAGCTCGCTCTTCCCTGCCGCAAAGACCTTCTCCGGGCTTCCGAAGCGAAGTATCAGTCTTTTGTATAAGACCTTTCCGACGCCGTCTACGGAGTTGAGGGCCATCCAGGGAACGGCGTCCATCGTTTCCGGAGATGCCGCCGCACCGCCCGCAACTTCCGTTTCGGGGCCGTTATGCAGTCTCTCCCCGGTTTCCGCGCCTCCTGGAATAACCCGCCCGCGTATAGTCAAATCTACTTCGGCCTGGAATAGTATATACTGTAGCCCGCCTTTAGCGGCCCGTCCGAGGTTACGACCTTGGCCGCAGCGGTATGCTCCCTGACGGATACAACCCGAATAAGCCCCGTCTTTACGCCGGGAAGCGGGATAGACCTTTCAAGCAGGGTGTCCTTCCTTGCATAGCCGCCCGGCCGCTTTACGACGAAGGTGTCGCCCGGCAGAACGCCGTCTTTTGCGCCCCTGTCTATGTAAAGTATATCCGCTTGAGTGACGTCATGCCTGTCGCCGCTTAACGCGGCTATATATCCGGAAACGCCGTACGCCTTCGGGTTTGGCGGCACAGGCTCGTAAACTATAACCGGCTCCTGGTACAGGAAGAGCCGGTCGGAGATTTTTATGTCCGTGAACGCCTTCGTTATTTTGCCCACCATGAAGCCGTCCCTCGGCCCTTCTATCTCCAGGACTCCCGATACCTTTACCAGCCTGCCGAGGGTATCTCCGGTGCCGGGGTCTTCTACCTTCCCCTCGTATCGCCCGATTATGAAACGATCGCCCGCTTTGATTCCGTCCGTATTGACATAAAGCTTGTCAAAAAGTCCGTAGAGAGCCTGGGGTATCGGGCTGCCCTTTATGGAACGGGGTTTAATTCCTCCTTCATCCACGAAACCGGCTTCCAGTATGGCTTCCTCGCCTGCCACCGGATGCCTTGTCGGAGGCGGCGGAATGGTAATTATTTTACTTTCCGAGACGGGCGGCCTGCTCATAAGCGTAGTGCCCTTGCTCACAAAAGGCCCGCGCACGCGCTTCTCGATGGGCGGCGGGACCTCCTTCGCGGCCTTGGGCGGGGCTATGGTAACTCCCGGCGGGAGCTTGATAACCTGTCCCGGATATATGAGGTTCGGGTTGTGTATGAACGGGTTTTTCTTCCATATCCTGGGCCAGGCGAAGGGATCCGAAAGCCGGGCCTTGGATATATCCCAGAGCGTGTCTCCCTTTACGATGGTATATCTCCCGGTCCAGGGCACAGCCGACACCGACGTCTGACCGCTGAACGGCCGCCCGCCCGCCTGGGCCTGGCCTTCTTCCCCGGCGAAGGCGGTGGATAACGAAAAGAACATAGCAAATACGACTATCACCGGCAGGAGTCTCTTTTTCATAATGCTCTCCTCGCTTATTTGCCCTTCAGTTTGTCAAGCTCATGGTGCGCCTTTTTCGCCGCGTCGCTGTAGGGATAGTTGTCCATTACGCGGTTAAAGCTCTCGCGGGCCTTGTCCGGATTCCCCATCAGATCGTATGCGACGCCTTCCTTGTAAAGCGCGTCCGGCACCCTGTCCGCGAGCGGATAATCGTCCACGACCTTCTGGTATTCCTTCACGGCCCCGGCGTAGTCTTTCCGGGTGAATGCTATCTCTCCGAGCATGAACCTGGCGTCGTCCGCAAGGTTGTCCGTCGGGTAGTTCCGGAGGAATGCGCTGAACTTGGCCTTTGCATTTTCGTAGTCCCCGGCGGAATATAAGTCCATCGCCTGGTTGAATGCGTCCTGGGCCGCCACCATGCCCTTTGTCGGCTGCGGGGCCTGCGGGGCCGGGGCAGCAGGGGCGGCGGGAGCCGGGGCGTTTGATTCCGGGGGTATCGGCTGGGGCGCAAGCGGCGCCTGGTTCTCCTTCATCTCGCGTATCTGCGCATCAAGGGAGTCCATGCGCTTCTCAAGCGCGGAGATGCGGTTGTCTATCTCTTTCAGCTTCTCCGGCTCGGCCTGGCCTTCCTCGGCATACTTTGCCTTCGCAACCTGCTTCTGCACCTCGGAGAACTGCTTCTCCAAGACCATGATGTCGCTCTGCATGGGCTCGATGTCCTGCTGGGTCGCAAAACAGCCGGTCAGGAGAAATATCGGGGCCAGAAGCAACAGCCCAAAAGCGCGGGCTGCCTTTTTGCGGGCGATTTTCATATCAAGGCGCCTCCTTAGGGGTTATGTCAATAACGATTAATAGATAGCTTAAACGACAGTAAGTTGTCAAGAAAAAAGGGGTTTCTTAAATCTCTTTAATGTTTAAAGCGGCCACTTTCTTTCTTTTGCGAAATATTTTATTACCGTCCCGGCGTTATTCAGGCGGGACAGGCGCATGTTCCTGCGCTTGATGGCGTCCACGTCCCCGGTGGGAAACTTCTCGTTCCTGATGAGCACCATGACCTTCTGCACCCCCGCCATCAGCTTTTTCAAGGTCTCGTGGTCGAATTTCTTTAAATATATCGGGTTTACGAATACGTATCCCTCCGATATGTCTTTCGCCACAGCCTCGAGGTTTTTACCCTTCAGGAAATCTTCGGCCATCAGTCCTTCTCCGTAGGAACCGTCTTAAGCCTCGCGCCTATTATCTGGCCCGCCACCGCGAATACTATGGAAAACGGGATATACCAAAGCGATATTCCCATGCCGATCCTGAGCAGTATGAGAAACGGTATCGACGCGTGGATATAGAGGAACCACTTGGCGGAAAACTTCCTCGCCCCCCGTCGAAGGTAACCCAGCGGGAGGTTGGACAGCAGCGCGACCGCTATGAGAATTATGACCCTGTCGGCGAAAGGCATAGGTCTTAATAATATATTTTTTATCGCCTCAGGTCAAGTGTTAGAAAGCGGTCGGCGGGTTTATGCCTGTCATTCCGAGCGGAGCCGAGGAACCCACAATTGATTTTAAAAAATCAAAAGTGGGTCCCTCCACTTCGGTCGGGACGACAAAACAAATAGCCAGGAATCCAGCGCCTTAGAACTTTATCTGCAAGAGCGTCGTGAAGAGGTTATGGCTTTTTAAGTCTATCTTCTCCAGCGAGTCCTTCGCCAGGCCGCTCTCCGCGTGGATGATCTCCCAGTCCGCCATTACCCTTACGTAGCTGTTCAGGTAATAGTTGGCGCCGAACGTCCACCTGTCCCTGTCGTTTGCGACACCGCTCGTGTTCTCGTCGAGGAAATCGTAGCGGACGACAGGCTCAAAGTTGTTCAAGAAGCTCGCCGGGCCGCTTATGCCGTTAACCCTGTACCAGGCTTCGAGATAATATCCGAAGGTATGGGCGTATTTCTCGAAGGGAGTAGCCGTATTGGATACGTAGGTGTCGTAATATCTCCTCTCCCACTCGAACTCGCCCATCGTCCTTAGGCCCTTGACCATCGACGGGGCGTACTCGAAGTCCGCGCCCCATTTTTCATGGTCGCGGTGCCGGTCCACGACGGGCTTGGTGTTGCTCGTGGCGCCCGCATACCAGGAGCCGCCCAGCGTAAGGCCCTCGACAAAGGGATTTATCCACACGCGGCCCGCCCAGTCTTTCTGGTTGTTGTCGTCCACGTTATTCTTGCCGTTGCCGTTGACAAGCTCGGTCGCATAGCCGACTCCGAACGGCCTGCCCTTCGTGCGGTACGCGCCGGAGAGCATGACGCCCACGTCCCGGAGCTGCGGGTTGACAATCATGTTCGTAACAAGCGAGCGGTTGATCGTCGGGATGGCCCCGATGGACATTAACTGATCTACCGAGAACGGGGTCTTGAACTGGCCCAGCGTTACCCTCGTGTAGGGGATGTAATCGAGATAGGCGTACGCGTCGGAAAGAAGCGGGTTGGTGGTGCCGTCCATGGAGATCATGAAACCTATCTTTTTGAATATCTTGCCGCCGAAGAAAAGCTTGGCGCGCCTTACAAAGAAGGTGTTGTCGGCGGTATCGGATATCTGGCCCGTCGGGGGGCTGCCGACCGATATGCCGGAGTCGTCGTAGAGCCAGCCCGCCTGGAGGAGCGCGCCTATCTTGAGCTTTACCCTGTCCCCGGTAAGCCGGGCGAAGCCGTCCTCGAAGTCCGTCAGCGCGCCGTTCGCCGGTCGACCGGCTTCGGACGCGGTTGCCGCGACAGGGGCCGTTTTCGAGGCTACCGGGGCAGGCGCGGGCGTTGGAGAGGGTGCGGCCTCCCGCGATATTCGCTCGTAATCTTTTTCGCTGATTACACCTTTTTTCTTAAGGACATCGAGCAACCCAAGCGTGCCGGCTGCCGGCGCGGGGGATGCCGCTTCGTTTTTCTTAAGGTTGTCATAGGCTTGCTGGTCGAGCACGCCCTTTGCCTTGAGCACGTCCAGAAGGTCGTTGTAGGCCGAGGCCGGGCTCCCGGTCCCCGATACCGGCCCGCCGGCCAGGGCAATGCCCGCGGACAGAAATACAGTTATGAACAAAGACATCAAGACCGCCGTAAACTTCATAATGCCGTTCCTCCCTTCAAACCGCCTGATTTTACGTATTAATAAAAAAGGCGCCTTCTGAATACAGAGGTGCCTTGCCGCCTTAAAGCCCCTCCTTTCCAAGCCGGCCACAAGACCGGCTCATACGGGAGGCCGCATCCTTTCGGGTGCGACCCTGTCGGCCTGATACCCCTGGCCCGTGCGTAAGGCTGTAGGTTATCCGGCTCGGAGTTTATTAAATTTTCCGACGAGTATAAAAAAACCCGCTATAACTGTCAAGATAAATTCAGAAATAGCAACATGCGTGCCAAGAGCACAAAATTGCGCGGATGCTCTACGGACAAGGCTTTAGCGGCAACGACATCTTATGCGCATCGAACCGGGGCGGGACTATTTTGTCATGGCGCGAACGGAAATGTCCGGGCTCGGGAAGCCCCGGACCTTACTCGCTTGCCCTTTCGGACTCCTCGGCCTTTTCCTTGCGCCGTCCGGTAATCCTCGCCATTATTATGCCCACCTCATACAGCAGTATCATGGGCGCGGCCATGAGGGTCTGGTTGAACATGTCCGGAGTCGGGGTAAGTATGGCGGCGGCGATGAATGCGGCGAGCACGGCGTATTTGCGGTTTTTGGCAAGGAACTTCGGCGTGACAAGCCCCAGGCGCGAAAGGACGGTTATGATAACAGGGAGCTCGAAGACCAGCCCGAATGAGAGCATGAACTTCCCGCAGAAATCCACATATTTCTCGATGGAGATCATCGGCGTGACTTCGCTTATCCCCCATGTCAGAAGAAAGCGCATCGCGAACGGAAGGACTATATACTGGCAGAAGAGCGCGCCCAGGACGAACATGACCGTCGCGGAGACAACGAACGGCAGGGCCCATCTGCGCTCCTTCGGCAGAAGCCCCGGAGATATGAACAGCCACACCTGGACAAGTATGAAGGGCAGCGTAACGAATATGCTCGCTATGAAGGCTATCTTGAACGCCATCCACAGCACCTCGCCCGGAGCGACGGCTATGAGCTTCGTGGGGCTCGGCAGATATGTCGGGACGACGAACGGCCAGGCGGTCTTCGTCTTCAGCACCAGGGTGAGAGGTATCTTCATCCACCGGAGCAGATACTCCCAGTACTGGAAACACGCGATAAAGGCGACGAACAGCACGATGACGACATATAAAAGCCGCCTCCGGAGCTCCTCCAGGTGCGCGAGTATCGACATCATCTTCCCGGGTTTTTCAGGCATCGGTCTTCTTCTGGGGCGCCGGTTGACCGGCTTCGGAGGGGGCCGGTTGACCGGCTTCGGACGGGGCTGTCGTGGCCTTGCTTTCTGCGCCGCCTCCGGGGAAACTCGCCTTATTTCTCTGAGCCTGTCCGGGCGGGCTGACCGGCTCCTGGTCGGCAAGCTTCGCGTAATCCTCTTCCGTCTCTATGGTATTCTGGACGGGCGATGGCGAAGACGCATTGAAATCCACCTGCCTTAAGAGGTCTTCCTTTATTCTCTCGGCGCCGACCTCGGTCTCTATCTGGTTTTTGAATTCGTTCATGGACCTCTTGAACTCGTTCATTGCCCTGCCGAGGGATTTTGCCAGTTCCGGCAGCCTTTTCGGCCCGAAAACCAAGAGCGCGACAATAAAAATCAGCAGAAATTCGCTTGAATAGCCAAACCCGGGCATAACCGCTCCATTTAAATCGTTACCTTTTTGTCACACAGACTAAAAATTTTATAAAATTTAAAGGGTTAAGTCAAGAAAATAAGAGCTTTTACCAGTCTTTCTCGATATACGGCGCTCCCGACTTCTGCGGCATCACGTTTGGAACGGGTGCGCCGATGCTCCTCAGTATCTGCGCTATCTGCGCCTCGCGCCGGCTCAAGGGATCTTCCTTTTTGCCGGGCTGGAAGTAATTACGCAGGCTCTTCTCCTCCGCGCTCTGGCGGGCAAGCATACGGTCTACGTCGGATTGGGAAAGACCTTCTCCCTGCCCCTGTCCGGGCTGGTTATTTTTGGCCGTGTTCCCGGCATTGCCGGAGGAGCCGCCCTTCTTATTATTGCCCTTGCCGCCCTTTTTCTGGTCGCTCTGCCGTCCCTGTCCGCCGCCGCTTTTTTCCCGGAGGCCGTTCTCGGTCTTTTTCTCCTCTTTTATCCTCGCCAGCGTCACCTTTATGTTGTGCTCCGTGTCCGCGTCCTTCCTTAAGGCGTACGCCTTTTGGTAGGCCGAGAGCGCCTTGTCGTAATCCCCCGTCCTGTAGAGCGCGTCCCCAAGGTTATACCACGCCTGGGGCATATAGGGCTTAAGCCTCGCCGCCTCTGAATACTCCCGCGCGGCCTGGTCGAACTGTCCTTTTTTATACAGCGCGTCGCCGAGGTTTATATGCGCCTGCGGTTTGCCGGAGTTGTCCTTCGCCGCCGTGGAAAAATCCTTTTTAGCTTCGTCGTATCTCCCCGCGCTATAGGCCGACATGCCCTTCTCGTTCGGCGTCACAAATGGCGAGAACGCGGTCAATACCGGGAGGAGCAAAAGTATAAAAACAAGCCTTTTCATATTATCATCGCCGCTATAAGCGCGAGCGCGGACGCAAGGGCAAACCACGGCCCGTATTCCTCCGCGCCGGCGAACTTTTCCTTTGATTTCCTCGCGGCTTTGGGCGAAAGCACCCTTGCCAGACTGCCCGCCGCGCCCGTGTCCTGCGAGTAAAAATACCGCCCGCCGCCCGCCTCTGCGATAGTTTTCAGCGCCCCCTCGCGCAGCGACGAGACGACAACCTGTCTGAACCTGTCCTTTTTGTATTTCGGCTGCCCGAAGAAGTCAATCCCTTCCGGTATTCGCCCGCCGCGGGCCGTCCCGACGCCGACGGTATAGACCTTAAGCCCCGCCGACGCCGCATCCTTTGCCGCGACCGCGGGATCGGGCCCGTAGGTGTTCTCTCCGTCCGTTATCACCACTATCGCGCGCGGCAGGCCGGATTTTCTAAATTTCGTCGCGGCGGTGATGAGCGCGGCGCCTATCGCCGTCCCCGGGAGGTCCTGCTTCGTTACGTCCGCATCCGAGAGGAAATCGAGGTATGTTGCATGGTCAAGTGTCGGCGGACAGCTTATGATGGAATCGCCTGAGAAGAGCACAAGCCCGAACCTGTCCCCCGGAGCGTCGTCCACGAGCTTCTTTATAAACTCCTTCGCGGCGGAGAGCCTGTCGCCGGTAGACCGGCTTCGGGCTCCGCCGTCAGGCACAAGCATGCTGTCGGAGATGTCGAGCGCGACGATTACGTCCATCGAGACGGGGACTTCCTGCGCGCCTGCGGGCGGCCCCAGTGGCCGGACAAGCGCCGTTACGGCAAGGATTGCAGAGACCATAATCAGAATCGACCCTGCCGCAAATTTCCGCGAGCCTTTCCCAAGGCCCAGCCGCGCCATCATCTCAGGCGATGAAAACGCGAGCCGGGCCTGCCTCATTCTCCGCGCGGAATATACGAATACCATCCCCAGCGCCGCCACGGGAACAATAAGCCAGAAAAATCCCGGGTATCCGAACGCGCTTATGATAGCCGCCTCCTCGCTGCGAATAACGCCCCGCCCAGGAGAAGCAGCGCCAGGCCCACTCCGGCAGGATACGGGAACAATTCGCGATAGCCTCTTATTTTCTCCACCGTAAGCTCTTTTTTCTTCATGTGCGAGATCGCTTCGTATATGTCTTCGAGCGCCTTGTTGTCCGTCGCCTGGAAGGCCTTCCCGCCGGTTATAGCGGCCATTTCTTTAAGCGTATTCATGTCCACCTTCGCAAGCAGTATGTGCCCGAACTGATCCTGGAGGTAGAACTTCTGCCCAAGCGGGCCGTATGCGGGCACGGGTGCGCCTCCGGGCGTGCCGATGCCTATGGCGTAAATCTTTATGCCCTCTTTGGCCGCCGCGCGGGCCGCGGTAATCGGGTCCACGGCGCCCGCGTTGTTCTCGCCGTCCGTTAAAAGGACGATGACCTTCGATGCGGATTCTCCCTTGAACTTGTTTATGCAGTTTATTACCGCGTCCCCGATGGCCGTGCCGTCAATCTGGACGGAGCCTACGTCGAGCTGGTCGAGCAGGCTTACAAGGATATTGCCGTCGGACGTAAGCGGGCACTGAGTGAACGACCGTCCGGCGAAGGCCACGAGCGCCATCCGGCCCTGGTCGAAGCCCTTTATGAATCTCTTCAGCATAGCCTTCGCCGCCTCGATGCGGTCGGGCTTCAAGTCCTCGGCCCGCATACTCCCGGAGAGGTCTATCGCAAGCGCGACATCGACTCCGACAATCTTTTTTTTCTGCACCCCCTGGGCCAATCTGGGGCGCGCGGCGGCAACTGTAAAGCAGACAAACGCGAGGGAGAGAAGAAGCGGCGAAAGCCATAAGAACCTTGCGCGCGGAATCGATTTCGCGAGAGATATGCCGGGGAACGGAACCGAAACCCCTTTTTTGCGGACGGAAATGTAAAAAAGAATCGGCGCGAGGGCCGAAAGCCACAGGATGGCCGGGTGCAGAAACAGGCCCATCAGCGCCTCCTCGCCTGCCTGTGAAAATATCCCGCGAGCGGCGTTATGGGAGAACTCCCCGTAGAGAGCCATACAGGCTCGGCACGGAGCGAATTAAAGAGCGCGGAGCGGTTCTTTTCGGCGGAATCCCGCCAGTCCTTGAATGCCCTGATAAACGCAGGCGATGAGAAATCCGCGAGTATACGCTCGCCGGTTTCCGGGTCCATCAATTCCGCCATCGTGCCCCATCCAGAAGCCGGGCCGCCGGCCTCCCGCCTGTCCGTAGGCACAACCGGCACGAACTCGTGCCTCCTTGACAGCGCCTTCAGAAGGACGGACGCGCCTCCGTCCGCAGCCGGCAGACCGGCCTCGAGGAAGTCCGAAACCCAGAAGAGCGTCGAGCGGGTCTTGAGCGAGCGCATCAGGGCCTGCGCCGGAACGGTAAAATCCGTTTTCTTCCCCCGTGGTTGGACGGTCGATAGCGCGGCCAGAAGCCCCAGGACGTGTCTTCTGCCCCTTTTCGGCGGGATAAAAAGCTCCACCCTGTCCGTATACGCAATAAGCCCGGCCCTGTCCCCGCCCTGCACTGCCAGGAGCGCGGCGGCTGCCGCGAACTCCACCGCAAGCTCGCGCTTGGTCTGGGTCGTCGTGCCGAAGTCCATCGAGGCTGAGAGGTCCACCGCGAGCATGACGGTCAGGTCCCTCTCCTCGACGAAGGTCTTCACGTGGGGATAGCCCGTCCTGGCCGTGACGTTCCAGTCTATCGCCCGGACGTCGTCGCCGGGGACGTATTCGCGCACCTCGGTGAACTCGATCCCCCGGCCCTTGAACGTGGAGAGGTATCCGCCGCTAAGCGCGCCCTCGACCAGCCGGGATGTTTTTATCTCCAGCCGCTTTATTTTCCGGAGTATCTCGTA
>JAJYJM010000020.1 GCA_021789495.1 Nitrospirota bacterium
TATGCGCGTACAAATTGTGAGGTGCATGGCCTTCAGGCGATCCCTGTTGGCCTGCGCGCTTATGCCTGGCTTGTCATTCTGAGCGAAGCGAAGAATCCGCATGCCATGTATTCAAGGGCCGACGCATGGGGCGGCCCCTACGATAAAACATATGGAGGCATTTATATGTCGCGCATTATAAAAATTTTCGATACTACCTTAAGGGACGGCGAGCAGTCCCCCGGCTGCTCCATGAACATCGACGAGAAGCTGATGGTCGCCCGGCAATTGGCCAGGATGAAGGTGGATATAATCGAAGCGGGGTTCCCAATCGCTTCGGAAGGAGACTTCGAGGCGGTGAAACGCATCGCGCAGGAGGTAAAGGGACCGGTGATATGCGGCCTGGCGCGGACTACGGATAAGGACATAGACCGCGCGGCGGAGGCCATAAAACCGGCAGAACGCGGGAGGATTCATACCTTTCTTGCGACATCGGACATTCACCTGAAATTCAAGCTCAGGAAGGACCGTAGTCAGGTGCTGGACATGGCAGTTGCGGCTGTTAAACGTGCGAGGAAATATACCGACGATGTGGAATTCTCTGCGGAGGACGCCACGCGCTCGGACATCGATTATCTCTGCAAGGTAGTCGAGGCGGCGATATCTGCGGGTGCCGCGACCGTCAACATCCCGGATACGGTAGGTTACGCCATTCCGCAGGAGTACGCGGAACGGATTAAAAATTTATTCGACCGCGTTCCGAACATCGACAAGGCCGTCATATCCGTTCACTGCCATAACGACCTCGGCCTGGCGGTGTCGAACTCTCTGGCGGCAGTGCTATCCGGTGCGGGACAGGTGGAATGCACCATAAACGGCATAGGAGAACGCGCAGGCAACGCGGCGATGGAAGAGATCGTCATGGCGCTCCGGACGCGCGAGCCTTACTTCGAGGCGCGGACGAATATCGTAACGGAAGAGATTATGGCCGCATCGCGCCTCGTCAGGAACGTAACCGGAATGACCGTTCAGGCGAACAAGGCCATTGTAGGCGCGAACGCGTTTGCGCACGAATCCGGCATACACCAGGACGGTTTCCTGAAGGAGAAATCGACTTACGAAATCATGACGCCGGAATCCGTGGGCATTAAGCAGAGCACGCTTATTTTGGGTAAACATTCTGGCAGGCATGCGCTTAAGGAAAGGTACAAAGAGTTGGGATATAAGTTTGTTTCGGACTCCGTGATGATACAGGAAGGTGAGAAGGAGCCGCCAGAAAAAGACGTAAGCAGGGTTCCGTTTTATGTGAAAGAATCCGACTTTGACAAGATATTCGAGCGATTTAAGAAGCTCGCCGACCAGAAGAAGGACATATTCGACGAAGACCTTGAGGCGCTGGTCGCAGAAGAGGTATTCCGCATTCCGCAGGCCTACGAGTTGAAGAAACTTTTTGTGCGGAGTGGGACAGACACAAAACCGCAGGCGGATATTGTCATGGCCGTGTATGGCGCAGAAGAGGAGAATTCCTCAAGCGGCGACGGGCCTGTGGACGCCGCGCTCAGGACGATAGCGGAGGTTACTAAAACGAAAAGCCGGATGTTCGCATACGAGGTGAAGGCCATAACCGGCGGGACGGACGCGCAGGGTGAGGTCGTCGTGCGTCTGCGCGAGGATAATTTCACGGTGATGGGCCAGGGTTCGGACACGGACATAATCGTTGCCAGCGCAAAGGCATATATTAATGCCCTGAACAAGCTTGAATACCTTAAGAAACGGGGCGAAAAAACGGTTGAAAAGATGTGCGAGTGATGATAATATCATCTGCTTAAATATAAGGAGGTTTTCGCTATTATGCCGATGACAATTACCGAAAAAATACTGGCCTTCCACTGCGGCAAGAAAGAGGTGGCGCCTGGAGAACTGATAAACGCGAAGGTGGACGTGGTGCTGGCTAACGACATCACCGCGCCCATTTCGATTAAAGAATTCAGAAGGGCCGGGGCGAAGAAGGTATTCGACAAGACGCGTATCGTTCTCGTGCCGGACCACTTCACGCCGAACAAGGACATCGCCTCCGCCGAGCAGTCGAAGCTCCTGCGGGAGTTCGCAAAAGAGCACGGTCTGACGAACTACTTCGAGGTGGGCAGGATGGGTATAGAACACGCGCTTCTTCCGGAACAGGGCCTGGCGGTATCGGGCGACGTCATTGTCGGTGCCGACTCGCACACCTGCACATACGGCGGCCTCGGCGCGTTCGCCACGGGCGTCGGCAGCACGGACGTGGCCGCGGCTATGATAACCGGCGAGATATGGTTCAAGGTGCCTGAGAGCATAAAATTTGTCTATTACGGCAAGCTCAGGAAATGGGTTTCGGGGAAAGATTTGATACTTCATACCATAGGCGATATCGGTGTTGACGGTGCGCTCTACAAGGCTATGGAGTTCACGGGCGAGACGATAGATAAAATGGATATGTCCGGCAGGCTTACAATGGCGAATATGGCCATAGAGGCCGGTGGCAAGAATGGCATTATCGCGCCGGACGACGTTACCAAAGCCTATGAGAGCGGCAGGGCCAAGCGCAGGCCGAAGTTCTATAAATCGGACAGGAAGGCCGTTTACGCCGAGGTGCGCGAGTACGATTGCTCTAAACTGGAGCCGCAGGTGGCCTGCCCGCACCTGCCGGAAAATACCAGGGGCGTGAGCGAGCTTTCACATATAAACATACATCAATCCGTAATCGGTTCCTGTACGAACGGGAGAATCGAGGACCTTCGGATCGCGGCGAAGGTGCTGAAGGGCCGAAAGGTGCATCCGGACGTGCGGATGATAATTATCCCGGCGACGCAGGCGATATACAAGCAGGCGATGAAAGAGGGCCTGTTCAATATCTTCCTCGATGCACAGGCGGCGGTTTCCACGCCCACTTGCGGGCCGTGCCTCGGCGGGCACATGGGCATCCTCGCAAAGGGAGAGCGCTCCATCGCCACGACGAACAGGAACTTCGTCGGGCGCATGGGCCATCCGGAGTCGGAGGTATATCTCGCAAATCCGGCAATCGCCGCGGCATCGGCGGTATTGGGGCGCATAGGCACCCCGGATGAATTGAAATAGGAGATATTTATGAAATTAAAAGGCAATGCCTGGAAGTTCGGCGCGGACATAGACACCGACGCCATAATCCCGGCCCGGTACCTGAATACCTCGGAGCCGTCCGAGCTTGCGAAGCACTGCATGGAAGACTCGAAGCAGCCCGATTTCATCAAGAAGATGGGCAGGGGCGACATCATCGTTGCCGATAAAAATTTCGGATGCGGCTCCTCGCGCGAGCACGCGCCCATAGCCATAAAGGCAGCTGGAGTCTCGTGCGTGGTGGCGAAGACGTTCGCCAGGATATTCTATCGCAATTCTTTCAACATGGGTCTTCCGATATTCGAGTGCCCGGAGGCCGTTGACGGCATATCTCAGGGAGACGCGATAGAGGTGGACGCGGAAAACGGTGTAATAAAAAACCTGACAACAAACAGGACGTATCAGGCTGCTCACATCCCGCCGTTCATGCAGGAGCTGATTGCTGCGGGCGGGTTGATGGAGTGGGTTAAGAGAAAGGTCGCGTAGCATCTATAAAGTGTAGGGGCGCAATTTATTGTGCCCGCCAGGGTTTGATAAAACGAGCATATTACCGAAGGGAGAAATCTTCTGATGCCTAAGAATTATAAGATTGCGCTCGTTCCCGGAGACGGGACTGGGCCTGAGGTGGTAGCTGAGGCGGTAAAGGTAGTTAAGTCCGCAGCGAAACGTGCGGGTTTCGGTTTATCGTTCAAGACATTCGATTTCGGCGGGGAGCGCTACAAAAAGACGGGTGAGACGCTATCCGACAAGGATGTCGATACGCTCCGGGATTATGATGCCATACTTCTTGGCGCTATAGGCCATCCGGACGTTGCGCCTGGAATCCTTGAGAAGGGGATACTGCTGAAGATGCGGTTCGCGCTCGACCTCTATGTTAACCTCCGGCCCGTGAAGCTCCTGCCCGGCGTGGAAACGCCGCTCAAGGACAAGGGCCCGAAAGAGATAAACTACGTGGTTGTCCGCGAAAATACCGAGGGCCTTTATGCCGGCGCAGGCGGAGTATTAAAGAAAGGCACGCCGGACGAGGTCGCCGTGCAGGAATCGATAAATACCAGAAAGGGTGTTGAGCGTTGCATCAGGTACGCATTCGATTACGCAAAGAAGACCGGCAGGAAAAAGGTCACGCTCTGCGGCAAGACGAACGTTCTGACGTTCGCGTTCGATCTCTGGGAGCGCGCGTTCTATGAAGTCGCCAAGGAATATCCGAAGATAAAGGCCGATTACGCGCACGTGGACGCGACGACGATGTGGATGGTGAAGAACCCGGAATGGTTCGATGTCATCGTTACGGACAACATGTTCGGGGACATAATAACCGATCTCGGCGCGATGACGCAGGGCGGAATGGGCATTGCCGCCGGCGGCAACATAAATCCCAGGGGCGTCTCGATGTTCGAGCCGATAGGCGGCTCCGCTCCGAAATATACCGGCATGAACATTATCAATCCGCTCGCTGCGATATGCGCCGCACAGATGATGCTCGAACATTTGGGCGAGACAAGAGCTGCCGGCTGGATAGAAAAATCCGTTGTAAAGGCCATCTCGAAGATGGACAGCCTCGCCGCCGGAAAGATGGGCATGGGCACGAGCGAGGTCGGGAGCATGGTGGCGAAATTTGTCAAGGAGTCCGATTAATGTTTAAGAAGATGGATAAGTATGTCGTTGCGGTTGTGGGGGCTACCGGCGCGGTCGGCGTGGAGATGGTCTCCACGCTTGAGGAGAGGAATTTCCCCTTAGCCGAGCTGAAGCTTTACGCCTCTGAGAAGTCCGAGGGGAAGAAGGTCGAGTTCAAAGGGAACGAACTTACTGTCCATAAACTGGATAACAACTCCTTCAAGGGCGTGGACATTGCACTCTTCTCGGCAGGCGCTTCGAGGAGTCTTGAGTTCGCGCCCATCGCCGCCGCGGACGGCTGCATCGTTATAGACAACTCCAGCGCGTGGAGGATGGACCCGGACGTGCCGCTCGTTGTTCCGGAGGTGAATGCGCACCATCTGAAGTCCATACCGAAAGGCATAATCGCAAACCCGAACTGCTCCACGATACAGATGCTCGTTGCCCTGAAGCCCCTGCACGAGGCGGCGACAATTAAGCGCATTGTGGTTACCACCTTCCAGTCCGTCTCCGGCACGGGCAAGAAGGCTATGGACGAGCTGATGGACCAGACTGCAGCGCTCCTAAGCTTCAGGCCCGTGCAGAAGAAGGTCTATCCGCACCAGATAGCCTTCAATGTTCTGCCGCATATCGACTCCTTCCTGGAGAACGGCTATACAAAGGAAGAGATGAAGATGGTCAACGAGACACACAAGATGCTCGACCCGAACATCAGGGTAACGGCGACCACCGTGCGTGTCCCGGTTTTCAGGAGCCACTCGGAATCGGTGAACATCGAGACGGAGAAGAAGCTCACTGCGAACGAGGCGCGGGCAATTCTCTCCACCGCTCCCGGTGTCATCGTCATGGACGACCCGTCCAGGAACATCTACCCGCTCGCGCTGGACGCCATGGGGCATGACGCGACGTACGTGGGCCGCATCCGCGAGGACGAGTCCATCGATAACGGACTGAACATCTGGGTCGTTTCTGATAACCTGAGGAAAGGCGCGGCGCTTAACGCGGTGCAGATAGCGGAAGAGCTGATAAAATAAAATTTATTTATATACCTTGCGTAGGGGCCGACCCATGTGTCGGCCCTTTTATTTGTCATGAAAGTGCCTTATCGTCTTTCTAATAATCCGTACATCTTCGGTATTCATAGTCCTGATTAATTCCAAAAAGGCCGCAACCTCTTTTTCTAACTCCGGGTTTTTTTCCTTGAATTCATAATCCGTAAAAATAGAGGCCAAGTCTATTTCCAGAGCCTCGGCAATTGTCTCAAGGGTTGTAAGAGTGACCTGCTTCTGCCCCCTCTCGATAAGACTGATATAGTTTGAGGATAGTCCGGTTTTCTCGCATAATGTCTCCTGAGAAAGACCCTGTCTTTTTCTTGCAGTTTTAACCCAATCTCCAACTGCCTTCAGGATGTGCATGTTTCCCTCCAAGCCGTAATTGTATTTGCATGGCAAAGAAACATGAACAAACCGCAAGATTGAAAAAGCTCTAAAATTAACGAAATATTTTGACTAATGGTTATAATTGTGCTATAAAAATCGACAAAATTACCACGAATAGGGAGAAGGATGGACGTAATTTCTGAAAAGGCTTTAAATGAAGAAGTCGAAGATACGCTACTTGTACAGTTATATTCTTCCCACCATAAGAACGGCGGAAGGCTTAGGCAAAGCTTTATGGAAGAGAAAAGGGCGCGGCTTTTTTCTTCATGGATCGGTACTGATAAGGATGTGCTGGATCTCGGCTGCCGCGACGGAACTCTGACTCGTCATTTTGCACCGAAAAATAATGTTATAGGTTGCGATATAGATAAAGAAGCGCTTGCTTATGCCGAAAACGCTTACGGCATAAAGACCAAGCAAGTCAACCTTAATTGTTCGCTGCCGTTCAAAAGCGGATCATTTGACATAGTAATTTTGGCAGAAACAATCGAACACCTGCCTTACCCAAAGTTAACCCTATTAGAGATAAAACGGGTTCTCAGAAATAATGGGCTATTTATCGGCAATGCGCCAATCGCCTATCACATAAAGAACCGCTTCCGAGTCATACGGGGCAAAATGCTTGACTACGACCCTACCCATTGCCAATACTTTTCTTATAGCTCTTTAATGAAGTTACTCGGTACATACTTCAATATCAGCGAGATTTCCATTTTAAAGGGTGAGAAGTGGGCCTGGTTATCGACGGGGCTATTTGCGAGAAATGTTGCGTTCAAATTGGTAAAAGTGACTGACAAGTAATTTAGTTCCCTCCTTATCTTTTTCCTAAAAGAAAAATCCTCTTTGTGATAGAATTAGGGGATAAATTTTATCCCCCCTTTTTTCATGGCAAACGAAATTGGACTATTCAAAAATACTGAAAGCTGCCCTCTCGCGCGGAGGCGAGTATGCCGACCTGTACGTCGAACATACGGTCCCCACGGCGATTGCGCTCGAAGACGGCAAGGTCGAGAAGGTAATCTCCGGCGTGGAAATCGGAGCCGGGCTTCGCGTTATTACCGGTTTCATGACGATATACGCATACACGAACGACCTTGCGGAAGCGGCGCTCCTCAACCTTGCCTCGGAGGTGTCGCGGGCCTGCGACGGTCGGGGAGAAGATATTACGATTGACCTGCGCGAGAAGCATACGCCCGTTGCGCACAGTATAATCGAGCCGCCGGAAGGCGTGGCCGTGGAGCGCAAACTTGCGCTTGTGAGGGAGGCGGACATGGCTGCGCGGGCGGTGAGCGGGAAGGTCTCCCAGGTCGCGGTTCAATACCGGGACACGCTACAGCGCGTGACAATCGCCTGCTCGGACGGAACGCTTGCCCGCGACGAAAGATATTATCTTGTAGCGGCGATAAACGTGGTGGCGAAGGACGGGAGTATCGTCCAGACGGGATATGACGCCGCGGGCGGGAACATAGGTTTCGAGCTGTTCAACGAATTTCCCGTCATATCAATCGCCGAGAAGGCGGCCCGGAGGGCAGTCCTGATGCTCTCCGCCCGTCCCGCGCCGGGCGGCAGGATGCCCGTCGTGCTTTCATCCGAGGCGGGCGGGACGATGGTGCACGAGGCAATCGGGCATGGGCTCGAAGCCGATCTCTCGCAGAACGGGCTTTCGGTCTATACGGGCAAGGTCGGCCGGCAGGTCGGCTCGCCGCTTGTAACGGTTGTGGACGACGCGACGCTGCCTAACAGGCGCGGTTCGTTTAAGTTCGATGACGAAGGCATTGAGGCGCAAAGGACGGTCTTGATGGAAAAAGGAATATTAAAGGGCTTCATGTACGACAGGCTTACGGCGATGAAGGATAACGCCTCTTCTACAGGAAACGGCAGGCGCGAATCCTACATGGCGCGGCCCATACCGCGCATGACGAACACTATGATACTGCCGGGGACGAGCGAGCCGTCCGAAATACTTCGTTCGTGCGACAAAGGACTCCTTGTAAAGAAGATGGGCGGCGGCCAAGTGAACACCGTAAACGGCGATTTCGTATTTGAAGTCAGCGAGGGTTATATAATAGAAAAAGGTGAAGCTTCCGAGCCCGTGCGCGGAGCGACTCTTGTCGGGAACGGTCCTCAGGCGCTCTCAAGCATAACGATGGTAGGGAGCGACCTGGGTTTTGGTATCGGCACGTGCGGCAAGGATGGACAGGGCGCGCCCGTTTCCGATGCGCAGCCGACTCTCTTGATCACGGACATAGTCGTAGGCGGTATGCACTGATGGGAGCCGGTCCGGAAAGCACGTTCAATTTCTTTGAACGTAAAAGGCGCATAATAACCGGCGTTTTTCTGTTTGTCGGAATCCCGATGGCGCTCTTCACTCGCCCCGGCTGGCCTGAAGGCGGCATAATCGACCGGGCGTTAAGGTATGGCGGAACCCTACTGATACTTGCCGGGCTTGCAGGGCGCGCATGGTGCACCATGTATATCGGAGGCCGGAAAAACAGCCAGCTTGTCCAGGACGGACCATATTCCATGTGCCGAAACCCGCTTTACTTCTTCTCGTTCCTTGGCGGGCTGGGTGCCTGTTCCGTGCTTGAAAACCTCCCGATAATTTTACTGTATCTTGTTGTCTTCTCGCTTTATTATCCGTTTGTCATAAAGTCTGAAGAGAAGCGCCTTGAGATGCTCTTTGGCGCGGAATTTTCCGCATACAGAAAACAAGTTCCGGCTTTTATTCCAAACCCGTTTATTTTCCGGGCAGGAGGCAAGGCCCCCTCCGATGCGCGGCGCATGGCAAAAACGCTCCTGGACGGGAGTATTTTCCTGCTTTTCATACCCCTCGCATACGTTATAGACAGACTTCAGGCGAGCGGATTACTCCATGTGTGCTGGAAGATACCGTAATGTTAAATTTAGGTTGACTAAGGCACCGGTTTATAGTATAAATTCCAAGCTTTTCAATTTTTGATATAATTCCCGGAATCGGGGACGTAGCTCAGTCGGTTAGAGCGCCTGCCTGTCACGTAGGAGGTCGCGAGTTCGAGCCTCGTCGTCCCCGCCAACAAAATCAAGGGGTTGGGCGTCTTGCCCGGCCCCTTTAATTTTGCAGGTGTCCGTATAGAAATAGCTAAATTAATTTAGGCATGTTATTGCATCTGTTCAATCCCGGCCTTCGCTTTTTTTGAGTTTTTTCCGGTATTCTTCTTGACAAAAATAAAATTTATTGTATTATTGAGGGTATAGTAAATCCGTTGACTCCCGGATTCCGGGAGACGCAGCTTCCGGGCCACTTAAGCAGGCGATTCCCCTCCCCTGCGGCCTCAGTTTTGCCTTCCCCCGGCATGGCCGAAGTAAGCCCGGAGGCTGCGAAAACGGATCTCCCCCATAGCCTCAAATCCCCGAAAATCCCAAAAAAAAGTTTGAATTTTTAATGGGTTAATGTTATATTCATTAACCTGTTATCCTAATTTTCGAGGTTTTTTGATGGTAAAAATATACGATACTACCCTGAGGGACGGGGCGCAGTCGGAAGATGTGGCCTTCTCGCTTGAGGATATGGTCCGGGTGACCCTCAAGCTCGATGAACTGGGCGTCCATTACATCGAGGGCGGCTGGCCCGGCTCCAATCCCAAGGACGCCGCATATTTTGATAAAATCAAAGGATACAGGCTTGCTACGGCTAAAACCGCCGCATTCGGGAGTACCCGGCGCGCCGGGGTAAGGGCAGACGAAGACCAGAACCTCCTATCGCTCGTGAAAGCCGGCACGCCCGTGGTTACGATATTCGGGAAAAGCTGGAACCTGCATGTCCGGGAGGCGCTCAAGGTCTCTCTGGACGAAAACCTCGACATGATACATAGTTCGGTGTCGTTTCTAAAGGCAAACGTGCCGGAGGTTTTTTACGATGCGGAGCATTTCTTCGACGGCTACAAGTCCAACCCGGCTTATGCCGTAAAGACATTGAAGGCCGCCCGCGACGCCGGGGCCGACTGCCTGGTCCTTTGCGATACGAACGGCGGCACGCTCACATGGGATATAGAGAGGATGGTAACCGAGGTAAAGGAGAAGTTATCCGCCCCGCTCGGCATACACTGCCACAACGACTCCGAGCTTGCCGTGGCCAATTCTCTCGCGGCGATAAATCTCGGCGCAGAACAGGTTCAGGGGACGATTAACGGCTACGGGGAGCGGTGCGGGAACGCCAATTTATGCTCGATTATCCCTGCTGTTCAGCTGAAGATGGGCCTGGAAGGTATACCCAATGACAGGCTTGCGAAGCTCAGGGAAATCTCCCGTTTTGTCGCGGAGATAGCCAATCTCAGGCCATACAAGCACCAGCCGTATGTCGGGAATTCCGCCTTCGCGCACAAGGCGGGGATGCACGTAAACGCCGTCCTGAAGGCGCGCGAGACCTACGAGCACACAAGGCCGGAGGCGGTGGGCAACGTCCAGCGCATACTCGTCTCCGACCTTGCAGGCAAGAGCAATATCATCCGTAAGGCGTCCGAGTATGGCATAGACCTCACGCACAATACGCCGGAGGTGAAGAACATCCTCCATACGCTCAAGGACATGGAGAACCAGGGCTACCAGTACGAGGGCGCGGAGGCGTCTTTCGAGCTGCTTGTCAAAAAGGCCACGGGCAGACACAAGAAGTTCTTTGAGCTTGAGGGCTACCGCGTAATCGTCGAGTGGTACGAGGCGAAGCGCGAGACGGTCTCCGAGGCGACCATCCGCGTCTGGGTAGGGCAGGACAAGTTCGAGTATACCGCCGCGATGGGCAACGGCCCGGTGAACGCGCTCGACAACGCCCTCAGAAAAGCCGTCCTGAAGCACTTCCCGGAGCTTTCCGGCGTGAGGCTCCTGGATTATAAAGTCCGCGTCCTGAGCGCCGGCGAAGGGACGACGGCGAAGGTGCGCGTCCTTATCGAGTCCGGCGACGATACCGGCAAATGGGGCACCGTCGGCGTCTCCGAGAACGTCATCGAGGCCTCCTGGGAGGCCCTGGTTGACAGTATCGAGTACAGGCTGCTGAAAGAAGAGACTTAATGGAAGAACCAGGCGTGGTAATGGAAACCGCGGGTAATACCGCCAAGGTGATGATGTCCCGGAGCGGGACATGCGAGTCGTGCGGCGCATCCGGGTCCTGCAAGGTCGCCTCCGGAGACAGGATAATGGAGGCGGACAACCCGCTTGGGGCGAAGCCCGGCCAGCGCGTGATGGTTGACATCGAATCCGCGATGTTCCTGAAGGCGACGTTCCTGACCTACATGCTCCCGGTGATATTCCTCTTCCTTGGCGCGTATCTCGGCGGGAAATACGGGCCGATGCTGTCCGGGGCCATCGCGCTCGATTACTGGCAGGCTATTGGCGGCGTAATATTTCTCGTCATATCGGCTGTGCTGGTGAGGCTTTACGATAAAAAAGTAAAACGCGCCACGACGATAAGACCTGTAATTGTTAAAATAATGGAGGAATAATACAAAAGAAGACCGTCACCCCCGTGAAAACGGGGGCCCAGCTACTTTTCTTTTAAATCCAAAGTCACTGGGTTCCCGCTTTCGCGGGAATGACAAAATAATCGCTTATCTCAGGAGGCCACATGAAAGATTACGCAATAGAGAACACGAGAAATGTCGTAATCGTATCACACGGCGGCGCAGGCAAGACAATCCTCACAGAGGCCATGCTCTTCGCCGCCGGGGCCACGGACCGCATGGGCAGGGTCGAGGAAGGCAATACCGTGACCGACTTCGAGCCTGAAGAGATAAACAGGAAGTCCTCCATAAGCTCCGCCGCCGCCTTCTGCGAATGGGGCGGCAACAAAATAACCTTAATAGACACCCCCGGATACATAAATTTCCTTGAAGACGCAAAGGCCTGCGTCCGCGCCGCGGACGGCGCCGTAGTCATAATGTCGCCCATCTCCGGCATAAAGGCAGAGACGGAAAAGGTATGGGAGTATTTGAACGAGTTCGGTCTTCCGCGCATAATCTTCGTCGCCAAGATGGACAAGGAGAGGGCGGACATCGAGACCGTCCTTAAGGAATGCGGTAAGGGATTCTGCAAGGAGGCGACGCCTGTCCAGATACCCATAGGCTCCGAGAGCGGCTTCAAGGGAATAATCGACCTTTTGAAGATGAAGGCTTACGTAACCGACGAGGGCGGCAAGACCAAAGAGACCGACATCCCGGCGGACATGAAAGGCAGGGCCGATGAGTTCCGGGGAAAGATGATAGAGAAGATCGCCGAGAGCGACGATGCGCTTATCGAGAAATACCTTGAGACCGGCGAGCTCTCCCAGGAGGAGATTCTGGCAGGCCTTCGGAAAGGCTGCATCGCCGGGAAGGTAACGCCCCTGCTCTGCGGCGCGCCGCCGAAGGGTATCGGCGTGCCGCAGCTTCTCGATATGATTACGTCGGCCCTGCCGAACCCTATGGAGAAGGCCGAGACGGCGCCGATAAAGGTTAAAGACGCCAGGGGCGCGGAAGCGATCCTGAAGACGGATAAAAACGGCCCTCTGGCGGCGGTCGTTTTCAAGACCATTGCCGACCCGTTCGCGGGAAAACTCAGCCTTTTCAGGGTAATATCCGGCCAGTTGCGCTCCGATTCCACCGTATTCAACGCAAACAAAGAGAAGGAAGAGCGCATAGGCCAGGTGTTTTACCTCATGGGCAAGAAGCAGGTCCCGGCGCAGGCCATAAAGGCGGGCGAGATAGCCGCTGTCGCCAAGCTGAAGGATACCGTAACCGGCGATACTTTATGCGACAAGGCGCATCCATACATTACGGAGCCGATAAAATACCAGGAGCCTGTGATGGCCTTTGCCATCGAGGCAAAGAACAAGGGCGAGGAGGACAAAATATCGAACGGCCTGCACCGCCTCCTTGAGGAGGACCCGACGCTTCGGTTCCAGAGGGACGGGCAGACGAAGGAGATGATACTCTCCGGCATGGGCCAGCTTCACCTTGAGATTACACTTGAGCGCCTGAAGCGCAAGTTCGGCACGGAAGTCGCCATGAAGACCCCGAAGATACCTTACAAGGAGACGATCAAGGGCAGGACGAAGATTCAGGGCAAATACAAGAAGCAGTCCGGCGGGCGCGGCCAGTACGGCGACACGTGGATTGAAATCGAGCCTATGGGAAGGGGCGCAGGTTTCGAATTCGTCGATAAAATCGTGGGCGGGGCCATACCAAGACAGTATATCCCGGCGGTTGAGAAGGGCATTATAGAGGCCATGCACGAGGGGGTAATTGCCGGCTATCCCGTTGTAGACATCAGGGTTACGCTTTACGACGGCTCATACCACGAGGTGGATTCTTCGGAGATGGCCTTCAAAATCGCAGGCTCAATGGGCTTCAAAAAAGGCGTCCTGGAGTGCCGTCCCGCGCTCCTGGAACCTGTAATGGACGTAACGATAGTCGTCCCCGAAGACACAATGGGAAACGTCATAGGCGACCTGAACTCCCGGCGCGGGAAGGTGCAGGGCATGGCGTCCTCCGGCTCGAACCAGAAGGTTACCGCGCAGGTGCCCATGGCGGAAATGCTTAACTACGCGCCGACATTGAATTCCCTGACATCCGGGCGCGGGATGTATACGATGTCTTTCTCACATTACGAGGAAGTTCCAGCGCACCTGGCGCAGAAGGTAATAGACGAGAGTAAAAAGGCGAAAGAAGAGAAGGCAGAATAACGTTTTTCCAATAAAAATCCTTGACATAGCCTTATTCCTTAATGTATATTCTGCCTGTCGGTGGGGGCGGGATTAAAATTAAAACCGGGATTGCGGATTAACGATGTATTGGCGGGGCAGGCTGTAAATCAACTCAGGAGGCTTAAGATGACCAAGGCGGACATAGTCTCGGAAGTTTATGAAAAAGTTGGTCTTTCCAAGAAGGAAGCAACTGACATAGTTGAGACGGTCCTGGACACCATAAAGGATACCCTGAAGGGCGGAGAGACGGTAAAGATTGCCGGTTTCGGAAATTTTGTCATCCGCGAAAAGGGCTCCCGCAAGGGACGCAACCCCAAGACTGGCGAAAACATCGAGATTACGCCGCGCAAGGTCGTTACATTCAAGCCGAGTATGATTTTCAAGGATTTCGTCGATAAGGGCAAGGAAGAAACGGCATAAGCGTCCGATTTCGGAGGCCTCCGATGGCCGCTCAGCCAGGGAAGCTCTTCTATAAAATCGGTGAGGTCAGCCGGCTTGCACAGGTCGAGCCTTATGTCCTGAGGTATTGGGAAAACGAGTTCCCCGCTCTCTCTCCGAAAAAATCCAGGGGCGGCCAAAGGGTTTACCGGCAGAAGGAATTAGACCTTATCCTCTCGATTAAAAAAATGCTCCACGAAGAAGGCTACACAATAGCCGGGGCCAGAAAAAAGATTCTGGAAGGGGGCTGGAGCGGGTCAGCCGGGATAAAAAAAGAGGCAAGGGATACCGGAAATACGGGGACGATGGAGTCCGGGGGTGCGGAGACGATGGAAGCGGGTGTGGTTGCCGAAATAAGTGCGGAACCCTCTCCGGATCCTCCGACGGTAGAGATGAATAACTCCCCGCAGATGTCCCTGCCGTTTTTCGGAAGCGGCTCCGGCGCGGGCATCCGGGACGCCCTGCTGAAGGTCAGGGCGGAAATAAAAGAGATAATCGAGCTGGTTAAATCTTGATTGTATCGTAATTGCAGGGGCCGTATCAAGCGAAGCGCGTGTCGGCCCTTCATTGGTTATAATGTTTAAGTCGGGGCGTGGCGCAGCCTGGTAGCGCACTTGTCTGGGGGGCAAGGGGTCGTCCGTTCAAATCGGATCGCCCCGACCATTTTACATACAAAACTCCCAAAGGAATGGCCGCCGTATAGGCGGCTGTTTTTTTCAATATGCTTATCCTTGCCACCAACGACGACGGCGTATATTCGCCGGGACTTAAGATTCTCGCCAATGCGCTTAAGCATCTTGGCGATGTATGGGTCGTCGCGCCGGACAGGGAGCAGAGCGCGGTATCGCATTCCCTGACGCTTCACAGGCCGCTCCTCGTGGAAGAAGTGATGGATAAAGTTTATGCCGTCAACGGCACGCCGACGGACTGCGTGAACGTAGCCGTGCACGGGATACTCCCGGAGAGGCCCGGCCTCGTGGTATCCGGGATTAACAAGGGCGGGAACTTAGGCGACGACGTGACGTATTCCGGCACGGTATCCGCCGCGCTTGAGGCCGCGATAATGGGCATACCCGCGATCGCGTTCTCTATGGCCGCGCGCGAGGATTTTCTTTTCCAGACGGGGGCGGACTACGCGGCGCGGCTGGCCGGGCAGGTGATAAGAGACGGGCTGAAAAAGGACACACTCCTGAACGTGAACGTGCCGAACATTAATTCGGACGAGATAAAAGGCGTAAGAATTACCCGCCAGGGCAGGCGCGTATATGGCGGCTCCGTCCTTGAGCGCATCGACCCCAGGGGCAAGAAATACTACTGGATAGGCGGCGATACGGACAGGTGGATTGACGACCCGCTTGCCGACCACGAGGCCGTCAGGGCCGGATACATATCCGTTACGCCGCTTATGCTCGACCTTACGGACCACGGGTATCTTGATAAGATAAAAGGCTGGGAAGAGATAATAAACTCAGACAAAATAACTATTAGGGAATAAATGGTTCAGAACTTCGATGCGCTCCGGAAAAAGATGGTCGAGACCCAGCTTATAGCGCGGGGTATTAAGGACCAGCGCGTGCTTCAGGCCATGCTGAAGGTCCCGCGTCATCTCTTTGTCGAGGAGGCGCTCTGGGATCGCTCCTATGGAGATTATGCCCTGCCCATAGGCGAGGGGCAGACCATATCCCAGCCGTATATGGTAGCCGTAATGACAGAGCTTCTTGCCCCGGATAAGGACGACAAGGTACTGGAAATCGGCACCGGTTCCGGTTACCAGGCGGCAGTGCTTGCGGAACTGGCGTCGAAAGTCTGCACAGTGGAGCGCATCGGCGCGCTCGGGATGCGGGCGAGGAAGGTGCTTGATTTTCTTGGTTATTCTAATATCGCGGTTCGCACATTCGACGGCACCTACGGCTGGCGCGATGAAGCCCCCTTCGACGGGATAATCGTTACCGCGGCGTCTCCCGAGGTTCCGAAACCGCTCCTGGAGCAGCTGAAGGAGGGCGGACGCATGGTCATCCCTATCGGCGATAAATACCTCCAGACTCTTATGGTCGCGGATAAAAAACCGGGCGGCGCGGTTGACCTGAAGGAATCCGTAAAATGTGTTTTCGTGCCGCTTATCGGCGCATACGGTTTTAAGGCGGACGGGAGGTAGGATGTCTGAAACGATTATCAAATACGTCGCGGCGTTTGTCATAATCGGCATATCCAGAATCGGCTATGCCGGGATAGCCCTGATGATGGCGATAGAATCCGCCTGCATACCGCTCCCCTCCGAGATTATAATGCCTTTCTCCGGATACCTTGTATACGCGGGGCATTTCCGGCTTTTTTATGTCGCCCTGGCGGGGACTGTCGGGTGCGTCATTGGTTCCGTCCTCGCTTATGGGGCCGGCGTATACGGCGGGCGGCCCTTCCTGCTAACATACGGGAAATATATATTAATCACGCCGAGAGAGCTCGATTCCGCTGACAGGTGGTTTGCAAGGTTCGGAGATGGCGCGATTTTTATTTCCCGCCTTCTGCCGGTTATCAGGACGTTTATTTCCCTGCCCGCCGGGATTGCCAGGATGAATTTTCCGAAGTTCGTTTTATATACCTTCCTGGGTTCATTCCCGTGGTGCTTGGGGCTTGCCTGGATAGGGGAGAAGATGGGCGAGAACTGGGATACCCTGGGAAAATATTTCCACCGGATGGATGCGGCAATTGGCGTTGTAATTCTCGCCGGGATAGCGTTTTTTATCTGGCGGCACTGGCCAAGGAAGTCCGTGGCAGCCTGAGTAATTCCAAAATCATCTTGAAATAATAAAACCGGGATGCTATTATTTCACAAGCTGTTTGATATATCAGTTTCGGTTTGTCCGATGAGTCTGCTTTAAGATTGCGGGCGTAGCTCAGTTGGTAGAGTACAAGCTTCCCAAGCTTGGTGTCGCGGGTTCGAGACCCGTCGCCCGCTCCAATTTCCTCTGCGGCAATTCCTGGCCGCACAAGGCCTTTTCCCCCGCCTCCGAGAGTTTCCGTGCGCCCGCATATAAATTGCTTTTGGGATGGAGGACATATGAAAGCCGTTGAAATAAAAAGTGGTATATACTGGGTGGGGGCCGTGGACTGGAACGTGCGGGATTTCCACGGCTATGAAACCCCTCGCGGCACCACATACAACAACTACCTGCTGATGGACGACGACATAACCCTTGTCGATACCGTAAAATACGACTTCTCCGAGGAGACGATAAAGAGCATAAGCGGCGTTGTGGACCCGTCGAGAATCAAGAACATAGTAATAAACCACATAGAGAACGACCACGCCACAAGCCTCGACAGGATGATGGAGCTTTCGCCCGATGCGGCGATATACATAACGGAGAAAGGCAAAAAAGGCCTGTCCAGGTTCTTCGACATCTCAAAATGGAAGATGAACGTCGTTAAAACCGGCGACACGCTCACTATCGGCAGGAGAACGCTTTTATTTATCGAGACCCCGATGCTGCACTGGCCGGACTCCATGATGACATACGTCAGGGAAGAGAAGCTCCTGTTCAGCCAGGACGGTTTCGGCCAGCATATCGCGTCTTCCGTCAGGTTCGACGACGAATACATAGCCAGTCAGTCCATGAACGAGCTTGACGACGCGGTTCTGGATTACTACGCGAACATATTGATGCCGTTCGGCCAGATTATCAAAAGTAAGATAGCGGAGATGCAGCGCCTCGGCCTGGAGATAGACATGATAGCCCCGGACCACGGCACGATATGGCGGAAGGACCCCGGCAGGGTGTTGCGGGCGTATCTCGACATGGCCAGCGGAAAGGCGGATTTGAGCGTAGCGGTAATATACGACACCATGTGGCGCAGCACGGAAATAATGGCCGCGCCCATTCTTCAGGGAATAAATGACGAAGGCGTCGGGTGCAGGCTGATAAAGCTCAGGGCTACGCACATGAGCGCCGCCGTCAGGGAGTTCTGGAAATCGAGAGGCTGTCTTATAGGCTCGCCGACGATGAACAATATACTCTTTCCGACAGTCGCCGAGTTCCTTGCGCATCTGCGCGGTTTAAGGCCCAAGAACAGAATAATAGGCGCGTTCGGCAGCTACGGCTGGGGCGGAGGCGCCGTGAAGGAGGCATACGAGGAGTTCGGCAGAATGGGGCTTGATACGTTCGGGCCGGGGCTTCAGGTGCTTTACAAGCCCTCTGCCGAAGACGAGAAAGCCTGCTACGATTTCGGCAGGGAATTTGCGAAAAAGGTTAAGGAATTGCACCAGAAGTTCTGACGGAGGCGGAGTAATGATCTGGAAATGCAGCGTATGCGGGTATGAGTATGACGAAAGGGTGGAGGGCACGCCGTTTGAACAATTGCCGGCGGACTGGCAGTGCCCGGTATGTTTTGCAGGCAAGGACGCTTTCGAAAAGGCGTAATATCAACAGTGTGAATCGTTGCGGGAGGTTGTTATGGCAGAGCTTGGCAAGACGTATGTTTGCGACGTGTGTGGGAACGAAGTGAAGGTGACAAAGGCGGGCGGCGGCGTGCTCGTATGCTGCGGGAAGCCTATGAAGAAGACCGATTAACCGGTTTTGCTTGACAACCGGTTAAATTCTATGTATCTTGAGTCGGGGCGGTAAGCAGAGTTCGCCCCGATGTCCATAAAATCCCAGGGAAGACGGTAAAAGCCGTCACTGCCCCGCAACTGTAAGCGGCGAGCCTGTCCCGGATGCCACTGTCCTATATGGATGGGAAGGCGGGCATAGGCGACGACCCGCGAGTCAGGATACCTGGTCGATATAACCTGTTACTTCCGAGGGGGAGGTAAGAGTCTGCTTTTTACACCCCCGTCATTTTCAAGGCCGGGGGTTTTTGTTTTCGGGGGGGGGGGTATCCTGCCGCGCCATGCTGGGAAAAGGCCTGGTACACGTCTATACGGGCTTCTCGAAGGGCAAGACCACCGCCGCGATGGGCCTTGCCTTGCGCGCCATGGGGCAGGGCCTGAATGTCCTTGTCGTCCAGTTCCTTAAAGGGGGCGACAGCGTTTCCGGCGAAATAAAAATGCTCTCTAAAATCCCCGGCGCCGAGATAATAAGGTTCGCCGACCAGCGCCATCCGCTCTTCTGCAAGGATGGCTGCGATATTGACGATCTGAAGAAATCGATCCGGGGTGGATTCTCGCTCGTCAAGGAGAAGATAATGTCCGGCGAATACGACATGGCCATCCTGGACGAGATAAACAACTGTGTCAAGGAAGGGTGGCTGGACGTTGATGATGTTGCCTTGCTGATAAAGGAGAGGCCCGACACCCTTGAGCTTGTGCTGACAGGCAGGGGATGCCCGAAAGAGATTATAGAACTTGCCGATTACGTTACGGATATGACCGTGATAAAACATCCTGCGGAAAACGGCGTCCGGGCACGCAGGGGAATCGAGTTCTGATGGGGAAGGTCATATTCATAACCGGCGGCGCGCGCTCCGGCAAAAGCGGCTTCGGGTTATGTCTTGCGGAGAAACACGGCGGCAGACTCGTATACATAGCCACGGCACAGGCGAGAGACGATGAGATGGCTGAGCGCATAAGAAGGCACCAGAAGGCGCGCGGGGCGGCCTGGGAGAGCGTGGAGGAGCCGGAAAACATTGCAGAAGCCTTGCATGGGATAGGAGGCGGAACGGTAATCATAGACTGCCTGACGTTATGGCTTTCCAACCTCATGGAAAAGAACGGAAGCGGCGGCTTTGAAGAGATGGCGTCGGCAAGGGCGGACTTGCTGGCGGGCGCGCTCAAGAATTTCAGGGGCGTCGCAATAGTCGTGTCTAACGAACTCGGCTCCGGGATTGTGCCGGCTGACGGCCCGGCGCGCGCGTTCCGGGACGCCGCAGGGCGGGTTAACCAGATAATCGCCCAGGCCGCAGACGAGGCCTATCTCGTCGCGTCCGGCCTGCCGGTAAGGTTAAAATAACGTCTGTCGCCCCCGCGAAAGCGGGAACCCGGTGGCTTTGGATATCCTATGGGCTTGCTTGAAGATACCTTAAATACTATTACGCCCGTTGACGAATCGCGGGCGTGCGAGATACAGAAGCGGCTCGACTGCAAGACGAAACCGCCGGGGAGCCTCGGGCGGCTGGAGGAGCTTGCAAAGCGCGTCTGCCTTATTACCGGGAACGAATACCCGGACGTGTCGAGGAAGGTGATATTCGTTTTCGCTGGAGACCACGGCGTGGCGGACGAGCTGGTAAGCGCATACCCGAAGGCCGTCACGGCCCAGATGGTGCTGAATTTCATTAACGGCGGCGCCGGAGTGAACGTCCTGGGAAGGCACGCGGGTGCGGACGTTATCGTTACGGACATCGGGGTTGACCACGAGTTCGGACTGGTCGAGGGCTTAAGGAACGCCAAGGTTGGCCGGGGGACGAATAACATCGCAAGAGGCCCTGCCATGAGCCGGACGGACTGCGTCAGGGCGATAGAAGTGGGCATAGGGCTGACAAACGAATTTGCCGACAGGGGCTACGGCATCTTGGGAACCGGCGACATGGGCATCGCAAACACAACACCGTCCTCGGCGCTCGCGGCGGCATATACAGGCCTTTCCGCGGCGGATGTGACGGGATACGGAACCGGCATAGGCGAGGAGCGTTTTGCGGCCAAGGTGGAGGTTATAAAAAGGGCGCTGGCGGCGAACCCGCCTGATGCGGATGACCCGCTTGGAACACTCGCAAGCCTCGGCGGCTATGAGATTGCGGGCATCGCCGGTGTGGTGCTCGGGGCCGCCGCGCGGAAACTGCCGGTTGTGGTGGACGGGTTTATATCCACCGCCGGGGCGGTTGCGGCGTGCAGAATAAAACTTGAGGTAAAGGGATATATCATCGCCGCGCATAAATCCGTCGAGCGTGGACATATTGCAATGCTGAAACTTCTGGGTCAGAGGCCGCTTCTCGACCTCGACATGAGGCTTGGAGAAGGCACGGGCGCCGCGCTCGGGATGATTATTGTAGAGGCGGGGGTAAAGGTGCTCAGGGAGATGGCTACCTTCGGCGAGGCCGGGGTCGACGGGGAGAAGATTTGCTGATGCTGTCCGATTTCTTGTCCGCGCTCGGTTTTCTGACTGTAATACCGGTCGGCCAGGAAAAGATTCCGGTGGAGAAAATGGCCGGCATGATGAGCTTCTTCCCGCTGGTCGGCCTGCTCCTGGGTTCTATTCTCGCGCTATTCGATTACCTGGCGAAGGGCCTGCTTCCACGGCAGGTAACCGACGCGCTTATAATAGCCTTTCTCGCCTTTATTACCGGAGGGCTTCATCTCGACGGCCTCGCCGATACGGCGGACGGTTTAATCGGCGGGAAAGGTGACAGGGAGAAGGCGCTCGCTATAATGAAGGACAGCCGCACCGGCGCGATGGGTGTCGTTGCAATATGCCTGCTCCTGCTTGTAAAGTTCATGGCGCTCGATTCGATACCTTCCGGTTTAAGGCCTGGCGCGCTGCTCCTTGCGCCGACGCTGTCCCGCTGGGGACAGGTTCTCGTATCGTACGGTTCGCGCCCCGCGCGGAGCGAGAACAGTCTTGCCGGTTCGTTTATCGTGTACCTGAAACCGGCGCACCTGATAGCCGCGTCCGTTATGGCCGTGGCATTCGCGGCCTTGTTCGGCGGCATGACCGGCCTTGCCGCGCTTGCGGCTGTGGCTATGGTCTGTCTTCTGCTTAAGATATTCTTTAACCGCTCCATAGGTGGCGAGACCGGCGACACCATAGGCGCGTCGTCCGAGATTGCCGAGGCGCTGGTGTTTATAGTCTTTTCGGTGATGGTATAAATATGACTTGCACTCGATTATATCTCTGCCGACACGGCGAAGTCTGCGGCGACGACTGGGCCGGCAGACCGGCCAAAAGGCGATACAACGGCCACCGGGATGTGGACATAACCGGCGAAGGCGTCAGGCAGATGGAGCGCCTGCGGGATATGCTGCTTGACAAGCCCGTGGACGCGGTCTATTGCTCAGACCTCATACGCACTATAAAAGGCGCTGAAATAATCGGCGGGCCGCACGGAGCAAAGGCCATTCCCAGGGCGGAATTCCGGGAGCGCGGCGTCGGGCTTTGGGAGGGTAAGAGCTTTGATGAGATAGAAGCGGCATACCCCGAAGACTGGAAGGCGTGGTTAAACGACATCGTTCATTTTGTCCCGCCGGGAGGGGAATCGCTCCTGGAGCTTTCCGCAAGGGTGCTCCCCGCGTTGAACGAGACGCTGGCCGCGCATAAGGATAAGGAGGTAGTCCTTATCGGCCACGGGGGGGTGAACAGGGTAATACTATCCCATGCCCTGGGGCTCGAGCTGAAGAACATCTTCCGCATAGAGCAGCGTTACGGCGCGCTGAACATAATAGATTTCTACGAGGACGGAATGCCGGTGGTGAAACTGCTGAACGGATAACAATGTATGAAAATTAAATTTATCTATCTGATATTCATTTCCGCCATGCTCATGCCGTCGCTTGCCTTCGCGGCTGCGAACCCGCTTGAGAGGCTCCTTGCCGGCAACAAGAGATTTGCCGCAGGCATACCGGCCAGGAAGGAAATCGGCAAGAAGAGGCGCATTGAGCTTGCGAAAGGGCAGCATCCCTTTGCAATCGTGCTTGCGTGTTCGGATTGCCGCGTCCCGCCTGAAATGGTTTTCGACCAGGGTCCCGGCGATTTGTTCGTTATACAGGACGCAGGAAACGTGGCCGATTCGGTGGTAATAGGGAGCATAGAATACGCCGTGGAACACCTGCACGTGCCGCTCCTTATTGTGCTTGGGCATTCCGGATGCGGCGCGGTAAAGACGACTCTGGAGGCGCGCAGGCGTCCGGCAGGCAACGTCGGCAGTATAACCGACAAGATACTTCCGGCTGTCGTCGAGGCGCGGAAGTCGGGCAAAAAGGATATTTTTAACGAGGCGGTGCAGGACAACGTAAAGAACGCATGCTCCGAGATTGTCAGGAGAAGCAGTATAATCCAGAAACTGGTGGCCGAGGGCAAACTCAGGATTGTCGCCGCCGAGTATTACGCGGACACGGGCAAGGTGGAGCCTGTACTCTCCGGCTCTCGCGTGCCACGGAAGAAATAAAATTTATGAATAAAGGTTCCGTAATAATCTCGGCGCCGTGGAGCGGCTCCGGGAAAACGACAATCAGCATGGGAATAATGGCCGCCCTCCGCGACGCCGGGCTTGCCGTGCAGCCCTTCAAGACCGGCCCGGACTTTATCGACCCGCAATACCACAGAAAGATCACGGGCCGCACCTCCCGCAACCTCGACTGCTGGATGATGAAGCCGGACGGGGTGCTTAAGACTTATGCCAGGGGATGCGCGGGCGCGGACATATGCGTCGTGGAAGGCGCGATGGGCCTCATGGACGGCATAGGCAAAGGCGGCATCCGGGGCAGCACGGCGGAGGTGGCAAAACTCCTCGGTATTCCGGTCATACTCGTCATCGACGCAAGGGGCATGGCGGGGAGCGCGGCGGCTGTGATAAAGGGTTTTGAAGACATCGACCCGGACGTTAAAATCGACGGCGTGATATTCAACCGCGTCGGTTCGGAGCGCCATGCGGCGATGCTGAAGGCGGCGGTAAAGAGGCACTGCGGGGCAAAAGTAATTGGAGCCGTCCCGCGCGAAGATGGTCTTGAAATACCCTCCCGGCATTTGGGCCTCACGACGGACCTGGACGGGATACTTACGCGGAAGTATATTCGGAAGCTGAAGGAAACTATAAAAAAGCATATCGACATGGATGCGCTTTTGAAGATTGCGTCGAAAGCTGAGAAGTCGATGCCGCCGAAAGCTTCCGGTAATACTGAAATAAAGTCCGAAGCCGGTCGACCGGCAGCCGGCCCCCCGGCCTCGGCGCTCGCCGTGGCGATGGACGAGGCGTTCTGTTTCTATTACCAGGACAACCTTGAGACGCTTGAATCACTGGGCATCGAGATTGTCCCGTTCTCGCCCCTGAAGGACGGCGGACTGCCGGAGAATATTTCGGGGATATATTTCGGCGGCGGCTACCCGGAGATGTATGCAAGGGGACTTTCGCTAAACGATTTTGTGAAGAGAGACGTAATCGATGCGGCGAGACGGAGACTGCCGATATACGCCGAGTGCGGCGGGCTTATGTATCTCTCCGAGGGCATAACCGACATGGAAGGCGTGTTTCATCCGATGGCCGGACTCATCCCGGCGAAGACGAAGATGCTGCACAGGCGCAAGGTCCTCGGATACAGGGAAGTCACGGTAACGGGGAATACGCTATTTCCAAAAGGATCTGCGGCGCGCGGGCACGAGTTTCATTACTCGGAGCTGGGGCCTGTGGGCCGGGGTATCAGGCGCGTATATAAGCTGAAAAACGCATTCGGGGAAGAGGCCGTCGAGGGATACGCCGCGGGCAATCTGCTTGCAAGTTACGTGCACCTGCACTTCCTGTCGAATAGGAAATTCGCGGAGAATTTTGCAGATAAAATCAAACAGGTAAAGATACCGTTCAGGCGGGTATAAAGGAGGGAAAATTTAATGGCATCGCAGGTGGAACTTTCTGTAAAAGGCATCGTAACCGAGCAGATGAAGGCGGTCGCAAAAGACGAAGGCGTATCGGAAGAATACGTCCGTGACATGGCGGCCCAGGGCAAGATAGTCATACCAAACAATACCGGAAGGAACTGCAATATCGTCGGTATCGGCAAAGGACTTCGCACCAAGATTAACGCGAGCATCGGGACATCCACGGACATTGCGGACATGGGTCTTGAGGTGGAGAAGGCAAAAGTCGCCGAGGCGTGCGGGGCGGATACGCTCATGGATTTATCAGTCGGCGGAAACATAAAAAAAATCCGGCGCGAAGTGCTTCAGGCGATAAACCTGCCCGTCGGGACCGTCCCGCTTTACCAGGCGTTCGCGCAGTCGATAGAGAAATACGGAAACCCGGTGGATATGCCGGAGGAGATGCTCTTCGACGTCATAGAAGAGCAGTGCGCGGACGGCATATCGTTCATGGCTATACACTGCGGCATAAACCGGCTCACCATCGAGAGGCTTCGCCGTCAGGGATACCGCTACGGCGGGCTTGTCAGCAAGGGCGGGGCTTACATGGTGGCCTGGATGATGCATAATAACAAAGAGAATCCGCTCTTCGAGAAGTTCGACCGCGTCGCGGATATTCTGAAGAAATACGACTGCGTGCTCTCGCTTGGGAACGGATTCAGGGCCGGGGCGATACACGACTCCTCAGACCGATGCCAGATTCAGGAACTTATAATCAATTGCGAGCTTGCGGAGCTTGGCCGGAAGGCCGGGTGCCAGATGATGGTCGAGGGGCCGGGTCATATACCAATCGACGAGATAGAGGCGAATATCATCATGCAGAAACGCATGTCGAACGAGGCGCCTTTCTATGTCCTGGGGCCGATAACGACGGACGTCGCCCCGGGTTACGACCACATCACCGCGGCCATCGGCGCATCGCTTTCTTCCGCCTACGGCGCGGACTTTATCTGCTACGTTACGCCCTCCGAGCACCTGGCCCTGCCCGACGCGCAGGACGTGAGAGAAGGCGTGATGGCTGCGAAGATCGCCGCGCATATCGGCGACATGATAAAATTCAAAAGCCGCGAAAGAGACCGTGAGATGAGCCTCGCCCGGCGGGGACTGGACTGGAAGAAGCAGTTCGAGCTTGCCATTACCGGGGAGAGACCAAACGAAATCCGCGCCTCGCGGATGCCATCAGACGAAGGCTCCTGCACCATGTGTGGGGAGTTCTGCGCCACGAAAATAGTAACGAAGTATTTCGAGGAGGATATAGAAAAGGGAGATAAAAAAATCAGGGGTTAGGAAACCCCCTGCCCCTGATTTGACCTGCCTCAGCGCCTGAAGTAGCGATCATGGTCGTGGTCATCCCAGTCCCGGCGCCAGTATCCCCTGTACATCGGGTAATGTCTCCGGTAATAATACCGGGGGTAATAGTAGGGGTAAGGCGGGTAATAATATCGTGGATATGGGTAAGGGTACGGGTAAACCGGAGCAGGGGCTATTATGACTGGCGGAGCTATCCCGAAGCCGAAAGAGAAATTGACATGGGCCTGGGCCGTCCGGCCCGCGGCCAGGAATACGGCGCCCATAAAGAGCATTAAAACCAGGTATTTTTTCATGCCGCACCTCGCTCTTTATATTATAACAATTAAGACTCATTCCTGAGAATGAAGGTTACAGTTTCAATTGACACAAGGGCCGATTTGTAATATAAGAGGCGGATGGAAAACACTATAATACTGCTTGGACACGGCTCCCGCGCCGCATGTCACATGCCGGAAGTGGCGAAGATGGTGTCGGAAATGGGCTCCGTTTGCGTCCGGTATGCCTGCCTCCAGTTTTGTGAACACGACCTGCCTTCCGCAGTCGATGAAGCGGTGAAAGACGGCGCCTGGAAAGTGATTATAATCCCGTACTTCCTGCATCTTGGGAATCACATGATAAAGGACATTCCGGCGGAGATCGATGCCCTGAGAAATAAGTATCCGGACGTAAAAATCGACCTCGCGGAGCACCTTGGGGTGCACCCGAAGCTTGCGGAGATTGTTCTTGAGAGGATAAAAGAGGCGGGTGACGCCGAAAAATGAATAAGATTAACGATTTTGATTCTCAGCTTGAGACTATCCTACGGGGCGCGGCGGAGATAATATCCGAGGAAGATCTCAAGAAAAAACTTCAACGCTCCATAGCGGAGAATAAGCCCTTGCGGGTGAAGGCGGGGTTCGATCCTACCGCGCCGGACCTGCACATAGGCCATACGGTTCTGCTCCAGAAAATGAAGCAATTCCAGGACTTAGGTCACCAGGTAATATTCCTCATAGGGGATTTCACGGGTATGATTGGCGACCCGACGGGGAAATTGCAGACCAGGCCGCCGCTTACGCCTGGGCAGGTTCAGTCAAACGCCCGGACATACATGGAACAGGTAGGGAAAATCCTCGATATTTCAAGGACTACCGTGGAGTTCAATTCCCGGTGGATGTCTAAGATGTCATCTACGGATTTGATGCAACTTGCTGGAAAATATACCGTTGCCAGAATGCTGGAGCGGGACGATTTCCAGAAACGCTTCCGGGAGCAGAGGCCAATCTCCATCCACGAATTCCTCTATCCACTGATACAAGGCTTTGATTCTGTTGCGCTTTCCGCCGATGTCGAACTTGGCGGGACAGACCAGAAATTCAACCTCCTCGTAGGCCGGGAGCTTCAGAAGGAATACGGGCAGGAGCCGCAGACGCTTGTTATGATGCCGCTCCTCGAAGGCACCGACGGCATCAATAAGATGTCGAAATCATTAAACAATTACATCGGGATATGTGAGGAGCCCGGCGAGATTTTCGGCAAGGTTATGTCCATCTCTGACAGCATGATGGTGCGCTACTACGAACTCCTCTCGGACGCAACTATCGATGAGATAAGGAAAATAAAGACAAACCAGGTTCACCCCATGGAGGCCAAGAAGGCCCTCGCGGAGGAATTGGTTGACCGTTTTCACGGGAAAGGGGCGGGGAAAAAGGCCAGAGATGAGTTTGAAAGGCAGTTCTCCAAAGGCGAGATTCCCGAAGAAATACCGGAAGTTACAGTGGAGTGGGAAGTGGCTTCCATGCCTCTTGCGAAGGTGATGCATCTTTCCGGCGTGGCGGCAAGCATCGGCGAGGGGAAACGTCTTATAAAACAAGGCGGTGTAGAGATTGACGGCATTCGCCGGACTGACCCGGAGCTGCGTGTCGGGCCGGGAAATTACCTCCTGAAGGTCGGCAAACGCAGATACGTAAAAATCCGGACAAACCAAATATAATTTTCGCAGCGCGTTCGCAAATGCCTCAAAACAAAAAACAGGGACACACCCCTATTTTTCGCCGATTATGCCGGCTGCGAGGATTCTATCCCCGCTTATTTTATTGGCTGTATTTTGCGAATCCGCTTGCGTGGCTATGGCAGGTTGCGCAGTCCTGCCCGTCATAGTTCATTCCGCCGGAGTGGTTCACAAAACCCGTTCCGTCGCGCCTGTAATACTTCGTCGTCGTGTGGCAGACCACGCAGATGCTTGTATGCACGCTCGTGCCGTCGGCGAAGGAGTTTGAACCGGTATATCGCAGGAACTTAACAGGCATCGTCGTGTAGTCCAGCGTGCGCACGTTCTCGCGTATGCCCCTGATGTTCGACGTGTTGTGCGCGGTATGGCAGTTGAGGCAATTCGCATTTTCGTGCGTCTTTTCCGTATGGCAGTCCGAGCACAGGCTGTTGTCCTGCAACGGCGCGCGCAGGTATGGGTAGTAGAGCGTAACGTATATGTACGATAATGAAGACTGTTGCGCCTTGAACCTGACGAAGCCCGACGTCTCGTTATACGTATACTCGGACGGGTCTACAAGATAGCTCTTTTTATCCTTCGAGTATGTCGGCCCGCTCCAGAGGCTCGCATCCCTGTAGACCTTCGGTGTAAGGTTCCCGTATCCTGACCAGCCGCCGTTCTGGAGATAATACTTATATTGGTTGGGCGTTGTTGTATACTCCCAGACCCTGCCCGGGTCGTCGGACTTCCTCATGGCGTTGTGGCAGGTCATGCAGGTTACCAAATAGCCGTTCTTGAGCCTGCTGCCGGGGATGTCGTTGTATTCGCCCGCCGTGATATTCCCGTAGGTCGGCTTCTTCCTGCCGAAGGCCGTGGCGTTGACGAATATCGGATGCTGACCGATGCTGCTGTAAATATCGAGCGCGTGCGCATTGCCCGCGGCGTTGTGGCACGAGTAACAGAAGGTCGGGCTCTGCATGAAACCCTGCGCGAGGAACGTGCCGGGCGTCGTATGACAGAACGCGCAGTCGGTTCCGTTCGGTATCATGGCCGGGTTCCAGTTGTAATGCGGAAGCTCCGGGTTCCCGTATGGTGCAACCGTAACCGTTACGCCGGGCCCCGGCGTCTCCACGTTGCCCGCGTTGTCCGCGGCGCGGGACATGACAATCCTTTTTCCGCCCGAAGGAGGCAGGGTCCATAGATAGCTCCATGAAGTAGTTCCAGTCGCCGGTTGCCATGTGCTTCCGCCGTCGGTCGAGACATGCACGGACTGGACGCCGGGGCCGGTGCCGTCTGTTGCCGTTCCGGTAATGGTATAAGTCGTGACGTTCAGTGTCGCATTATTGGCAGGGCTGGATATGGCTGAAGACGGGGGCGCGTTATTCACCGTTACGGTCACGCCCGCGCCGGGAGTTTCCACAATGCCGGCGTTGTCAGTCGCGCGGGACTGGATGGTATAGCTCCCATCCGCCGGAAGGGGCCAGCTGCAGCTCCAGCTTGCGGCGCCCGAGGCCTGATACCATGTTGTCGATCCGCCGGAGGGCGTTATTCCGATTTCGATTTTCTGAACGCCTGAGCCGTCCCAGGCGGTTCCTGCGACAGTACAGCTCGTGCCGGAAAGCCCTGCGCCGTTTAGCGGCGAGGTGATTGTCGAGCAGGGGGAGTTCCTTAACGCTCCGGTATGCTCCATCCCGGCGGAAACAGCCGTGGCGGTAATGCCGTTAAGTGCGCCGACCTGCACGGGCGTGAGCCTGTTGGTAGTCGTGCCGTCGCCGAGTTCGCCGTCGTAATTGTAACCCCAGTCGTAAACCTTGCCGCCCGATTCCAGGGCTATGGCATAACCGGAGCCGCACGCAATGGCTGTAACCCCGGAGATGCCGGCTGTTTGTACGGGTAAGTTTCTTTCAGTTGTTGTGCCGTCGCCGATGTCGCCGTATCCGTTATAGCCCCATCCCCATGCCGTCCCGTTCGATTTAATTACGGCGGTGTTGAACTGGCCGCCGGCCACGGCGGTAACCCCGGAGAGACCGCTTACCTGGACGGGCGCATGACTATCCGTCGTAGTGCCGTTTCCAAGCTGGCCATAAGCATTCCAGCCCCACGTCCATACCGTCCCGTCCGACTTCAGGGCTATCGAGTGAGCCGTGCCGCACGCAATGGCCGTAATCCCGGAGAGGCCGCTTACCTGAATTGGCGTGTTCCTTTGCGTCGTCGTGCCGTCTCCAAGCTGACCGTAATTATTATAACCCCATGCCCAGACCGTCCCATCCGATTTAAGGGCTATCGTATACCAGCCGCCGGCTGCGATAGCGACGACTCCGGTAAGCCCGCTTACCTGCACCGGCGTGTTTCTTTGCGTCGTCGTGCCGTCTCCAATCTCGCCGCCGGAGTTGTCGCCCCATGCCCAGACCGTCCCGTCCGACTTCAGCGCCACAGTGTGATACTCGCCGCCAGCTATGGCGACGACTCCGGAGAGGCCGCTTACCTGTACGGGCGTAAGTCTGTTTGTCGTCGTGCCGTCGCCGAGCTCGCCGTATCCGTTATAACCCCATGTCCAGACCGTGCCGTCGTATCTCAAGGCCGCCGTATGCCATCCGCCACATGAAATGGCCTCGACGCCGTTCAGCCCGCTCACCTCGGTGGGTGTAGTCCAATTCGGCGCGGTCGAGCCGTCGCCGAGTTCGCCGTCCTGGTTGTAGCCCCACGTGGAGACCGGCCTGGTCGCCAGGGTCGATACGGTGATGCCGCCGCCCGGAGTCTCCATGTTTCCCGCCCTGTCCGTCGCGCGCGACTTTATATTATAGCTGCCGTTGACAACCGGCAGGGGCCAGGGGAAACTCCAGCTTGTTGTGCCCGTGGCGGGATGCCAGGTCGTCGTCCCGCCGCTCGGGGTGATGCCCACATCGACCTCGGAAACGCCGGAGCCGCCCGGGTTATCCGCAGCCGTTCCCGTTATGGCGCATAAAGTATCTTTGAAAGCGGAGCCGTTGGCCGGGGCTGTCATGCTTGAGGAGGGTGGAACCGTATCTATCGTGGTTGTAACCCCGCTCCCCGGAGTCTCGATATTGCCTCCGCTGTCCGTGGCCCTTGATTTAATGGTATACACACCGTCGGCAGGGAGCGGAGACCATGTATAAGACCAACTGCCCGTGCCGGTTGCGGTATGCCAGGTGGCGCCGCCGTCCGTAGAAACTTCCACCTTCGTCAGGTTATAACCCGGCGTCGCCCAGGCCTGGCCGGTGATCGTGCAAGTTGTGCCGTTTATGGCGCCGCCGTTGATCGGGTTCGTTATGCAGGAGATTATGTTGTGGGACGTCTGGTCGCCATACGCGAGGGCCTCGTAGCCGAACGCGCAGTCGCCGTTCACCTCGCTGTAGGCTATCTCGAAAAAGCCGCTCTCGCCCCAGCCTGTGCCCCAGCTGTTTTTTACGATGAAGCAGTTGTTCGTGTCGTCGTATCCCACCAGCAGGACGGCATGATAACCCTCAAAACTGCCCGAAGTATGCGTGTATATCCCGGACGTGTAAGAATAGAAATCATCGTAAACGGAAAATGTAACCACCAACGGGCCGTAAACATAAAGACCGGCCTTGAGCGCGTCTACGGTCTGCTGCGAGCCGTAAGGGACTATCCACGAGTAGCTCGTAGTCTTGTAGGCGTTCTGCTGCCAGTTGGCGCAGGCGTTAGAGCAGTTGCCGTCCGTGGCGGTATAGGGGTAACAGGATTCGAGGGGAACACCCGTGTTGACAAAAAAATCGGTCACCAGGTTTCCGCCGTTGCAGCCGTCTCCGTAATTGTCGGCGGTATCGCAGGAATTTACCACCTGCTCGCTTAAGTCGAGGTTGACGCCCGGGGTGTTCTGCGTGATGAGCGTCTTGGACTCAAGCGCCGCGACCGAGCCGAAGGCCCAGCAATCGCCGCATTGGCCCTGGTCCCGGACGGGCGTAACGAAGTCCCCTCCGTTGTAGCTGCGCCAGTCAAGCGTCCCGGGGGCAGAGGAAGCTGCCGTGGTCGTGGCGCCGGACGCGCTCAGGCCCAAGTTTGGAGAGTAAACCTTCAGCTCTCCTGACGGAGGCGCAGCCAATATGCCGAGACGCATCTTCCGCTCCGCCGGGGAAAGCCTCGTTATTGACGTCTCGCCCGCAATCCACTTTGCTCCCGTGGCCTTTATGGCCGCATTTATTCCGGCAACTTCTTTTTGTATTTCATCGCTGCTGGGTCTTTTAAAATCGTTTTCTTCGGCGTGAGGAGTCGGACGGGCAGCCGCAGTCGCCGGAGAGACGGCGGGTATCACAAGGACAATGACCGCCGCAATCAGCAATATCCTGTTTCTCAACAAGTTCAGCATGGTTTTTACTCTACCTGCTTGTTATGTGCAGCTTCACTTCAAACCTGCCTGCCGGATGTTTGCTGCCTTCCCATATCCTGTAATAAAGCATCTTCAATAGCGTATCGCCCGGAGCCGCGGCCTTGAAAGACCATATGCCCAGCACCGGCCCGCCAGCGATGTTCCCGGGGGAAACCGCCCTTGTCTTTTTCCCGATAAACTTCAGATGGGTTTCGTCGAGTCCTTCAACATGCCAGTCGTATCCCGTACCGCCCGTAATCTTAAGCTCAACCTTAACCGTTTCGCCGGGAGCAAGACAAGCCTCGCCGCCGTTATTGTCAATAGTCAGAACATTTGCCATTTTCGGCCCCTTCGCTTCGAGCGGCGACGAATGGAACCGCGCCTTTCCCTCTCCTGTCAGCAAAATGAACAGTGTGGCCAATAATATTAATTTAAAATAGCTCGGTTTCATCATTTGCGGCTAAAAGACGTAAGTTTTGCGGCTTTCCTGCAGGATTAATGATTTACGTTAAACCATTTGAAAAGCTTAGTCAAGGGCAATTGCCGTACTCGCCGACATGCGTGTTATAGTATGGATTTGCAACGGCATAGTTATTCCGGTCATCTGGGGCCATAGGATGGCTTGAAAGCGAAGAAGTGCGAAAACTCTTCAGTTTCAAGATGTTAAAAGTGGTTAATTGATTTGGTAATTTGGCGATTGTGCTGATTTGTGCTGAAAGTTAAAAAATTCAAGGAGTTATGGATTTCGCCAAAACCCCTTGAATTCATTAATTAATGTGGTGAGCCGCGCAGGATTCGAACCTGCGACCCGCTGATTAAGAGACACATCTATGAGGCGGCCTAACCTCTCTTCATTATAGAGAATTTCGGGCCTACGGTGTAAGCAAATTGCTTACACCTCCTTCATAAACATTTTCAGGGCATGTAAGAATTCCCGCGCCAGCTTGATGCCTTCTTCGGCCTCTTCCCGCGAAACCTCTGCGAAGTCTTTATAGTCGGCGCCCAGCCTTTTATCGAACATATCGTGCAATGCCACAGAATATTTTTTCTCTATTTTCCCAGTGTGAACGAACTCTTTGTCGAAAACACCGATGACACGCCCGTGCTTGGATGTTCTCGGATTTATGTCGCTATGAAGAAAGAGGGAGAGCACGGCATAGAACATGCAATATATAGGCGCGGTTGATAACGGACCTCGGGCTGGCATTGCCCTTCTGCAAGATTTCGGCTTCGGATAGCGTTTCCTCGGCTTGAATAATGCGATAACCGGCGAGTGTTTGCTTGTCCGTCATACCCTGACGCCCTCTTCGTTAATGCATTCGACAATTGGTGACGCTCTAAGCGGAGAATTTTCAAGTTCGTCCCGGGTAAAGACCAGAACCGATATAAGTATCTCATTCTCAAATCCGACTTCCCAGGAGATATGGCTTATCTTATCTTTGATTTCGCGGTCTTTTTGCTCGATCTCGACGAACACGTCCAAGTCCGAATCCTCGTCCGCATCGCCCCTGGCGCGAGAGCCGAACACCTTGAAGTCCACAAGGTTAATCGCCTCGGAAAGTCTCTGCTTTAAAATCCCGGCTATTTTCCGGTCTCTTTCGGTCATGTGCGCACCGCCTTTTGGCTGGTCAGATTATCCGCTCGCCGGTCCTGACGAATTCAGCCTATCGTCCCTCATCATACCTAATCTTATATATCCTGCCGCACAGGAAGTCAAGAAGTTACACTCTTTATCACACTCTTTTAAGATATTACATCTTTTTCTTCCAAAGCGCTCCAGGGCCGCGGCCGAGACACTCCACTTCTCCAATATCTTGCAACTTCCAGAGAACTCTGCGTATTGTATCCCTGCTGACGCCTGGGCACGCCTTCTCGATGTCGAGCAGTGAAAATTCGCCTTGATATGAACCGATAGCGGTCTTAATAAGTTCCGTCTTTGCGCCTCGGGGCGACTTTGCTTGCCCGACACGCTGCTCGAATTCCCGGCAGGCTTCCTTCAGCGTATAGAGCACGTAATGGATATAAGGCCACGGGTCGTGCTTTCCTTCGTGCCAGCCTTGCGAGCTTTGCTCCAATGTCTCGTAGTACCGGTCTTTGCTCTGCTCGATAATCCGCTCGATACTGATATAACGACCAGCTTCATAACCAAGATGATAAGACTGAAGGAGAAGAAGCATCCTGGAAACTCTGCCGTTGCCTTCACGGAAGGGATGGATGCAGAGGAAGTCGAAATTAAAGGCGGCCATAGCAACCAGCGGGTGTACCCATCTTTCGCGGAGGCAACAGCCCCAGAGGTCAACCAGTTCGGCCATGTATTTTGGAGTCCTGGCGGCTGAGACCGTCTTGAACCGGACACGCGACCTTCCATCGGGGTATTTCTCTATGATGTCGCTGTCCTTGTCCTTGTCCTTGTATTTGCCGGCGTCCCAGACGTCGCCCTTCGCCAGCTTGTGAAGCTTTAGAATTGTTTCCTCCGAGACCGGCAGTTTTGCTCCTTGCCCGTGTATGAGGTCTAGCGCGTTCCTGTAGCCCCGGACTTCCTCCTCGTCGCGGTCGCGGAGTGGCGCCTTGCCGAGCACTATAGTCTGGACACGCGCCTGGTCAACGGTTACCCCTTCGATACGGTTCGAGGATACGGCGCTCTCGATGAGGGCGTGCTCCCTGAGTACCTTGAGTCGTTGAGGTGTCTGTTTGGTAAAAAGCTGCTGTTTGCCGAGCGCCTCGCCAAGGTCGGCGAGATACCAGGACGCGGTTGCCGGTATGGTTTCGGGCTTACGCGAGAATTGCCTAAGTGTCATCATCGCCATAATGATATATGAAAAAAAGGGTTTTGCAAGGGGAAACCAGCTGCTTATCGTTCCATTTTGATTACATCCGGACGGAGCATCTCCACGGCGATATGCGTGTACTTCTGAGTCATGGTGATGTCCTGGTGTCCGAGAAAGCCCTGTACCTTCCTGATGTCTGAACCCTCAGCGATCATCTGTGTCGCCGCGCTGTGCCTCAACAGGTGAGGATAAACCCGTTCCTTTATACCGGCGCTTTCCGCCAGATTTTGAAGAGATTTTCTGATAGAGGTGATAGGCTTGCCGGTCTTATGGTTGATAAAGACGAAACCGGTTACATCCTTCATCCCTCGACTCTCTGGATTAAGAGCGAGGATTTCATCGATAAGCTCGTTCTTGGTCTTCCCGTATTTATTATGCCGCACAAAACTCCAGACTCCCGTCTGGAGATGTAGCGGCTATCCAGACGAGATGGCGTGTGGTATCATGATGCATGAAATTTCGGAAGAGTGCCCATGCCCTGTATAAGACGGAATACCATCTCGTCTGGATCCCTCGATATCGGCGGAAGGTTTTTGTCAAGGGAGTCAAGGAATATGCCGAGAAGGTGCTGGCGCATATTCCGGAGCTTGATCCCGATATCGAGGTAATAAAGCTCAATGTTCAAGTAGACCACGTTCATATGGTGATAGTGGTACCGCCGAGGATTGCAGTTGCCCGAGCTGTACAGTATATCAAGGCGCAATCGGCAAAAGCGCTAAAGGCGAAATTTCCTTTTCTGCAAAAGGCGTACTTGACCAAAGAAGGCATATGGTCAAGAGGATACTGTGTATCGTGCATAGGCTTGGATGAAAAGGAAATTCTCGCCTATGTCGAACATCAAGAAAAAGAAGACAAGGGGCAACTGCAATTAACAATGTGATGAGCCAGGATGCCCCCGGCTCTGCCGGG
>JAJYJM010000021.1:0-19561 GCA_021789495.1 Nitrospirota bacterium
AATAAGTGGACAATCCATCCAGATCAGGAAAAATAGTTGAATGATTAATCCCAAATCTGCTTAACTGTTTTTTCATTTTTCCCCGAAAATTTTTTGTGATAACTATCTTTAAAACATTATTATTCATAAGTGCTTCATTAGGAATGTGATGTATTGAAAATAATCCTGCCTGTGCGGTTATTCGATTAGTGAGATGTGCTGGAAAAATAAATCCAAATCTTTTTATTTCAAAAGGGCTTTCTCCTTCAAAGACATTAATAATCATTGCTTTTCTATAACAATAAATCAAACTATCTCCATCAAATTCTTCATGCACAGCAAAATATGCCGCTACTAATGGGTTTCTTGTCCAATCAAGTAATCGTGTTGGCAGTCCATGATGTTGAGCTAAAGCAAGCCACTCTAAATCGTTCTGTGGGATATGCTTTAAATAGGGACGTGAATAGTCTTTAAATAATTTCAAAAGAATTTTTTCAGTTCTAAAAACATTCCCACCTATAATTTCCATTCTTCCAAGTTTTGGAATAAGTTCATACGTTGTTTGTTTCACACCTCGATAGACAACCCCGTCGCTACCAATTTCTTCCAAGGCTGAAAAAAAATCTCCAAAATTCGATACCCTATGAACTGTCATACTTGCTATATATCCAGATTCCGCACTTCCATCGCGTGGCCCTGGAGGAAGAGCTTCCTCTGCTCCACGTCCTCGCCCATGAGAGTACTGAATATCTCGTCGGCGGTATAGGCGTCCTCGACCTTCACCTGCAACAAGAGCCGCTTCTCCGGGGCCATGGTCGTCTCCCAGAGCTGTTCCGGGTTCATCTCGCCAAGTCCCTTGTAGCGCTGGATGCCCAGTCCTTTCTTTCCGGCGGCGAAGACGTATTCGACCATCTCGCCGGTGTTATTGTAAGTCCGCTCCTCGCCCTTCTCGACGAGATTATACGGCGCGGGGCCAAGCCCGAGCGCAACGGGGGAGAGCGGCTTCAGTTCCCTGAACTCCGTCGAGCCGACAAGCTCCTCGTCCACGACTACCTTGTGCGCATGCCCCTCTTTTACAATCTCCGCCTCGATGACGTATCCGCCGCCGTTGCCCTCGACAGGCTTTGCGGCGAGGCTCGACAGAAGCCCGGGGTAGGCCGTATCCATATACTGTTTCGCGGAATCTATAATCGTCTTCAGCGCCGCCGGGTCTTTCAGTGTCTGGCGCGTGAGGTCGTGGCGGGAGAGCGCGCGGATTATCTCCGGCTCCTTCTTTTTTCTCTCTATCCTCTGGAGGATTTTCTCGTAGTTCGAGAGCTTCTTTATTATCGTGGCGAGCGGCCTGCCGGAAATGTCGGCCTGCCCGGACGCGTCCTTCAGCGCGAAGTCCTCCACCGCCTGGTCGATGAGATATTCCTCAAGCTCCGGCTCGTTCTTTATGTAGCGCTCGGCCTTGCCCTTCTTTACCTTGAATAGCGGCGGCTGTGCGATGTAGACGTATCCACGCTCGATTAACGCGGGCATCTGGCGGAAGAAAAACGTAAGCAGCAGCGTCCTGATGTGCGCGCCGTCAACGTCCGCGTCCGTCATGATTATTATGCGGTGATAGCGCGCCTTGTCGGGGTTGAAGTCTTCCGGGCCGATGCCCGTGCCGAGCGCGGTGATGAGTATCTTCACCTCTTCGGACGTCAGCATCTTGTCGAAGCGCGCCTTCTCGACGTTCAGTATTTTGCCCTTGAGCGGCAGTATGGCCTGGTCGGCGCGGTTTCTGCCCTGCTTAGCCGACCCGCCGGCGGACTCGCCCTCGACAAGGAAAAGCTCGCTCTTTGCCGGGTCTTTCTCCGAGCAGTCGGCGAGTTTTCCCGGCAAGCCGCCGCCGTCAAGCGCGCCTTTGCGTCTTGTAAGCTCACGCGCTTTCCTCGCCGCGTCCCTCGCGCGTGAGGCCGTGATGGCCTTCTCCGTTATGCGCCTTGCGACGGAAGGGTTCTCCTCGAAGAACGTCGAGAGCGCGTCGTATACCGCGCCGTCCACGATGCCCTTGACCTCGGAGTTTCCGAGTTTCGTCTTCGTCTGGCCCTCGAACTGCGGGTTCGGGAGCTTTACGGATATTACGGCCGTCAGGCCCTCGCGGATATCGTCGCCGGAGATGGACTCCTTCAGGTTCTTCGCCAGGCCCGACGTCGTCGCGTAGTTGTTCACCGCGCGCGTCAGTGCGGACTTGAAACCGATAAGGTGCGTGCCGCCTTCGTGCGTGTTTATGTTGTTGGCGAAGGAGTAGAGGTTCTCCACATAGCCGTCGTTATACTGGAGCGCGGCCTCAAGGATAAGCGCATCCTTTTCCTTTGCGATATATATCGGCTTCGGGTGAAGGGGGGTCTTGTTCTTACTTAAATGCTCCACAAAAGACACTATCCCGCCCTGGTATAGGAACTCGTGTTCCTTCTCCGAGCGCTCGTCCTTTATAGAGATTTTGAGGCCCTTGTTAAGAAACGCCAGCTCCCGCAGGCGCTGGGAGAGCGTCTCGTAGGAAAACTCCGTCGTCTCTTCGAATATCAGGGCGTCCGGCTTGAACGTCACCTTCGTACCGCGCTTTTTCGTGATGCCGGAGGCGGTGAGCTGGGTTTTCGGGTTACCGCGTTCGTAGCGCTGTTCCCATGTCTTTCCGTCCCGCCAAATCTCAAGTTCCAGCCACTCGGAGAGCGCGTTGACAACGGATATGCCGACCCCGTGCAGGCCGCCGGACACCTTATAGGACGAACTGTCGAACTTGCCCCCGGCGTGCAATACCGTGAGCGCGACCTCCGCAGCGGGCCTTCCCTCCGTCGGGTGCATGCCAGTGGGTATGCCGCGCCCGTCGTCCTCCACCGTTACGGAGTTGTCGATGTGTATGATGACGTTTATGTTCTCGCAGTATCCGGCCAGAGCCTCGTCCACGGAGTTGTCCACGACCTCGTAGACAAGATGGTGCAAGCCCATGACGGAGGTGCTGCCGATATACATCGCGGGGCGTTTTCTTACCGCCTCCAGCCCCTCCAGTACCCTTATCTGTTCCGCCTCGTAACGTTCTTCCACCGGCGCCTTTGCCATTTATTTATATCTCCTTAAAATCAATTTTACTTACACCCGCATCGGCATGACGACGCATTTGTACGACTCGCCGCCGGCCTGGCTTATTATGCAGGGCGAGAGGTTGTCCTTCAAAAGCAGGCTGACCTTGTCCTGGTCCATTACGGAAAGCGCGTCGAGCAGATATTTCGCGTTGAAGCCCACCTCTATCTCCTGTCCGGCGTATTCCACGGGGAGCTCCTCTCTTGCCTCGCCCATCTCCGGGTTCTGGGAGGTAAGGGCCGCCTTTTCCTTCGACAGGACAAACTTCACGGCGTTCGTGCGCTCACGCGACAGGAGCGACACGCGTCTGAGGGCCGAAGTGAAAAGCGCCTTCTCGACGGATACGGATTTGTCGTTCGACGTCGGTATAACCTGCTCGTAGTTGGGGTAGTTGCCCTCAATGAGGCGCGTGACCAGGTAGAGCGAGCCCAGGCGGAATACGACGTGGTTCTTCGAGAGCGCCATCATAAGCTCCGTCTCGCCCTCGTCGAGGAGTTTCTTTAATTCCGCGGCAGATTTTTTGGGTATTATGGCCGTGCCGGGAGCGGCCTTGGCGGAGATCTTTCGCTTCAGGACAGCCAGGCGATGACCGTCCGTGCCCACCATTTCTATCTGTGAGCCGCCTTCCTGCGCGGAAATGACCATATAGATACCGTTTAAGACATATCTCGTATCGTTGTCTCCGGCGGCGAAGATGGTCTTTCTTATCAGCTCGTGCATAAGGAGCGGGTCCACCGGTACAAATTCGGCCCCTTCCATCTCCGGGAGCGTCGGGAATTCCTCCCTGGCCAGGCCGGTAAACTTGAATGTCGCCTTTCCGCTCTTTATCGTGGCCCAGTTGTTCTCCGCGCTCTCCACGGAGACCTCTTCCTCCGGCAGCTCCCGGACAATCTCGAAGAGTTTCCTGGCCGAGAGCGTCACCCCGCCCGACTCCGCCACCTCCGCCTGATAAACGCCCTTAAGGCCGATTTCGAGGTCCGTCGCTGTAATGGCGATGCCGCCGCCCTCGACGGTCTCTATCAGGGCATTGCTCAAGACGGGCATGGTATTGCGCCTGTCCGCCACGGACTGCACCCTGGACAGGCCCTTGAGGAACTCTTCCTTTTTAATCAGAAATTTCATTGGAGCCCCTTTCTGAGAGTTATGTATTTTCTTCTCTTGTAAATCCTCTTCACTTCCTTATCGAAATCGTCAAAACCCCTATCCCTTTACCGCCTTTGCAAGGGCTTCAACCTCTGCGTCGAACTTTATGTCGTTTGCGCGTCTTTCGTCCACCTGGCGGCATGCGTGCAGAACCGTGGTGTGGTCCTTGCCTCCGAAGGCCTTTCCGACCTCCGGGAAGGAGCCGCCGGCGACCGTCCTGCAAAGATACATCGCCACTTGCCTCGGGTGAACGAGGTTTTTGGTGCGTTTCTTGGACTTGATCTCGGATATTTTTATCTGAAAGTGATCCGCCACGAGCTTTATTATCTCGTCGAGGCCAATTACCCGCTCCTTTTCGGCGATAACGTCCCGAAGCACCACCCGCGCAAGCTCCAGGGTTATCTGGCGGCCTGTAAGCGACGCGTACGCCCCAAGGCGTATCAGAGAACCTTCCAGCTCCCGAATGTTGGATTTTATGTTGTTTGCCAGGAACATCGACACGTCTTCGGGGACGGTTATCCCCTCCTGTTCCGCCTTCTTGGCGACGATTGCCGCCTTTGTCTCCATGTCCGGGGGCTGAATATCCGCTATAAGACCCCACTCGAAGCGCGACCGGAGGCGTTCCTCCATGTCCGGCATCTCCTTGGGGAACCGGTCCGAAGACAAGACTATCTGCCTGCCATATTCGTGCAGCGTATTGAAAGTATGGAAGAATTCCTCCTGTGTGCGCTCCTTGCCGGCGATGAACTGTATGTCGTCTATCACCAGGAGGTCGGTATTTCTGTACTTGTTCCGGAACTCGGTCATCCGGTTGTAGTGGATGGCGGTGATGAGCTCGTTCGTGAACTCCTCGGAGGTAAGGAACGTTATCCTTGTTTTTGGGGAATGTTCCTTTATATACGCGCAGATGGCCGAAAGGAGGTGGGTCTTGCCAAGACCCACGCCGCCGTATACAAACAGGGGATTATAGGCCCTAGCCGGGTTTTCCGCAACGGCCTTTGCTGCAGCATGGGCGAACTCGTTGGACTTGCCGACGACGAAACTACAGAATGTATACTTCGGGTTGAAGCCGTGTGGTTTCCGGATTTTTTGCGGCTCGGTCCCCGGCGCGTCCTGAAGGGGAGCCGGCCGGATTTCTTTTTTCCCGTTTCCGGCATCCCCGCCTTCTTTGCCGTAATTATCGCCGAGACCGGAACTCTTTGATATGTGAAATGAAAGGGCGATTTCATCCCTTTCGAGGACTTCCTTTAGGATGCGGGTCAGGAGCTCGAAGTAATGTTCAAGCAGCCATTCCTTGAAGAATTTATTCGGGACGTTTAGGGTTACTCCTGTCGCATCAATGGATTTAAGTCTTACCGGGCGAATCCAAGTATCGAAGTTCTGGCGGCTTACCTCCCTTGAGATAAGCTCCTGCGCCTCCAACCAGATATCCTTTACCACTTCCTGCATAATCTTTCCTGATAAATCAAAAAGACCTTGAGAGTCAAAAGATTTTTGGATTAAAACCGCGAGCTTAAGTTACACACACTGTTTTCCACAGTTGTTGATAAACCTGATATTGATTTATTTTCAATGACTTTTATCCTCTTAAGCGGTGCTTGGAGTGTTATTTTTCACAGGATTCAAGTCCTCGTTTTTCCATTGTTTTGTAAATTTAAAAAGCGGCAGGCCGGACCTGCTTTTAATACCTTCCTCCGCCCGCTTCGGCAAAAAGGGCAGAATATGTTATATTAACAGAAAAGGGGTGTCTTAATCAAGATATTTCTGTCTTGACCGGGAAGTTTAAAAACCTGTTAATTCAATAATTTTCAAAACCTTAAACGACAGTTTGAGACCGCATTGGGGTATATGAACAACATGTTTTTCTCACAGGATTTTCATGAGGTCTATATCTGTTTCTAAAAGGGTTTATCTATAATTTCCACATCTTCACAGTTAATTACTATTAGTGTTACTATATTTTTGGCTTCTAAATATAGGGGAATAAGAGATGTTGTTTTTAACCTGAATACTATTCTTGACTTTTCCCGTTTTTTGGAAGATAATACTGCTTTTGCTAAAGTAACCAATAAAGGAGAACGTCATGAGTATAACATATCAGCCAAGCAAGCTTAAAATGAAGCGTACCCACGGGTTCAGAAGCAGAATGGCTACCGCTGGCGGAAGACTCGTCTTGAAACGCAGGCGCGCCAAGGGCCGTAAAAGACTGACACCTTAATAATCCCGCTTTCTTTTGGTTACTTTTCTTTCACGTGAAAGAAAAGTAATAGTTTAATTATGCCTTTTTCTCTGGACAAGTCCTGCCGGATACGAAGAAGCTCGGATTATAAGCGGGCGTATGACGAGGGCGCCAAGGTTTCCGGCAAGTTTATCTTGGCGGTAATCAGGCCGTCGGAAGGGCCTTTAAGGGTCGGTATAACCGTTAGCCGCAAGGTCGGGAGCGCGTGTGTCCGGAACCTTGTGAAGCGCAGGATCCGCGAGGCAGTGCGCCAGGAGCTTGACCCGGCCCTGTCCGGATGGGACGTGGTCCTTATTGCGAGAGGACAGGTTGGGCAAAAGGGGCAGGTGAGGTCGAGCGGTTTGAACGAGCTGAGACAGAAAAAAGGGTCAGGCGGCGCTATAAGGCTGAAATCGGTAAGTAAGTCGGGCGGTGTAAAAGAGACTACACCTATTTTTTCTTTATTTTCCGAAATAATTAAAGATATAAGGCGGATAGCCGGGAGGCTCTCCAAAGTAGAAGGGGAGCGGCCCGTGAATGTGATAAAAGGCAAGGGATGATGAAGTGGGTGTTTATTGGTTTAATAAGGTTCTATCAGGCGGCCGTATCGCCGATAATCCCTCCGCGCTGTCGATTCTATCCATCATGCTCCGAATACTCTCTTACCGCGCTTAAAAAACACGGTCTTTTCAAGGGCCTGTTCCTGACGGTAAAAAGACTGCTGAAATGCCATCCGCTTCATCCGGGCGGATATGACCCGGTACCTTAACCATACTTTTCTTTCGCGAGAAAGAAAAGTAGGCAAAAGAAAGCGAAACAGTTTCTTTTTTCTTTGGTTACTTTTTTTTCACGCAAAAAGAAAGTAATAAAGGGTTTTTAATGGAAAAGAACTTCATAATAGCGATAGTCCTCTCCGCAGCCATACTTGTGGGTTATAATTATCTTTTCCCGCCTTTCAAGGCCGCGCCGCAGGTAAAGGCGCCCGCAGCCGCGCCAGTGAAGCTAACAGCCCCTGCGCCGGGACAAGGCCCGGCTCCGGCTGCCGCTGCCGCCCCCTCGCCTGTGGTCTCGCTTCTTGGAGTCTCGGGCGCGCCGATAAAAGACATAACAATTGACACATCCCTTTATTCCGCCGTCATAACCACCGAAGGCGGAACCATAAAAAGCTTCAAACTGAAAAAATATCCGGATGACAAGGGAAAACCGCTTGAGATGGTCCCGCCCGGCGAGCAGATCATGCCGCTTGCGCTCGTGCCTGCGGGAGCCACGCCGGCCCAGGCCGAGAACGTGATATATTCCGCCGACAAGGACTCGCTGACGCTTGCAAACGGCGCACGGGGGACGCTTACTCTTACAACCCAGGGGCAGGACGGAAAGAGCCTTACAAAGACCTTGGTATTCAGGGATGGGAGTTACTTGATAGACGGCTCGTTTGAGCTTGGCGGCTATCCTTCCGCAGTCATGTATATGGGAGACGGCTTCGGAAATATTGGGGCGCTCCCGCTCGCGGGCAAAGGCGTAAAGAGATACGGCTATGCCGGACCTATGGCGCTGGTGGACGGCAACAAATACCCGAAGACGGGTCTTTTCCACTGGTTGGGAATAAAGCTTGGACTGGAAAAGCCGGAAGGACCGGTTAAGGAATACGCGGGCAAAAAGGGCTGGGCGGCTGTGATGGACACGTATTTCATGGCCGCCGTCGTGCCTTCGGGGCCGATAAAGGCAATACTCGGCCAGGGGACGGTAGAGACAGATATAGCAGGCATACAGTCTGCCGGGCCGTCGGAGAAGTTCCAGTTATATATCGGCCCGAAGGAGTACAACCGCCTGAAGGCCGCAGATAACGAGCTTGAGCGGGCTATAGATTTCGGCTGGTTCGCCTTCATAGCGAAACCGCTCTTCGTCGCGCTTAAGTTCTTTTACAGGATGGTCGGCAACTGGGGCTGGGCGATTGTCGTGCTCACGGTAGTCATAAAACTCGTCTTCGCGCCGCTCACGCACAAGAGCCAGAAATCCATGAGACGCATGCAGAAGCTCCAGCCGCTTTTCGCGGAGCTGAAGGAAAAATACAAGGGAGACCCTGCCAGACTCAACAAGGAAATGATGGAGCTTTACAAGAAGCACAAGGTTAACCCGATGGGCGGGTGTCTTCCGATGCTCATCCAGATACCTGTTTTCATAGCGCTGTACAGGGTGCTTGGCAACGCTATCGAGCTTCGGCACGCGCCGTTTATCTTCTGGCTGCACGACCTCTCCGCGAAGGACCCATACTACGTGCTGCCGATAGTCATGGGTGTGTCTATGCTTGTGATGCAGAAAATGACCCCTACCACCATGGACCCGAAGCAGAACATGATCATGATGCTTATGCCGGTTATGATGACGTTCTTTTTCATCAACCTGCCGTCGGGCCTGGTGCTCTATTTCACCGTGAGCAACCTCCTGACGATGGCGCAGCAGTTTTATATAAACAGGTTTTCGAGCGATAACCAAACATAAGCCTCTTCAGGCGCGCTGCACAATTTTATCCCAGAGTAAAATTATGGACCGGATAAGCCTGCCTGAAGCCTGCCGGGGATGGCAGCAGATACAGGACTCTCTTTCCCGCCTGACGGGGATGGAGTTTGCGCTGTATAACGACGAGGGCAAGCCGGTCGGGATGACGAGCGGGGAGTCCCCGTTCTGCCGCAGCATCAGGAGGGGCGGGCCGGACGGCGAATTCTGCAAATCCCGGTGCGGGAAGCGCATCAGGGAGGCCGCAGGAGGAGAAAGCGTCGTCAGCTTCAGGTGCGATTCCGGCCAGAGCGTATTTCTTATACCCGTGAACCATGGAGATTCAAGGCTGGTAATTTCCGGAGGAAAGACCTTCTTCAGCCGTGATGACTACAAAAAGGCTATAAGGATGATAAAGGCCGGCGGCGGCAGGGTATCCCTTACCGGCAGGCACCGGTATCGTTTCATCGGCAAAAGACGGCTCGCGGATGTAGTGGAACTGGTAAGGAATACGGCCAGCCGGTATTTTCGTATATCTCATCAAAAATCCGCGTATCAGCTAAGGTATAGCCGCCAGGCCGCGCTTCTCGAAAGCGCAGGCCTGCTCTACGGAGAAAGCGCCCTGTCGGATATTGCAGGGACGCTTCTGCGCTGCGTGGTTACGCTCTTCGACGCCGACACCGCCTCGCTGATATTTTATGGCGAGGAAGAATCCATTCCGCAGGCACATTATGTCGCGGGCGAACGGGCCGAAGCCGTCCGGAAGGCCGGCGAGGAGCTTGAGAAGGGAGTCCTGGCCGTCCTCGGCGAATCCAGGGGCGAATATGTGCCGATAAGGCAGACGGGGAAGGTCGCCGCCTTAGGGCTGCCGGGCGGGATGACGCCCGTTCTGGTCATACCCCTGAGGCGTTCCAGACATGCCCTGGGCGCCCTTTGTCTTTACGGCGCCGATCTTGGGGTGGAAGACCTCCCGGCGCTAAGGACTTATGTAGCGCAGTGCGCGGCTGTAATGGAGAACCAGAGGCTTAGGGGGCGGCTCGAGGATAAGATCGAGAAGCTCCGGACGCTCGTCAGCATAGGCGCGCGGATGAACGAACTCAAGGACAAAGGCGAGCTTGTAAACTTTATATTCGAACAGTCCGCGGAGCTTCTCCAGGCGGAGCGCGGCTCCCTCATGCTCTTGAACCACAAGACCGACGAGCTTATAGTGGAGGTCTCGCGCGGCCTGTCGGAAGAGATGGGCAGAAAGCTTAGGATAAAACCGGGGCAGGGGATCGCGGGCAAGGTGGCGAAAGACGGCGCGCCGTTGGTAGTGGACGACCTCGAAAAGGCGCTTTCCATCTCCAAGCGGCCTGATTACCGCACAAAGTCCTTCATAAGCCTGCCGCTTAAATCGGAAGGCCGGGTGATCGGCGTAATAAACCTGTCGGACAAGTTCTCCGGAAATATCTTCTCGCAAGAAGACCTGGAGCTTATAACCGGGCTTATCTCGCAGGCGTCCGCCGCCCTTGAGAAGGTACGTCTTGCGCTGTCGCTGGAGGAGCTTAGGAGGTCTCTGGAAGGCGGGAAAACGTGAACGAAAAAGATACCATAGCCGCAATATCCACGCCGCCGGGTTTCGGCGGGATAGGGATAATCCGTATCTCCGGAGCCAATGCGGTGGGGATATTAAAGAGTATTTTTGTGCCATTTGCCAAAGAAGTGGCAGATAATTTTCAATCGCATCGCCTATATTACGGCAAAGTGGTAAATCCTGAAATCGGCGAGCAGGTGGACGAGGCCCTGGCCGTAATCATGCGGGCGCCCAGGACTTACACCCGCGAGGACGTGGCCGAGATTAACTGCCACGGCGGCCCCGCGGCGGTGAAAAAGACGCTGGAGCTTGCCGTCCGGGCGGGGGCGCGCCTGGCCGAGCCGGGCGAGTTTACGAGGCGGGCGTTTTTGAACGGCAGGATAGACCTCACCCAGGCCGAGGCGGTTATGGACATAATATCCGCGCAGACGGAGCTTGGCCGCCAGGCGGCGGTAAGGCAGCTCTCCGGGGGCCTGCGGGATAAAATCGATGACATTCGTGCCGCCCTGGCGGAGCTTCTTGCCCTGACGGAGCTTTCGATAGATTTTCCGGAGGAAGAGGTGGATTATGTCCCCGCCGAAGGGCTGAGGGAGAGGGGGATCCGCATCCGGGAGAGCATAAAAAAACTCCTTTCGACGTTCGAGGAGGGGCGCATCCTCCGGGAGGGCTTAAGGCTCGCCATCGTGGGCGCGCCGAACGTGGGGAAGTCGAGCCTTTTAAACGCCCTTTCCGGCAGCGAACGCGCGATTGTCACAGAGATTCCCGGCACGACCCGCGACACCGTTGAGGAGACGATAAACATAGGCGGCGTGCCTGTCCGGGTAATCGACACCGCCGGGATACGCAAGAGCGACTGCCCTGTGGAAAAAGAGGGAATCCGGCGCTCGAAGGCTGCAATGGAGGAGGCGGATATAATACTTCACGTCCTGGACGGGAGCAGGGAAATTCAAGAAAAAGACCCTTCTTTCTTTTCGGGAGAAAAGAAAGAAGCAAAGAAAAGCCGGACGTTAATCGTAATCAATAAGATCGACCTGCCGCAGAAGTTAAGCCCAGAAGTTTTTGGTGTTACCTTTTTTCAAAAAGGTAACGAAGTTAGGGTTTCCGCCAAGACCGGTGAAGGATTGGATGTTTTGACTTCCCGCATCCGGGAGATGATTTTCGGGCCGGGCCGGGAGCATATGCCGGAGGCTTTGATAAACCTGCGGCACAAGACGGCGCTCGAGGAGGCGGACGCGGCGCTTGCGAGGTTCCTCGACGGCTGCGGCAGGAATCTGTCCTCCGAATTCCTCGCGATCGAGCTTCGGGAGGCCCTGGAAGCTGTCGGAGAGGTTGTGGGCCGCACAACTCCCGAAGACGTGCTGAATCTCATATTTTCCAGGTTCTGCATAGGGAAATAAAGATAATAATACCCGCCTTCAAAACCATTTCTGCAAAATAAATCTTCTCGCGCAAGAAACCGCGCTAAAGCCCGGTTTGACGCATTTGAACTTCCGGTTATACTCTTGTGTTGTTATCAAACTGCCAAATTTATAGTATGAATTTAAAAACGCCTGATGAATCAGGCAATTACAAAAAAGAAAAGACGGATTTTTCGGCGCGGCCTCAGAATGACAGGCAAAGACGCCGAAACGGAATTTCTTAAAAAGCTTCCGGGTGCCGGGGCTTGATACCTGCGCGATTGCCCTCGACGGCAAAAAGAATCAATGCCACGTGAAGTTCTCCAACGCCGGACACTGCCTCTATTCGAAAATCGCGCCTGCGGTTTTTTTCTCCGGCAAGGCGCGATATTATACTTGACAAGCTCGATTATTTTAATTATCTTCTTTTTATGACCAAGCTATCCGGGTTTTGCTGTCCTGCGCAAAACGCGCAAAATATGCCAACCTCGTTATTCAGGACCTGAAGTGAGGAAAAATTATGGAATTATCCATAGCCAGGAGGAGGACAATGGGAATTTATGCCGACAACGCGCTTACAATCGGTAATACTCCGCTCGTGGAGCTGAACAGGATAGTATCCGGCTGCAAGGCGAGGATACTTGGCAAGATTGAGGCCCGGAACCCGTCCTTTTCGGTCAAGTGCCGCATCGGGGCGGCAATGATATGGGACGCCGAGGAACGGGGTATATTGAAACCGGGCGTAGAGATACTTGAGCCTACGTCGGGCAATACCGGCATCGCGCTGGCGTTTGTCGCAGCCGTAAGGGGCTACAAGCTGAGCCTTATGATGCCTGAGACGATGAGTATCGAGAGACGGCGCGTGCTGGCGGCATTCGGCGCGAACCTCATCCTCACCCCCGGTGCGGAGGGCATGTCCGGAGCCGTGCGGCGTGCCGAGGAGACGGCACAGGGCGATCCTGGGCGGTGGTTTCTGCCCCATCAGTTCAAGAACCCTGCAAACCCCGCAATCCACGAGAGGACGACAGGCCCCGAGATATGGGAGGATACCGGGGGCGCGGTGGACGTTTTGGTATCCGGCGTGGGGACGGGCGGCACGATTACGGGGGCATCGAGGTATGTAAAGGGCGCGAAAGGGAAAAAGATTATCTCCGTCGCCGTGGAACCTGCAAACAGCCCGGTTATAACCCAGAAACTCAAAGGCCAGGAGATAAAGCCCGGCCCGCACAAGATACAGGGCATAGGCGCGGGATTCATCCCGGAGACGCTTGATTTGAGCGTCGTGGACAGGGTGGAGACGGTCGAGGACGCCGAGGCGATAGAATACGCCAGGCGGCTGATGAAGCAGGAGGGGATGCTCTGCGGCATATCCTCCGGCGCGGCGGCGGCGGTCTCCGTGCGGCTTGGCCGGATGGACGAGTTCGAGGGAAAGACAATTGTCGCGGTGCTCCCGGATGCGGGAGAGCGGTACCTGTCTACGATGCTGTTTGAGGGTTACGGGGCGTAAAAGGGGGGGGCGTTGTGATATAAAAAGGGAGGCCGGACGGCCTCCCTTTTGTTTACAATAAACAGTTCCGCATAGGCTTACTTACCTGTTCTTGACCGGGTTGACCCTGTCAAAGCCCCTTGGCACATGGCAACCGACTACGCAGTGGCCGCCGTTTTTAGTCTCCGTGAAGTGAATCGGGTAGCTCAGCTTGCCGAACGGAACCCTCTCGCGGATATGGAACGGCTGTTTGCCGGCATGAACCTCATGGCAGGCGCGGCATGTGCGGCCCTTGGGGTTCCTGTTGACGTGCACGTAGTGCAGGTTAACGTCGCCGTTCCTGAAGCCCGTGAGGGTGGTGGTGAACTGCTCCACCGCGAGGTCTTTGTTATGGCACTTGAAGCAGAGGCTGTACTTGGCCGTCGAGTACGAGGTATAGAAATCCCTCGGGAACCGGCCCCGCAGAATCCTGAAGTGGTTGGAGCCGTGCGGGTTGTGGCAGGCGGTGCAGTCGCCTTTTTTGACCGGCCCGTGCTTGTCGGGGTTGGCGTCCAGCCATGCCTTCATGTTTATGAGGTTGCCAAGCTGTTTGTCGTGGCACGAGAGGCAGAGGTCTGCCCCGCCCTTCTTCAGGAGCGGTTCGAAGTTCGAGCCGTGCGGGTCGTGGCAGTTTACGCAGGACCCCTTCATCTCGATAGGTTTGTGCTGGACCTTCACCTTGCTTATGTATTCCTTCTTGTCCTTGTGGCACTTGAAGCACAGATCCGGCGGCGGCAGCAGGAGCTGGTATTTGTACGGCGAGCCGTGCGGGCTGTGGCAGTTCGTGCAGCGATCCGCCACGGGCGGGTGTATCTCCTTTACCTTCGACAACTCGTCTTTCTTGTCCACGTGGCAGGTAAAGCAAAGCTCGTTCCCCGCCGCGATAAGCTGGTACTTGTTCGGGGACGTGTGGGGATCGTGGCAGGCGATGCACTCGCCGGCAGCCGCCGGGCCGTGGACGTATTTCTGCTTAACCTTGCTGTCGTCGTGGCACTGGAAGCACAGGTCGGAGCCTTCCGCCCGGAGCTGGAATTTGAAGGGAGAGCTGTGCGGGCTGTGGCAGGCCGTGCAGTCTCCCGAGGCGACGGGCCCGTGGACGTGCGCCTTGGTGTTTTTCTTGCTGTGGCACTGGTAGCAGAGGTCGGCGCCCTGGGCCACAAGCTTGAACTTGTGCTTCTTGCCTGCAATTGCCGTATGGCAGTCATCGCACTCGAACGCGGCGGTAGGGCCGTGCACGAACTTGTTCGCTATAAGTTTTGCGTGACAACTCTTGGCGACACAGCTCTGGTCGGCATGCGCCGCGTATGCCATCCCGAAAAACATTGCGGCGGACAGGGCCAGGACGGCCAGTTTTCCCTTCATTTTGATACCCCCTTTTAAAGCAAAACCAAAAGGAAAGGCCCGAAAATAAAACTCGGGCCGAAAGCAATTATAGAGTAATCATTTCTCGCTGACGGCTTGGTTGCCCGCCGATTTCCTGGAACCTGCGTCGAGAATCCAGCATACTCCGACATACGCGGCGAAAAAGGCCGCAAATATCAAGAGGAACGGTATTGCGGTCTTGTCTATCTGTCCGCCCGTCGAGCCGTAGGAATGAAGCCCGGACAGCAGCAGATTGACGCCCAGGTACGTAAATATGACGGAGAAGAACCCGAACGTGGACAGCACGGAGGCCCGCCTGCCGCGCCAGCCGAGGGTAAGGCGGGCATGAAGGTATGCGGCATAGACAAGCCATGTAATAAGAGACCATGTCTCCTTCGGGTCCCAGCCCCAGTAAGTGCCCCAGGCTTTGTTGGCCCATACCGCCCCGGTAATTATGCCCACCGTCAGAAGCGGAAAACCCATCGCGACCGTCTTGTAGCCTACTTCGTCGAGCATGTCGGATGAAGTCTGAAATTTGCCGAGCGCCCCTTTCAGCTTTATGGCGAACACGTACAGCAAAAGGAGCATAACGGCGTATCCCGCCCAGCTTAAGACCTGCACGCCGACGGACGGGTTCCTGAACGTGGCCTCGAGCATGTGTTTCCCCTGTATGTCGGGGAGGGTGGCCCAGTCCGCCGCGATGGCAAGGACTATTACCATGAGCGCGCCCAGACATGCCGTCCAGAAGCCGTAAAACGAGTCTTTTCTCTCTGTGTTGATTATAAGATACATCAAACTCACGCCGAAGGAAACCGCGAACGCCGCGTAGCCGAGGAAGGAGGTAAGGACGTGTATGTATAGCCAGTAGCTCTTCAGGGCCGGGACGAGCGGCTCTATGTCCTTCGAGACGTCCGGCGCAACGAAAATGTATGTCATGGCCAGGAACGCCACCGGCATGACGAACGCGCCGAAGGTCCTGTTCTTGTAACGCCATTCGACGATTATGTATATCAGGACGATTGTCCAGGCCCCCAGCGACATGGACTCGAAGAGGTTGGTGATGGGGACGTGGCCTATGCCCGCGCCCATCTGGTAGGACTCCCACCACCTCGTGCCGATGGATGCGGTATGGCACAAGAAACCGAGGTAGGTTATCCCGGAGGCGATTTTGCCCACCGCCTGGTTCCGGAAGGCCAGGTAGCCGAGATAGAACACCATTGCAAAGAGGTAGGTCAGGGTCGCAATCTTGAAAAACGTGATATTCAGTTCGTAATTCATTTTAATGCTCCTACTGTTTGGTTTCCAGCTTCTCAAGCAGCCGCCCAAACTCGGCCTCGAATACACTCCGGTTCTTGTTGATGCTCCCGGCGGCAGTCAAGGTAACCTGGCCCTTGTCGGACCGGACGATGCGTATCCATACCCTTTTGTGGAATATGAAGAAGGCAATCATTATGCCGAGGACGAGCATGGTGCAGCCGAGCCAGACAATATCCACGCCGGGGTCGTGCGTGACCTGCAACCCCGTGTAGTATGGCCCGTTATAGCCTGTTATACTGAAGGTAAAGGGCACGTTTTTCGGCTGGGACTGCGGGTCCTGGCTGAGTATTATAGCCTGCTCGATAGGCTTTCCGCCCGGGGCGGAAAAGTCGAGTATCGCGGCGGCGCTACCCCTGTATTGGTCGCTTCTGCCCGTGAGCTGGTTGTTGGGGCCTATCACCACGTCCGGCGAGAAATCCGAGAGCGTCATGGTTATGTTGCTGCCCTCAAGGGTGGTTTTTTCGCCCCTTTTAAGGGAGTAGTCGTGGACGTTGAACACCGGCCCCTTCGCTATGGCGCGGATTGTCATGGAGGCATCGGAGGGCGATATGCCGTAGGAGGACTGGAAGAAGCGGATTCCCTTGTATTCCAGAGGGTCGTTCACCCGAATGGTTTTCGTAAGGACGTTATTGCCGTTGTCTATGACCGTCAGGGTGCTCAAATATGCCGAGGGCATCTCGGTGCCCTGGTAGAGCTTAAGCGTGAACTTGTCGCAGCGCACCTGAAACGGGAGCGGCATTTCGGAGCCGACGCGCATCAGGAGCGGTTTGCCCGTAAGCCCTATCTTGTCGATGGTCTTGCCCTCGGTAATCTGGGCGTAACCCTTGTATCCCCAGAAGGAGCCGATGAGCGCTCCGGCGAATATTATCAGCACGCTTATGTGCGCGACATATACGCCCAGGCGCGAGAACTTCCCCTTCTCCGCGAAATACTGTATCTCGTTGCCCGCCCTGTGTTCACGGGGAGAGTAGCCCATGGCCTTCATGGCGGCGGCGGCCTTGCCGGCTGCGGCCTCCATGTCGTCCTTTGTCTTTATCTCCTTCCTAAGCGCCATGTTTTTGGTTGTGGCGTCCGTCAGGGGTTCCTGTTTTTTAAGCACCATGTGGATGACGCGCGGGAGCCTCTCGATAGTGCAAATGGCGATGTTCGTGGAGAGCATCATGAGAAGGAAAACGAACCACCAGGAGTGGTACATGTTGGTCAGGCCCACTGCTATCATCAGCTTGAGGACTGCCGGGGCGTTGGCCTGCCCGAAAATGTTCGCCAGCATGTCCATGTTCTTCATGGGATCGTCCTGCGCGATGATTGTGCCGATGATGGAGACCAGCGCGAGGATTATAAGGAGAACTACGGTAAGCTTAAGCGAGCTGAAGAAATTCCATGCGGATTTAAAAGGCCCCCTGCCGGTCTTTGCCGTCTGAGGCCGGTCGACCGGCGTCCTGTCTACAGGCGTTTTTTTCCCGGCGTCCTTTTGCTCTTCCAATTTGCCCTACCTCTTTTTTTTACGGTTTTTAAACTCCCTGGGGCGGATGGGGATAAACCAAGAATTTATAACATTTCTGCGGAGTTTGTGTCAAGATAATAATACTTGGGAATAAATGGGTTAAATCTCCAGGAAAACCCGCCTTATCGCATCCCTTGAAAGCGCCCCTTCCCGGAGGATGCGCGGCGGGGATACGGTTACGTCGAGGATTGTCGAGACCGGCGGGCCGGGTGTTGCTCCACCGTTTAATACCATAAAAACATTGGGAAAACTGGCCGCGACGTCTTCGGCTTTTGTGAGGCCGGGAAGGCCGGAAATATTTGCGGAAGTGGCGGTTACGGCCCCGCCGAACGTGAGCGCCAGCCGGGACGCAACTCCTTGTTTAGGCACGCGAATCGCAATTTTTCCCGTGCCCGCCGTAAGTGCAAAAGGCGCTTCCCCGGCGGCATGAAATATCAGCGTAACCGGCCCCGGGTACAGCTTTTCCACTGCCTTTTTCGCCCCTTCGGAAATATCGCGGACATATCTTTCTATTTGGCTGATATCCCCCAGGATAACCGGCAGGGGCTTCCCTGAACCCCGCTTTTTCGCCGCGAAGACCGCCCGGACGGCGTCCCCGTTCATCGCGTCTGCGCCCAGGGCATAGAAGGACTCGGTAGGATACGCCACCAGCTTCCCTTCGCGCAGGGCCGCCGCCGCCTCGTTGAATGCCTCGGACTGGTCAGCCGTTCTCAGGTCGATTACTCGCATATATCACTGCCGCTCTCCGGGAATTCAGGAATTTTGCCCGCCCCCGACAGGCCGGGTTAATTCAATAACCCGCACCTGTTGCTCCCGCTCCTTTGGAACCTGCACTCCGCGCAGTCGTAGTCGCACGGCTCCGGGTGTATCGTCACGTCCGTATCCGGAAGCTCGCGCTCCAGATCGGATTCTATTGCAGTGCAAATTTCGTGCGCGGCGGAAAGGAGTATATCCCCCGGCATCACGAGATGCAGGTCTATGAACCTGCCTGAACCGCTTTTCCTGGCCCTGAGGCCGTGATATTCGACGAACCGGCCTCCGTGCCGCCCGATGGCCTCGCGGATTTTCCGGACTTCGTCCTCCGGAAGAGACACGTCCACGAGTATAGAGAACGCCTCTCTTGTAATGACCCATCCGGCCCTCAATATAAATACTGCGACGACAAGCGCAAGGACGGGGTCGAAGAACGTCCAGCCGGTTGTCTTTATCAGGAGAAGCCCGGCCAGGACTCCGGCGGACGTATAGACGTCTGTGCGCAGGTGCCAGCCGTCCGCGGCCAGGGCGGGAGAGGCGGTATCTTTCGCCACCCGGAAGAGCTTGCGGGAGACGAGCCGGTTTATGATGGCCGAGAGCGCCATAACCCCCGCGCCCCAGGACAGCCTTTCCACGCCGTGCTCGCCGAAGAGGAGCTTGGGCACGGCCTCCTTCACGATTATCGCCGCGCCGGCGATAATCAGCAGGCCCTCGATTGCGGAGGCCGCGTTCTCGAACTTCCCGTGTCCGTACTGGTGCTTTCTGTCGGGCGCCTTGGCGGCTATGCGAATCGAGAGGAATGTGATGACGGACGCGGCCAGGTCCACGGAGGAATGCAGCGCCTCGGCCAGTATGCTGACAGAGCCGGTGAAAAATCCGACGGTTATCTTGAGGCAGACCAGGAGCGTATTGGATAGGACGGACAGCCTTGCCCAGCGAACTTTTTTTAAATCGTCAAGGTCTGAGATTGCCACGTCGCAGCCCGCCCTTTATCTCTTCCTCATGCTCCCCAGTATCCTTCCCCCGAAGATAAATATCACGATGAGGAATACGAGGAGCAGTATCTCAGACGGCGCAATGTCCATGAAATCTCCTTAGATTAAAGAAGAGGGCGTTATTCCCCCGCCTCTCTGAACCCCTTTTCCCGGAGTATGCAGGAATCGCACTTCCCGCAGGGAGTGCCGTCCGG
>JAJYJM010000021.1:19661-35981 GCA_021789495.1 Nitrospirota bacterium
TCAAGACCCCCGGAGAGGAGGACGACGGCTTTCATTACGCCTTCCCGCCTTCCGGCGGCTTCGGTTTTCTATGTCGTCTTCTGCGCTTCTTTGCCTGCTCGCCCGATTGCTCCTGCGGCCCGCCAGGACTGCCCGCATTTGCCGCTCTCGGTTTGCCCTCCCCACCCGCGGGGGAGGGTGGCCTTGGAGGCCGGGCAGGGGTTGCGCCGGGCGACTGGCCTCGACCGCCGCCGGGGCCGCTACGTCCACCTCTGCCGCCCCGCCTTCTCTCTTCCAGGCTTGCGCGTTCCTCGCGCCTTACCCTGTCGCGTTCTTCCGAGGCCCGCTTCTCCTCCGGCGTGCGCCTCTTCTCGACCGCGAACATGTCTTCGTCCGGCCAAGCGACTGGTATCTTCATCCCGATGTATTTTTCTATCGGCTCCAGGCCGAAGACGTACTGCTCGTCGGCGAAGGAGTATGCCTTGCCCGTAGCGCCGGCGCGGGCGGTGCGGCCTATCCTGTGAACGTAGTCCTCCGGGTCCTGCGGGAGGTCGTAGTTAAATACGTGGGTTACGCCCTCGATATGAAGCCCGCGCGATGCCACGTCCGTCCCGATGAGTATCGGAAGCCGGCCGGCCTTGAATTCATTCAGGATGCGAAGCCTCTTCTTCTGCGGGATGTCGCCGGAGATCATGTTCGCGGGATGGCCGTTTCTGTTCAAGCGCTCGACGAGCTTCTCGGCCTCGCGCTTCGTGTTCACGAACATCATGGAACGGGGGGGCGCTTCCTTTTTCAGCAGGCCCAGAAGTAAACTGAACTTCTCCTGCCGCCCGACATGGAAGAGGGACTGCTCCACCTTCTCAACCGTCACCTGCTCCGGGCTTATCTCGATTTTGACCGGGTTATTCATGTGCTCGTATGCGAGCTCCATTACGCGGAAGGAAAGCGTCGCGGAGAAGAGCATCGCCTGCCGCCGGTCGAACGGGGGCATGCGCCTTAGCATGTAACGAATATCCGCTATGAAGCCCATATCGAACATCCTGTCGGCTTCGTCCACGACGACAATCTCGATATATTTCAGTGAGAGGTGTTTCTGCTTGAAGTAGTCTATAAGCCTGCCGGGAGTGCCGACCAGCAGGTCTACGCCCTTGTCCAGTTCGTCCTTCTGCTTCTGGTAGTCCACGCCGCCGTATACGGCGAGCATCTTAAGACCGGTATGCGCGCCAAGGACTTTCGCGTCCTCGAGTATCTGGACGGCAAGCTCGCGCGTAGGTGCTATGACGAGCGCGCGCGGCGCCCGACCCGAGGCCGGTTGACCTGCTTGACCGGCGGCTGACATGGCCGGAGGCGGCGGGTTGAGCTTGTTGAAGATTGTGATGAGGAACGCGGCGGTCTTGCCCGTGCCCGTCTGGGCCTGCACGGCGGCGTCCTTGCCGGAAAGGGTTACCGGGAGCGCGGCCTCCTGCACGGGGGTGAGGGATATGAAACCGGCGTCGTTTATGCCGGAGAGCACTTCGGGCCGGAGGTTTAGTTGATCGAATTCCATAGGCAGAGATACATTTTACACGAATGGGAGATTATTGCAAGTGTCATGCGGAAGTGAGCGCATCGGGTTATTGAAACGGGACTGCGTTCGTGATATTTTAACACCCATGAAAGACACCGAACTTCCGAAGGCAATCGCCCTCGTAAAAAAAGCCGTCTCCAAATGGAAGACGCCCGCCGTAGCGGAGATTGCAAAGGATAAGAACCCGTACCGCGTGCTTATCTCCTGCGTATTAAGCCTCAGGACGCAGGACAGGACGACGGAAGCAGCGTCCGCAAGGTTATTCAAGCTTGCCGACTCGCCGCTTGGGATGTCCGCGCTAACGGAAGGCGAGATTATGCGTGCGATATACCCAGTGGGATTCTATCGCACAAAGGCAAAGGTGATAAAGGACATCAGCGGGCGGCTTCTTTCGGACTACGGCGGGCGCGTGCCGGATACGATAGAGGGGCTTCTTTTGCTTCCCGGGGTGGGCAGAAAGACCGCGAACCTCGTCGTTACAATGGGCTACGGGCTGCCCGGCATATGCGTGGACACGCACGTTCACCGCATAACCAACCGGTGGGGATACGTGAAAACAAAGACGCCGGAGGAGACGGAGACGGCGCTCCGGGAGAAGCTTCCGAAGAGGTATTGGCTGGAAATCAACGACCTTCTCGTAACCTTCGGGCAGAACCAGTGCAGGCCCATCTCGCCCTTCTGCTCCACATGCCCGGTGAAGGCATTCTGTGAACGTGTCGGCGTGTCGGCCTCGCGGTAAAACGCAGTGATCGGGGGGCCGGGGGGGCAACGGGCGGGTGGATGCCGGGTGCGGCGCCCTTACATTTCCAGGGCTATGGGACCTTCGGCGTCTTCGGAATCTTCGAGGCGGGTAAGCCCCCTGTCATGGTGCGGGAAAACAAGAACCCTCTCCATGGAGTGCCGGACGGCCATTTCGATTAAAATCCAGGGGGAGCCGAGTTCCTTGTTCTCGGTGTTCCGGTCTACAAAATAGTAATGCGGGGGAAGCGTATTAAGGGCGAGCGCAGCCGCATCCATCCGGCATCGTTTGCACCGGCAGAACCTGCTGTCTTCCGACAGGACCTTGTCGATAAAGAATATGACCTTGCCGTAGTTGGCGTTCTCTATCCTGTTGGCGGTATCGCCGTTCATGCCCATATTTTCCTGTTCCCTGCGTTTTAAATGGCAAGTCATGGCGTTCTCTTTCCTTGTGTCAAGGAAAATTAGCAAAAAGCATACCAGGTATTAAATCCCGATTAAATTTGATTTATCCGCTTGTATTTATAAAGATTATTGAAAAACAAGCCGAATCGGGCAAATCCGGCATGAGTGGAAACGCGCATTTATTCGTGTTGAAATTGAAAGATTTCCCTCAATAATTATGCTGTGGCTATTGACATGGGCGGTGTGATAAGATTTGTCTTTAACAATATTAAACGCACCGGGAGAGAATATGGACAGGCCGGAAAAAAACAGGGCGCTGGGTGACCTGGCGGAATTCATGGAGGGGAAGTTCGGAGATAACCTCATCGCGCTCTACGAGTTCGGTGAAGACGCCTGCGTGGACTGGGAGGGGGGCGGACTTAAACTGCTCGCCGTGCTGAAGACCCTTGGGACGAGAGAGCTTCGGGTTCTTGCCGAGGGAAGGCGCAAATGGGAAAAGAACGGCCTGCCCGCACCGCTCATGCTCACGAAAGATACGCTTCTTTCCTCCACGGACGTTTTCCCGATGGAATTTCTTGAGATGAAGGAGGCGAACAGGTTTATATTCGGTCAGGAGGACGTTCTCTCCGGCCTTGAAATACCTCTCTCTAACCTGCGGCTCCAGCTTGAGACGCAGGCGACGGGGAAACTCATACACCTCCGGCAGTCCTATATCGACGCCGCCGGGGACAAGAAAAGGCTCGCCCATCTCGTTGCCGTGTCCATAGAGCCGTTCACGGAGGTTATGAGGAACGCGCTTCGGCTCATGGGGAAGGCCGCGCCGGTGGACAAGGGCGAGATTATCCGGTCGTTCTGCGCCGAGTCGGGTATCGACCCGGTTCCTTTCGACCAGGCGCTGGAGATCAGGCGGGAGATGGGACGCTCAAGCGGCGGGCGGGTGAATCTCGACCTGGACGGCCTTGAGGAGCTGTTTTCGGGCTACTTGGGAGAGATAGGCAAAATGGCGGAAAAAATTGACAGGAACTTCAGCTAAGTATAAATTGAAGACGCGTTAATTCCCCTTATGCCTCACAAAGGTATAGACAAATGCACAGAGTAATTAAATACTGCCTGCTGATTATGTTGGTATTTTCGCCTCTCACGGCAAACGCCGCCGTGGGGCAGTTCCCGAAGCCCGTGGGTTTTGTGAACGACTTCGCAAACGTTATTCCTCCTGCCCAGGCGCAGTCGATGGAGCAGTATCTCCGGGCGCTGAACCAGCGCACCGGCGCGCAGGTCGCGGTCGTAACCGTCCAGAATATAAAGGGCTACACCGGTCCGGAGGAATACGCGGTAGACTTGTTCTCCGCATGGAAGATAGGCGAAAAAGGGAAGGATAACGGCCTGCTCGTCCTGCTCGCCATGAAGGAGAAGAAGGTCAAGATAGAGGTCGGGTACGGTCTTGAGGGCGCGATAACCGACGGCGACTGCGGCATCATTATCCGGCAGGTGATGGCTCCGTATTTCCGGGCCGGGCGCTTCGGAGACGGCCTGATGGCCGGCGTCCAGGCACTGGCGGCCAAGATCCCGCCCGGCGGGGTAAAGCCGCCGCACAGGGATAGCAGGACAACCTTCTCCGGCGTCCTTTTCCTTGCGTTTGTGTTATTCATCGCCGTCCAGTTCCTGTTACCCGGCGGGGGCTTTTGGGGCCGGGGCCGATCAGGCGGCAGCCGGTTTACCGGCAGAGGCGGGGGCTTCGGCGGGCCGTTCATAGGCGGCTTCGGGGGCGGATTTGGCGGCTTCGGGGGCGGCGGGGGAGGTGGTTTTGGAGGCGGTTTTGGGGGTTTCGGCGGCGGCATGTCCGGCGGCGGCGGGGCGAGCGGGGGCTGGTAGCCGCTTTTGCGTCATTCCCGCGAAAGCGGGAATCCAGAGACTTTTATAAAATTCATTGACTCCAACATTTATATGAATAGAATGAGATATTGTATAAAAGGTTTAGAACTTTTTTTAGAGGGGACATAAAATGATTAGCTACTCTTTCACAGATGAACAACAAAGATTAATGAAAAAGATGGCATCGGAGGGTCAATATTTTACAACCATTACGCTCAAGGTAACAGGAGATATTAACAATTATCAGAGTGTCCGCAAGTTTTGTAATTCCCACGGCTATTTTAGTCGGCTCGGTATTAAAAAAATGAGTACCCAAAGACTTAAAGAATTACAAAAGAAAAATCTTTCGGTAATTTCCAAACAATACGCCATTAAAGATATTAAAGCCTGTATTGATTACATATATAATCAAAATAAAGACTTGGAAGCAAAGTATAGACGCATGCAAATATTCGTTAAGCTTTTGGAGAATTCAAAAGATCCCAAAAGAACAGTTTCACGGCTATCTAAATTTTATAAATAACAAAGTCCCTGGGTTCCCGCTTTCGCGGGAATGACAGTCTTTAAAACACGACGAAAGGATAACTCTTGGACGACAAAAAATCAGCCGAATTGCAGAAGAAAATCGAAGAGGGGCACGAGCTCCTGATGAAGCGGGAATACAGGAAGGCCCGGCAGGCGTTCGACGAGGCGATACGCATCGACGACAAGAACGCCCGCGCCCATGCCGGGAAGGCGAACGCACTATTTGGCCTCGAAGAGCTTGAGAAGGCCATAAGCGAGATGGAGAAGGCGCTCGCGCTTGACCCGGAAGACCACGAGATACTCGACAACTACGGCGCGTACCTATTCAACATGGGGAAGCACAAGGAGGCGCTTGGCGTTGCGGAGCGGCTTGTGCAGATGGCGCCCGAGGATCCGGACGCATGGTACAAGCTCGCATCCGTCCGCGAGGAGCTTGGCGAGACGGATGCGGCGCTTAAGGCCTACGACAAGACACTCTCGCTTGCGCCGGACTTCCTCGACGCGCTGAAGGACAAGGCCGGTCTGCTCGAGAAGGCCGGGAGGCTTCAGGAGGCGGCGGACGCGTTCACGGCGGCCTCGGAGATTGCCCCCGGCGAGCCGTATTTCCAAAACTGCGTCGGCCAGATTATGGGACGGCTTGGGAAGTTCGACCTGGCGCTTGCCGCATTTGAGAAGGCCGAGGCCGCAGACCCGGAGGACGAATACGCGAAGAACGGCAAGGCCGCATCCCTTGCGAAGCTCGGCAGGCTCGACGAGGCCCTGGCGGCATTCGAGGCCAGGATAGGCATAAACAGGGACGACCCGTTCGCCTGGGACGGGAAGAGCTTCGTCCTGAAAATGATGGGACGGACAGAGGAGTCCGAAAAGGCCGGCTCCGAGGCGAAGCGGCTTTTCCGCATCCAGGAGAGCCTGGAGAAGGGCACATTCGGAGGCAATGCGTAAGGAGAACCTGAGATGAACAAAACGCTGATTGCGGTATTGGCCGTCCTGGGCGCGATAGTCCTGGCGGTATTGATTGCCGGCGGGAGCGTAATATCCACGCGCAACCGGCTTGTCACAATGAACGAGGCCATAAACGCCCAGTGGAGCCAGGTGGAAAATCAGCTCCAGAGGCGAAACGACCTGATACCTAACCTGGTGAGCACCGTAAAGGGCTATGCCGCGCACGAAAAAGGTATATTCGAGGATATTGCGGCTGCCAGGGCAAAGATGGCCGGAGCCGCGACAAGGCAGGACACGATGGACGGCTCCAACCAGATGACCGGGGCGCTCTCCCGGCTGATGATGATCGTGGAGAATTACCCGAACCTGAAGGCGGACCGGGACTTCTCCCAGCTCATGGACGAGCTTGCCGGGACGGAGAACAGGATTGCCGTGGAGCGGATGCGCTATAATGATCTTGTGCGGGACTACAACGCCTCGCTCAGGCGCTTCCCGGACAATATGATTGCGTCGATGTTCAACCTCGAACCCGCGCCATACTTCAAGGTGCCGGCATCGGCGACGGCGGTGCCTAAGGTGCAGTTCTGATGAAGAGGATAGCGGTATATCCCGGCACGTTCGACCCGATAACCAACGGGCACGTGGACTTGATCAAGCGCTCCCTTACGCTCTTCGACAAGGTAATCGTCTCCGTCGCCCCGAACGCCCGGAAGGAGCCGCTCTTCTCCGCCCCTGAACGCGTGAAGATGATCCGGGAGGCGACAGCGGATTTAAGCGAGCGGGTGGAGGTGGAGATATTCGAGGGCCTGCTTGTCGAGCACGTGAGGCGAAAGGGCGCAAGCGTCGTCGTCCGGGGCCTTCGGGCGGTATCGGATTTCGAGTTCGAGCTTCAGATGGCGCTTATGAACAGGCGCCTGAGTCACCAGGTCGAGACGGTATTCATGATGCCTTCCGAGGAATATTCGTACACCTCCTCGACGGTAATAAAAGAGGTGGCGGCGCTGGGCGGAGATGTCAGAGGTCTTGTGCCGGACTGCATAATCCCCTACCTCCGGAAGTGCCTTAGCCCGAAGTGCCGGGTGAAGTAACGCAACTCATCAATGCGCGTGATTTTCGGTCCTTGCCTGTCGTTCTGAGGCTGCTGCCGAAGAATCCGCCTTTTTCACTAACGCCCCGTCACTTCATGGAGTGCAGCCCCAGGCGGTTGCCCTCGCTGTCCTGGAAGTGCGCGATAAAGCCGTAATCCCCTATGGATGTCTTCGGCATGAGCGTCCTGCCGCCGTTTGAATCCACCCTGTCGAGCGTTTCCTCTATGTCCGCCACGGACAGGTATAGCAGAATGCCCCTGTGCGACGGCGCATGGGACTCTCCCTTGACGAGCGCGCCGGATGCCCCGTAGGCGTTGGAGGCCATCGGGAAGAAGGCCATTCTGAGCGTCCCGAAATCGTTTACCGACAGTTCGACGTTCAAAACCGATTCATAAAAAAGCCTGGCTCGGTCGAGGTCGTGCACCGGTATCTCGAACCAGCCGGCAATGTTTACTCCGCCAGCCATTTCATTCTCCTCCATAATAAACGCTGATACATATATTGTAATCCCGGGCGGGGTTCAAGGCAAGGCGCAGCTCGGAAGGTATGTCGGCGGACATTACATAGATGCGAAGGTCCTAGAGGGGACATCAGGACGGGCGACGCGCAATTAAATTGCGCCCCTACAATTTCTGTATTATCCCGCCGCCGAGGACGGTATCGCCGTGATAGAAGACAGCCGACTGTCCCGGCACGACTCCGGTTGTCGGCTCGTCGAAGACTATGTGCACGCTGTCCCCTGTCTGCCCGCCGCGGCTCGAGCCGCCCGGTAAAAGGGTGCATTTAGCGGGACTTGAGCGGTACCGGAGCCGGACTTCGCAGGGCATGGGGCCGTTTATCCCGCTTGAGAATATCCAGTTTATCTCCGCCGCCATGCACTCGCCCTTAAGCAGGTCATCCCGGCTCCCAAGGGTGATGCGGTTCGTCTGCGGATCTCGGTTTACGACATAGCTTCTGCCTCCGGGCCGGTCGACCGGCTTCACGGAGGAGTAATTAAGCCCGCGCCTCTGGCCCTCGGTATAGAACGCAATCCCCCGGTGTCGCCCGACGACATTTCCTGCGGTGTCAACGAAATCGCCGTCCTTCACGGCCTGCGGTCTTTCGGCTTCGACAAGCCCGCGATAGTCGTTATCCGGGATAAAACATATCTCCTGGCTCTCCTCGCGGTCGGCTGACGGAAGTCCCATCCGCCGCGCCGTCTCGATTACCTCGCTTTTGAACATATCTCCAAGCGGGAAGACCGCGTGCGCAAGCTGGTACTGGTTCAACCGGTACAGGAAGTAGCTCTGGTCTTTCCCGGAATCCCTTCCGGTCCGCAGGTGGTATCTGCCGGACGACCTGTCAAGCGCTACGCGCGCGTAATGCCCAGTGGCGAGCCTTTCGGCCCGGAGGAGGTCTACAGGCTTCATTAGCGCGCCGAACTTTATCGCCCTGTTGCACATGACGCACGGGTTCGGCGTCAGGCCCCGGCAGTAGCTGTCGAGGAAGCAGTCGATGATTTCTTTTCTGAAAATCTCTCGCAGATCTAAAATCTTGTGCGTTATGCCGAGGAGGGCGCATACCTCTTTTGCGGACTCTATGGCGGGGCCGGAGTCCGCATCCTCGCCCCACAGGCGCATGGTGACGCCGATTACCTCCTCGCCTGCGTCTTTGAGGAGCGCGGCGGCGACCGAGCTGTCCACGCCGCCGCTCATGGCGACGGCAATCTTTCGCTTCATGCCGGTCGACCGGCCTCGGACAGTCCTTCCTTCGCCGCTCCAAGTATTGCGGCCTCCTTGGCCTCGTTCATCTCGCATTTGCCGTTGAACGAGAAGCCTTCCTCCACCTTGAGCTTCGGCGTGTCAACGTTTCCGTCGAGCCTGCCGGGGGCGATGAAATGCGCGGCGCGGGCGGCCTTTACATTTCCCGTAATCCTGCCGGAAGAGATGAGCGTCCCGACGTTTATCTTTCCCATCACCTCCGCGGCCTCGCCGATAATCAGCGTGTCCTTCGTGTATATCTCGCCTTCGAGCCGCCCGTCGATGCGTATCGTGCCCTCGAAGTTCAGCGTCCCCTTGAAGTCCGTCCCCTTCCCCAGGAACGCGACCATCTCCTCCACCTGCGGGTGTCCGTTTGGTTTCTTGAACATGGTTCTACCTCCTTGCGTGTCGCTTTTCCTATCCCCTCAGGAACTCCAGCAGCCGCTCAAGCTCGGCGTCGGAATAAAACTCGATATTTATGCTCCCGCGCTTCCCTTTGCGGCGGATATGAACTTTCGTGCCGAGGTGTTTCTTAAGCTCGTCTTCGAGCATCATTATCTGCGCCGGAGGGCTGTCGGCCCCTTTTTTCTTGATTATCCTTCCCGGCGCCTTCAGCTTTTTTGCCGTGTTTTCCGCCTCACGCACGGAAAGCCCGCGCGATATTATCTCCCGCCTTAGGGCCATCTGTTTTCCAGCGCTGTCCAGGGAGAGAATCGCCTTGGCGTGTCCCATGTTGAGAGCGCCCTCGGCAATGTCGCGCTTCACGTCCGCCGGGAGCGTGAGGAGCCTCAGGAAATTCGCCACGGTAGAGCGCTCCTTGCCCACTCTTGCCGAGAGGTCTTCCTGTGTAAGCTTGAACTCGTTCATCAGCCGGTCGAAGGCCTCCGCGGTCTCGATGGGGTTTAAGTCCTCTCTCTGTATATTCTCTACGAGCGCCATCTCAAGGACTTCGGCGGGGGATACGTCCTTCACGATTGCGGGGATCTTTGTAAGGCCGGCCATGGATGCCGCGCGGAACCTTCTCTCGCCTGCGATAAGCTGATAGCCGCCGCCGGAGCGCTTCCTGAGGATGACAGGCTGTATTACCCCGACGGATTTTATGGACTCGGCTAAGCTGGCGATGGCGTCGTCCTTAAAATTTTTCCTCGGCTGGTATTCGCTTGCCGATATGCGGATTAGCTCAACCTCAGTAACTCCCGCTTCGCCCGTTATAAAAGTGCCCGGCGCCCCCGCAGGTATCAGCGCGCCCAGCCCCCTGCCGAGAGCCGTCTTAGACATGCGCGAGCACCTCCCTTGCCAGCGAGAGGTAGCTCTGCGCGCCGCGCGAGCGGATGTCGTACATGATTATCGGTTTGCCGAAGCTCGGCGCCTCGGAGAGGCTTACGTTCCTGGGTATCATCGTTTGGTATACCTTTTCCTTGAAGTGCTCCCGGACTTCGGCTTCCACCTGCCGGGAGAGGTTGTTCCTTGCGTCGTGCATGGTGAGCAGAATCCCTTCGACCTCCAGGGCCGGGTTCAGGGCCTCGCGCACGAGCTGAAGCGTTTTAAGGAGCTGCGAGAGGCCTTCGAGCGCGTAGTATTCGCACTGCACCGGTATCAATACGGAGTCCGCCGCCGCGAGCGCGTTAACGGTAAGAAGCCCAAGCGCGGGCGGGCAGTCGATCACGACGTAGTCGTAATCTTCGAGAACCGGCGCGAGCGCGTCCTTCAGTATCGTTTCCCTGCCCTGCCTTCCGGCAAGCTCCACCTCCGAGCCGAAGAGGTCTACGGAGGACGGCGCAAGAAAGAGCTGCGGAAGCGGCGCGGGCATGATTATCTCGGAGAGCGCCATGCCGTCGGAGAAGAGGTCGTAGAGGTTTTTTTCTATGGCGTCCCTGTCTACGCCCACGCCGGAGGTGGAATTGCCCTGCGGGTCGATGTCCATGAGGAGCGTCTTCTTCTCCGCCGCCGCAAGCGACGCGGACGTGTTTACCGCGGTGGTGGTCTTGCCCACCCCGCCCTTCTGGTTGGCTACCGCGATAATCCGCGCCCTGGGCATACTAACCTCTAACTATTTGATTATTAAGGTAATTACTGGTATGTAAGCCAGCCTTTCGCCGTGGGAATTACGGGCATTTTACCGGTGTTGTGCGCAGATGTCAAGGGTTATCGGGCGGCGGATTGTTCCACGTGGAACAATCAAGCCAGGCTGCCGTCAGGGAGGGAAGATTCTCTCCCGCGTGCTTCTTCAGCAGTATCAGCCTTCTGTTGATGTCCGAGAACGGGAGGGTTATAACCTCTTCGCGCTCGACGGCCCAACCTGAAAATGACGAAGCTATCGTCCGAGGCCGGTCTGCCGGCCCGGCGCCGGTAGACTGGCTGATGCTAAGGCTCTGCGCAACGTATCCGCCGTCGGTCAGGAGCGGCCCCGCGGCGGCCAGAAGCTCAGGAAGCCCCCTGAACGCGCGTGAAAAGACGACATCGAAGGAGGACGGAGGCGGAGCCGCGCGAATCGTCCGGCCCGGAGCGGCTCCAACCGCCGCCTCCAGGACTTTCGCGCCCGAAAGCCCAAGCGTCCGGATTACATGCCGCAGGAACGCCGCCTTTTTGCGGGCCGGTTCGACAAGCGTAATGTCCGTCTCCGGCAGGACGATCTTCAGCGCCAGCCCCGGAAACCCCGCGCCGGAGCCTATATCGCACGCGGCAAAGCGTAGACGGATCGCCTGCGAAAACGAATATTCTCCGTTTCGGCGACATTTCTGTTCACCCTCTCCCCCGCCCCTCTCCCATCGCAGGGAGAGGGACAAGGCTTTACCCTCCCAACCCGTGGGGGAGGGTGGCCAAAGGCCGGGAGAGGGGGAAAAGTATGGCAATATCCTTAGGAGCGCGAGCGAGTCCAGGAAGTGCTTTATTATTATCTCGTCCGGCTCCGTGATGGCGGTCAGGTTCACCTTGGCGTTCCATTTAAGAAGCTCGGAAAGGTATAGCTCGAAGAGCCGGAGTTCTTCCCCCGACAATGGAAATCCAAGCTCTCTTGCGCCGTCTGAAAGTTTACTGTTCATAAGGAGTTAAAGAAATTGTTCCACGTGGAACAATGCCTTCTTTTCATTCCCGCAGCCTTTTTTCCTTCTCCAGCGCGACGAGGATTATCGCCGCCGCCGCGGGCGTAATACCCGGAATCCTGCCCGCCTGCCCGACGCTTCGCGGCCCGACCTTCGCAAGCTTCTCCCGCGCCTCGCGCGACAGACCCGGAAGCGAATAGTCGAACCCGCGCGGGATAAGCTTTTCGTCGTATCTTTTCAGCCTCGCCACCTCGCCCGCCTGCCGCTTTATGTAGCCCTCGTATTTCACGAGTATCTCCACCTGCTCTGCTGCGGCAGGGTCGAGGGGCGTCTCAGGCGGATATTTTTCAAGCAGTTGCGAATAGGTTGTCTCCGGCCTTTTGAGCATCTCCTTCAGGGGGGCTTTTGCGCCGTCAAGCTCTCCGCAGGTCCCTTCCAGGCGGGCGAGCTCGCGTTCTATCTGCTCCCGCTTTTTCAAAAACTTCCGATAAATCCCGTCGCTTACGAGACCCAGCGTAAAACCCTTCTCCATAAGCCGGACGTCCGCGTTGTCCTCCCGCAGCAGCAGGCGATATTCCGCGCGGGAGGTGAACATCCGAAACGGCTCATCGACGCCCTTTGTCACCAGGTCGTCGATCATCACGCCGATATAGGCCTCGTCCCGGCCAAGCACGAGCGGCTCAAGCCCCTTCACGAAATGGGCGGCGTTAATGCCTGCCACTATCCCCTGCCCGGCGGCCTCCTCGTAGCCCGAAGTCCCGTTTATCTGCCCGGCGTGGAAAAGGCCCTCGACGCGCTTCGTCATAAGGGACGGGAGAAGTTCCGTGGGCGGGACATAGTCATATTCAATCGCATAGCCGGGGCGCATAAGCTCCGCGTTTTCAAGGCCTTTAACAGTCCGGACGAGGGCCGTCTGCACGTCCGCCGGAAGGCTCGTGGAGATGCCGTTCGCGTAATATTCGGAAGTGTTATACCCTTCCGGCTCCAAAAATATTTGATGCCTCTCCTTGTCCGCGAAACGCACGACCTTGTCCTCTATGGACGGGCAGTAGCGCGGGCCGACGCCTTTTATCCGCCCGGAATATAACGGGCTTCGGTCGAGGTTCCCCAGGATTATCTCGTGCGTTTTTTCGTTTGTATACGCGATGTAGCATGGGAGCTGGGCGTTGGTTATGCGCTCCGTCGAGAATGAGAACGGGGTCGGTCTCTCGTCGCCCGGCTGGGGCTTAACTCGCTGAAAATCAATGGTTTTCGCGTCTATCCGGGGCGGCGTTCCGGTCTTGAGGCGTCCGATAGGAAACCCGAGATCTGAAAGCGATTCGGATAGCCCCACGGACGGAAATTCCCCCGCCCTGCCTGCCGGGAAACGGCTCTCGCCTATATGAATCAGGCCGTTTAAGAACGTCCCGGTGGTCAGAACGACCGCCCTTCCCCGGTATTCGATTCCAAGCTGGTCGATTATCCCCAAGACCCGTCCGCCCTCCACCGACAGCCGGGCTCCCATGCCCTGCTTTAAGTCGAGGTTTTCCCGGGTCTCAACGGTTTCCCTCATCGTCCGGCGGTACCACGCCTTGTCCGCCTGCGCGCGCGTCGCCCGCACCGCAGGCCCTTTGCTCATGTTCAGCCTGCGGAACTGAATCCCCGTCTTGTCGATTATTTTCCCCATTTCCCCGCCGAGGGCGTCGATTTCCTTTACGATATGCCCCTTCGCAAGGCCGCCGATGGCCGGGTTGCAGGACATCTGGGCCACGGAGTCGAGGTTCATGGTAAGCAGGAGCGTGGACATCCCCATGCGTGCCGCCGCCAGAGCCGCCTCGCAGCCCGCGTGCCCAGCCCCGACGACGATTACGTCATATTTTTTGGAGTAGAGATACATGGGAAAAACCAAGGATTACAGAACGGTATCCGACCGATTAGCGGGCGGTTTTAAATGCGACAGACAAAAAGACAATTACAAAACACTAATGCGGGTTCTTCGCTGCGCTCAGAATGACAGGCGAGGCAGAGTAAACTTAAGCCCCCAGGGGCTTACTTCTTTATCTTCGCCTGCTCCATTATCACGTCGTACTTGTAGCCGAAACCGAAGTCCTTGTCCGGAGTAATGACACCCGTCGCCGTAACGACGTCGCCTGCGTCGGCATCGTCCTTTGTCGTGACGACAAGGCTGTTCGTCCCCTTAGAGACGTCGCCAGTGCCGTCCTGGATATGAAGCCAGTTGCTGCCCATGATGCCCTTGGATACCTTGACCACCTTCCCGCGCACGGAAACGGTCTTCCCGCCAAGCGCCGCCTTGTCCTTATATATCTCGGCTATAGTGCGCCCGTTCGCTCCCTGCGCCTTCGTTACCTTTACCTTCTCGGCGGCCTGTTTTGCCCTGTTCCTGGTCCTGTACGCCTTCGTGCCGGGCAGGGCGACGAGGCCGCTGGTGAACATGACCTTCTTGAAGGTGCGATTGAGCGTATCGCTGTGGAAGTTCATCATCTGCGTGCCTGGATAGAATGTGGCGGTATCCCCGACCTTAAGCTTCGCCTGCGGCATTGCAAGCCATAAATTCCCCTTGCTGTTCTGAATCTTTGCATAGGTATACCCGCCGGCATTCATGACCTTGAGCACCTTCCCCGCCATGACGAACAGCCCCGGGGTCTTCTTGGCCGACGGGGCGCTTCCCTGGCCGAAGGCGGAAGCCGAAACAAAGAGCAAAGCGGCCATGCACAAAGACGGGACGGAAATTTTTTTCATATAGTCTCCCCGGGTTTTGTTACGCATGGCTGGTATGATAGCGGATTTTTTATAAATAAACAAGAAAGAACTCCGGCTTCAGCCGATTTTAATGACAAATGCTATAATTAAAGATGGGAGCGCGTCTCCGGAAGCCGGATGCGCTGATGATTTTTATTTTTCACAAAGGAGCAGGGATATGCAAACGAAGGCGACAATAGAAAGACACCCGATACACCCGATGCTGGTGGTTTTTCCAATCGGGATGTGGGTTTTTTCGCTCATCGGCGACATAGTCGTCAGGGCGGGCGGGAACCCGGCATGGGCGCCCGCGGCCTATTACGCGATGGGCGTAGGCATAATCGGCGCGCTTGCCGCCGCAATCTTCGGCCTGATAGACCTGCTCTCCATACCGCAGGGCACGCGGGCGAGGAAGCTCGGCTACTGGCATCTTGGGATTAACCTTTCGGTTACGGTACTGTTCATAGTCAACTTCTATCTGCGCTCCGTCGGGCCGCCAGTCGATCTGACGCCGTTTATCCTTTCGATAGTAGGTATCGCGGCGCTGCTCGTTTCGGGCTGGCTCGGCGGCGAGATGGTCTATGTCGAGGGAGTGGCTGTTTCGCCTCCCGCGAAGCCCGCGGTAACGGAAGAAGAAGCGGGGCTGAAGAAGGCGGCGTAAGATAAGCCGCCTTCGCGCAGAGGGGGAAAGAAGGGGCGGTATCTGTGCGCAGCCCCTTTTATTCCCGCTCTATCGTGGAGGGTGCCCGGTCTGCTTCATAGACGACGAGCGGCAAAAGCCCGGCCCCTTTTTACTCCCACTCTATCGTGGACGGGGGCTTGGATGAGATGTCGTAGCAGACGCGGTTTACGCCCTTGATTTCGTTGATGATTCGGTTCGAGATTGTTCCAAGAAGCGTATAGGGGAGGTGCACCCAGTCCGCCGTCATGCCGTCTTTGGAGTGCACCGCGCGGAGGGCCACGACGCTTTCATAGGTGCGCTCGTCTCCCATAACGCCGACGGTGCGTATAGGCAGGAGAACGGCGAACGACTGCCATATCTCGCGGTACAGCCCGGCTTTTTTAATCTCTTCCAGGACGATTGCGTCGGCCTTCCGCAGGATGCCCAGGCGCTCTTTTGTCACCTCGCCGAGTATCCGTATCGCAAGCCCCGGCCCGGGAAACGGCTGTCTCCAGATGATGTCCTCGGGAAGACCGAGTTCGGCGCCGAGCTCGCGCACCTCGTCCTTGAAAAGCTCTCTTAGCGGCTCGACGAGCTTGAGCTTCATCTTCTCAGGCAGGCCCCCGACGTTGTGGTGCGATTTTATGACAGCGGACGGCCCCTTGAAGGACACGCTCTCTATGACGTCGGGATATAGCGTCCCCTGGGCCAAAAATTCCGCATTATCGAGCTTCCCGGCCTCCGCCTCGAATACCTCTATGAACGTGTTCCCGATAATCTTGCGCTTCTTCTCCGGGTCTTCCACGCCGGCGAGGCGGAAGAGGAACATATCCTGCGCGTCCACGTATACGAGCCTCAGGCCCATCGTCTCGAACGTCTGCCGGACGCGCTCGGCCTCGCCCTTCCGAAGGCACCCGTTGTTCACGAATATGCAGGTGAGCTGCTCTCCCACGGCCCTGTGGACGAGCGCGGCGGCAACGGTGGAGTCCACGCCGCCGGACAGCGCGCAGATGACGGGCTTCTT
>JAJYJM010000022.1:0-4695 GCA_021789495.1 Nitrospirota bacterium
GCGATGCTCGACGGCATGGCTTACGAGGCCCGGGCCGCGGGCGTGCAAGCTATCCTTACGCCGGTTCTTGACGTGAATTCCAACCCCCTGAACCCCATCATCAGCACCCGCGCGTTCTCCGACGAGCCGCAGGTGGTGTCCGGCCTGGGCGAGCGTTACGTAAAGGGGCTCCAAGGCTCGCCCGTCCCGGTAATGGCCTGCGGAAAGCATTTCCCAGGGCACGGAGATGTGCAGGTGGACTCGCATAACTCCTTGCCGATATTGGAAAAAGACAAAGACAGCCTCGAAGAGGAGGACATGCTCCCGTTCCGCCGGGTGGTGATGGCCGGCGTGGAGATGATAATGACAGCCCATTTGAAGGCCGTGGAGCTCGACCCGGTATACCCCGCCTCGCTCTCGCAAACCGTTATAAGACGGTATCTTAGGAACCGCGCCGGGTTCGAGGGCCTGGTGCTGACGGACGCGCTGAACATGGGCGCGCTCGCGCAGAGCTATTCGCCCAAGGAGGCCGCCCGCCTTGCCGTAAAGGCCGGCGCGGACATTCTCCTGCACCCCGGCGAAGCGCTTGAATTCCTTAATGTTCTTGGAGAGTTAATAAAGGAAAAGGGCGTTACCAAGGAGGAAATTTTCATGCCCGCGTCGAGGCTTGCGAGGGCCAAGATACGCTATTGCCAGGCAATCCGGCTCCCGGACAGGCAGATAGCGCAAAGACTTGAGGAAAATCAAGCGGTTGCCCAGGAGATGTCCTCTCGCGCCCTTACGCTTGTCAAGGCGGCTGGCGCATTCCCCAAGTTGCGGGAAGTAAAGGGAAATATCGCGCACATCGTCCTTGAGGACGACGGAGACCCGAAGGCCGGGCGGGTGCTCAGAAGCGCCTTGGCGAGGCAAAAAAACGTTAAAAATCTGTTTGTTACGAAGCCCAGGCTCGAAGAGCTGAGACCGGAGGCGTTGAAATATTCCAAAGAAGCCGCGCTTACGATTATCTCAATATTTTCAAAGGTTTCCGCAGGCAAAGGGTCGTCTTTGCTCTCGCCGGAGCTTGTGGAGCTTGGCCGTAATCTTCTCTCCCGGAGCAGGTCCTGCGCGGTCGTATCGTTCGGAAGTCCTTATATTTTAAAGAGTTTTTCCGATGCGCCATACCTTGTCGCCGCGTACGACCCAGGCCCGCCGATGCAGAACGCCGCATACCGCGCATTCCTGGGCGAAATAGTCTTGATGGGCGAGCTTCCCGTGAGGATAACCGGTTGAGAATAAAGAGATAATCGGCTATGCTTCGGGAGCGTGAAACGGGTCGGGCGGCGGTTTATGCCGCTTGAAAAACCCGTGTCCCCACCCCCCGAAAATCGCTCGGAAACCGCCAAAAACGGGCCAAAAACGGCCCGCTTTCGATACCGTGGCAAATTTACGTTTTTAACCTGTTTTTATTTTAACAATCAGTAGGTTTAGAAACCAATCCGGAATTGCTATTGACAATGAACTTTCCCGACCGATGAGGCTTGCTCTTGGAGTTTGGCTCGGTATATGGGTAAATTTCATTGTAATTGCCCCTCTACCTCCGGGATAGTCGCTTAGGCGCGATGCATTTGTTCATCTTCCGCCCGGCGTAGAGGATGGCAGGGGGTGAGGGTTAAAGGAACAAAGTCGCTGGGTTCCCGCTTTCGCGGGAATGACGGGGCTGGGCGGGCGCAATGAATTGCGCCCCTGCAGTAATATGGACGCCGGGGCGGGAAGGGTCTATTATCCCCTTGACATTTCGCTAAATCTCCAATAAAATCCGTTTTTCCCGTAATCCGGGAAGGGGCGGAAGTGCGCCCTTTTTGCGGCGGGGACGCCGTGGTGATATAATATTTAAATTCAGGCGGTTTGATGTTCGAGAGTTTATCGGAGAAGCTTGAGAAGGTATTTAAAAAGCTTAAGGGGCGGGGAGTCCTGACCGAGGCGGACGTCTCCGACGCGCTCCGCGAGGTGCGGATGGCCCTCCTTGAGGCCGACGTAAACTTCAAGGTCGTAAAGGACTTCGTCGAGGCAGTTCGCGTAAAGGCCGTCGGAAGCGGCGTCCTTGAGAGCCTCACCCCCGGCCAGCAGGTCGTGAAGATCGTCCACGACGAGCTGGTGAATATGATGGGCGAATCCGCGGCCCGCATCCAGCTTGTCCCGAACAGGCCGACGGTCGTTATGATGGTGGGCCTGCAAGGCTCCGGAAAGACGACCACCTCCGGCAAGCTTGCGCGGATGTTCAAGAAGGGCGGTCGGAAGACCCTTCTCGTCGCGGCGGATACGCAGAGGCCCGCGGCTATCGACCAGCTGATTACGCTCGGAAAACAGCTCGGCGTCGAGGTGGAGGAATCCCGTCCGGGCGAAGACCCCGTGGCGGTCTGCGAACGGGGCCTGGACAGGGCGAGACGCGGGGCCTTCGGCGTGGTGATAATGGACACTGCCGGACGCCTGCACGTGGACGACGCCCTGATGGACCAGCTGCACGCCGTCAGGGAGAAAGTAGCCCCGGACGAGATACTTTTCGTCGCGGACTCCATGACCGGCCAGGACGCGGTAAAGGCGGCAACGGCCTTCGACGGCAGGCTCGGCTTGACCGGCGTCATCCTTACGAAGATGGACGGCGACGCAAGAGGCGGCGCGGCGCTTTCGATACGGGCCGTTACCGGGCGTCCGATAAAGTTTGTCGGCATGGGCGAGAAGCTCGATGCCCTGGAGCCTTTTTACCCGGACAGGGTGGCCTCCCGCATACTCGGCATGGGAGACGTCCTCTCGCTCATCGAAAAGGCGGAGCAGAGCGTATCCCTTGAAGAAGCGAAAGACCTCGAAGCGAAGGTCAGGCAGGGGGATTTCACGCTTGAGGATTTCCGCGTCCAGCTTATACAGGTAAAAAAGCTGGGGCCGCTCGACCAGCTCCTGGGGATGATACCCGGCATGGGCAAGCTCAAGGGCGCGATGGCGAACGTGGACGACCGGGAGGTTGACCGCATCGTCGCCATAATAAACTCCATGACCGGCAAAGAACGCAGGAACGTAAACATAATAAACGGGAACCGCAGAAAGCGCATCGCACGGGGCAGCGGCACGCAGGTGCAGGAAGTGAACCGCCTGCTGAAGCAGTTTACCGAGACCCGCAAGATAATGAAGATGCTCTCGAAGCCGGGCGGGAAACTGAGGCTCGGCAAGGGGCTGTTCGGGTAAAGGTTCGGTCGAGACGACAGCTGCAACTGTCATTGCGAGCGTTAGCGAAGCAATCCCTGGTGTTTAATGCTGAGATTGCCGCGTCGCTTGGAGGCTCCTCGCAATGACAAGCAAATAACAGTAACGTAAATTTCTTTTATGTAAGGAGGTGATTAAATGGCGGTAAAGATAAGGCTTACGCGCAAGGGAACTCACAAGCAGCCGTATTACAGGGTCGTGGCGGCGGACTCCCGATCTCCCAGGGACGGGCGTTTCCTGGACATACTCGGCACCTACGACCCGCTTGTGAAGCCGGCTCTCATAGAGCTCGACCGAGAGAAGGTGGCGTCCTGGCTTAAAAAAGGCGCGACTCCCTCGGAGACGGTCAAGTCTCTTATAAAGACGTCCGGAGTCCTTAAGTCCGAGGATGCCCCACAGGCATAATCGCAACAAGACCGACACGGCCACTACTACCAGCGGAGGTGGGCAATGAAAGACCTGATCGAACACATCGCCAAGGCTCTGGTCGATAATCCTGAAGAGGTGAAAGTCGCCGAGGTCGAAGGAGAGAGAACCACCGTAATCGAGCTGAGGGTCGCCCAGACGGACCTGGGAAAGGTTATAGGCAAGGAAGGCAAGACCGCCCGCGCCATGCGCACAATCTTAAACGCCGCCGGAACCAAGATCGGGAAAAGGTGCGTTCTGGAGATACTCGAATAGAAAAGCGCGTCATAGTCGGCATAGTGCTGAAGGCAATCGGGCTTAAAGGGGAGCTTAAAATAAAACCCCTTACCGACAACCCGGAGCGTTACCGGGCCGGGGCGAAATTATGGGCGGCCGGGACAGGTGGGACAGGGTGCGTGGAAGGCAGCAGGGCGCGACTCCCCAGGCACGCCGAAGATGCTCAGTTAGCGGTCATGCCGCTTACCGTGAAATCCGTGCGGGAGAGCGGGCGCGACCTGGCCGTGTTCTTTGAAGAGATAGGCAAGGTGGAAGACGCCGAAGCCCTGCGCGGCAAAGAGCTCTTTGTCCCGGAGTCCAATGTCCCGCCACTGCCGGAAGGCGAGTATTACCACTTCCAGATACTGGGCCTCCAGATATTTACCGGCAGTGGAAGGCTCCTGGGCAAGGTGAGCGACATAATCACTGCGGGCGGGAGAGACGTCTACGTCGTAAAGGGGCAGGGTGGCGAACATCTGATACCTGTCACCGACGACGCGATTGAAAAAATAGACGTGCAAGGCGGCAGAATAATACTCCGCCCGATGAAGGGCTATATCCCCGAGTGAGGCCGGTCGATCGGATGAACTGCGAGGTACTTACCCTTTTCCCGAAGATTGTCGAGGCCGCGGTCGGCGACAGCATACTGAAGCGTGCGCAGGAGAAGGGCCTTCTCAATATAAAAATAACCGACATCCGGAGCTTCGCCAAAGGGAAACACAAGACGGCTGACGCCGCCCCGTTCGGCGGCGGGCCGGGTATGGTCATGAAACCGGAGCCGGTCTTCGAGGCCGTCGAGGC
>JAJYJM010000022.1:4795-28177 GCA_021789495.1 Nitrospirota bacterium
TCAATATAAAAATAACCGACATCCGGAGCTTCGCCAAAGGGAAACACAAGACGGCTGACGCCGCCCCGTTCGGCGGCGGGCCGGGTATGGTCATGAAACCGGAGCCGGTCTTCGAGGCCGTCGAGGCTGCCCGGCAGGTGGCGGGGCGCGTAATACTCATGTCCCCACAGGGACCGGTATTCGACCACGAAAAGGCCCTGGAGCTATCAAAAGAGACCCGGAAGCTTATATTTATTTGCGGGCGCTATGAAGGCATCGACGAGCGGGTGCGCACCTTGGCGGACGAGGAATTGTCCCTGGGCGATTTCGTCCTTTCCGGCGGAGAAATCGCGGCGGCGGCGGTCATAGAGGCCGCAGCCAGGCTTATCCCCGGCGTCCTGGGGGACGAGGAATCGGCGGGACTCGATTCGTTCTACGAAGGCCTCCTGGACTACCCGCACTACACCCGCCCGGCCCAGTATCGGGGGATGAAGGTTCCGGAGGCGCTGCTCTCCGGGAACCATGCGGAGATACGCCGTTGGAGGCGGAAAGAGGCGCTCCGGGCGACTATGAAAAAAAGGCCCGACCTGCTTGATAAAGAGGCCCTGACGCCGGAGGACCGGAAGCTGATAGAGGAACTGGAAAAGGAACGGGACATTTAAGAGCGAACCCCATAGAGTGAGATCTAAATGTCCAGTGCAGGCTATTGATTTGAATTTATACATTGCTTTGCTCCATTACCCCGTAAAGAACAAAAACGGGGAGGTGGTCTCCACCGCGATTACGAATCTTGACCTGCACGACATGGCGCGGACGGCTAAGACATACGGGGTCAAGGGCTACTACATAATTAACCCTATGGCCGCCCAGAGGGAGCTTGCCGAAAGAATCGTAAGGCACTGGACGGAAGGCTTCGGCGCGGTATACAACCCTAACCGGGGCGAGGCGCTCCGTGTCATAAAGATCGCGCCGGAGTTTAAGGACGTGTTCTCCGAAATAGAGCGGGAAACCGGGGCAAGGCCGAAGGTCATAGCCACGGCGGCGCGGGGCCGGTCGACCGGCAGCGAGGCCGGCCGGGCTGATGACGACGGGGGCGGACATCCTGTTGAAAGCGGGCGGGAGCGAGCCGCGCAAGATTCCTGCGGCAAACGGGCTATAAGCTTTGAACGGGCGCGGGAGATTATAAACGCCGGGCCGGTTGTAATCGCCTTCGGGACGGGGTGGGGTCTTACGGATGAGTTCATAGGCTCCTGCGACTACCGGCTTATGCCCATTCGGGGCGCGGACGGACATGGAGGCCAGTCTGCCGGCGACGGATACAATCACCTGCCGGTTCGTTCCGCCGCCGCGATTATCCTTGACAGGCTGGCGGGAGAACGGTAATAATAGACGGCTCGAAAAGCCGAGAGCGTGTTCGGGGAAAAGCAGCGACCGTCATTCCCGAATGATTTAATCGGGAATTCAGAGACTTTTAAAAGTCTCTGGGCCCCCGTTTAAAGGCGTCCGGGGGTGACGGGTTTACAAACCGCGGCTCAAGAACACGGATTTTTTATAAGGAGGTTTTAGAAAATGAACATTCTCGATTCCATAGAAAAAGAACAGATGAGAAGCACCCCCGATTTCGCCATCGGGGACACGCTGAAGGTATCCCTGAAGGTAAAGGAAGGCGACAAGGAACGCATACAGGTGTTCGAGGGCGTCTGCATCGCCAAAAACGGCGGCGGCATCCGCGAGACCTTTACCGTGCGCAAGGTGAGCTACGGCGAGGGCGTCGAAAGAATCATGCCGCTTCACTCCCCGCTAATCGCAGACATAAAAGTCGCCAAACGCGGCAAGGTGGCTCGGGCGAAGCTTTTCTACCTGCGCGACCTCTCCGGCAAGGCCACGAGGATAAAAGAGAAGGAATATAAGGCCGAAGGCGCAGGAAAGGCGGAGGCCTCAGCCAAAAAAGCCAGGGCCGAGAAGCCTGAAAAGTCCGCCAAGGCGCCGAAGGCTGAAAAGGCCGCCAAGGCCCCGAAGGCCGCCAAGGCAAAGAAATAATTGAAGCAGTCCGGTTTCGATTTCGGGGATGGCTTGACGCCGTCCCTTTATTTTTTCGAGACGGACCTGGCGGGGCGGGGATATGCCGGGATTGCCGGTGTGGACGAGGCCGGTCGCGGGCCTCTCGCCGGGCCGGTCGTGGCGGGCTGCGTTATCCTTAAGCCCGGCCAGGTGATACCGGGCGTTAACGACTCCAAGAAGCTTACGGAAAAGGAGCGCGACATCCTCTGTAAGGTGATATGCGCCGAGGCGTTCGATTTCGGCGTGGGGATAGTCGAGGCGGGCGAGATAGACGAAATAAATATCTATCAGGCCGCCAGAAAGGCGATGCTCCTTGCCGTGCAGGACCTTAAGGCCCCTCCGGATTTCATCCTTCTCGACGCAATGAGCATAGAGCTCGACATACCCCAACGCTCCTTGATAAAGGGCGACGCAAGGAGCGCGTCCATTGCCGCAGCGTCGATTGTCGCAAAGACGACCCGCGACCGCATAATGGTGCGCTACGACATGGAATATCCCCAGTACGGTTTCGCAAGGCACAAGGGCTACGGCGGCAGGATGCACCTTGAGGCCCTGAAAAAGCATGGGCCGTGCCCCATCCACAGGCGCACCTTCCGGGGAGTGCTTGGCTAAAACTCCCGGAAATCTCAAAAAATCTTTCTAAATTTGCCTTATTTCTTTTTAATTGTTACAATATTGCTATAATTAGGCTGTTTAGGCACGTTATGGGAGTGTCGAGATGCGCCGCTTTGCCTTACGGCTTCCGTCATTCCCGAACGGCTTTATCTGGAATTCAGGTTTTGGTTTCACTTCCTGTTTCTCATCCACGAGGATGACAGCCGTTGATATATTAACTGATTAATTTCCGGGGGGAGGCTAATCTGATGGAATATTTCGACATCATAAACGAAAAGGGCGAGGTAATCGGTAAGGCCGAAAGGAGCGAGTGCCACGGGAACCCGGCGCTTTTGCACCGGGCGGCGCACGTGCTGGTGTTCAACAAAAAAGGGAAGCTCCTTCTGCAACTGCGCTCTAAGGACAAGGACATACAGCCCGGCAAATGGGATACGTCCGTCGGCGGACACTTAGGCGTCGGCGAGAGCTACGAGCAGGCGGCTCTCAGGGAGATGAAGGAAGAGCTTGGGGTGGATCCGCCGGAACTCGAACACCTCTACGATTACCCCATGCGAAACGACATCGAATCGGAGAATATACGAAGCTTCCTGACCCGGCACGAAGGGCCGTTTTCGCCGCAGGCGGAAGAGATAGAAAAGATTAAGTTCTGGGGCCTGGACGAGATAGCGTCCGCAATGGGCAAGGGCGTCTTCACGCCGAACTTCGAGACCGAGTTCAAAATACTCTCGCTCTTCTTCAAGAAATCGGAGGACAGTCCGATTCATTAATTTCCCCCTTTCCCTTGACGGGAGAGGGCAGGGGAGAAGGTGGCCGGTGAGTTCCGCATACCTGGGGACGCTTGAGACGGCGGACCCGCTATATTCATACCTCGTAAAAGACGTCATGCCGAAGGTGAGACTGGATGTGAGGAACCCGGTCTTCCATGTCAGCCGCCTGTCCGGCTCCAACCTCGTGTACCGCTACCAGGAAAGCGTGTCTCAACTGAACCTCATCGGCAAGTTCTATACCACCGCCGAGGCCGCGAAGAGGCCGAAGCTCATCGGGGAATATCACAACCTCAGGAAGGCGAGGGCGCTTGGGCTGACGGGTCCGCCGAACCGCGTCGTCCGGCCTCTTGCGAGCAAAAGAAGCCTGGGGCTTGGGCTCATGGAGGAATACGTTGACGGGCGCGACCTCGACCACTACATCAGGCGCGCGGCCTTCGAGGGCAGGCACGACAGGCTTAAGGATCGGCTTTCGGACCTGGCCTTTTTCCTGTCCGAGTTCCACAAAAGGACCACCTCGGACTTCCCGCTTTCGCTTGGGCGCTCTTCCGATTATTTCGACCGGATACTCTTAAAGCTCGCAAAGAAAGGGCTTATTGACGAACATCTGGAAAAGGTTTTCAAAAAGCTCAAGGAGGCCTGGCTTGAGCGCGACTACATGAGGGACGACCGCCGGGTGCTTGTGCACGGCGACGCGACGCCGACAAACTTTATCTTTCCGGAGAGCCGGGGATGCATAGCCATAGACCTTGAGAGGATGAGGCCGGACGACCGGATGATGGATGTCGGAATGATCTGCGGGGAACTCAAGCATTCCTTCCTCTGGCGCACGGGGAACAAATACGTCTCCGAGGAGCATATCGGGCATTTTCTAAGCGAGTATGCGGGGCATTTCGGTCATCCTTCAAAGGTCTTCGAGAGCATAGCCCGCAGGAATCCCTTCTATATGGCCCTGACGGAGCTTCGCATAGCCCGGAACTCGTGGCTCGACCGGGAACACAGAAGGAGGCTCGTCGCCGAGGCGCGGGAATGCCTCGCATGGGGGCTCAGGCTCAGATGGGCGTAAAGGCGCTGGTATTCGACCTCTACGGGACGCTCGTCAATATCCGCACGGACGAGCAGGACCCGGCGCTATACTCGGAGCTAAGCAAGTTCCTCTCGTACAGCCATGTGAACATATCCGCGGAAGAGCTGAAGGAAGAATATCTGAAAGGCGTAAGGCGGTGCCTCTCCGCAGGGAAGGAACAATACCCGGAAGTCGACGTGCGCCGCATATTCACGGGCATTGTGGGGTCGAGGCGCGAGGGCAGGGCTGAGCCTCGCACGGCACTTATAGCGGCAAGGCTCTTCCGCTCGCTCTCCAGGAAGCATTTCGAGCCGTTTCCGGGGATTTACGGTATGCTTGAGCGCCTGCGGGAGCAGTACCCTTTAGCGCTCCTTTCGGACGCACAGAGGTGTTTCACGGAGCCGGAGATAAACCAGCTCAAGCTGGGCTGGTTCTTCGACCATATATTCCTGTCCTCGGATTACGGGTTCAGAAAGCCCGACCCCAAATATTTCCGCATGGCCCTCGACGCGCTCAAGGTAGCCCCGGAGGAGGCCGTATACGTGGGAGACAACGCCTTCAGAGACCTCTGGGGGGCGAAAAAAGCCGGGATGCGCGTGGCGCTTGTCAATAGCTCCGTCCGCGAATACGACGGCATAAAACCGGACGTCTGCATAGACGAAATAGCCTCGCTTGAGCAGGCCGTCGCGGATATGTTATAATTTATAAAAGGCGTCGAATGTCGGCGGAATGTTAATTTTGCCACGGAGGTTTTGCAATGGTAAGATCGATTGGCCGTGACGAACTGAGGCGAAGGCTCCATGAATCGCCGGGCAGGGTGATACTCGTGGATGTCCGCGAGAGGGACGATTACGAGAAGGAGCATATACAGGGAGCCATATCCATACCTATTTCCGAGTTGTCCATGCGTGCGCAGAAGGATTTCGGCAAGGACATGGAAGTGATAGTATACTGCGGCACTTTCGAATGCACGCTGAGCACCAGGGCCTCGGAGATTCTCCTGAGCATGGGATACGAAAACGTTATGGAGTATGAGGGGGGGCTCAAGGATTGGAAGATTGCGGGCTTCCTGACAGAAGGGCCCGAACGCCTCGCCGCATAAGGTAAAATTCTCTCGAAACCCGCCCCCCCAGGGGCGAGTTTTTTTTTGTCTTTTTGCAACCCGGCGAAAATCAAGAAAATTATGGACAAAAAGCGGACGGAGTGGTAGATTATCTATCGCTTTGCCGTATAAACGCTTTTTGAGATAGGAGAAGCCATGTTTGCGAAACGCCTGGTAAAGATTTTTATTCCGTTTCTGATAGCGGGGGCGGTTCTCGCCGGAACCTCCCATGCCGCAAATGCCTTCAGGAACGTCTCGGTCGGCCAGCCGGCCCCCAATTTTTCCCTCCAGGACAGTTCCGGCAAGGATTTCTCCCTTTCGTCCTATACGGGGAGGGTCACGCTGGTAATATTTATCAGGCCCGACCAGAACAACTCCATTCGTGCGATGAAGATACTCCAGAAGATGTATCCCGAATTCTCATCCAAGGGCGTCGAGTTCTTGGCGATTGTATCCGAGACCGACCAGAGAAACAACATACCCGTCCTGGTGCAGAAGGAAAATATCACGTTCCCGGTTTTATTCGACAATAACCGCAAGGTGTACGGCGCCTGGGGCACAATACTCTATCCCACCACCGGCATAGTAGGGAAGGACGGGAAACTGGCCGTCCAGGTGCCGATGTGCGACTGGAAATTTAAGGACACGATCGTGGGCAACTTGAGGCTCATGCTGGGCGAGATAAGCAAAAAGCAGCTCGACCTCGAGCTTAACCCTAAGGCCAACGAGACTGTCGCCCCGGGCCTGGCCAAGGCGGAGCGCCACATGATGCTGGCGGAAGACCTGATGAAGCGTCAGATGTATACGAACGCCTGCAAGGAGCTCGCCGCCGCAGTCCAGTCCGCGCCCGACCTCACGGAGGCGCATATAAAATACGGCTTCGCGCTACTCAGCAAGGGCGATACGAAAAAGGCCGATGAGCAGTTTACCACGGCGCTTAAGCAGGAGCCGAGATCCAACGATGCGAAGACGGGGCTCGGCTCCTGTCTTGTGGCGCAGGGGCAGGTGGATAAAGGCATCGAACTGCTGACGGAGGCGTCGAAGCTCAATCCGCAGCCGGCCCGCGCGTATTTCGAGCTCGGCAAGGCTTACGAGAAGAAGGGCGCCTTCGACAAGGCGGCGAAGTATTACAGAAAGGCTGCGGAGAATCTCGCCAACTGGTAGGGTTTAAAAAATAAATGTCCGAGGAAAAGAACGGCGCTTTTAAAATAACGGCGGGAACCTTTGCGGGACCTGCCGTTTTTTTTGGATCTTTTGCGGTATATCTCCTCACGCTTGCCCCGGAGGTAACGTTCTGGGATTGCGGAGAGCTGAGCGCCGCCGCATGGTCCCTTGGAATCTCTCATCCTCCCGGATACCCCCTGTTCTGCATAATCGGAAGGCTCTTTACATTCCTGCCGCTCGGCAGCATTGTCTACAGGCTGAACGTCATGTCCGCCTTCTTTGCCGCCGGGGCGGTATACATGCTCTTTCTGATGCTGAAGAAAGTCCTTCGCGGGGTGCCTTTTGCCCAGTGGCTGTCCGCCGCCGCCGCGCTGTCTTTTGCGTTCTACAGCTATTTCTGGGGCGTATCCGTCGTAGCCGCAGTCCGCACACTCTCGATATTCCTGCTTGCCCTGACCGCTTATTTCCTGCTCATCTTCGAGGAGTCTCAGGATGTCAGGTGGCTCTATCTGTCCGCATTTTTCCTGGGGTTTTCGCTTGTAAGCCACGAGAGCGCATATTTCGTCATCCCGGCGTTCGTGATTTACCACCTATCCCGCTCCAGCACAAGGAAGGCCGGTGTAATCGCCGTATCGGCGGGTCTTTTTATCCTGGCATGGTCTACGTTCCTTTACGACCCCGTGCGCGGACATGCGGGGCCTATTATCGACATAGGCAGGCCGGATACCCTCGGGAATCTCCGGTGGGTGCTCAAGTGGGACAGGTACGGCGCCATGCTCAGATCTACGCTGTCGAACATCTCCTTGTTTTTTACCGGCGCAAGGATGGCCGCAGTCGCGGCGGCGCTTGGCATTGCCGCATGGGTTGTTTATCCTCTCAGGAAGCGGCGCTGGCTTCTGTTCATGATTATTGCCGGAGTATCTTTTTATTTCTGCATGACGTTCTTTACCATAAGCGCTGTCGCGGTAAGGAAGATGGGGCTTCTCGATAAATACTATAATCCCGTATTTATCTTCCTTATCCCCGCGCTGGCCGCAGGGTTATCGTTTCTCCTGAAGAAGCTTCCGGCAAAGAACAGGCTGATACCGGCCATTGCCGCAGTTGTCCTTTTCGCGCTCCCGGCATTTCTGCTCGCTTCCAACTACAAGGCGCTCGACAATTCGAGGAACTTCTTCGCATACGACCTGGCCGGAAACGAGCTCAATTCGCTCAGGCCCTTTTCCGCAATATTTTCCTGGGGGGATAACGGCGTCTTCCCGGTGTGGTACAGGCAGGACGTGGAGAAATACAGGGACGACGTCTTTTTTGTACACGCCGAGCTTTTGTCGTACGACTGGTACATGGAAAACCGCCAGGCCGGGATGTACAGGAGATACGGCATTGCCTTCTCGCCGCGCGCCCCTCTTTCGGACATCCGCAGAAACGTGGACGGTATGGCAGAGAGGCTCCAGGAGAAGACGTCCGTCTATTTCGATTTTTCTTCGGCCACCCAGTTGAAGATACCCATGACATCCCTGATCCCGCAGGGAGTGGCATGGATGCTTCCCCCCGGAAGGCCAAGGCCGCTTGGAAGAATATGGGGGCTTTATAACCTCAGGGGCGCCCTTGACGACAGCACTAACAAGGCCTTCGCGGTTGAGGGGGTATTGAATATTTACGCATGGGAAGCGGCGATATGGTCCCAGACTACGGCGCGCCCGACAGAGGCTTTAAACGCTTATTTTATCGCCAAAAAACTCGGTTTTAACAACAAGCTTCTCGACAAGTGGGCGATTTCGCTGCAAAGGAAGCTCGAAGGTGTTGGCAAATAACTGAGCTTTTCCGCTCAATATGGATTTTATACTTGAGTGAGAACACAAAATGGGGCTCTCGGCGCATAGTATATTCAGTAATTGTTATGAGTAAATAAATATAATTTTAGACCCGTAGGGAAATCGGCCGCAGGCTGACCTAAAGATGTAATCCCTTGCTTATTCAATAAATTACAAATCAAAACGGAATGACTTTCGGTAGATTGTAAATTCGGGGGAAGGGGGTGACGGGAATGTGCTTAAAAGTTCCAATATCCCAATTTTGCATGGATTTTTCGCCATAATGTCAAGACAGGAGAGGGGATTATGAGCTAACTGATGATAAAAATGGGAGATTCTATTTTTTAGAAGAGGCATGGGAATTGCATTTCATCTTAGTTGCGCGAGGTTGCCTTAATAGTAAAAAATCCTGAAAGCGGATTTTTTTAATAAGCTTGGAGGTAAGAAAATGAAGGGTGGATACATCGTAAAGTCGATGTTGTTTGTTTTGGTTTGCGGGGCGTTTCTTGCCGGAACGGTCTCGGCTTTTGCCGGAGGCGTTCAGTTCATGGGCGGATATCCCAAGCTTGATGGCAAAACTGTCCTTATGCAGTGGCTTCCCGTTCGCGGGGCGTCGGGATACAAGGTCTACAGGTCTGAAGGACGCATGAAGGCCAGGGTCATAGGCGAGCCGAAGGTCAACAGGTTCATAGACAAGAGCCTCCCGGCCGGCAAGACCCTGCATTATTACGTTTCCGCGGTTGTCGGCGGTAAAGAGTCCTCGAAGACGACTGCATGGACCATAACCACCGCCGCGAAGGCGCCCAAGAAAGTCTTTATCCCCATCAGGGTGCCAAAGCTCGTCGGCATTCACCTTAAGCAGGAGCCCGGCGACAAATACTCTGTCGGGATGAGGTGGGAAAACGCCGTCGGGACCAACTTCGTCGGGGTAAATATTTATCGTTCCACGGTAAAAGGCAAAGACTTCGCCCTGCTAGGTTCCTCTTCCAGCGATATGTACGACGACAAGAACGTAAAACCCGGCATGACATACTACTATGTCGCGACGTCTGTCGACCGCCAGTTCAACGAGACTAAATATTCAAACGAGCTTTCGGTATCCATCCCCTCTCCCGCGAAGGTGGCGGCTGAGCAGAAGCAGGCCGAAAAAGAGGCCGAGCCGACGAAGATGAGGCCGGCGAAACTCCTCTTCCGGATACCTGACAAAGAGGAATCCGAAAACAAGGATGAAATACCTTACGCGGCCATGTCCGTGGCCGTCGATGAGGCGGTCGGACACATATACGTCACTTCCGTGGTCTACGGCGGCGTCCTGGTATACAACCTTAACGGCAAATACCAGTTCGGTATCCGCAAAGACGGCGTGGACGGCAAGGAAAAGTTCGGCACCGCAATGGGTGTGGCTGTGGGCAAGGGCGGCGATATTTACGTGTCAGATTACAGCGGCCCGACAATAAGCATATTCGATTTCACGGGCAAACCCGTCGGAACCATAACCATCGACACCACCAAAATGCCGGAATACAGCGAAGTTTTAATGAACCATGCCAAGAACCACAGCATAGCCATTGCAAAGGATGGAAGGATTTATATATGCGACCCGGCTGTCAATTCGATACACGTCTATAACGACGCCGACAACAAACACATAACCGATTTCCGGGGCGCAAGAAACGCGATGGAAGAAAAGAAATTCCACACGAAGCTTTTGCTGAACGGGCCGGCATATAGCGCAGTGTTGAATAATGGAGACCTGGCCATAGTGGATTCCGGGATCGCCAGGATTGATGTATTGAACAAAGAGGGGCATCTTGTAAACCATATCGGGGAATACGGCGAGGGCGCGGGCGAACTCTACTTCCCGTCCGGAGTGGCGGTCGACAGGAAAGGCGATGTTTTTGTCGGGCTGGCGCAGTCTCCTAACATACAGGTATTCAGCCCGGATGGCAAGTTCCTCTATGCGCTTAGCAATGAATCTACGAACGGGCCTTTGCCGATACAGTCCTCCGGCGGCCTGGCCGTAGACAGCCACGACAGGCTTTACGTGGCCGAGACGATGGCCGGCAGGGTCTCGGTATTCCAGCTTCAGGAGAATACAAGGGACGTTACGCCGGGAGTAAAGTAGTCGTTTTCTTCGGAGTATCAGGGTATTGAGAGATTATGGAGTTCATATATTTCGACAAGGAAGGGAGGTGACAAGTTTTTTAGGAGGCTGCATTTTTTTTGGAGTTTTTTTATTAACCGAAACAATTGGGAGAGTAGAGATGAAAAGATTATTAACGGTTCTGATCGCGGCGGCGGTGGTGCTTACGGCCTACCCGGCCTTCGCGGAGATTCTCGGGTCGCCGCACGACTTCACTGGGCAGGCAGGCGCCGGCACCTACGTGTACGGCACCTGCGATACATGCCACGTGCCGCACGCCGCGAAAGAGAGAAAACGTTTGTGGAATAACGTCACCGGTATTACAATATCAGGCACCCCCTGGGGCAGCACTACGAAGGGCGTAGGCCTTCTCTGCGCAAGCTGCCACTATGGAGGCGCTTTTACGGTCCAGAACGTTGGAGGCAAGGCGGCTGACAATATGGCTAATTTTGCCTATGCCGCAACCTCTCACGGCGACAGCCTGACCGTCCTCGAAGGAACCGCCGCGGGCGACCTCAACGACACCAACGGCGGCCCGCTAAACAATAACCTGCCGTACACCCAGAACGCATCGAACACCATCGAATGCACGTCGTGCCACAACCCTCATCAGGACGGCAACAGCACGAACGGCGGCGATCCTCAGGCAAATACCACCAACGGCGTCGGCCTCAGGCCGTTCCTTCGCGCCGATACCGCGATGATTTCTGATTTCTGCGCGAAATGTCATCTTAATAGGGAAACGACCACCCTCAGCGTAACCGACTACGACAACGGCGGCACGGCTACCGGGGCTGAACCCGCTGGTTATCCCGACTTTACCAGGAACCACCCGGTAAACCAGCAGTATGGCGACAGTGCGACTAACGGCGTCGGCTGGTTCAAAAGCCTGGCGTCAGGCGGGCCGGTCACGACCGTCGTCTTTGGCACAAATAATAACGCCCTCGTTGGATGGTCTCTGGGCGGCAAGATGCAGAACTCGAACGGCAGCGTTCCGGCGGCCGGAGGAGCCCTCTATAGTGACTCGGTCGGCTCTACTGCCGATGCCGCCGGCGTCCAGGGCGGTACAGGCCAGGGAAGCCAGATTATAGGCTGCGAGACCTGCCACTCCATACACATGCCGGAGGGCCTTAACAGTGCTACCCCGCACGCGGGCTCGGACACCGGCACTTCATATGCTTCCCTCTGGCTTCTTGCGGTAGGCAACAGCGGCCAGGCAGGGGATTACAGGTCCGACCTCTGCGAGACCTGCCACGGCCAGGCTATTTCAACGAGCCCCACCACTTGGGATACGAGGGCCGGCGGCGTTGCGGCGAGCAACACCTTTGGCTATGACCACCCCATAGACGGCCCGATAGACAGCACGGCTATCAGCAGCTTCATCACTTCATGGTCTAATAAAAACAGTGGTGCGAGTTTCGGCAACGGAAGCCCCCGTATCAGGGCCGAGCGCGTGCCGGGCGGCGTATCCACAACCTGGCCTGCGGGCGATATGGCGGGGACGAGTGGCCAACAGATGATTATATGCACCTCCTGCCACAGCGCCCATCATGCCGGGACAAGGCTGAGGAGGATGAACGGCGATACGACCCACTGGTGCAAGTCCTGCCATCCCGGCGTATCTCCGCTTGGGCATCACTCCAATTCCTCTAACGACGCCCTTTCGGTGCTTCAGTGTGCGGACTGTCATTCCGACGTGCCGACGCTGACTAACGGCACCTACTCGGTCCCCACGGGTGGTACTGCGGGGGGTGGCTGGGCCCACAACGGCTTTGTCTACTATAACCTGGGCGGCGACAACATGGGCCAAACACCGCTTGCCACTAACACAAACGGTGCGACCGCTAGCGAGCCTGCCACGCAGTTGTCGGGTGGATTCGGATGTTCCGAATGCCATGCTGCTGCTAAACAGCAGATAACAAATCCTATTGATGCTAATGGTGTTCCTGGGAATAGTGGTCCGTTCGTGCCGCCGGTGAACAGGCTTGGCGACGTGACCAATCAGTATCAGGTAAACCACTATGTCGGCCAGTTTGACACCAACGGCAAGGGAGTGGCCATAAACGTCAAGACCGGTAGCTGGCAGCTTCCCAGCGCGCAGATGCTCCTGAACCACAAAGGTGAGCGCAGAGACTACTCCAAGTTCGGCAATGCTACCGGCGTCGGGCCGCAAAGCAGCGGTGTCTATCTCCTCACCTGCGAATCCTGCCACTCGATACTCGGCAACATAGGCAGGGTGGCAACGCTTGCCAGCATATCCTCCGGCTGGGAGAACAACCTGCTCCTGCAGGACTACGAGGACGACAGCTACTACGGCAATGGAGCCGCGAGCAATCCTACGCTCACTGCGGGGGATAGCAAGACAACCTCCGGCAACGGGATTACTTGGGCGACCCAGACGAATGCTTTGAGCGTCGGTTCCGGTTTCTGCATCGCCTGTCATAACCAGGGCGGCACAACTTACAACCAGGGCGCGGGTAATGGCCCGGTGCCGGACTACGCAGTTCAGGATCCGGCGGTTGCGCCCCCGAACATGCACCCGATGACTGGATGGTCGATAACCAGGGCGCAGGACGCGGGCAGGACAACCGGCAACGGTTATTTCCTCACAACCGACCAGAGCCAGGGCTCTTACGCCAACAACCCGCAGCTTGCTACCGGAGGCACTTATGGTCCGAGCGGTACTGCTCCGGCGACCACGACCGGCGGATCGGCAGGGCTTGGCACGGGTGAAGGCGCGGTATCCTATCCCGTGACTCCGGGTTCGTTGCATACAGCGAACGGCGATCCCCTCAGCTATGCCGGCGCGATGGACTGCGACAGCTGCCACAGGCCGCACAACGCGCCTTCCGGCGCCTGGTTGCCCGTAGGCAACATCAAGACGCGCACGCTCAGCAGCAGTGCCATCGGGAACGGCGCAGTTGAAACCACGACGACAAGCCCCGTGGGCGTGCCGGTTATACTTGAGTACGCCAATACCGCTCAAGGTACCGCCTCTGACAATACCGGTACCCTGTGCGAGCAGTGTCACAGCTATTAATAGGTTGTGCTGGGAACTGATAACCATGACGAAAGGAGGGCCGCATGGCCCTCCTTTTTTTAAGGACGCAAGCGCACGTCCTGGTTGACTTACGGAGCATTCTCCTGTATTATGCCAGTGGCAAATTGCCGTTATTCCGGAAAGCGTTACGGGAAACGGCGAAACGGAATCGGTTGATTAAAACAGCGTTTCGGAGGTTTAAAAAAATGCAGCTCCCTGACAGGAAAAAATGGCTGACGGTGTTTCTGGCCGGATTAATGATTTTATCCGCGTTAAGCCAGGGCTGTGTCAGAACCCAACATTTCGGCAAGGGAGTGCTGGCGACCATCGACAATCAACCGCTTACCGTCAATGAGTATCAGATCGTCGTCGGAGAGATACCGTCGGATTTCAAAAAAAGGAAACGCAAGCTTCAGGAGATGATAAGCACGAGGCTCATGGCGGCGGAGGCTCTTGCGAAAGGCTATCTCGGGACTCCCGCGGTTTACTGGGGCATGCAGAGGTTTTATTACTTCCGGCTGCCCGGACTTTTAAGGAGGGACGTCTACCTTAAGATTAAGGTGGATAAAGACAAGCTGGAAACCATAAAAAAGGCAATGGACCTCCAGCCTATGGTGCACGTCAAGATGCTTGTCGCGCCGACGATAGGAAAGGCGCAGGCGGCGATCAGCGACCTTGAAAAAGGCGAAAAATTTGAGGACGTGGCGGCAAGGTATACGGTAGTGAAGTCGGACACCAGACAGCAGATAAGCCTCAACGATTCTCTTTATCCCATCGGGGTCAGGGCTATACTGAACCGCACGAAACCCGGCCAGCTCACGCCGCCGATGAAGCTTGACATCGGCTACGCTGTGATGCTGGTGCAGTCGAAAGACGACCCGGATGCCGTATGGAAATCTCAGAAGGGCAGAATTGAGGCGGAACTGAAACAACAGGAAATGAAAAAGGAGATGGCGGAAATTCTCGACAGGCTCCGCTCAACAGCCAAGATAAAAATATATTCTCAAAAGAACAAGGAAGGACAAACGATATATACCGGCGCGGATGTCAACGGCATAAAAATAAATATGGACCCGCGCCTCTTCGAGCGGCAGAACGACCCTCATTTCGCGCACGAGATGATGAACGCCCAGACTCTGAAGGCCGCGCTCAACGAAAGAATCAACGACATACTCTACACAGAGGAAGCGAAGGCGCGCGGCCTCCAGTACGACCCACAGTTCAGAAAAGACGTGCGGCTGAAGAGGGAGGAGGTGCTCGCGAATTATTACCTTGAGGCGATGGTAGGAACCAATACCGCAACCCCGCAGGCCATAGAGAACTATTACGAGAAATACAAGAAGAAACACGAGCAGAACCGGATTGTGCGCATAAGCCACATACTGCTTCCGAGCGAGAGCCAGGCGGAAACGGTTCTTTCCGAACTGAAAAAAGGAAAGGATTTCGCCCAGCTTGCAAAGGAAATGTCGCTCGACCTGCCGACAAAAAACACTGGCGGGGATGTCGGTTTTGTCGATCCGAAAAACCTTAAGGACCCGATGAAGAGTGCTATCGCTGGAATGAAGGCCGGAGATATAAGCGGGATTATAAAAGGCCCGGCGGGATATGAAATAGTGAAGGTGACGGACTGGAAAAACGAGACCGTGCCGCCGCTCTCCGAGATGAAAGACGAGATGACAAAGAGAGTGCTTTTGAACGAGCGCTCGGACAAGGTGGAGGCGCTTTATAAGTCTATTTACGCAAAGCACAAGGTCGAAATAAACGAGCAGCTTCTAAAGTCGCTGTAACATCAGTACCGAGGTTTTCGCACGAATGAGCATTAAGATGTTTTCGAGAAACAGGTTGTTTGCCTTGGCAGCGGCCTTGCTTTTCTCTATTATAAGCGTTGTTGCCGTATTTTCCGCGCAGGACTCCGTCAAACCTCCGGTATGGGTAGGTATCTATGCCGCCGGGTGGAAGGTGGGGCTTAAGTGGACGCCGGCCAACGGCGCTGTCCTGTATAAGATATACCGCTCCGTTTCCAGCGGCGGACACTACAACCTCATCGCATCAACGACGGACGACTCCTATATCGACCCCTCGGTCCGCATAGGGGAAACTTACTACTACGTCCTCAAATCCGTCGGAACCGACAACAAGGAATCGGATTATTCGGAAGAGCGTTATATAAAAGTGCCGGTCGCCAAGGAGGCCGTGCCTGTCCAGCCGCCGGAGTGGGTCGGCGCGCTGGTGGGAAGAAGAAGGATAAGGCTCGCCTGGAATCCATCCGCCTCGCCCGATGTTCTCGCATACAACGTCTACAGGAGCGCCGACCCAACGAAGGGTTTTCAGCTCATCGGCTCCACACAGGACACCAACCTTACCGATACGGACATAAAGGAAGGCGAAACATACTACTACGCCGTCTCCGCCCTGGACAGGAATTTCAGGGAGACCAAGTTAGGCCCGGTTCAGACCGTTCGGTATGCGCCTCCGGAGGAAAAACCCGGCGTCCGGTCCGTCCGTCCGGGCGCGCCTGAGATGCCCCCCCGGATTATACCGAAAAAGCTGACGGTCAGGCGTACCAGGCGGGTAGGATATATCTTGAGGTGGAAGGACCGCAGGCCGCTTTTTTCTCCGACGGATATTGTTCTTGGCCGGGACGGGAAGATATACGTGTCGGATACCGGCGACAGCATGATACAGGTCTTCAAGCCCGGAGGCGCCTTCATACGGTCTATCGGCGAGTACGGGACAAAGCCGGGAGAGTTCGAGAAGCTCCTCGGCGTGGATGTCAACGGCAAGGACGAAGTCCTCGCTGTTGACGCCTATACCGGCACGATACAGAAGTTCGACAAGAAGGGCCGCCTCATAATGTACAAGAAGATGCTTGAGGACGGCAAGGCCATCGCGCTTGACCTCGGACGCAAGAAGCCGGTGGAGGTCTTCGGCATAATAAAGGGACTCTTCGCTCCGGACGGAAGCCTGTACATAATCGACAATTTCAACGACTGCATCGAAATTTATTCGTCAACCGGCAAATACATAAAGACGTTCGGAGGCAAGGGAAGGCAGGACGGGAAATTTCTGTCTCCCACCTTTGCGGTCTTCGGAAAAGACGGGCATCTCTATGTGTCCGACTGTATGAACGCGCGCGTCCAGGTGTTCGACAAGGACGGACATTTTCTATGGAAATTCGGCGGGTACGGTAATATCGCCGGGACGTTCGGCAGGCCGAAGGGCATCTGCATCGACAAGGCCGGGAATATATACGTCTCGGACTCCATGTCCAACGCAATACAGGTGTTCGACAGGCACGGCAGGTTCAAGTATGCCCTGGCGAACGAAATGGGCAAGCAGATCGATATGGCAACTCCGAACGGCATAGCCATAGACAAAAATAAAGACATATATATAGTCGAGAAGCTGGTGAACCGTATCCAGATCAGGCAGGTCGAGTAGCTGTGAAAAAGTTTGTTTTGCTTTTTGCCGCAATCGTAAGCCTAATCGCCGCAAAGGAAGCCTTCGCGGGGGTTATCGGTTCTCCGCACGATATAGCCGCCCAGAAGTACGTGGTGGCCGGCGAGCAGCAGTGGACCAAGAACGTGTGCAACTACTGCCACGTTCCGCACAAGGCGAAGGGCGCGATGCTCTGGCCGACGCCTCCCCCGGCGCTTAAGGGCTGGGGCAGGGTAGGGCCTTTGTGTTATTCCTGCCACGACGGCGTGGCGATTGTTTCTCCCTACGTGGATGTGTCCCAGACGGTTTTCAATCCGAAGAGCCACAGACTCGACCTTAAAGACCTTCCGGCTGGCGACGACGCCTCCGACTCCGGCCTCCCGTATACCAACGGCAGCCAGGACCATATCGAATGCAGCACGTGCCATAACCCGCACGACGACACGCACAGGCCGTTCCTTCGGGTAGACATCAACCAGTTGTGCGAGAAGTGCCACAAGCACCGGGAGAACTCCGGCTACGGCATAAACAACGCCGAGGGGACCCATCCGGTTCACATGCCGCTTAAAGACCAGACGGGCGGGCGCATCCCGCTTGAGCCTATCAGCAGCTTCATGGTGCCCTTCCCGATGCCGTATCCAAAAGAGAACGGGAAGAACACGCCGGGCGTGCACTGGACGCTTGGCGGGCATCTTTCAAACGGCTCCAGCGGGACGGTGGAATGCACTACCTGCCACAGCATACACGGCAAACTGCCCACCGGGCCGTTCTACAAGCTTCTTAGCGTCGATCCGGTGAAGGACGACGCGGACAACTTCTGCGAGGGCTGCCACAGGGGCAAGAGAGCGGACGGGCAGGCGTCCCCGCCGTATCCAAACCCCGGCGGCACAACCGCGCCGCTCAGTTATCATCCCGCCGACAACGACACCTGCAACGGCACGACCGATACGACCGGCGGCAGGATTGTCAAGATAAACGAGCCGGATGGGTGGGTATTCGGCAAGCACGGAGAAGTGCTGTGCACGACCTGCCATGAACCGCACGGCGCCAGGAAAAACTCCCCGATACTCAGGCAGGACCCGGATTCGCAGACATTCTGCGAGTCGTGCCACTCGGTTCCGTTCCCGCATCACCCGACAGGAGACATCACTGGCGGCACAAACATCAATTCTGGCGACGCCCATGCCAGCACGAGAGAGATAACGATACCATCAAGCTTTCCCGCCGGGATTACCTATGGCAGCCCCAAGCCCGGCTGGCTGTACTGCTCAAGCTGTCACAGGGCGCACAATGCCAACTGCACCCCGATACTGGTAATAGACTGCGCGAACGGCACCGCCTGCGACATATGCACGATGTGCCACCCGAAGTTCAACCCGACATGGCAGACGGACGACAACTGGAAATCGACCCATTTCATGGGAGACCCGACGGCGTTTACAGTGGATTACATAACATTGCAGGGCGATCTTGAAGGAACACAGCCGGGATATTACGACCAGTATCCGCCCATGCACGTAGGGAAATGGCCGGAATCGGGACTGGAGTCAATGTATGGAGGGCTGTCGGGCAAAGAGATAACGTGCTGTTCGTGCCACAGCTTCGACGTGGGGAACATTACCGCCGGAAATGCCGACCAGTCTCCGTACCTTGGGCCGATACTCGCACCGGGATACCAGCCGACGGACCTGGTTTCAGGGCTCCTGGCGAGGGCCGGCAGTTACAAGGAATGGTTGCCGAGCGACGTGCAGGCCGTTATAATCGGCGGCAATCGCGGCACCGAACAGATAGTTGACAAGTATCTCTGTACCGGATGTCACGGCCTGACGCCGAGGACGGACGTGTCGTCGGGCTGGGAAGGCTTTACGCATCCGCTTATGAACGCCGACGGCTCTACCCTGTCGAATATAAGCTCCCCCGCCACGCTGACGTTCAATCAGCACGTGAACTGCGAGTCCTGCCATACCCCGCACGAGGCCGACAGCAGGGGCGGTTTCTTGATACTTAAGCGCGCGGCCCTGAAGAACCCGATAGCTAACAGCGCGCCGCCGGATCCCTACCGGATTTATAAGGACCCGGTCAATTACATCGAGTTCGCGCCGCTTTGCGAACTCTGCCACATAGGGTATTGAGGAATACAATGCTTCGGACGGCGAAACATATCATTCTCGTTTTGACGATCGCGGCATCGTTCCCGGCTGTTTCATATGCGGCAATAGGCGGCACGGATTCAAAACACAACCTGACTCTGCTGAGCGGCTACCCATACGGCCAGGACGTATGCGCAGCATGCCATTCGTCCCATTTCGACTCAGGCGTGAGGCTCTGGGCGTCGGGCAGGAACCTCTCTGACGCCAAGCAGCAGTCCCAGGACGAGCTGGCCGGCGGGAATTATCCGGGGATATACCTCTGTCTCGACTGCCACAGCGCGTCAGCGGCGGCTCCATCCTGGGCAAAGCCCGCCGCCGAGAACGTCGTCACGCACTCTACGCTCGAAATGAAATTCGCCGGGTATTCCACTAAATACGAGTCCTTTACGATGCAGTGCACCACCTGCCATAACACACACCAGTACTGGAACGGCACGTTCCAGCCGGGCCTGAACGGGTACATGATACGCTCCACTATTATCACTCCGAACAGCGGCGTGAAGCAGGTGGTCTTCGGCGCGATGTCCGGCCCGAACTCGATGGGGAACGACTATACGCCCCATACGTCCGTGTGCGAGGTCTGCCATACCAGAACCGTTTACCACAACAACACGTCATCTCACGACACGCATTACGCGGGGCAGAAATGCACTCTCTGCCACAACCACCAGAACGGTTTCAGCGCGAAGTGGACCTGCAATTCCTGTCATGGGAACCCGCCGACGAGCCAGCAGCTGCTTGTGGGCCGCTCCCTGAAAAACGGTTATCCGCCCACAGGCGAGACCTCCGCCGGTATGCACGCCTTCCATTTCTATTCCACGACGGTTTATTCCACAAACAGCGTCGGTTACCCCTGCGGCTACTGCCACAAGGGCGGCATGAGCGACACCGGGCTTACCGACAAGATTATAGAGGTAAGGTTCTCGGATTTTAACCTCTACACAAGCGGCAGTTTCGATGGTTTTACTCCGATAAGCGGTTATACCTTCAGCGCCGGCAACACCACGGGCGGGACGCAGGCCTGCTCCAACACTTACTGCCACGGCAACTTCTACGGCGGGAACAAGACTAATAAGCCCGTATGGACGAACGCCGCGACCGGGGCATGCGGCACCTGCCACGCCACCGCCCCTCCGGCCCTTCTCGACCACAGCGTGCACCTTACGGCCCCGTGGGGGCCGAAGGCGGCCTGCGAGGACTGTCATCCGCCGAACTCTTCCATTGGCCGCAACGTCGGGCACGTGGGCGGGTTCGTCATATTCAAGGACGGAAAGCCCTTGTCCACGACGACTGCATGCAACAGGTGCCACGGCAACGGCGCGGCAATGGCGAAGACATACTGGGGTAATACCACGATAAGGACGAAAGACACCTGGTGCGAGTCCTGCCACGACGGCTCGGCCATCGTAAACACCGCCGCAGGGACGGGCGGAGTCGACGTGACCGCACAGAACGTCGTCGGCGACGGCCTGACATACGGCTATGACGTTACCGGCCACGGCATGGCCCCGTACGCAACCCAGTGCAACGAATGCCACGACGTAAGGTCGCAGCACGTAGGCCCCGCGTCGTTTGCGTACAAGGCCTCGTCGAACAACTATAAGTCCGCATTCAGGATGGGTTCGGTATCCAATACCGTCCCGCTGCTCGGCAGCTATACGTCGTCGGACATATCACTGTGTTATGTTTGCCACAGCCAGACCAAGATACTGGGGATGCCCGCCGAGGGGAAGCCGTCCGCGCAGCACGTCCATAACCCCATATTCGTTTCCGCCTGGGCCACGGACTTCCGCAATACCTCGACGACGGCAGGGCTTTACGCCGGGGACTGGGACGCCACGGGCAGCGGCGACGTGCCCACCAACATCCACTGGAACCACTTGGACGACTACGGGAGCACAAAACGCTATCCGTCAACCTACATATACGACTCCGACGGGGACGGTATCGGGGATTCACGCATAACCTGCATGACCTGCCACGACCCGCACGGCACCCATCAGACCGCGATGGTATACGACACGTTCGCGCTTGGGGCTTATTCCAACGCGCCCAACCCGAGCTACATGTGGGTCGGTGGGAGCGGATATGCGACTAACAGATGTACCGCCACCTGCCATACGGCGGGGAATGCGGCTGGAACTGCGGGCATGAGATGGTATCGTCAGCCTCTGGCAAATACCACTACCGGCGCCCCGGTGGGACTTACGGCGACTCAGTTGCAATAGGAGAGTCGAGTATGAAGAGGACGAAGACAGTTTTATTTTTAGCGGTGCTTGCGTTTATTGTCTTTGCTGAAGGGCTGCCCGCCGCGGCTGCGCAGGCGCCTATAACAAAGCGCGTGCAGGCAAAGGCGCATACTCCCGCGCGCATGACCGTGCCCGCGCAGATACGTCCGCAGATGCCGATGAGCCCGTTTGCGCCGTCACATACGCCGGTGTCGGCACAGACCCCCGCGCGGCCGGCCGTGCCCGTTAAAGCGTCGCTGCCCGCGCAGATACGTCCGCAGATGCCGATGAGCCCGTTTGCGCCGCCGCATACGCCGGTGCCGGCACAGAAGACCCCTGCGCAGACGCCTGTTGCCGGTCTACCGGCTGCCGCCGGTCAAACCGCCCAGGCCGGTAAAAGCAGCGGGCCGGGTATAAAGCTTCAATGGAAGGCGCCTGCCGGCATTATCGCATCGAAGATAGCGGGATACGACATCTTGCGCGCCGACAAGGAGCTTGGGCCGTATAAAAAAATAAACGTAAGCCCGGTCAAGGCGCTTTCCTACGAGGATAAGGGCCTGAAAGATAAGGCGGGGTATTTCTACGAGGTTTGCACGGTTATGCAGAACGGCATAATGAGCCGTCCCACAAAGCCTGTAGGGATAATTGCCGGAAGCAAACAGGCGTATGCGCCGCCGCAGATAAAGTCCTTTACCACGGATGCCGGCGGGAAGGTTAAATATGCCGGCGAGACTGCTTTCTTCAACATAAGCGGGACTCCGGGGGACAATGCGTTCTTTTCCATCGAAGGGCAGGCCGGCGGAATAACGAAGCCCGGCGGGCAAATCGCAATGAAGGAGATAACACCCGGTGTTTACAGGGGCACATACACTGTAGCGCGCGGCGTCCGGATAACAAACGGTTATGCGGCAGCGACATTGTCGGATGACAAGGGAGGGCAGGCCGCCGCAAAGACGGATGCCGATCTCGATTTTACCGGCATGGTAAAACCGGCAATTTCCGGACTTTACGCAAGCCGGCTTGAAAGCGACAGCGTGTGCATCAGCTGGCCCCGCCTGGACACCGGCGAAGGATATTGCAACCTGTACCGCGACACCTCGCGCATACTGGACGTAAGCAAACTGACCCCTCTGTCTGCAAATATGAACCCCGGCGTATCCACATTCATAGACGATTCCGTAAAAGCGGGAACGAGCTACTACTACGTCCTGGTTTACGACGACCCTTCAGGCGCGCCGCTCGCCATCAGCGATAACCTGGAAGTCAATGTCCCGTGGTTACAGATTTTATTCGGGGAAAATTCCGTAAAAGAAGATTCCGGAGGCCGAACTCTGAAACCCGGAGACACCCTCGGCGTAACCGTGAACACGGCGCCCGGCGGCAAGGCGATATTCAGCATAAGCAATGCCGCCCGCAACCTTGCGCTGACGGAAGGCCCGACCGGGGTCTACAAGGGCGCGTGGACGATAAAGAAAGGCGACGGGATATTCAAGAGCAGGGTGGCCGTGAATTATACGGCCCCTGACGGCAGGCAGCATTCCGCGATGTCCGCCACACTTGTCTCCGTGGACGCCCCGAATACAAGCCCTGTGAAGCCGGCCGTTCTTACGGCCTTCGCGAAAGCGGCCGGGGGCGGGAATCCGGTCGGAATTAAGAATCCGGTCGGAATTAAGAATCCGGCCGGGATTAATAAGCCGGTCGGAATTAAGAATCCGGCCGGGATTAATAAGCCGTCTGGGATCAGGAAACCGGTTATCTTCGGGGGTGAAGGCAACGTCAGCGCAATTCCGAGGCCGTTGCGGGAACCTCAAAAGCCTGAAT
>JAJYJM010000022.1:28277-35620 GCA_021789495.1 Nitrospirota bacterium
CCGGTCGGAATTAAGAATCCGGCCGGGATTAATAAGCCGTCTGGGATCAGGAAACCGGTTATCTTCGGGGGTGAAGGCAACGTCAGCGCAATTCCGAGGCCGTTGCGGGAACCTCAAAAGCCTGAATCCCGGCCCTCTCCGATTCCGGGAACACAAAGGCCCGGCGGCTTGTTTCCGGTCCGCCCGGCGGGTAGTGCGGGGAATGCGTCAAGCGCCGCCAGAGGGCCCGTATCAAGCCCCACAGCGCCGTCGCGGGAACCTCAAAAGCCTAAATCCCGGCCCTCCACGGCTCCGGGGACACAATCTCCGATTCCGGAAACACAAAGGGCCGGCGGCTTGTTTCCGGTCCGCCGCGTTTCGGCCTTTGGGGACTGAAATTTAAATAACTGGCCGTAGAGACATGGCTTAAAGGCATTGGGTACCTGTGAAAATATTCCCGACCCCGTCTCGGAAAATGCTCTTTTTAAAGTATTGCTCCGCGGTTGCAGCGGGCGCCGTGGTGTTTTTCGCCCTGTTCGCGGCGCCGGGGATTTCTTTAGCCTCGACGAGTTACGGGACGGATTTATCTTATCAGCAGAATAGTTCGACCAGCGGCAGCACCACCAGCAGCACCGCCCAGGAAAGGTTCGGAACCTATTTCGATATGCTGTCCGCGCCGAATTCAAAACTGACGCTTACCGGGATATTCCGCCTGGACGTCATCAACAATACGGCGAATACCGGGAGCAAAAGCTTTGAGTTAGACCCGGATGTCGCCGTCAGGATGTCCACCAGGGCCACGCAGATAGGCGTCGGCTACACGGATATTAACGTGACCAATAATATCATAACTAACGGGCAGACCGAGACCCAGACGACGAAATCCACGGATATGTACGTGGACTCCGCCTTTGCTACCGGGAACCTTCCGGCCCTCAGGGTCAGGTACGATGTGCGCAACCAGAACCAGTCCGCCGTAAACGCGCCGGCCACCGACACGCAGACGGGAGATTTAAACGCGTCAGGGAATTACAGGATTGGCATAATTATGTTTAGCGGCGATTACGACAACCAGACGACAAAGACCAACACGACCGGACAAACCCAGGATACGACCACTATGAGCGGCCAGGTCGGCGCGGCGAAAAGTTTCGGGAGCAGGCTCAGCATAGGTGCGAGAGAGGATTACAACTACGCGCTTTCCACCACCGACGGCCAGACCGCATCCAAGGCCTATAATTCAACATCCGAGCTGACCGCGTCATATGTGCCTGTTACGGGGGCGCAGGTTTCGGGGAGTTATCTGTACAGGTTGTCGGAAGACCTCCTCAACGCGTCCGGCACCGGCAGTACTACCCAGAGCACGTATTTCAGCTCCGCCAGCTACGCATTTCCGAAATATCTCCGGCTCTACGGTTCGTATATCCTGAACGACTCATCGGGTGGGATAAGCTCGTCGTCGAGCCAGGCGCTCGGCGGGATGGACCTGAACCACCACGCAGGCATATTCACATTCAGTTCAAGGTACGAGAAGAGATTCGATACGAACATCTCTCAGGGGAGCGCATCGACTTCGGATACGCAGGACAACGTGGACTGGCTTATCTCCGCCCATCCGTCCATGTTCCTCAACATGGCCCTCTCCGAGTCGTACGTCGATACCTCGAACTCGTCCAACACGGGCAGTTCGTCAAACGAATTCAGGTTCATGACCAACGTCGGCCCGATAAAGAACCTGTCCCTGAACCCTTACTGGGACTATACGGTATCGGCCACGTCTCCCGGCTCTTCATCGACCAACAACACGGAAGTGGTCATACCGGTGATGTACATGCTGAGCCTGCGTCAGAGGCTGATGATGGATTTCTCCGACATGTACAGGATGGCATGGGCCGGCAGCACAGGCGCGGCAACCACCTCCACGACACAGAACAATGCGGTTATAAGGCTTTCTCTTGCAAGGCCGCTGCCCAACACGATGTTGACCGCGGACGCGGCCTTCAACACCTCATCCGGCACCAACACGACCTCCACCTCTACCAGTTCATATTCTCTCATGGGAAGCTGGTTTGATCAGCCGCATGCGCTGAACTTCAACATCCTGTACCAGCCCGCTTCGGTGTCTCCGGCCACCATGAGTTTTGCCGCGCAGTACGGCCTCGGCGTAAGGCTCAGGAACCTGGCCGTGAGCTTGCAGGCGCGGTATAGCTATTCACGGATTTTTACATCCGAAAGGAACGATTCACAGGCGATTTACGTTTCGTTAAGTATCAGGAAATAAACAGCGATTTCAATTTTTAAAAATCTTTAATTTTTAAAATTGATATTGCAAATTAATCACAGCTATGATAAAAAGTCAAACTGGGGGAGGGGAGCATTTATTATGCGAATAAGTATCAGGTTTCTTCTTTTTGCAGGTCTGGCGGTTTTATTCCTTACTGGTTGCGGAAGCGGAACGACCCGTCTTTTCACCAAACCCATCGCCGAATCCACTTACGTGACATATCCCGAATGGGGCCCGGACTGCGACGTCGCGGTCATGCCTTTCGTGAACGTGTCCAAGGACAGGGACGCCGGTCTTAAGGCGCGCGACCTCTTCATTACCGAGCTCTATATCTCCGGCGCCTTCAAGGATGTCGTGGACGATGGCCAGATGCTCGAGGTAATGAAGAAGCTCAAGCTGAGAGAGACTGACAACATAGGCAAGGACACGCTGAAGACCCTTGGGGACAGTCTGGGCGTTCAGGCCGTCATATTCGGCACGGTCGATGTGTACAATGAACGGTCTGCCCAGGGCGCGCAGTTTGCGGTGTCGCTGCGCATGGTGGATGTCGATACCGGCCAGATACTCTGGCTGGGGAACGCGTCCAAGGAGGGCGGCGGGACGGTTTCCGAAGCCCTTGGGCTTTCCAGCGGCCCGCCCGTAATCGACGTTGCGCGCGACGTCTTAAGCGGCCTTGTGGACGACCTTGCGAGCGAAATAAAGGACAGGAAGGTAACCGGCAGGAAAGCTCAGGAGCTTTCCAGGAGGCAGAAGCCGGAAAACATCTCGAAGGCCAAGGCGAAGAGTGCGCCAGCCCCGAACCAGCAGGCGGGAGCGACACCGCCGCCCGCCGTTAAAAGCAATTCCGCGGGCATAACGCCTACGCCTGTCGTTCCTTGACGGCAGGGACGGGAAATGCCGTGATTCGTGTCCCGAGGGAAATATAATCCATCGCTGACACGGCCTATGAACAACTGAATAGGGGTTTGAATATAAAATGCGTATATCCCTGAAGAATATAAAAACCGTTGCGGTATATACGGCCTTCGCTCTTGCAGTCTGGGGCTGCGGGCACAGCACTGTAGTCGTGGGGCGCCGGGCCGAGACGAAAGGCATAACGCCCCAGGAGCAGTCTCAGCCTTCGGCAGCGGCGAAAGCCGCTAAGACCGCAGGTAATACCGGGCGGAAGCAGCAGTCCGTTCTCGCGGGCGCGAACGGCGGCATGATGGGCATGGGCAGTTTTAAGAGGCCCTCCGGCGCTAAGGCTTCGGATACGAAGGTTGCCGCCAATATGCAGCCGCAGTCTTCGCCGGCAAAGCCAAGGCCCGCGCCTCCAAAAGAGGAGGAGGTCAAGTCCAAGTCCGGCCCTGCGCCATACAAGCTCGACCTCTCCTTCGGCGGCTTCGGGCTTGGGATAGGGCTTTTCGATACGCCCGTGGCCGTCGCGGTGGACGACCAGGAGAACATGTATGTCGTAGACCAGGGGAACTACCGCATACAGAAATTCGACCGTTTCGGCCTCTTCCAGTTCGCCTTCGGCAGGCAGGGTATGGGGAACGGGGAGTTTGCGCAATCCATGACGTCTCCCGTGGCCCTGCGCGAGACCGGCGAGTTCGAGTTCAACAAGCCGGTAGGGATTTACCTGGACCAGGACCGCACCAGGAACCTGACCAGGATACAGGTCGTGGATTCCCTGAACAACCGCATACAGCGTTTCCTCGTCGCGTCCAACGTATCGGACTTCATGAATTTGTACAACCCCTTCGATGCAAGCCCTCCTAACGTCTTCGTCATGCTCACCAAGACCGGGGATGTGGTCGATACGGCCCTGCACGACAAGTTCCTGGCGGAGAACAGGCTCGTCATACTCGACCCGCTGTATCTCCAGGACATTACGGGGAAGGCCAACGCATTCCTGCTCACTCCGTTTATATGGGGGGGCTTGGGCTTCACGCAGGGCCAGCTTAACCAGCCGACGTATCTGACTATGGATGAAAATAAAGTCCTATGGGTTTCCGATACCGGGAACGGGCGCGTGGAAGGCTTCAATGTAAGCGAGTCCAATCCGGCGGTCGATGCGACATATTACCGTGAGTTCGGAAACGACGTGAACGCCTCCTATGGTAAGGGCAGGCTCAATCAGCCGACCGCCATCGCCTACGACAACCAGGGACTGGGCGGCTTCCTTGTCCTCGACAAGCTCCCGGACGGCACCTACGACATCGAGAAATTCGACAGGGATGGCCGTTTTACGGGTATTTTCACCAAATCGGGCGATAAGGAAGGGCAGTTGAAGGAGCCGGTTGACATCGCCTTAAATCCGTTCGACAACACCTGCTTCGTTACGGACAGGGGCAGGCGAAAGGTCATGGTCTATAACAACAAGGGCGAGTTCATGTACGAGTTCGGCGGCGACGAGCTGGCGGACCCGAGGGGCATAACGGTCCTGAGGAACGGCTATGTCTACGTTACTGACGCCGCAAAAAATATGGTCTACCGGTATGTCCCGCAATAAGCCCGTAATTGTTCTCTTTGCGCTGTTTCTGTTTGTCGCGTTAATTCCTCTCGCAAGATCAACGGCTGACGAAGTGAAGGGTCAGGACTCAGGCGTGCGCGTGCTCGTGCCCGAGAACCTTTCCGCCGTCTACTCCGAATCGGAACTCTCCGGCGCGAAAAGGCGCGAGGTTTCCGTCCAGTCCACCACCGAGGAGACAATCTCGGTGGTTGGAACAGCGGACGGCAAGCCGGAGATGGAGATAGTAAATAACGGCAGGTCGAAGGTAACGCCGGTATTTCACGGGAAATATTTCCACGCCCAGATTATCCTGTCGCTCGGAGAGAACATGATAGACATTCGCTGGAGGAGGAAGGGCGGGGACTGGAATGTCGAGACCATCGCGCTTTTCCGCTCGTCCAGAACGCTCGGCGCGCCGCCGGCCATAAGCTATCCTCCGTATTCCTTCCACACTCCCAAAAACGAAGAGCAGTGCCAGGAGTGCCACCAGATGCAGCTTACGCGGGAGGAGATAGAGACGGCAAGGGATTTAAGCTGCCTTAAGTGCCATGTCAACCTCACGAAAAATATTTACGTCCACGGCCCGGTTAACGTAGGCATATGCACCGTCTGCCATGATCCGAACAGCAAGCCGAATAAATACAAGGTGGAAGAAGGCGACAAGACACTGTGTTACTCCTGCCACGTGGACAGGGAGAAAATAGACGACAAAATGAAGCGCGAGCACGGCCCGGTCGGCGCGGGGCTTTGCACGGTGTGCCACGACCCTCACGGCTCGCCCTTCAGGTATCAGCTCGTTAAATCCAAGAACGAGATATGCCTCATGTGCCATCAGAGCGACGCAAACCACTGGCTAAATCAAAGCAGCCTTCATCCGCCGTTTAAAAAGGGGGAATGCTACAGGTGCCACGACCCTCATTCCGCGAATTATAAATACAACCTCAAAGCCGATAGGAAGCATATCTGCTTGATTTGTCATACTTTTCCTATACCCGGTCATCTGCACGATCCTGGCAAGGTGCCGCTTTTCAAACTGCCGGTGGACTTTCCCCTTACAAAACATGGGAAAACGATGTGTCTGACCTGCCACTCCCCCCACGGTGCGATAGGCCCGCACCTCACCCGCCGGAGGGGCTGCAAGGGTTGCCACCCGGACAAGGACTCATAGGCTATCTGGTTGATTTTAAAATAAAAAAGGCCCCGTTTTTTACGGGGCCTTTTTTATGCCCTGCCGTTTCAGACCTTCTTGCCGATTTTAAAAATTTTGGTTCCGCATACCGGGCATTTGCCTTCGACGGCGGGTTTCCCGTTCTTCATCGTAATCTCTTTTGCATCGTTAATATCCCGTTTTTCCTTGCATTTTACGCAATATCCGCTTGTCATCGCCCCTCCTTTTGAAGTGGATTTATTTCATCAATACTACCACTAAATTTCTATAAATCAATTTGTTTTTCACGTAGTTCCATACGCCGGAAATCATGCCTTCCCCGCGCCCTCTTTTCGCCCCGAAACTCGCCCGCAGAGGCCAAATTTAACCCCGTTTCCGATGCCGGGGGGAAATTGCGATTTTAACGCGTTTTTACTTTAACAATCGGCAGGTTTCAAAAGCAATCCGGAATTGCTATTGACAATGAACTTCCCCGACCGATTAGGTTTACTATTGAAGTTTGAGTATAAATATGAGTAAATTCCCAACCGCCGTGTCAGGCGTGGAGCGACAGGAATCTGCTTGTCATTGCGAGGAGCGGAGGCGACGCGGCAATCCCGGATTTTAAAACCTGGGATTGCTTCACTTCGTTCGCAATTACGGGCAAAAGAAAAGTCGCCGGGTTCCCGATTAGGGCGTTCGGGAATGGCGATGCCGGGCGCAATAAATTGCGCCCCTACAATGGCGGGCGGGGCGGCATGATGCGGCGCGGGAATGGCAGGCGGTGGGGTCTTTCGTCACTTAATAGGCGTAGAGCCTGCCGTACGGGCGCGAGGACTTCGGATATATCTTGATGAACTTCTCCTTCATCAGTCTGTCGTAGTCGTGGCCGGTGTCCTTGCAGTATTCCTTCAGATATGAAGAAAGCTCGGTCATTTCTTCCTCGTTCGGCTCGAGGATGCCGACTTCCGCGCCACAGTCCCGCGGGTCAACCTCGCCCCGGACGTACATCACGCCGCCGTGCATACCGGTGCCCAGGTAGCTCCCGGCGATAGGCTCGCCCTTCTTCCGGCCAATGCCGAGCAGGACTAGGAAACCTCCCGCCATGTACTCCCCGAAGAAGTCTCCCGCGGTTCCGCCCGCGATGATGACGGGCACCTGCGATTTGAAGCCCTTCATGTGGATGCCGACACGGTAGCCCACGTCGCCCTTGATATAGAGCTTGCCGCCGCGCATGCCGTATCCCAGGACGTCGCCCGCGTTGCCGTTGATTATAATCTTGCCGTCGTTCATCGTGTTGGCGACGCCGTCCTGTGCGTTGCCGTTGACGATAAGCGTCGGGCCGTCCATGAAGGCGGCGAGGTCGTTGCCCGGCACGCCGTTGATGGTTATGGTGGCCTTGCCCCTGAGGCCGTCGGCGATGTAGCGCTGGCCGTTGA
>JAJYJM010000023.1 GCA_021789495.1 Nitrospirota bacterium
CGTCTCCATCCCCTGCGCCTGCTCGGCGGACGCGGTCATAACGAGGCAATCGATAACAAGGTCTTCTTTAGGAATTCCGTGCGCGAGGCAAGCGTCCAGAATCTTTTGCGCTATTTCAAGGCGTGCTTCTGCGGTCTGCGGTATGCCGTTATCGTCAATCGTAAGTCCGACAACCGCCGCGCCGTATTTCTTCACGAGCGGAAGTATCGATTCCAGCCTCTCCTTGTCGCCCGTTACGGAATTTACAAGGCACTTTCCCCCGACTTCTTTCAGTGCCGCCTCGATTGCCTTCGGGTCGGTGGAATCTATCACAAGCGGCAGGTCCGTCGATTCCTGAGCCGCGCGCACAACCCTCGGCATGAGCGCCGCCTCGTCCGCGCCGGGAAGACCGACGTTTATGTCTATTAGCGCCGCCCCGGCCTGGGTCTGCTCCCTGGCTTCTCGCTTCACGATATTAAAGACGCCCTTCGAGAGTTCCTCTGATAGCGCCTTCCTGCCCGTAGGGTTTATGCGCTCGCCGATAACCGCAGGCATAAAAAATGCGCCGACGGATACGAGTTTTGTCCGGCTGGCAAGACGAGTGCCGCCGGTAGACCGGCTTCGGGCAGTTACGCTGCCGTCGCTCTTTTTACGCACCGCCTCAGCTATTGCCTTTGTGTGCGCCGGATTGGAGCCGCAGCAGGAGCCGATTAACCTTACTCCCAGGCCGAGGAACTTCTCCGCCCACTGCCCCAACTCTTCGGGCGAGGCGGGATAGACGGTTTTGCCGTCGATGAGCTTCGGAAGCCCCGCGTTCGGCTGGAAGATGAGCGGAACGGACGCATAACAGGACATCAGCTTAGCCACTTCGTATAGCCCTTCCGGCCCAAGGGAGCAGTTCGCGCCGACTATATCCGCCCCTGCCGCCTCCAGAACTGCGACCGCCACATCCGGCGGCGTGCCAAGGAGTGTCCGGAGGTCTTTCTGGAATGTCATAGTTACCGCGACAGGCAGTTTCGACGCCGCCTTCGCCGCTATGACGGCACAACGGGCCTCTTTCAAGTCCGACATCGTCTCGATAAGCAGTAAATCCGCCCCGGCATCGGAGAGCGCCTCTGCCTGCTCGTAAAAGTTGGCGTATGCCGCATCGAAAGAAAGCTCGCCCACTGGCTCAAGGAACTTCCCCGTCGGCCCCATGTCGCCCGCGATATATATATTTCGAGAGGAAAATCCCCCCGACCCCCCTTTAACAAAGGGGGGCAAAGGGGGATTTACGGTTTCCCTCGCCGCCTTGACCGCCGCGCGGGATACTTCCGCGACCCTGTCCCCCAGGCCGTACTCGGAGAGTTTTATCCGGCTCCCGCCGAAGGTGTTCGTGGTAAGTATGTCCGCCCCGGCTTCGGCATATTTCCGATGTATTTCAGTAACGATTTCAGGATGTCCCAGGTTAACCGACTCAGGGCAGGCCCCGGCCCCAAGGCCGGATTCCTGGAGCATCGTCCCCATCGCGCCATCGACGACAAGAACCCTGCCTTGCCCGCGTATTAATTCATTGATAAAATTGTTTTTATTCAAGCGCCGTCCCTGTACCCGCTTTAAGGTGCCCGCAAAGGCGAAAAAACCAAAGAATGATAAGTAGTTGAAGAAAGAATAATACTATAAAAAGCGTGGCAAAGCAATAAGAAAAGACTTGAGATTAAGAGCGAAAAGGCTTATCATGTAAAGTGTTTGCGCTCCGGACGGCTGGTTCACCCGGCTGTCCGGAGCGGCCAATAATTTGGACAATAACGGTTAAGTATGGCCGAGGATTATAAGAGCTCAATAAAGAAGAAGATGCTTGCGGGGCTTTTTGTCACTTTTCCGCTTGCGCTCAGCATCCTCGCCGTGGTCTGGTTATTCCGGATACTTGACGGTATACTTGGAGGAGTGCTGTACAGGCTCCTGGGCCGCCAGTATCCGGGCCTTGGGCTTGTCCTGTCGCTTTTCGTCATATATATCTTCGGAACGCTTGCCACGACCGTCCTGGGCAAGAAGATGCTTGACAGGCTGGAGCGCTTTATGCTCCGCCTGCCTGTTTTTAAAAGTTTTTACAGCACGTTTAAACAGCTTGGCGACGCTTTCTCTCCGGAGAACCGCTCCGCCTTTAAAAAATTCGTCATAGTCGAGTATCCCCGCGAGGGTGTGCATTCGTTCGGCTTCCTGACGAAGGAGTGCAGTATCCAGGGACGCAGGGATTTATCTGCAGGCGGCGGGGAGAACAGGCAGTGCCATTATACCGTATACATCCCCACGAATAACCTCTACCTTGGAGACGTGAGGCTGTTCCCTAAAGACCAGGTAATACTTACGGATATAAGCATAGAAGAAGGAATAAAGATACTGCTTTCGGCAGGGATTGCCGCCCCGAACCTTATAATCAGGGAGGACATGACCCACGTAACCCATATAATTAAGGTCCCCGCCTCAGGCAAGACTGCGCCTGATCTGTCGCCCGCCGTGGACGGAAGCCCCGTGCCGGGCGAACCGGCTGCTGTCCTCAAGGAGAACCCTTAAGTGAAGGGTCTCTGTTGCGTTGTCCTTGCCGCAGGCCTTGGGACGAGAATGAAATCAGGGCTTGCAAAGGTATTGCATCCTCTGGCCGCCCGCCCGATGCTTGTGCACACGCTGGGAAATGTTCTGGCGCTTAAGCCTGAGAAGATTGCGGTCGTTATCGGCCATCAGGCGGACAAGGTGCGCGCACTCCTGCCGCCTGGGGTAGTCCCGGCCATCCAGAAAGAACAGAAGGGCACGGCGCACGCCGCAGGAATCGGCCTTGACGCATTGCGGGGCGCGGACGGGGTTCTTCTGCTGGTGTCGGGAGATGCACCGCTTCTGGGTGCGGAGACGCTCAAGGGTCTTGTCTCATATCATAAGCGCAAAAAGGCCGATATAACTGTCCTTACCGCCTTTCTGGACGAGCCGTTCGGCTACGGCAGGATTGTCCGGGAAGGCGGTAAGATAAGTAAAATTGTCGAGCAGAAGGACGCAAGCCCTTCGGAGCGCAAGATAAAGGAGATAAATTCCGGGACGTATTGTTTCAATATAAAGAGTCTAAAGCAGGCGCTGCGGCATGTGCGCTCCGCGAACGCACAGGGAGAATTTTATCTCACGGATGTCATAGAGATTGTGAGGCAGGGCGGCGGCAGGGTCGCGGGAATGCCGGTAGAAGACCCTGCGACTGCGCTTGGCATAAACTCGCGCGTGGAACTTGCGGCGGCGGAAAAGATTATCCGCACAAAGATAAACCGCAGTTTTACGGCCTCCGGCGTTACGATAATTGACCCGGAGAATACTTACATATCTGCTGATGTGAAAATAGGCCCGGATACGATAATCCATCCCGGCAACACCATAGACGGCAGGACGGAGATAGGCGGGGGGTGCATATTGATGCCGGGGAATATTATCTCGGACAGCATAATCGGCGGCGGGGTCAAAATAAAGGGATACTCTGTAATCGAAGACTCGAAAATCGCGGACAAAGCTCAAATAGGCCCTTTTGCCCACTTAAGACCAGGGAGTACAGTCGGGATAGACGCCCGCGTCGGCAATTTTGTAGAGCTTAAGAAGGCCTCCCTCGGAGAGGGGTCGAAGGCGTCGCACCTGTCATACCTGGGCGACGCCCTCGTCGGCAGGAACGTCAACATCGGCGCGGGAACCATAACCTGCAACTACGACGGCTTCTCTAAATTCAAAACCGTCATAGGAGACGATGTTTTCGTAGGAAGCGACAGCCAGTTCATCGCCCCGGTAACTATCGGGAAAGGCGCGCTTATCGCCGCCGGGAGCACGATTACGGAAGACGTTCCAAAAGACGCCCTCGCTCTCTCGAGGACTCCGCAGACGAACCGGAAGAACTGGGCAAAAGAGAACAGGGGCAGGAAGATAAAAAAGAAATAAACGGTGGATTATTCGGTTGCGCCTCAGTAATGACAATCCATCCATGCGGGGTTAAATTTTTATGTGCGGAATAATCGGATACATAGGCGGACAGAACGCCGTGCCCATACTCATCGACGGCCTGAGGAAGCTTGAGTATCGCGGGTACGACTCTGCGGGAATCGCTTTCTTCAAAGACGGCGGGCTGAACGTCAGGAGGAGCGTCGGGAAGCTCAAGAACCTTGAGGCGTCCATACAGGGCCAGCTTTTGTATTCGAATATAGGTATTGGGCACACCCGTTGGGCGACGCATGGCCGCCCCTGCGAAGAAAACGCGCATCCGCACCGTTCCGGCAAGTTCGTCGTGGTGCATAACGGGATTATCGAGAACTATGTCCAGCTTAAGGAGAAACTGAAAGGCCTGGGGCACGTCTTCAAGTCCGAGACGGATACGGAGGTCATCGCCCATCTGATAGAGGAACACGCAAAGAAGGGCGGGAACCTCGCAGTGGCCACCAGGAAGGCCCTCCTGGAGCTTAAAGGGGCGTATGCAATAGGAGTGGTGGGCGAGGACGAGCCGGATACGCTCGTCGCTGCGCGGGCCGGCTGCCCGCTGGTGATCGGCATGGGAAGGCAGGAATATTTCATAGCCTCCGACCTGCCGCCCATCCTCAACTACACGAAAGAGGCGATATTCCTCGACGACTTCGAGATGGCTGTCCTTTCCCGGAACGGTGTGGTGGTGACGGACCTGAAGGGAAAGCCCAGGGAAAAGGAAATATCCACGGTGCTCTGGAACCCCGTAATGGCGGAGAAGGGCGGATACAAGCACTTCATGCTGAAGGAGATATACGAGCAGCCCAGGGCGATTACGGACACATTCCGGGGCAGGGTGTCCCCTGAGACCGGGAGCGTCTACCTGGACGAAATCGGCCTTTCGGAGGCCGAGATAAGGAAAATAAAAAAGGTGACGCTGGTCGCCTGCGGGACGTCCTGGCATGCCTGTCTTATAGGAAAGGCCATGCTCGAAGAGCTTGCAAGGATACCGTGCGAGGTGGATATAGCCTCCGAGTTCAGATACCGCCGGCCCATAATCGACAAAAATACGCTGTTTGTAGCGATTACACAGTCCGGCGAGACTGCGGACACCCTTGCCGCCATGCGCGAGGCGAGGGCCGGAGGTGCCCGGACGATAGCCATATGCAACGCTGTCGGGAGCACTGCGGCGAGGGAGGCCCAGGGCGTGGTATATACACATGCCGGGCCGGAGATTGGCGTCGCCTCCACGAAGGCGTTCACCTCCCAGCTTGTCGCACTGTTTCTCCTCTCGCTTCGCGTGGGAATATCGCGCGGGAACCTCGATTTCGCACAGGTAAAGGAATACCTTGACGAGCTTGTGAAGATACCCGCGAAGGCGGAAAAACTCCTGCTTGATACGGATGACGGGGTTAAAAAACTTGCCAAGGATTTCTTCAGGCATACGGACTTCCTATACCTGGGGCGCGGCTACAGCTATCCGGTGGCCCTGGAAGGGGCGCTTAAGCTGAAGGAGATTTCATACATCCATGCGGAGGGCTATCCCGCCGGAGAGATGAAGCACGGGCCGATAGCCCTCATCGACGAGAAGATGCCCGTGGTGGTCCTGGCGCCGAAAGACCCGGTCTACGAGAAGGTATCGTCGAATATCGAGGAGGTGCGCTCGCGCGGCGGGAAGGTTATAGCCATCGTTACCGACGGGGATAAATGCCTTAATACGAAGGCGGACTATCTTTTCTGTGTCCCGGAGACGATCCCGTGCCTATCCCCGATACTGACGACTATGCCCTTGCAGCTGCTGGCGTACCATATTGCAGTGCTGCGCGGAAGCGACGTGGATCAACCCAGGAACCTGGCCAAGAGCGTTACGGTGGAATGAAAGGAAATTGTTGCATGATGTCGGAACATTCAATCTCACTCCATGGGATTCGCCGGGGCATCTCTAACGGTGTGCTCCCTATGCGGCTCATCCAGAATTACATTCGCTCCAAATGTCCCGGCCATAATTTAACGGCTTTTCAGGAAGGCGGCGTTATATGAAGGTTTTGGGCGACCTGAACAAAGAGCAGAGGGAGGCCGTAACCTGTTGCGACGGCCCTCTTTTGATTCTGGCGGGCGCCGGGAGCGGCAAGACCAGGACCATCACCTACAGGATTGCGTATCTCATAAACAACATGGATGTGCGGCCAGGGGAGATATTCGCGGTAACCTTCACGAACAAGGCCGCGCGCGAAATGCTCTCCCGCGTGGAGGAACTTCTCGGTCGCTCCGCGAAGGGGATGTGGGTATCCACGTTTCATTCAGCGTGCGCAAGGATACTCAGGGAGGACATAGGCATCCTGGGATACCCGAAGAACTTCACCATCATGGACGCCTCCGATTCGCTCTCGCTTATAAAGTCCTGTATGCACGACCTCGGGATAAGCGACAGGCTGTTCTCTCCGCGCGAGGTGGCGGGCAGGATAAGCTCCTTCAAAAGCGCAATCGTCACGCCGGAGGAGTTCTCCGGGGCCGCCCAGCAGTTCGGTTTCGAGTCCAAGGTTGCGAAGATTTACCCGCTATACCAGGAGCGGCTGAAAACTTCGGGAGTGCTGGACTTCGACGACCTCCTGATGCTCACCGTCCAGATCCTGCAAAAACACCGGGGCGCGCTGAACAAATACCAGGACGCCTTCAGGTATATTATGGTGGACGAATACCAGGACACCAACGCCGCCCAGTACAAACTGATAAAGCTCCTTGCCGGCAAGAACAGGAACGTCTGCGTCGTCGGGGACGACGACCAGTCCATATACGGCTGGCGCGGCGCGGACATCAGGAACATACTGGAGTTCGAGAAAGACTACCCGGAGGCCAGGGTCGTAAAGCTGGAGCAGAACTACCGCTCCACGCAGAGGATCCTCGACGCCGCATGGTCTTTGGTATGCAACAACCCTGGCCGAAGGCCGAAGAAGCTCTGGACGGAGCTTGGACACGGCGAGAAAACGGAGCACGTCCGGGTGCCGGACGAGGAAGCTGAGGCCGCCTGCATTGCCAAGGAAATATCGAGACAGCTAAAAGAAGGCCGTTCTTTGAAGGACTTCGCCGTCTTGTACCGCACGAACACCCAGTCCCGCACGATTGAAGAAGCTTTCCGACGCGAGGGCATACCGTATGTAGTCGTGGGCGGCATGAAGTTCTATGACAGGAAGGAGATAAAAGACCTCATAACATATCTGAAAGTCGTCTCCAACCCGAAGGACTCTGTGAGCCTGAAGCGCATAGTGAACTGCCCGCCGCGCGGGATTGGCGAGGCTACCATGAAAAAGGCCACGGAGCCGGGGCCGCACCAGAACCTGCCGCTTGTCGAAAACCTTCTGCGGCTTTCCGAAGACGAGTCCATGGGCGCTGGGCCGAGGCGAAGGATAAGCGAGTTTCTGGCCATGCTTTCCGAGCTTGTGGAGATGAAAGCGGGGCACGGCCCGGGGTATCTGCTCGAAAAGATAATAGCCAAAACGAAATATCTTGAACATCTGCGGGAGAGCCTTGGGGCGGAATCCCAGGGCAGGATAGACAATATAAAGGAGCTTCTGTCGTCCGTCGGGCGTTTCGAGGAGGAGACAGACGACTCGTCCCTTGAGGCATACCTCGCCCAGGTATCGCTGATTACGGACTGGGACAATCAGAAGGCCTCGAGCCAGGCGGTGACGCTTATGACCCTGCATCTCTCCAAGGGCCTGGAGTTCCCCGTGGTGTTTATCGCGGGGATGGAGGAGGGACTTATCCCGCACGCGCAGTCGAAGTCCGACGAGCGGGAGATGGAAGAGGAACGAAGGCTTTTATACGTCGGGATGACGCGCGCCAGGAAAAAGCTTTATCTGATTTCGTCCGTAACGAGGCGGTTGGCCGGGCTTACGCAGTCGAACAGGCCTTCTCGCTTCCTGGAAGAGATACCGGCGGAGCTTATCCGCTCCCGTGAAATCGGTATTTCAAGGAAACATGCGGAATCGCATGCGCCTGTAATCATGCCCTGCGCCTCCGAAACGAGGACAGCCGCCCCCAGCCCGTTCAAAAGCGGCTGCCAGGTGCGACATCCGTTATGGGGATGCGGGGTAGTGGAGAAGTCCGAAGGCAGGGGAGAGAACCAGAAGCTTACAGTGCACTTCGCAAGCGTCGGGAAGAAGAAGCTCCTTGCCAGAGCGGCGCACTTGAAGCTTACGTAATTTTGATACGTCATTCCCGAATGATTTAGTCGGGAATCCGGAATTTAATGAGCATGTTACGAGTTCGCGCTTAGTATTGCGGGGTTCACCTTTATCTTGGCGCGTTTTCTCAGGCCTTCCGTGAACGTTTCCACCTGCTTCTCCTGCATTAACAGAGTCAGCATACCGGAAAGATTTTTCTCCTGCGCCTGAAAATCCTTTTCGTCGAACGGCTTGTTCTGCAAGGCGAGTTGGGACTTGTAATAATCCCTGGCCTCGTCTTCCGTAACATAAACGGAACTCTTTACCATATCCTGCAATTTCTCCGTCAAAAGGTCGTTCTTTAGATGCTGCTCATATATCGCGGGCGTCATGCCGTTCTGCTGAAGAACCCGTATATAGAGATTCTTGCTGAATGAGCCGTTCTCATCCTGAAAGGACTTGTTCTGAACGACGGCGTCTGAAATTTCCTTGCCGGACACGGAAAGACCTTCCTTTTTCGCCTCCGCCAGGAGGAGCTTTCTGTCTACCATGCCCCTGATTGTATTCATGCCCAGCTGTTTAGCTATATTGTCGGGTATGTTTCCCTTGTAGAGGTTGCTATAGATCTCCTGCGTCCTGTCCAGGGCGTCCTGGTATTGCGGCATGGTTATAACCTGGCCGTCCACCTTCGCGGCATAATCCTCAACCGCCTGCCTGCCAAGCATATACCCGCCCGTTATGATAAACGTGAGGGTAACGACAGTGAGGAGAACCTTGATTATTATCGGATGCCTGTGTATGAACTCTATCATTATGACTCCTTTAAACTGGTCCGGATTTCTTTTGGTTACTTTTCTTTCTCCGGAAAGAAAAGTAACTTACCAAAAAAGTAGCGATTTTTCAAGAGTTTTTTGGTTTCCGCACGAAATGCCCGGAGCGCCCGCCGGACTTCTCCAGCAGGTGTATGTCCGTAATCTCCATGCCGCGGTCTATCGATTTGCACATGTCGTATATAGTGAGCGCCGCGACTGCTGCCGCCGTCAAGGCCTCCATCTCGACCCCCGTCCTGGCCGTAACCTTTGCCTCAGCCCGAATCTTGACCGAATGCGCCTTTTCGTCCAGAATAAAGTCCATAGATACCTTCTCAAGCGGGAGCGGATGGCAGAGCGGAATAAGCCCGGAGGTTTTCTTCGCGGCCATGATGCCTGCCAGACGCGCGACTTCAAGGACGTCGCCCTTGGCGGCCTTTTTGCCCTTTATGAGTTTAAACGTCTCCGGCGCCATCAACACCCTGCCCTCGGCGACGGCTATGCGCTCCGTTACGTCCTTCCCGGATACGTCCACCATCCTGGACGCGCCTTTTTCGTCGAAATGGGTAAGATTTGACATTTTAAAATTATCCCCCGATTTTGCTCATGGAGCGGCGGTATTTGTCCTTTATGCCGCCCGCGATGGAATGACCTTCGGGTTTTACGGCGAGGGCCAGGGATATAAGCCTCGACAGTTCCGCGTCGCCGCACCCGGACCGAAGCGGCGTTTTTATATCTATCTCCGTCTCAGAGAAAAGGCATGGTCTGAGCTTGCCGTCCGCCGTCAATCTCAACCTGTTGCAGCTTCCGCAGAAGTGGTTTGAGAGCGCGCTTATAAAGCCAAGAATCCCCTTTGCGCCGGGCAGCCTGTATAGTTTAGCCGGGCCGCCGGCCTTCGTTTTTTGCCCTCCCGGGCCGCCTTGTTCTATTGGAATAAGCTCCCCCAGGGCGGAGATTTTGTCCCTTATTTTGTCCGCCGTGATTATCCTGCTGTCGTCCCAAGTGGCGATGCCGCCGACCGGCATGAACTCTATGAACCGGACGTGATAAGGCTTTGTAAGCGTAAGACGCGCAAACTCGCAGATTTCGCCGTCGTTTATGCCTTTTATCGCCACGACGTTTATCTTTATGGGGTCAAAACCCGCCTCCTCCGCCCGGCGTATACCCTCCAAAACGGCGCCCAGCTCCCCGCCCCTGGTGAGTTTTCGGAACCGCTCCGGGTTAAGCGAGTCAAGGCTTATGTTTATGCGCCTTAAGCCCGCCTCGTATAATCCTTCCGCCATCTTATCGAGCAGGGTGCCGTTGGTGGTGAGCGAGAGGTCGTCGATGCCGGGTATGGCGGCGATTTCCCGTATCAGACTCACCACGTCCTTCCGGACGAGCGGCTCTCCGCCGGTCAGGCGCACCTTGCGTATTCCCTTCTCCGCCGCCACCCGGACTACCCGCAGTATCTCCTCGTAGCGAAGTATCGCCTCGTGGGAGAGCCCCGGGACGCCCCCTTCCGGCATGCAATACACACAACGGAGGTTGCACCGGTCCGTAATGGAGACCCGGAGGTATTCTATATTCCTGTTTGCCCGATCCAGCATTCTGTCTTTATTCTAATTTTAAAAGGGACAGAAGGCAAGAAATTAAAGCTTGACACGCGCGATTTTAAGGATTAAACTCCCGCCGACGTTTTTTGTTCTATGGGAACCTAAGTATAGTCTTTGAGATGGAAACGGACCGTCCGGAAACAGCTTCGTCCAAAACCACCGGAAAGATTTCCAGCGCCTGCTATCTCCTGTATGCAGCCGGATGCCTGATTCCGGGGCTTCTCGCCCTTCGGGACCTGCTCTTCGGCTATTCCTGGCATGTCTCCCTGCCGCTCTCCGGCGGCCTGGCTTTAAGCTTCGGGGGCGGCGGACTTTCGGCATATTTTGTCGTCATACTCTCGCTGCTCGTTTTTTGCGTATCCATATATTCGGCTGGATACGCAAGGCATTCCAGCGCGCCCTGGTCAGCGCTTATCCTCTACGGGATTTTCGTCTCCTCCATGTATGCCGTGTTCTACTCGGCTAATATCCCGGCGTTTCTTATCTTTTGGGAGACAATGTCTCTCTCGTCGTATTTTCTCGTCGTCTCGGATACGGAAAATATTGAAGCTTCGCGCGCCGGACTTCTATATGGCGTGATGACACATGTCGGCACGGCGTTTATCATGGCCGCTTTCATGGTCATGTTCTTCGCCACGGGGTCGCTTGAGTTCCCGATAATAAAGGCGGGGCTTGCGGGCGCGGGAGGGCTTCGCTCCGTCATATTCGTCCTTGCGCTTATAGGCTTTGGGACGAAGGCGGGCATCATCCCGCTTCATACATGGCTCCCAAGGGCGCACCCGGCGGCTCCGTCGAACGTCTCCGCGCTGATGTCCGGCGTGATGATAAAGTCGGGCATCTACGGGATACTGCTCGTCTCGCTCGATATTCTCGGCGGAGGGGCCGGCCTGCCGGCGCCGCTGTGGTGGGGCGTGGTAGTGCTCTCCGTGGGGGCGGTGTCCTCCGTAAAAGGGATTATGTATGCGTTGATGGAGCGCGACATGAAGAGGCTCCTGGCATACAGCAGTGTCGAAAACGTCGGGATAATCCTGCTCGGCGTCGGCGCATCCATGATATTTTCTTTCAATAATCTTCCTTCGCTTGCCGGGCTTGCCCTCGCCGCCGCGCTGTATCACACGCTTAACCACGCGGTCTTCAAGGGACTTCTGTTCATGGGGGCGGGTTCAGCAGTCCACGCCACGGGCACTAAGAACATGGAGGAGATGGGCGGGCTTATAAAACGGATGCCCTGGACGGGTTTTTTCTTCCTTGTCGGCTCGGTCGCAATATGCGCGCTCCCGCCTTTCAACGGCTTCATGAGCGAATGGCTGACGTTTCAGTCCCTTATCATGGGGATAAAGACCTCCGTCGTCCTTACAAAGACCTTCATGCTCCTTGCCGGGGCCGCGCTGGCGCTCACCGGGGCGCTTGCGGCGTCGAGTTTTGTAAAGGCGTTCGGGATAAGCTTCCTGGGGGTTCCCAGAAGCCATGAGGCTGAGGCGGCGAAAGAAGCCCCTGCAACCATGCTCCTTGGGATGGGTATTTTGTCTGCTGTGTGTCTCCTGCTCGGAATATTTCCCGGATACATGCTGAGGCTTCTCTCCGGCATACCTCTGCCGGGCCTTGGGAGCCTTCCGCAGTTCGCTCCCGGCGGTCTCGCCGTTACGGGCGTCGCCTGCTCCGGCGTTCTGCCGATAGTTCTGCTCGGCGCGCTTCTTGCCGGGGCCGCATTTATTTTTATTTTTCCGCTTGTCGCCGGGGGCAGGAGGAAGTCCATATGCGCCGACCCGTGGGACTGCGGCATTCGAAAACTTACGCCAAGGATGCAGTATACGGCGACCGCGTTTACTCATCCGCTTCGCCGGATATTCAAGAAAATATACAAGCCCAGGAAGGAAGTGCGGATAGAGTATATTGTGAAGCCGTTTTTCACCCGTGAGATAGAATACCGCTCCGAGATTACGCCGCTTGCCGAATCCTATTTCTACAGGCCGCTTGTCCGCGCGCTCCACAACGTTGCGCATTCGGCAAAGAGGCTCCAATCGGGCAATCTACAGCTTTATCTGGGATACATTCTGGGGACTCTTGTAATCCTGCTGGTGGTCTGGGGGTAGAATGGAAAGCCTTCAGTTCATGCTGATACTGCTCCTCTCGCCGCTCGCGCAGGGGATAATAAAGAAGATAAAGGCCATGATGCAGGGGAGGCGAGGGACGCCCGTGCTCCAGCCGTATTATGACCTGGCAAGGCTTTTTAAAAAAGACATGGTGATTCCCCGCACCGTCTCGTGGATATTCCACGGCGCGCCCTATGTCGTGTTTGCGTCCGTGCTCGCGGCGTCAATGCTTGTGCCGGTTTTCTCCGCCGGCCGGTCTACCGGCCTCTGGGCGGGGGGCGGGGTTGGTTTTTCCGGGATTGGCGATATTATCGCCACAATTTATACCCTTGCGCTCGGCAGGTTCTTTTTGGCGCTCGGAGGGCTTGACGCGGGCACGGCGTTCGGCGGCGAGGGCTCGAGCCGCGAGATGACCGTGGCCATACTGGTGGAACCGAGCATGATGCTTGCCATATTCACTGCGGCGGTTGCGAGCGGTTCTACAAACCTTGGCGTAATAGCAAACTCCGGGAGTTTTTTCTTCTCGCCCGCGCACGTCCTGGCCCTGGCGGCGTTTTTTGTCGCAATTATTGCCGAGACGGGCAGGATTCCTGTGGATAATCCCGATACGCACCTTGAGCTTACGATGATTCACGAGGGGATGCTCCTTGAGTATTCCGGGAAATACCTGGCCATGATGGAATGGGCGCATTACATGAAACAGATGCTGCTCTTTACCCTGGCGGCGGACCTCTTTTTCCCTTACGGGATGGCAGGAGCAGGCGCCGGTTTCGGGATCGCGGCGGCGGCAGGCTTCTGGGCGGCAAAGATGCTGATATTGTGCTTCGGGATGGCCCTCGCGGAGTCCACGAGGGCCAAGATGCGTTTTTTCCAGCTCCCGTCGCTTCTGGGCGCGGCGTTCGTTCTCTCGGCGCTTTCGATGATAACCTTTGTAATGACAGGAAAATAAAATGCCGAAAGCGTGGGTGGTCGTCTATTCCATAACGGATTTCATAACCGTCGGTATGCTGCTTACGGTAGTGGCGATGAACTCGCTCAAGAGGATGGAGAGCTTCATTCGGGCGTATACCGTAAACTCGCTTCTGCTCGCCGCGCTAATGGCCGTAAGCGCGTTCTACCTGGACGCAGCGCATCTCTATATAGCCGCCGCCGTTACGCTCGCCTCGAAGGGCGTAGCCATACCGCTCCTCCTGAAAAAGGTCGTGCGAGAGCTCAAGATTACGCACGAAGTGGAGCCTAATATCAACACTCCGCTCGCGCTCGTAATATCGTCCGTTCTGGTGGTGATAGTCTACTCCTCGCTCTCGAAAGGTATTTTCATAGAAGGTTTCACGGAGAATACGCTCAAGGTCTCCATCTCCATAATCCTGATAAGCCTCTTTATTATGATAACGAGAAAGAAGGCCGTAACCCAGGTAATCGGGCTTCTGCTCATGGAGAACGGGCTTTTCCTGGCCGGGTTCTCTCTGACTTACGGGATGTCTACGATAATCGAACTCGGCGTCGTCTTCGACGTGCTGATGGGCGCGATAATACTCGGGGTTTTCTTAAGCCAGATAAAGAAGACGTTCATAGACCTGGACCTGGACAAACTGACGACCCTGAAGGGATAACATGCTTCTGCCCCTGATACTCATACCGCTCGCCGCCGCCCTCGTATGCCTGTTGATTGACAACAGGCGCGTCTATGAATACGCGACGGTATTGTCATGCGCCGCTATAAGCGCCGTCGCGCTTTTCATCGCCTGGAGTGCGCTGTCAGGCGGTATGACGACCCAGCCCGGCGGCGCGATATATGCCGACGCGCTCTCTGCGTTCATGATCGTCGTAATAACCCTGCTTTCCCTTGCAACGTCCGTATACTCCGTCGAATACATGGGGAGTGAGCTTGAGCATGGCCACATAGACAAAAAGGCCCACCGCTACTACTACGTTTTGTATAACCTCTTCATCCTTACGATGCTCCTTGTCCCGATAGCCGACAACCTGGCCGTAATGTGGATGGCCGTAGAGGGAACTACGCTCGTTTCCGCGCTTCTGGTGGGGCTGTACCGGAAGCGCTCCTCCGTCGAGGCCGCGTGGAAGTATATCATCCTCTGCACAGTCGGTATAACGTTCGCCCTGCTCGGCACGTTTATATTCTATTACGCCTCTTCCGGGGCGTCCGGGGGCGGCAGAGGAGCCCTTGAATGGACTGCCCTTCTGGCGATGGCGCCCAGGCTTAACCCGGCCACTGTAAGGCTCGGTTTCATACTCGTCGTCGTGGGCTACGGCACGAAGGCGGGCCTGGCCCCCGTGCACAACTGGCTCCCGGACGCCCACAGCGAGGCCCCGACGCCGATTTCCGCGCTTCTATCCGGGATACTCCTTAACTGCGCGTTCTACGGGATACTCAGGTTCGCCGTTATCGCAAGGGCGAGCCTCGGACATCCCTTTGTCCGGGACATGATGTTTCTGTTCGGCATATCCTCGGTTGTCGTGGCGTCGATATTCATGTTAATCCAGAGGAACGCGAAAAGACTCCTCGCATACAGCAGCATCGAGCACATGGGAATAATAGCCCTGTCGTTCGGCGTTGGCGGGCCGTTCGGGTTTTACGCGGCGCTTCTGCATATACTTAACCACGCAATCGGGAAGCCGCTCATGTTCTTCGTGACCGGGCGTATAAAGGGACGCTACGATACTGTCGAGTCCGAGCAGGTCGCGGGCGTTATGAAGACCATGCCGTTGGTCGGGGCGGTCGGTTTTGTGGGGATAATGGCCCTTGCGGGCGCTCCGCCGTTCGGCATGTTCATAAGCGAGTTCCTGATGCTGAAGGCCCTTGCGGCGGGCAGCCACTGGGTTGTCATGGGCGTTTTCCTGGCGGCGGGCGGGATGGTTTTCTACGGGCTTCTTAGGAGCTTCGGCGGGATGTTCCTGGGAGCGCCTATGTCGCCCGCGCCGGTCGGACAGTCCATGCCGGCACACTCCACGGCATCGGCCCGCATTCCGCTGCCGGTCGGCGCGGACGTGAACCGCAGGCTCTCCGCTCGCCGCTTTCGCGGACTCTTATCCGGCATTGTAATGTTTATTATGGCCGGCGCGCTCCTTGTGCTCGGTCTGTATATACCCGGCCCGATGGACAGGCTTATAACCCTCTCCGCCGGGATAATAGGGAGATAAAACGCCCTCTCCCAGGGCGCTAAAAGCGGCGCCCGTTCCCCTCTACCGCAGGTGGAGAGGGTTATAGCGAAAAAGGGGTTAATTTTTGTATCCTGAAAACGAAAACTACATAGAGGTCTCGCCCGCAGACTTCCCCCGGAAGTGCGCGGAATACTCCCGCAGGCATTTCCTGCGCATGATATTTGCCGCGGACGAACGCGAGCTGGACGGACACTTCCGGGTGTATGCCGTGTTCTCGCCTATGGGAGAGGACCGCTTCGACATCCTGACGATGAAGCTCGGGGAGGATAATCTTTCCTATGAGAGCATAACGCCGCTTGTCCCCGCCGCGCATTGGTACGAGCGCGAGATGCGCGACATGTTCGGGATAATCCCGGAGGGGCACCCGGACGGAAGGCCGCTTTGTATGCACGGCATGTATGGAGGCGTCTATCCCCTGCGGCGGGACGTGTCAGCCGCCGACATAAAAAAGGCCGTTGATCTCTCTCGGGAGGACGGCTATTCCTTCATGCGCGTGAAGGGCGAAGGGGTGTACGAGATACCCGTCGGCCCCGTCCACGCGGGTATTATCGAGCCGGGGCATTTCCGTTTCAGCGCGGTGGGCGAGACGATATATCACCTTGACCCAAGGCTCTTCTTCACGCACAAGGGCACGGAAAAATTATTCGAGTCGAGAGGCTTTATGGACGGCGTGGAGTTGTCCGAGAGGATATCCGGGGTGTCGTCGTTTTCCCACTCCTCGGCCTACTGCATGGCCGTGGAGCGCATGGCGGGTATGGAAATTTCCCCACGCGCAAAGGCTGTCAGGACGCTCGTAATCGAGATGGAGAGACTTTACAACCACATCGGCGACATCGGGAACATGTGCGCCGGGACGGGTTTTGCCTTGGGATACGCCAAGGGGGCGCTCCTCAAGGAGTCTCTTATGGCCCTGAATGACAGGCTCACGGGCAGCAGATACTTAAGGGGGATAAACGTAACAGGAGGCGTTACGCGCGACGTGTTCGACGCCGCAGACGATATAATCTCCACGCTCGACGGCGTAAAGACCGGCTTCAAACATTTCATGGAATTCCTGCTGGACTCGGTCTCGCACATAGAGCGGCTGGAGGGCACGGGTCTTCTGTCCCGCGAGATTGCGCTAAAGATGGGCGCGACCGGCCCGGCGGCGAGGGCGTCGGGCATATCGGACGACATCAGGCGCGCCCACCCGCATCTCTCGTACGGGAGCCTTGTATTCGAGGCGCACACATACCAAAAGGGCGACGTATACTCCCGGATGATGGTGCGGCGGGAAGAGGTTGAATGCTCCTTTTCGATTATAGACTCGCTCATCGAGTGCCGTCACGAAGGAGAGCTTAGGATACCTGCCGGAAGATTCCCGGCGGGCGGGTCTGCGCTTGGGTATACGGAGGGGCCGCGGGGTTCGATTTTTTACTGGATAAAGGCCGCCGGGGACGGCAGTCCGCTCAGGGTAAAGGTCCGTTCCGCGTCGTTTTGCAACTGGCCGCTTATATCCTACGCCATACACGGGAATATCGTGCCGGACTTCCCCCTGGTGAACAAGAGCTTCAACCTCTCATACTCAGGCTGCGACTTATAGGCTATGCTCAGACAGATAATCTTAAACCTTTTCGGCAAGAAGCCTGCGATTGGCATGGACGCCATCCGGGCCATGGTGGGCGACGTTGCAGGCGAGCCGGGGGCCGGCGGCCCTGCGCGGCTGGACGCGGTATTCAAACGCTCGATTCGCATAAGGCAGGTGGACGCGGGCTCCTGCAACGCCTGCGAGTGGGAATGCACGGCGCTCGGAAACCCGATTTACGACGTCTCCCGTTTCGGGATCGATTTCGTCGCCTCGCCAAGACATGCGGACGTTATTCTGGTTACGGGGCCTGTGTCGCTTGGCATGGCACAGGCGCTTAAGAAGACGTATCTCGCCATGCCGGAGCCGAAAATCGTTATCGCCTGCGGAGACTGCGCAAGGGACGGCGGCGTATACAGGGGGGCTTACGGCGTGCTGGACGGGGCGGCATCGGTTGTGCCGGTGGACGGATACATACCGGGATGCCCTCCAAGCCCGGCGGCAATCATGAAATGTATAATGGACATATTGGAATCAGCCGCAAAGTGAAAGGTATTACGCCGCCTCGCCTGCTTTCAGGTCTTCCGGGATAAACAGCCTGAACGTGCTGCCTTTGCCCTCAGCGCTTTCAAGCTCGACCCAGCCCTTGTGCGCCTCCGTTACGGCCTTGACAATTGCAAGCCCCAGGCCGGCGCCGGCGGAGCGGGAACCTTTGGACATCCGGTAGTATTTCTGGAAGACCTTGGACTGCTCCGAAGCGGGTATGCCGGAGCCGGTGTCGCTTATGGATATGACCAGGAAATTCCTGCCGTCCTGAAAAGTCCTTTCCGCCTTCAGCCAAATGCGCCCTCCTTCAGGGGTATAGTTTAGGGCGTTCTGGAGCAGGTTCGAGACGGCGCGCTGTATAAGTCTCGCGTCCATGTATATTGCCGGAATGTCGGGGGCAAATTCCGCCTCAAGTGTCTGGGCTTTTCTGCCCGCCATATTTTTAAAATCAGTGATTACCCCTTTTAACGCCTCGCGCGCATTGACGACGGCAATATCCGGCGTAAGCCCCCCGGAATTCAGCCTGGAATGCACGAGGAAATCCTCCACAAGCCGTCGCAGCCTCTCGCCGCTTCTGAGGATTGCATCAGCCATCCCGGCGGTTTCGACGTCCGTGCCGGTTTTCATTATGGAGATGAGTTCGGCGTTGGCCAGTATGGTCGTCAGGGGGCTTTTGAAGTCGTGCGTTATCATCGCCAGGAAGTCCATCCTCTGCCGCTCCAGGAACCTCCTTTCGCTTACGTCGAGAGCCGTGCCTATAATGGCCGGCCTGCCCCGGTAGAGCGTGAAGGCGGCCTTGCCCTCGACCTCGATGGGCGTTCCGTCCTTCTCAAGCCATACGCCCCGGTATCCGAGACTTGAGTGCTGCCCGTTCAGGATGCTCTCTATTCCCTGCCTTGCCATCTCCCTCTGGTCGGGATGCACGCACTCCAGCATGTTATTCATCCCGGTCAGTTCGCCTACGGAATATCCCAGCATCTGCGCAAGCTCCGGGTTCACATACTGAAAACGAATGTCCTGGATGAGGTATATCCCGATAAGGGCGTCCTCGGAAAGCGTTCTGAACTTGGCCTCGGACTCCTTGAGCGCGGCCTCGATTTTCTTGTTTTCGGTAATGTCTCTGAGTATCCCGGTGAACATCCTCCTGCCGTCCACGCGCATCTCCGTAACGGCGAGGTCGAGCGGGAATTCGCTCCCGTCCTTTCGCAGCCCCTTCACTTCGCGGCCTATGCCTATGATTTTTTTACGGCCCGTGCGGAGATAATTGTTTATGTAGGCGTCGTGTTCGGAGCGATACGGCTCCGGCATGAGCATTTTGACGTTCCTGCCTATGACTTCAGAACTCTCGTAGCCGAAGATTTTTTCGGCGGCGGGATTGAACTTTATGACGGTGCCGTCGGAGGTTATTGTTATAATGCCGTCCAGGACGGCGTTTATGACGGCGCGGTTGACCTCGCTCTCGAAGACGGCTTCCGTCTCTCTTTCGGTCTTTTCCGCAGGAATTTCCGGCTTTTCCATATTGCTCTCTTTAAGAATCCGCTTAGACCATTATACCACGACTCCGGTTAAAAAAATCAATAGCTGTTTGGAGTTATCATATATCCTCAAGGGCGGCGAAACAGTATGCACATCAATTAATTCTCTTTAATAATCAAAATGTTAATTGACAATCACGAGGGAGAGCCGTTAACCTTAAACCGAAGAAAAAGAAAGGAGGCATATCATGCACGCCTTGTTTTATTCTTTAAACGCCGCCGCACTGTGCGCCATTCTTATCGCATGGTATAAAATCACCGCATTCAGGAGAAGGATACCGGGCGGACTTGTAAAGACCGCGTGTAATATCCTTGGCGAATTTGTCGGCCTTTTTGCGTTCGGCTTTCTCGCTTTAATGTCCTTCCCGTATCTCCCCCGCGAATACCGGGAGGTGCTCATCAGCCTTGTCTTTATCAGCGGCGCGGTGTTTTCGATTGCCATTATCAACTTCTTCAGCAGACTTGCGGACGACTCCGGTTTTTAAAATGGACAGGGGAGATGCGCTCAAGAAAATAACGTGGGACATCCTGGGGAAGCGTCCGGGCAGGGGTTTTTATATAAAGGCCGACCGCATGATAGACGACGCGGCATGGTCCAATCCGTCGCTCTTGTCTGCGGCGAGGGAAATAGAGAAAATAGTCCGACTTTTTGTAGGGATAGAATGCGCCGACATGCTCCAGAAAAGGTACAGGGAGTTTTTCAAGGGTTGATTATCTTAAGGAGTTCAAACCAGGAAACACTTAAAGCCCCCGCTCCGGAGCAGATAAGTAAGTCGACGGGACTGAGTTTGTCGAAATTGAATGTTTCGCGCAGGAAAGGCAGGTATAACACAAACGCCAGAAAAACAACCGCCCCGGCAAGCACCCGCCAGAGCGCGGCATTTGGCCTGCGGAAGGTTGAAAAAACAGTCCTTGACCATGAGCGGTTTATCAGGATAAGGGCCAGGTTGGCTGTAATCAACGCAGTAAAGAACATGGCGCGTGCCTCGCCTTCGCTCCGGTGCGTTTTTATGGCGAAAAAGAATATCCCCAGAACGAAGATCAGCACGCTGACGCCCTGAAGAACGCTCATTGAAACCGTTTTAATCCCGAAAATGTTTTCGTTTCGGTTCCTTGGCGGGCGTTCCATGATGCCGCTTTCTTCCGGCTCCGCCTCGAAGACAACGGAACATGCCGGGTCGATTATCATCTCGAGGAATAGTATGTGCACGGGTAAAAGCGCTGCCGGCCATTTCAGGAGCACGGGAATCAGGGCCATGCCCGCAATCGGCATATGTATGGCAAAGGTATAGGAGACGGCTTTTTTTATGTTGTCGAATATCCGGCGGCCCATCCTTACGGCCTTCACAATCGAAGAAAAATCATCATCGAGCAGGACAAGGTCGGCAGACTCGCGCGCCACGTCGGTGCCCCGCTCCCCCATGGCGATTCCGATATGGGCTGATTTCAAGGCGGGCGCATCGTTTACCCCGTCGCCGGTCATGGCGACAATCTCTCCGTTGCCCTTCAGCGCGTTTACCAATCTCAGCTTCTGCTCCGGTACGACCCTTGCGAATATGTCCGCCGATTTTATATGCTCTCGAAGCTCGTCGTCGTTCATTTTATCGAGCCCCGGCCCCGCTATTACATCCAGGCGCTCAAAGCCGACTTCCCTCGCGACATTACGGGCAGTGCCGGGATAATCTCCGGTAATCATAATAACCCGTATGCCGGCTCTTCGGCAGTCCCTTACCGCGTCCGCAGCCATTGGCCGCACCGGGTCTGAAAGACCTATCAACCCTGTAAATTCAAATACGAAATCGTGCTGGCTGTCGGGCAGGACGTCCTGCCCGTAGAACGCTTTCGCTACGCCGATTACCCGAAGCCCCCCATCTGTCATCCTGTTGATATTCGACGACAGTTCCGATATCTTTTCGCTGTCAAGGTGACACAGATCGGCTATCGCTTCCGGCGCTCCCTTCGCCGCTATAATATAACCAGGCTTGCTTCCGGGTTTCCATGCGCGCGACACGGAAAGCAGGCTTCCGGACAGGGGATATTCCCGAACCAGCGTCCAGTCAACGTGCATACGCGCAGATTCCTTCTCTCCAAGCTGCCTTATGGACACCTCCATCGGGTCGAAAGGGTCTGTTTGGCTGGCAAGGATGCCAAACTCCACAAGTTCGTGGAATTTTTCCGGGAGAGGCTCCGAAGGATTTATGGCATATATTTCCCTTCCGGCGCAAACCTCGCTTACGGTCATGCGGTTCTGCGTCAAAGTCCCGGTTTTGTCGACGCATAGAACGGTGGCAGCACCGAGCATCTCGATTGCCTGAGTGCGCCTGGTAAGCACCCGGTTTCGTGAAATCCGCCAGGCGCCCAGGGCCAGGAACACGACAAGTATGACCGGAAGTTCCTCCGGCAGGATAGACATGGCAAGTGTTATGCCAGCGAGGATTCCGCCAAGCCAGTTCCCGCGCGTAAAGCCGTAACCGATTATTACAACCGCGCACAAGGACAAGCCGCCTGCGGCGAGTATTTTAACTATCCTGGATGTCTGTTTCTGCAGAAGGGTGTCTTCTCCGTTTATCGATAGAAGCGACCTGCCTATCCTGCCAATTTCAGTCCGGATGCCAGTGGCCTTGACCTCGGCTATTCCCCGGCCCTGCACGACCAGCGTTCCTGAATATATGAACGGCAGGTCGTCCCCGCCCGGAGGGCCGATTTCCGCCGGACCATTGGCGCAGCTCTTGCGAGCCGGCGCAGACTCGCCCGTCAGCAACGATTCGTCTATATACAGGTTAAGGCACGAAAGAATAGTCGCGTCAGCCGGGACCCTGTCTCCCTCTTTCAGTACCAGCATGTCTCCCCGAACTACATTCCGGCCTGGGATACGCTTCTCGATTCCCTCTCGGATTACGATTGTGCGCGGGCTGGACATCTCTCGCAGGGCTTCGAGGGCGCGCTCTGTCTTCCGTTCCTGGTAAAAAGTTATTCCCATCACCGCGAAAACAAACGTCAGAAGCATCAGCGCTTCCCTTACGTCTCCGATGATGAGGTAAAGGATGCCGCCTGCAATCAACAGCAGGAACATCGGTTCGCTTATTATCTTGAAGATGATAGACAGGATACTTCTGCGGCGCTCGGAAGGGAGTTCGTTATGGCCTTCTTCATACAGAATCCTGCTGGCCTGCGCCTCGGACAATCCCTGAATATTGTTCATGTGTTAACGGAGTTTTATGTCAACGATTTCGGGCGTGTTACCAGTCCGCATGGGCGGGCCCCAGCCTCCGACGCCGTCCGTTACGTAGAGCGAATAGTCTCCCCAGGTGAAGAGGCCGTAGTCGCGGCCCTTGTATATCGCATGAGTTATGAAGTTCACCGGGAATATCTGGCCCTTGTGCGTATGGCCGCAAAGCTCAAGGTTTACGCCTGCCTCGCGGGCCTGGCCGATCATCACCGGGGCGTGATAGAGCAGTATCGTGGGCATCCCCGGCACGAAACCGGGCATGTTTTTTATTGTATTTAAAATGTTTTTGGTCTGTCCCCTTTTCGGGTAGCTGATTCCTATCAACTGAAGACCCCGGATGTCCTTAAGCGAGTCGTCGAGGATTGTTACTTTAGTCGTTTTAAGTATGGCATAGGCCTTCCTTACTCCAAGGTAAGTCTCGTGGTTCCCGGTCACGAAATAGACCCCGTCAGGCGCGTCAAGGTCGTTTAACGGGGCCACAAGGCCGGGCGAGGCGCCGTCCATGCCGTCGAAGAGGTCGCCTGTGATGACTACCATGTCCGGGTGCAGGTTATTCGCCATCGCTACGACTTTCCTTAAGTAGTTCTGCTTGTACATAAATCCCAGGTGAACGTCCGAGATCTGCACGATTGTCTTTCCCTTCCAGGCATCGGGCAGGTTCCGGATATTTACCTGAATCTTCCGGACGCGCGGATGAAACGCGTTCCAGACGCCGTACACGGAATAGGCAAGGGCTATGAAAAGGAATATGCCGCCGACTAGGGCGGTAGGGGTCTTATGGCCGACGGCGGAGAGAATCCATATTATAATCCATGCGGCGATAGAGGCCATCAGGAGGTTTATAAGCAGGCCGAGCCAGAAACCGGAGGCGGCATAATAGGCCCGCGTGAATATGTTTTCTTCCCGGCGGGCAAGAAACGTCGCAAAAATAAAACTCAGGGATAAAAATATGAATATTGCGAGAGACCAATGCCTGCCTGCCGGGGAGGTTATACCGAAGAACTCGACGAACGAGTAATAGCAGAAATATGTAATGCCGAGGAGGACGGCAAGGGCGATGGATATGAAGAGGATAAAAGGCATGCCGGTATTATAAAATAGTTGAGGACGGAATGTAATTCAATTTTACCGGATTAGCAGGGCTTAATAGAAATTCCCGCGTTAAGCCGCCGCTTCGGCTTCAGGCCGGGCCGGGAGATACAGCCTGAATACGCTGCCCTGGTCCGGCCGGCTTTCGACTTCCACGCGGCCCCCGTGCGCCTCGGCCACGGCCTTGACGATGGCAAGCCCCAGGCCCGTCCCGCGAACCCCGGCGGCCCTCCCTGAACGGTAATATTTGTCGAAAATACTGCCCAGCTCTTCCGCCGGGATGCCGATGCCGGTATCGGCGACCGATATAACCAGGAAGTCGCGGCCTGCTTCGGTGGCAGGGGATGCCTTCAGGACAATATTACCTCCGCGCGCGGTGTAGTTTATGGAATTCTGAAGGAGGTTTGATACTGCCCGGACAATCAGCCTGTGGTCCATCATGAAGTCCCTGGGAAGCCCGGCGCCGATTTCCACGCTAAACTGAAGCTCCTTCTCCTTCATTTGCTTTTCCATCCCTGCGTAAGTCTCGCGGAGGACTGCCGCAATATCGCACAGGGAAGGCTGGATTGCAAGCTTTCCGGCCTCGGTCCTGGAGATTGTCATGCAATTTTCGAGCAGCGCGCTCAGCCTGTTTCCGCTGGTGCACATCGCCGCCAGCATCTCGTTTACCTCGGAGCCCTGCGGCATGGTATTTAAAAGCTCGGCGTATCCGAGTATGGCGGTAAGCGAAGACTTTATGTCATGCGTGATCATGGCGTAAAAATCTTCCTTCTGCCGCTCCGCCTGTTTCTGGCCGGTAACATCCTTCTGCACCCCCCAGGCCCGCATCAGAAAGCCGTTTTCGACTACGCCGATATAGTTGTTCAGGAAAACGTGAGTATTTCCCTGCACGTCCTTTTCATACGTTTCTTCTTTTTCCAGCTTGTAGCCGGAGCGGATGAGGTCTTTCAGGTAGTGGATATTTCGCGGGTCTGAGCGGGGCATGGTATCGCCGAGCCTTGTTCCGACCATATCCCCTGCCTTCTCGAAACCGTACATGCGGGCCATGGCGTCGTTGCATTCAGCAAGGTAAGCATACCTGTAAAACAGCTCTATCTGTTCGTCTTCCGGCATGGATATATCGACCGGCTTTTCCAGTTCGTAGCGCCAGATTCCCTCCATGCTGTTGGCGATGAACGCACGATAGCGGGCCTCGGACATAAACAGGGCCTCTTCGGCCTTTTTCTTCTCGGTGATGTCCTCTCCGGAGCTCAGGGTGAAAAAGCCGCCGCTTTTCTGGTATTTTAATGCCGAATTACGCCAGTCGATAACCCTTTCCTCGCCCGACTTTGTCAAAACGGCATTCTGATAGTTCTCGACCGGCGCAGTGTCTCCCGCGATCATTTTCCTGAATACGTCCCGTATTTCATCCCGGTGGTTCTCGGGTATAAAGTTATCGAACCAATTCCGGCCCACTATCTCTTCTTCGTCGTATCCCAATACCTCGCAGCCCTTCCGGTTTATCTTCACGACCGTCTCGTCGGGCGCAATCACCAGCATTATCGAGCGGACGGTATCGAATATCTTTCGCACCCTGTCCCTCTCCTCCGTCAGGGCTCTCTCGGCGCGCGTCCGTTCCGTGACGTCGATAAGGGTGCCTATTATGGCGGGCTGTCCCTTGTATGTCGTGTAAGAACCCAGCACCTCGATGAAGGAAACGCTCCCGTCCCTTTTCACTATCCTGAACTGGTAATCGGCCGTCTTCAGATGTCCTTCGAGGCGATTTTTCATATTTTCCCGGACGATCTCCCTGTCTTCCGGATGCACGGTCTCAAATATATCCTTAGCGCCTGTCAGTTCTTCCCTTGAGCGTCCGTGTATCTCCGCCGCCTTCCGGTTCAGATATACGAACTTCCCTTCCTGTATCAGATAAACTCCGGCAAGCGCCTCCTCGGCCAAGTCGCGGAACATCGCCTCAGACTCCTTTAGCGTTTCCTCCGCCGCCTGACGGGAAGCAAGCTCATCCCTTTTCGCCGCCTCTGCATTCCTCTGTCTTATCGCCTGGCCGATGGAGTTCAGTATGCGCGCAAAATGGGCGAAGCCTATCTCCTTGGTGAAGTAATCGTTCGCCCCGTTCTTGAAGGCATTGCGCGCGATCTCTTCGTTTCCCTGGCCGGTTACGAAGATAAACGGGATGTCGTTTCCGCGCTCCCGGAGGGCCTTCAGCAGTTCCATCCCGTTCATGTAAGGCATCTGGTAGTCGGAAAGTATGCAATCGGCAAGGTGGTCATCCAGGTATTCAAGACATGCCTGGCCGCTATCAAGAACATGAATATCGAGGTGCGGAGCCTCCTTAAGGAGCATAAGCCGCATCAGGTTCGCTATTTCCGGCTCGTCATCGACTATTACTATGGACAGGGATTCCATAAATCACTCTCCTCAACATCAATTATATAACAAAAACGATGAGATAAATTACAAAGGCTAAAATTTTGTTTTGACAGTTGCGGGCGGACGGATTCCGGGCACTGAGGCGGGTATTTTTACTCCTCGGAATGTGTATAAGACAGGATCTTTTCTATCCGCAGGACCTCTTTTTTCAGATACTCAAGGTATTCCGCGTCCTGCCTTGTCTGCCTGCCGGGTATGTGTGCGGAGGAGTGAAGGAGGTTAAAACTTAGTGTTTCCTCCATGTCCTCAAGGTCTTCTTTCAGGCGCTTCAGTTCGGCCTCCAGCGCGGTTCTGTCGGGTTCCATTGTTCAGATTGCCCCTCCGCCGAGGACCTTGTACAGGGTGGCGAGGTTTATAAGGCGCGCGAGGCGCGCGCTGATAAGATCCTGCTGGGCAGCGTAGAGGGAGCGCTGGGAGTCGAGCACGTTCAAGTAGCTGTCCACGCCCTCTTCGTAGCGGGCCTTCGAGAGGCGGTAGCTTTCGGCGTCGGCATCGGTGAGGGCCTGCCGGGCCGCCACCTGCTCGTCGATGGTTCCCCGTTCGGCGAGTGCGTCCGCCACCTCCCGGAATGCGGTCTGGATAGCCTTTTCGTAGTCCGCCACCGCGATTTTTTTGTCTGTTTCCGAGACCTTCAGGTTGGCCCGGTTGCTGCCCGCGTTGAATATCGGCACGGTTATCTGCGGCGCGAACTTCCAGGCGAAAGAGCCGGGTTTGAAAAGCCCTGCGAGGTCATTACTGCCGAGGCCGACAGAGGAGACAAGCGTGATGCGTGGAAAGAAGGCTGCCCTCGCCGCGCCGATGTTCGCGTTGGCCCCCTTTAAAAGGTCCTCCGCCTGAAGGATGTCTGGGCGGCTTAAGAGCGCCTCGGAGGGCAGGCCGGGGGTAATGTTTTTCAGATACGTGAGCCTGTCGGAAAGCTTCTCCGGCAGGAGATTTGCCGCAACCGGCGCGCCCGCAAGGAGGTCCAGCGCGTTTTCGTCCTGGGCCGCCACGGTCATGTAATAGGCGATGTCGAACCGCGCGGCTTCGACGCTGGTTTTGGCCTGCTGCACGTCGAGCGCGGAGGCTATTCCGTCCTCGAAACGGCTTTTGACGAGGCGGTAGTAATCCTGCTGATTGGTGAGGGTTTCCTCCGCAAGCCTGTATCTCTCCTGGTCGGCGGCAAGGTACAGGTAATCGGAGGCAACCTGGGCGACAAGACTGATCTGGACGCTCCGGTGGGCCTGCCTTGTGGCGAAATACTGGTTAAGCGCCTGCTCCTTGAGGCTCCGTATCCTGCCGAAGAGGTCGAGCTCGTAGGAACTTAAACCCAGGCCCACATCGTATTCCTGAACCGTTTCGTTGTGCCCGGTTACGGAAAGCCCCCTTGGAACGCCCTGCAAATCCGCGTCGGCAAAAGCGTCTACTTTTGGGAACAGGTTTGACCTCTGTATCCGGTACTGGGCCCTGGAACGCTCGATGTTGAGTGCCGCAAGGCGAATATCCCGATTGTTTTTCAGAGCCAGGGATATAATATTTCGCAGGTTCCGGTCGAGGAAAAACTTCTTCCACGGTATGTCCGCCACGGCCTTCGCCGGCTCGCCCGCCTCTTTTTTATATGCCGGGCCGCCCGGCCAGGCGCCGGGCACGGGGGGCGCGGGGCGTGTGTATTTCGGGGCCATCGTCGCACAGCCTGCGAGGATAACTGATGCAAAGATAACGATAAATTTCCTTATCATTCTTCAAAAATCTCCGATGGGCCAGCCATTTTTGCCCCGCCCGGCTGGGCGTTTTCCGCGTCGTTTCCCGCCCCTGCGGTGTCTTTTTGCCTCACCGGGAATGCCCGTCTTACGACGACAAAAAAGACCGGAACGAAGAAGATTGCGAGCACCGTGGCCGAGAGCATGCCGCCCATGACGGCGGTGCCGATGTCGTTCTGGGCGCCGGAACCCGCGCCGTTGCTGATTACCATCGGCAGGACGCCGAGGATAAAGGCCAGGGATGTCATGAGGATTGGCCTTAAGCGCAGCCTTGCCGCTTCGAGCGTCGCCGCGAAGAGGTCTTTTCCGTGTTCCATCTGGCTCTTGGCGAATTCGACTATAAGTATGGCGTTTTTCGCGGACAGGCCGATGGTTGTGAGCAGCCCAACCTGGAAATACACGTCGTCGGAAAGCCCGCGCATTCCAGCCGCCGTCAGCGCGCCGATTACGCCGAGCGGCACGACGAGCATCACGGAAAACGGCACCGCCCAGCTTTCGTACAGGGCGGCGAGGCAAAGAAATACCACAAGGAGCGATATGGCGTAGAGCGCGGGCGCCTGGGCGCCTGACAGCTTCTCTTCGTAGGAAAGCCCCGTCCACTCGTAGCCGATACCGGCGGGAAGCTTCGCCGCCATGCCCTCCATTGCCTTCATCGCCTCGCCGGAGCTCTTTCCGGGCGCGGGCTGGCCGAGGATTTCAAGGGACGGGAAACCGTTATACCGCTCCAGGCGCGGACTGCCGTAAGTCCAGTGCGCCGTGGCGAAGGCGGAAAACGGCACCATCTCCCCTTTGTTGTTGCGGACGAACCAGTAATCCAGGTCTTCGGGTTTCATGCGGAACTTCGCATCCGCCTGCATATATACCTTCTTTATTCGCCCGCGGTCTATGAAATCTCCTATGAACGCGCTCCCCCAGGAGGACGATATGGTATTGTTGACACTGTCGAGGGACAGCCCGAGCGCGCCCAAGCGCTCGTCGTCTATGTCGAGCTTGAACTGCGGCGTGTCTTCCTCTCCGTTTGGCCGGACTCCCATGACAGCCGGGTTCTTCGCGGCCATGGCGAGGAGCTTGTTTCTCGCCTGCATGAGCTTCTCGTGCCCAAGGCCCCCCCTGTCCTGCAATTCAAAATCAAACCCGGAGGCGTTTCCAAGCTCGCGCACCGCCGGGGGCGCAAAAGCGTACGCCACGGCGTCCCGTATCTTCGAGAATGCGGCCATTGCCTTCGTTACCACCGCCCCCACCTTCAGGTCCGGTCTTTGCCGCAGGCTCCAATCCTTCAGCTTCACGAACGCAAGGCCCATGTTCTGGCCGCTGCCGGCGAAGCTGAAACCGGCGACGGTAAAGAGGCAATCGACGGCATCCTTCTGGTCCACGAGGTAATGGTGTTCCAGCTGCTTGAGCACATTGAGCGTCCTCGCCTGCGTGGCGCCGACAGGAAGCTGAACCATGCTGTAAAGGAAGCCCTGGTCTTCGTCCGGCAGAAACGCCGTCGGCATCCGCAGGAAGACGAAAGCCATGACCGCCACGAGCGCAAGGTATATGAGCATGTAGCGCTTCGTTTTGCCGACAATCCTCCCGACCTTCGCCTGGTAGTTCCTGCTCGACCAGTTGAACAGGCGGTTGAAATAGCGGAAAAAGCCGGAGAACCAGCCGCTCTCAGCCGCCATGTGTCCCTTCTGCACGGGCTTCAGAAGCGTTGCGCAAAGCGCGGGCGTAAGTATCATGGCCACCAGCACGGAGAGTATCATCGCGGAGACAATCGTCACGGAAAACTGGCGGTAGATGACGCCCGTCGAGCCGCCGAAGAAGGCCATCGGGACGAAGACGGCGGAGAGAACCAGCGCTATGCCGACGAGCGCACCGGTAATCTGCCCCATCGATTTCCGTGTCGCCTCCTTCGGGGAAAGTCCCTCCTCTGACATTATCCTTTCCACGTTCTCGACGACGACGATCGCATCGTCCACCAAAAGCCCAATGGCGAGGACCATGGCGAACATCGTCAGGGTGTTGATAGAGAAGCCGGTGGCGGCGAGGACGGCAAAAGTCCCAAGCAGGACGACCGGCACGGCTATCGTCGGGATAAGGGTCGCGCGGAAGTTCTGGAGGAAGAGGAACATGACGAGAAATACCAGCAGGATAGCCTCCAGGAGCGTCTTTATGACCTCCTCGATGGATATTTTCACAAACGGAGTCGTATCGTACGGGAAAACCGCCTTCGTTCCCGGCGGAAAATACTTAGACAGTTCGGCGACCTTCGCCCGGACAGCCGCGGCGGTCTTGATGGCGTTCGCACCCGGCGCGAGTTTGATTGCAAGCCCGGCCGCCGGTTTGCCGTCGTACCTGGCTATGGAGTCGTAGTTCTCGCTCCCGATCTCCGCCCGCCCGACGTCCTTAAGCCTTATTGTGGAGCCGTCGGGGTTGGTCCTGAGCACGATGTTCTCGAATTCCGCCGGAGTCTTGAGCAGTGTCTGCGCCGTAATGGTCGCGTTCAGCTGCTGGTCCGGGACGGCAGGCGTCCCTCCAAGCTGGCCCGCGGAGACCTGGGCGTTCTGCGCCTCTATTGCGGCGCGCACGTCGTCCGGGGTCAGGTGGTAGTTGTTCAGCCTGTTCGGGTCGAGCCATATGCGCATGGCGTGCTGGGAGCCGAAGAGGTTCATGTCCCCGACTCCATCGACGCGGCTTAACGGGTCTTGTATATATGCGGCGAGATAGTCGGCAAGATCGTACCTGTTCAGCCGTCCGTCCTCGGAGATAAAGCCCATGACCATCAGGAAGTTCTTCGTCGCCTTGGTCACCTGCACGCCCTGCTGCTGCACGCTCTGAGGCAAAAGCGGCATGGCGAGTTGGAGCTTGTTCTGCACCTGCACCTGGGCTATGTCCGGGTCTGCCCCGGCGTCGAAGGTGAGGGTGATGGTCGATGTCCCGGTGGAGTCGCTGGTGGAGGACATGTAGAGCAGGTGGTCTATGCCGTTCATCTTCTGCTCAATGACCTGGGTTACGGAGTCGTCCACGGTCTTGGCCGACGCGCCGGGATACACGGCGGTTACAGCTATCTGCGGAGGCGCGATGGGCGGATACTGCGCCACGGGAAGGATTTTTATAGCCAGAACTCCCGCAAGCATTATGATAATGGCTATGACCCAGGCGAATATCGGGCGGTCGATGAAAAATCTCGGTAACATGGCAGCCTTTCTAATGCTTTGCCGATACGGTCGTGTCGAGGCTTGCCGGGACGGTTTTCACGACCGAGCCGGGCTTTGCCTTCTGCACGCCTTCCACGATAACGCGGTCGCCGGGTTTCAGGCCGCTGTCCACAAGCCACTTGTCCCCGATTGTGCGGCTGACCTTTATAATCTTCTGCTCCACCTTGCCGGACGGGTCCACCAGGAGCGCCGTCGCGTCGCCCGAATAGTCCCGCGTTACGCCCTGCTGGGGCACGAGGATTGCGTTTTCATCAACCCCTTCCTCCAGTATCGCACGGACGTACATCCCCGGCAGAAGCACCTCCTTCGGGTTCGGGAATATCGTGCGGACTGTAACGGAACCGGTGCTCTCGTCCACCGTCACGTCCGAAAACCTCAGTGTCCCGGAGAGCGGATAGGGCGTCCCGTCTTCCAGGACGAGCTCCACACGGGCCCGGCCGGCGCCCCTTCTCATGCGTCCCTTTGCCAGGTTCCGCTTAAGCTTCAGGAGGTCGGAGGCGGACTGGGTGACGTCCACGTAAACCTTGTCGAGACGTTGTATAGTCGCAAGAGGCGCGGCCTGGTTCGCGGTAACGAGCGCGCCGGTCGTTACGGAAGACAGCCCGATGCGTCCGGAGATGGGCGCCGTTATCTTCGTGTATGCAAGGTTAATCCGCGCCAGGTCGAGGGCAGCCCTGGCCGCCTCCACCTGCGCCTCGGCCTGCTTAAGCTGGGCCGAGACCTCGTCCTCGTCCTGCTTGCTTACCGCGTTTATTTTGACAAGTTTGGCGTAACGCCCGGCCTTGAGCCTAAGCGGGACGACATTCGCCGTGGCGTTGTCGAGCGCGGCCTTCGCGCTTGCGTATGCGGCCTGGTAAGTCGCCGGGTCAATCTGGTAGAGGACTTCTCCCGCCCTCACGTCGGTGCCTTCGGTGAACAGGCGCTTCAGGATGATTCCCCCGACCTGCGGCCTGACCTCCGCCACAAGATATGCCGAAATGCGTCCGGGAAGCTCGGTCGTAAGCGTTACCCGCCGGGGTTTTATTGTTACCACCCCGACCTCCGGGGGAGGCATTTTCATCTTCGAGACGGCCCCGGCTTTCTTGCCGCAGCCGCTTATCAATATCGCGCCCGCCGCAGCGACGGCAAACGCGGACAACATCCCGCTTTTAAAGCTCATAAACACCTCACTCCGCAATAAACAACTCCAAAAACAGCGTCTCCGGACATGTTCCGGCGCCGCAAATCTTAACCCCGGCCCGCAAGATTAACGCCTGATGGCATCCCAGCAGGCCTCTACGCAGCGCGATATGAGTTCGTCGTCCAGTTCGATGAAATGAAGGATGTGGTCCCTGCATATGTCGAGCAGAGGCCCGAAGGCGAGCCCGAAGAGTACCGGAAGAGGCAGGTCTTTTACTATCCCGGAATCAAGCGCCTCACCGAAAAGCTCGGTAATAAGGTCCCTGTTGTCTTTGTTGAAAAACTTTTCCCGGCAGTGGGCCACACCGTAAGGGGAGTTATGGAACTGCTCCAGGAACCGGAACTCAAGAGGGGCGCCGATGCAGTAGCGGACGAGCACCCCGCCTATGTGCAGGAAACGCTCGCGCACCGGCGCGCCTTCAGGGTAATGCTCCATCACGGCGGCGAAAAAACGTTCCTCGAGGTAGAGAAATACCTCGTTTATCAGGACGTCCTTGCTCTCGAAATAGCGGTAAATCGTCCCCGCCGCAACGCCCGCGCGCTCCGCGACAAGGGCCATCGGCGCTCCGTGAAAGCCCTGTTCCGCGACAAGGTCGAGGGTTGCGCGGACGATTGCGCAGCGTTTGTCGGCTTTCTCCACGTCTTCTCCTGAAATGAACGTTCATTCTTTTTACCATATCCGCCGGTTCAAAGTCAAGGGCTAAAACCTTGAAAAATCTTGGCGGGCTAAATTTAAATTATAAGTAATTTTGGTCAGTACAGAACGGAGCAGCCTTTTCTGTTGACATTGCGGAGGCATATCTGGTAATGTCTGGTTATGGTCAAATATTAGAGAAAACGCATACAAGACATAGGCTTAGGTTCGCTTATATATATCTAAACATAGATAAGCCGGTATTGGGAACGTAAGATAAGGTTGACGACGAGGTGGTAGTAAATTGTATTCGGCATCTGTGAAAGCCAGATTACACCACAATAGTAAGGCTTCGCGGAGAAACCATTTTTTTGTATTTTGGGCATTGCTGTACATATTGTTATGTATTGCAATCCCGGCAGCCAAAGCCGAAGACTATGCCGGTTCCCAGGCAATCGGCATAGACTCGACGCCCGTATGGCAAGTACAGTCAAACCAGTCGCACCAGCCCAGTGTGTTATCCTATCCGGCGCGTCAGCCCCGGATTCTGCTCCCTGCCTCGACCGCGAAAAGGAATCGCAAAGTCCTGCCCAGGGAAGGCCCCTCGCTGTTTGAACAATACGTTTCCGGCACCATAGACATAACCGATACCCAGCTTGGCATAATAAGACGTCTTGGAAGGGTGGAGTTCCGATACGGCAAGGATGGACTGTCGGTTAACCAGGCTGCCATTGCGGTCAGAATAGTAAAGGAACGCCGGTCGGGACGCGGCGGCGCCGGACGTCCGGAGATAATCGATGCCGGATACCTGGTCGGCGCGCCGGAGGATATAGAATCCACGCTTGGGTTTTTGGGGATAGAGAACCCGTTTGGAGCCTCCACCAACATCAAGCAATTCGGCTACGATATTTTTAATCAGGCCCCTTCAAGTTTTGCTCCGGATAATATTGTGCCCGTCGGCCCCGATTATCTTCTTGGGCCTGGGGACGAGCTTAGAATAACCGTCTGGGGCAAGGTCAATGCGGAGTTTGACCAGGTTATAGATAGGGACGGCGGCATAAGCATCCCCCCCATGGGGATAATGCACCTCTCCGGCCTCACCTTCAAGGAAGCCAGGGACTATCTGGCGCGGGAGTTCTCCCGGTATTACATCCCCTCCCAGGTCAAATTCAATGTAAGCATGGGAAGGCTCAGGACAATCAAGGTCTTTGTCATCGGCAACGTGCGGAAACCGGGCAGCTTTACCATATCGTCACTGTCAACCCTCATAAATGCCTTGTTTGCGGCAGGCGGGCCCGCCAAGGACGGCTCAATGCGCGACATCAGGTTAATCAGGGACGGCAAGACCCTGGTGCATTTCGACCTGTATGATTTTCTGCAAAGAGGCGACAGTTCCAAAGACGTAAGACTCATGCCGGAGGACGTGATATTTGTCCCGCCGGTCGGCCCCCTGGTCGGCGTGGCGGGCAGCGTAAAGATGCCCGCCATCTATGAGATGAAGGGCGACACGAGGGTGATGGACCTTATAAAAGAGGCGGGCGGCACCGACAGCATAGCTTATAATTACCGCCTTCAGCTCTTAAGGATTAAAGACGGCAGGAAGCAGGTGCGCGTTGAAATGAACCTGTCGGACATAGAAAAAGACCCGGACAAAAATTTTCTGCTGACCGACGGAGATCTTGTAACCATATTCCCGGTTCCCCAGGTATTGGAAGACACCGTAAAGATATCCGGGGCAGTCAAGGCGCCGGGTGCCTTTGGACTCAGACCCGGCATGAAAATAAGCGATCTCCTGACTTATGCCGGCGGAACGCGTCGCTATGCCGACATGGAAAACGCCGAGCTTACAAGGCTGAACATAACACCCAACGGTCCTGAGATTAAAAGGTTTACGGTCAATCTGCGGAAGGCTGAGCAGGGAGACCAAAAGAGCGATATAACGCTGAAACGCGATGATTATCTATTGGTAAGAAGCGTGCCTGAATGGTCGTCCTATCACGCTGTGAGTATAAACGGAGAGGTGCTTTTCCCGGGAAAATATATAGTAATAAAGAAGGGCGAGACCCTCTCGTCTCTTATAGCGCGGGCCGGCGGATTTACGGACAAGGCGTATCTC
>JAJYJM010000002.1 GCA_021789495.1 Nitrospirota bacterium
TTGTGCTCGTCCATCGCCATGCGGTTGAGCGCGCTCATCGGCTCGCCCTGGCTCCCGGTGGTGATGACGACGACCTCCTCGTCTTTCAGGTCTTTTAAGTCTTCAAGGCGCCTCAGCATCCCGTCGGGAATCTTGAGGTATCCCAGATCCGAAGCGATGCCGGCGTTCTCGACCATGCTTCGCCCGTTCAGGATTATCTTCCTGCCGAACATCGCCGCCACGTCCACCGCCTGCTGGATGCGGTGTATGTTGGAGGCGAACGAGGCGATTATTATGCGCTTCTTCGTCTTGGCGAATATGTCCTCGAAGGCGCGCCGGACTTCCTTCTCGGAGAACGTGAAGCCGCCCTGCGTGGCGTTTGTCGAGTCGGACAGAAGGCACAGCACGCCGTCTCTGCCATACTGAGAGAACAGGTTAAAATCCATCAGCTCGTTGTCAACCGGGGTCGGGTCTATCTTGAAATCCCCGGTATGGACAATCCGCCCGACGGGCGTGGTTATCCCAAGGCCGACGCCGTCTACTATGCTGTGCGTCACGCGGATAAACTCGAAGGTAAACGGTCCTATTTCCACCTTGTCGCGCGGCTTGACCGTTACGAGCTCGACTGCGTCGTCAAGGCCGTGCTCTATGAGTTTTTCCTTTATCAGACCCAGGGTGAGAAGCGTCCCGTAGACCGGGACGTTCACCTCCTTCAGAAGATACGGGAGCGCCCCGGTGTGGTCTTCGTGGCCGTGGGTTATGACGATTCCTTTTAGCTTGTGCCGGTTCTGGTAGAGATAAGAGAAGTCGGGGATTACGATGTCCACGCCGAGCATCTCGTCGTCGGGGAACATCAGTCCGCAGTCGATGAGCGCCATCTCGCCTTCGTATTCGAGGATGGTGGAGTTAAGGCCGATCTCTCCCACGCCGCCAAGCGGTATCACGGACAGGGCCGGTAGACCGGCCTCAGAACGGGTTTTTGAAGCGGGGCCGGGGGCCGTATTTCGGGCAGAATCCGCCATGCGGGGAACGCCTTTTCGGGTGAAAGAAGACCGGCAAAAGAAGGCCGGAAACTACTAATATAACACTATAAGCCCCGGTTTTCAAACAAAATTCCGGTCATCAGGACAAATTCGGGAAGAGAGAGCGTCTCGGCGCGCCGCGAGGGGTCTATCCCGGATGCCAGGAGCCGCTCAATCAGGAAATCGAATCTATCCGGCGGGATAACATTTGAATTTTTAAGGGAATTTTTAAGCATCTTGCGCCTCTTTGAAAACGCCGCGCTAACGACCCTTTCAAAGAAAACGGGGTCGGAAATGCCCTTCGGGGCGTCCCGTAAACCAAGACGCACCACTGCGGAATCCACCTTCGGGACGGGCGTGAACGCCTGTTTCGGCACGGTAAACAGCATCTCGGCCTCTGCATGGAACTGCACCATGACGGACATGTAGCCGTAATCCCTGCCGCCGGGGGACGCGGTCAGTCTCTCCGCCACCTCCTTCTGCAGCATAAGTATCATGGAAGATATTTTATCGTGTGCCTTCAGGAGTCTTGTGATTATCGGCGTGGAGATGTAATAGGGCAGGTTCGCCACAACCTTGACCTTGCCGGGAAGCGACTCGTAGGGGAATTTCAATGCGTCGCCCGCCACAACCTGAAGATTTGGCGGATTGCCTATGATTTCCTTCAGATGCCCGGCAAGCCGCTCGTCCAGTTCTATAGCAATTACTCTCCCGGCCTTCTCCGCCAGTTCACGTGTCAATGCGCCCCGGCCCGGGCCTATTTCGACTACGGTATCGTCCTTGGTCAGGGAGGCGGAGCGGATTATCCGGGAGGCGATGTTTTCGTCCGCGAGGAAGTTCTGGCCGAGAGATTTTTTGGGACGGACGCCTGTCAATGTTTTACTATGGAGAGCTTAAGGAACTTACCGAGTTCCATGTCCGATTTCTTGATATGTTTCACAAGCCAGTCTACCAGCGTCCTGCTAATTTCGGCGGCCATCATAAGGGACGACCCCTCCTTGTTGAATTTTTTCCTTAGCCGTCCGACATCCCGGATAAACCCTTCGTGTTCTTTTTTGTGCGCGTAATAATCCGGATAGGCGTAGTGCAGCTGGATATTCTCTTCCGCCGTGAAGTGCTGTAGCAGGTAATCTTCCATGAAATCCAGGGTCTCTCCGACGGCCTCCTTGCCCTTGCCCGCCTTGCAGGCCTCAAGCAGACCGTCCACTCGCCTGAATATTTCCTTGTGCTGCTCGTCTATGGCTTTAACGCCTATAGCCAGATCAGGCGTCCATACAACCGACATTTCAATTCCCCCCTGCCTGCCCTCTTTATTTCCTCTTCCCCGCCATGCGCGCCGCGAGCTTTATGGCCTCGACAAGGCTGTTCGGGTTGGCTATCCCCTTGCCCGCTATGTCGTATGCCGTGCCGTGGTCAACGGAAGTCCTTATAATCGGAAGCCCAAGCGTAACGTTCACGGCATTTCCGAACGCGAACATCTTGAGCGGCCCCAGGCCCTGGTCGTGGTACATCGCCACGACCGCGTCGAATTCGCCCTTGTAAGCCCTGTGGAAAAGCGTGTCGGCGGGCAGCGGGCCCGACACGTTTATGCCCGCGTCTTTGGCCTCAAGGCACGCCGGGGCGATCTCTTTTATCTCCTCGCCCCCGAAAAGCCCGCCCTCGCCCGCGTGCGGGTTCAGGCCGCAGACGGCAACCTTAGGCTCCGGTATTCCTATCATCCGGCAGGCGCGATCCGCAAGGCGTATCGTCCGGAGAACGCCCGCTTTCTTAATCAGGCCCGGCACGTCTCTCAAGGGCACGTGTATCGTCGCCAGTACCACGCGGAGCACATCTCCGCCCGTCCCGATGCCGGTCTCTTGGGCGCTGCGGCCCTGGCCGCTGCCGGTCGACCGGCCGCAGAGCATCATTGCGAAGTCCGTCGTCCCGGTAAGCTCCGCCAGGAGCTCCGTATGTCCCGGATACGGATAGCCCGCCATCTTAAGCGTTTCTTTTGTTATGGGGGCGGTGACGACGGCGTCCACTTTTCCGGCGAGGGCAAGGCCGACGGCCTTTTTTATGCAGGCGACACTGACATGCCCGGACTGGGCCGAGGACTTACCCGGGGTTACCGCCGGAACGGACACGTCCGGCTCGATTACCTCGACCGCCCCGGAAGGCGGCTGCGCGCCGGGTTCCCGGACGACGGCCAGCGTCCTCTGGGTGCCGAACGGGAGCGGCCCGCGGGCCTGTTCCAGGACGCTCAGGCTGCCTATGACCACGGGCCGGCAGCAGTCCACTACGGCCTTCACGTTCAAGGCCTTGAGGATTATCTCCGGGCCGATTCCGGCAGGGTCTCCCATCGTAATCGCAAGCGCAGGGCGGCTGTCTTTCTCGTCAAGCGGCAGTTCCATCATTAGTTATCCTCCGAAACCGGCGTGTCCCCGATTATCCGATAAATCCCGGCGGCCTTATCCTTCGGCACATTCCCGGACGGGATTTCGACGGTTTCAATGGTCAAATTCCTCCCCCGAAACGAAAGTGTAATAACGTCCCCGGCCTTGAGCTCCCGCCCGGCCTTTGCGGGAAGGCCGGCAATCCGGACGCCGCCCCTATCGCAAAGCTCCTTGGCGACGCTCCTGCGCTTTACCAGCCTGCTTGTCTTGAGGAAGACGTCCAGTCTCATCATAGGCTGCACTCATTTTACCCGCAAGTGCTTATTAAGGCAAGAATTTTCTTACTATGCAAGGCCATGTTTTCGTTGACAAGGCAATCCTGCGGGGAGTAAACTGACACATTTCCACCTGTAATCCTTCGGGGGTTATCAATGAAAGAAGATATCCTGCGGATATTCGAGGAATCGGCAAGGGTAAAACAGAAATTCGCCGCGGAGAATTTCGAGGCCATAGAGGAGGCCGTGGAGATTGTGGCTTCGTGCTTCACGCGCGGGAACAAGGTGCTTCTCTTCGGAAACGGCGGGAGCGCGACGGACGCCTCGCACATCGCGGGGGAGTTCGTGAACCGCTTCCTCCTGGAGCGCCCCGGCCTCCCGGCAATCGCGCTGAACACGGACATAGCCGTGCTCACGAGCATATCGAACGACTACGACTACTCCGAGATATTCGTCAAGCAGCTTAAGGCCCTTGGATGCGAGGGAGACGTCGCCATAGGCATATCCACCTCCGGGAACTCCCCGAACGTCGTGAAGGCCATATCAGCCGCGAAGGACATGGGAATCAAGACGATAGCGTTCACGGGCGGGAAGAGCAAGGGCGGAAAACTTGCGACCGTCGCGGAGCTTGTCTTCCTGGTGCCGTCGGGCGATACGCCGAGGGTGCAGGAGACGCACATCACGCTTGGACACGCAATCTGCCAGCTCGTGGACGAACGCCTCTTCGGAAGCGCCAGGGGGGCTAAGTGAAGTATCGAAAGCTCGACCTCTCCGGGATAAAGACGTACAGTCTGTCCTCACGCAAGAGCAAGGTGGACGAGGCGGCGGCGGCGGCCCCGTTTGCTCCCGGCGCAAGTTTCGGGGATTTCCTCGATAGTCTCCCGAAGATCCTCGCGGCGGACAGCCTGCGGGCCGTGGCGCGCGCAATCGCCGAGGCAAGGCGCGGCGGCAGGACGGTAATACTCGGCATGGGCGCGCACGTGATAAAGGTGGGCCTCTCGCCGATAATAATAGACCTGATGGAAAGGGGCGTCATCAGCGCGCTGGCCATGAACGGGGCCTGCGTCGTGCATGACTTCGAGATGGCGTATCAGGGCAGGACTTCCGAAGACGTTGACGCCGAGATTGGCGACGGCACGTTCGGCATGGCCCAGGAAACGGGGCGGATGATAAACGAGGCCATTGCCAAAGGCGCCGGCGAGGGATTGGGCCTTGGGGCGTCAGTCGGGAAGATGATAGGGGCGAGGGAAGAAAAATTCAAATTCCCCGAGAAGAGCCTGCTTGCGGCGGCCTTCCGGCTCGATATTCCCGCCTGTGTGCATGTCGCCATCGGGACGGACATCATCCACATGCACCCCTCCTGCGACGGCGCGGCCACGGGCGAGGCGAGTCTTAGGGACTTCAGGCAGTTCTGCTCCATCGTGGCGTCGATGGAGGGCGGGGTATACATCAACCTCGGCTCGTCCGTCCTTCTGCCGGAGGCGTTCCTCAAGGCCGTCACGCTCGCCCGGAACCTGGGAAGCCCGCTTGCGGACATTACAACCGTGAACATGGACTTCATACAGTCCTATCGCCCGAACATGAACGTCGTGCGACGCCCGACGATGAAAGGCGGCAGGGGCTACAGCCTGACCGGCCATCACGAGATAATGTTCCCGCTCCTCACGGCTGCGGTATTGGAGGAGCTAAGTAAAAGTTAATGCACACCCTCTCCCCCCGCCCTCTCCCATGGAAGGGAGAGGGAGCAGGATTATCCCTCGCCCCTTGTGGGAGAGGGAAGGCCGAAGGCCAGGGAGAGGGGTAATAATGAGGAACTATGTGCGCTGAACTTGGCGGGCCGGGCCGTTGCCACAGGTGCGGGGTGGAGTTCCCGGAAGGCTCCGTGCGGTATAAGGTCGAGGTGCGCGTGACCGCCGACACCGGCGGCGAGCTTGCGACTGTCGAGGACCTGGAGAAGGAGCTCGACAACCTGATAAAGGTCATAGAGGGAAAAGACGAGAAGGAGCTTGAGCAGGACGTGCACACCGAGCTTACATTCCACCTCTGCCGCGCTTGCCGCGACGAATACTTAAGCAGCCCGGATATGCCGCTTGATAGGTTCTTTTTCGGGTCATAGGGAGACATTATGCCAATTCCAGATTATCAAACATTTATACTGCCGGTATTGGAACTTGCAGGCGACGGAAAAGAACATTTATTTAGTGATGCCACCAATTCCGTGGCTTCGCGATTTAATTTAACGGATGAAGAAAGAAAAACCCTATTGCCAAGTGGGAGACAATTAACGTTTGTCAATAGAACTTCATGGGCAATAGCGTATTTGACCAAGGCAAAACTATTAGAAAGAACGCGTCGAGGATATTTTAAGATAACGGAGCGAGGTCTTGATGTCCTTAAAAAAAAGCCCGAAAAGATAGGCGTCCAATTTTTAAAACAATATAAGGAATTTTTGGAATTTCAAAATTATACAAGGATTGAAGAACGGGCAAATATAAAAGAAGAATCTTCTCAGCAAACCCCGGAAGAGATACTTGAATCCGCTTTCTCTGGCATTAAGAATAAATTGGCTCAGGATTTGTTGGAAAGAATTAAGACATGCTCTCCCAAGTATTTTGAAAGAATAGTTCTCGACCTTCTGCTTGCTTTAGGCTATGGCGGCACGCGGAAAGATGCCGCTCAGGTCGTTGGAAAAAGCGGCGACGAAGGTATTGATGGAATTATCAAGGAAGATAAATTGGGATTGGACGTTATTTACGTGCAGGCAAAGAGATGGAACGGCAATGCAAAAATCAGCAGAGAAACTGTCCAATCTTTTGCCGGCAGCCTTGAAGGTAAACATGCGAACAAGGGAATTTTCATCACCACTGCGGAATTCACGCCAGGCGCAAGGGAATTCGTTTCAAAAATCCAGAAGAAAATCATTCTGATCGACGGAAATGAGCTTTCGCAGTTAATGATTGATTACGATGTCGGAGTCAGCAAAGTTACCTCCTACGAAATTAAACAAATAGACTCCGATTATTTCATAGAAGAATAAGCGAGGCCGTTTATCCATGATGCGAAAAGTAAAAAACCACGACGAACTCCGCGAGATTGTCCAGGACTTGAAGTCCGCCGGGCGTAAGGTCGTATTCACGAACGGCTGCTTCGACATACTGCACACCGGGCACTCCCGCTATTTGCAGGTGGCGAAGAGCTACGGGGACGTGCTCATCGTAGCCGTGAATTCCGACGAATCCGTAAGGAAGCTAAAAGGGCCCAAGCGCCCCATAATGCCGCAGGCGGAGCGCGCCGAGATGGTCGCGTCGCTCGCGGCGGTGGACTACGTTACGGTATTCGAGGAGGATGACCCGCACAGGGTGATTGCCGAGCTTATGCCGGACGTGCTGGTGAAGGGCGGAGACTGGGCGGTGGAGGAAATCGTAGGGCGGGACATTGTCGAGACCGGGGGCGGCAAGGTATACTCTATACCATACATCGAGGGCGCGTCCACGACGGGCATCATCGAGCGCATACTGGAAAAATACGGGAAGAATTGATTAAAAACAAACCCTGGATTCCCGATTAAGTCATTCGGGAATGACGGGCGCCATATATGGATTTTAAAGGTTATCTTACAAAGGGAATCGAACTGATAAAGCTCTCGCGCCCGGCGGCGGATGCGCTTGCGGCAGACCCGAACGCCTTCAACGCGGGGATGCTTTTCATAGCCGTCGGCGGCCTCGCGGGCGGGATTGGAACGACGATTTTTACCTTCGGGGTGGGCTTTTTCGCCATAATTTTCTGGCCGATAGCGGCTGTCCTGATGTCGTTCGTCCATGTCTTCATACTCTTTATAATCGCAAAAATCCTTGGCGGGAAAGGCACTTACAAGAGCTACTACGGCGCTTTGGGCGTCGGGACGATGCCGGCATGGGCTGCCGTGATACCGTCCATAGGGTCGATTTTAAGCCTCTGGACCATCCCCATCGCTGTAATTGTGACCGCGAGCGTGCACAGGCTCTCCACGGCCAGGGCAATCCTCGTGGTGATAATACCTATGCTGTTGATTTTACTCGTGTTTGCCCTCTTTATCGCCATAATGGGCATGGCCGGAGTGATGAACTTCTTCCACCTGATGCACGAAAACCGCCAGATGATGGTATAACATCTTGATTTTCAAAGATATTCTTGACAGCCTGGCGGCGGGAAAGACCTTCGTATCGGGGCTTTGGGGCGCATCCAGGGCCTTGCTTTTATGGGAGGTCGCATCGGGCCGGGAAAGGCCCGTGCTTGCGCTTTCGGCCACGCCGAAAGAGGCCGAAACCCTCCTCTCGGAATGCCTCTTTTTTGCGAAAAACCTGACCTCGGAGGGCGCTGCCGGACCGTTTTCGGAGCCGCTTTATTTCCCGCCGTGGGATGTCCTGCCCTACGACGTCATGGAGCCTGACCCGGAATGCATGGCGGGCAGGATACGCGCGCTTCGGGACATCCGTTCCGGGGCGGCAAGGGTGGTAATCGCGCCCGTATCGGCAGTATTGAGGAGACTTCCTCCGCCCGAATCGCTTTTGTCCCCCGGCAATATACCGAGATTTAAAAAAGGCGCCGATTACCCGCGCGAGCCGCTCCTTGCGAAGCTTTTAGAGCTTGGCTATTCGCGGGTATCGATGGTCTATGAGCCGGGCGAGTTCTCCGTCCGGGGCGGGATACTCGACATATACCCTTCAGGCGGCGCGGCGGCGGCGCGCATGGAGTTCTTCGGGGATACCCTTGAGTCCATACGGGAGTTCGACCCGGACACACAGCGCTCCACCGGCGAGGTGGAAGAAGTCGAGATAATGCCCGCCAGGGAAGCCGGTCAACCGGCGGCGGAAGGTGCGACCGCAGCCGCAACGACTTATACTGAAGCCGGTTCGGCGGCTCAGAATACAACGGGTGCGCCAAGAGCCGGTTTGTCAGCCGTTATCACGGATTACTTCCCTGCGCCTCCTGTCCTATTCCTGGACGAGCCTGTGCGCATATTTGCCGAGGCCGGGGAGTTCGAGAAGCGGGTCTTTTCGGCATACGAGGCGATAGCCGGCGCGGCTCCAGCCGCTCCGTCCGAGCTGTATATGTCGGCGGACGAGCTTAAAGGTCTGTCCGATAAGCTGCCTTCAATATTTTCCGAGTCCCTGCCGCTTAGCCGGGCGACCGGCATCAAACAAGTTTTCGAGTATCATACCCGTTCGATAGAGGGCCTGCGGCTCAGGGAGGCGGTTCTGACCGCGACGGACGGCGGCGTCCCCGAACCCCGGCAGGAGGATCTGCCGAGGACGCCGATTACCATTTTCTGCCGGAACCTGAAAAACCTTATGCGCGGCAGGGCTATAAACGTAGTTCCGGCCACGACGGGCCAGGCCGAACGCCTGGGCGAGATATTCGCGGAGCACGGCATACCCGCGGTAACGGGGAAACCGATACTCTACCCGGAATCCGGCGCAGGCTCCGTAAGGATAACACCGGGAAACCTCGAATCCGGCTTCCTCCTCGAGCCGGTAGACCGGCTTCGGACATCAGGACTCGCCTTTATTACTTCTACGGAGATATTCGGGGAAAAGGCGAAATGGGCCGGGACCGGCAGAGCAGGCAGACCGGCTTCGGACAGGCAGACCGGCAGACCTGCGGCGACAGGCAGGGCGGCGGGGTCGAAGGTCGAGAGGTTTCTCACTTCGCTCTCCGAGCTTAAGATTGGCGACTATGTCGTGCATATCGACCACGGCATAGGACGATACACGGGCCTTAAGCGCCTGGCCCTGATGGGCGTCGAGGGGGATTTCCTCGAAGTCGTCTACGCCGGAGCGGACAGGCTTTACGTCCCGGTGGACGAGCTGCACAAGGTTCAGAAATATATAGGTTCCGAAGGCGCGGCGCCGTCCCTTGAGAAGCTGGGCGGCATCGGCTGGGAGCGCGCCAAGGCAAGGGCGAAAACCGCCGTGCGTGAGATGGCCGGGGAGCTTCTGGAGCTATACGCCAAACGCGCCGTCGCGCCGGGGCACGCCTACGGCGAGGATGACCACCTCTACCGCGAGATGGAGGCGTCTTTCGAGTATGAGGAAACTCCCGACCAGGCGCAGGCAATCGAGGACGTAAAAAAAGACCTCATGTCCCCGCACCCGATGGACAGGCTGGTATGCGGGGACGTGGGTTACGGCAAGACGGAGGTCGCCGTCCGCGCGGCGTTCAAGGTAGTCCTGGACGGCAGGCAGGCGGCGGTGCTCGTCCCCACGACGCTGCTTGCAGACCAGCACCACGAGACATTCACGCAGAGACTGGCCGCATTCCCTGTGCAGGTGGAGGTATTGTCCCGTTTCACGCCGAAGGAAAGGGTAAAGGAGATAAAACAGGGAATCGCCGACGGCTCCGTGGATGTAGTAATCGGCACGCACAGGCTGCTTCAGAAGGACATAGCGTTCAAGGAACTGGGGCTTCTCGTCGTGGACGAGGAGCACCGCTTCGGCGTGGCGCACAAGGAAAAGCTGAAGGCTCTTAAGAAATCCGTGGATGTCCTTACCCTTACCGCGACGCCGATACCCAGGACGCTGAACCTCTCGATTACCGGGATACGGGACCTCTCCATCATAGAGACCCCGCCTCCTGAGCGCCAGCCGATAAAGACAGTCGTGTCGCGCTTCGACAATTCCATAATCCGTGAGGCGATACGCCGGGAGCTCTCGCGCGGCGGTCAGGTATTCTTCGTGCATAACCGCATAGACAGCATCTTCGCAATCGGGAACGTGCTGAGGCAGATTGTCCCGGAGGCGAGAGTCGGCGTGGCGCACGGGCGGATGAAAGAGGACGCGCTCGAGGACGTGATGAGCAGGTTCGTCAAGGGAGAATACGACATCCTCCTTACGACTTCGATTGTGGAGTCCGGACTGGACATACCCAGGGCCAATACCATAATCATAGACAGAGCGGACCGCTTCGGCCTTGCCGACCTCTACCAGCTCCGGGGCAGGGTGGGCCGCAGCAGCCGCCGGGCGTATGCATACCTGCTGGTGCCGAGCGACGAGGACACCCTGAACGAGACAGCCGTAAAACGCCTCAGGGTGCTCTCGGAGCTCTCCGAACTCGGCGCGGGCTTCAAGCTCGCCCTGCACGACCTTGAGATACGCGGCGCGGGCAATATCCTGGGCGCGGAGCAGTCGGGGCATATCTCCGCCATCGGCTTCGAGCTTTACACCCATATGCTCGAACAGGCGGTGCGCGAGCTTAAGGGTGAGGATACGACCGAGGAGACCGACCCGGCGCTCGACCTGAATGTGTCCGCCTTTATACCGGAAGCCTACGTTCCGGACACAGCCCACAGGCTGGGGATATACAAGAGGCTCTCAGGCGCGAAGACCACGGAAGAGCTTGCAGACTTGAGAGACGAGCTTGAAGACCGCTACGGGGAACCGCCTGGGCAGGTAAAGAGGCTCCTCGAGGTAATGGAGATAAAAGTCCTGGCCAAGGGACTGAAGGCGGCTGGGATAAGGCTTCTGCCGAAGGAGATAAAGATTACCTTTACCGGCGCGACAAACGTATCCCCGGATAAGCTGATAGCTTTTCTTGACAAAAACCGGGGAAAGGCGAGATATGTGCCGGAATATACTATATTTATCCGCAAGCCGGGGGATTGGGATGCTCAGTTCCGCGAGATAAAAAACAGCTTGAAAGCGCTTGCATAACATGTTATAAATATGAGATGTTTTTTGAAATGCGGCAGGGTTCCTTTGGGTGAGTCCTGCTTTATTTAATTAACGGGAAAACCTGACAAGGAGAGAAGTTAAATGAAGAAGTTCGCACTGGCTTTGACGCTTGCGGGCATGATGACGTTCGTTTGCCAGGCCGCCCTCGCGGGCAACTCCGCCGCCAATGCCGCCCAGGAACCTGCATCGACCGCCAAGGCCGTTGGGACAGGCAAGGCTGCTTCGGCGTCCAAGGAAGGCGCCGCCATGACGGACAAGGCCGCGAAGAAGCCGCATACCGTCGCCACCGTAAACGGCGAGAAGATCACCAGCGACACGATAGACTTGATCATGCGACAGGGCGCAGCGCAGGGGATGGTTCAGCAGACTAACCCGGCGTTAAAGAAAGTGATTCTCGGCAAACTGATAGACATGAGCCTCTTCGCGCAGGCGGGGGAAAAGGCCGGGCTTGAGAATGACGCGGACTACAAGAAAGCCGTCGAGATGATGAAGAAGCAGGAGGTGCTCTTCAAGAAACAGGTGCTCTCCACACTCTACCTTCGCAAGGAGGCCCTGGATTCTATAAAAGTGTCCCCCGAAGAGGTAAAAAATTACTACGACAAGAACAAGGATCAGTTCAAGGTCGGCGAGCAGGTGAAGGCGAGCCATATACTTGTTGCGACCGAGGCGGAGGCCAAAGCCGTAAAGGCGAAGCTCGACAAGGGCGAGTCTTTCAAGAAGCTCGCAAAGGAGAAATCCACCGATCCAAGCGCCTCGCGCGGCGGGAACCTCGGCTGGTTCGGCAAGGGCATGATGGACCCGGACTTCGAGAAGGCCGTTTTCGCGCTGAAGAAGGTGGGCGACGTCTCCGAGCCTGTAAAGACGAAATTCGGCTGGCACATAATAAAGCTCACGGGCAGGAAGGCCGCATCCATCAGGCCGCTGGACAAGGTGAAGGCTCTCATAGAGCAGAAGCTCATGCAGGACAAGCAGAAGAAGGCTTACGACGACATACTTGCGAAGCTTAAAAAGGCGGCGGATATAAAGATAAACGATACCGCGCTGTCAGGCGCCGCGGATAAGTCTGCGCCCGCAACGTCCGACGCGGCCCCGGAAACCGGCTCCTCCGCCGCAAAGGATAAAGAATCGTCCAAGAAATAATCGGGCGGGCACGGGGCCTTCGTGCGCCCGCCGCCGTTTTTGATTCGGGATATATTGCCCGTTAAGGGCAGAACATCAACTATGGGAGAGAAGATGTCGAAAAAACTGAAGGTAGCTCTCGCGGTATGCGCGGCTGTCTTTGCGCTGGCCGCATGTGCGAAAAAGGGAGGGCAGACGACGGCGCCAGGCGGCAACTCGCCTGTGCTCGCCGTGGTAAACGGGACGAACATTACAGCCGACGACTTCAAGGCGGAGGCGGCGGCGCTGAACCCCTATGCGGTCAGCGCGCTGAAAGACCCGAAGAACAGGCAGAAGTTCCTTGAAAATATCGAGGATAAGCAGCTTATCGTCCAGAAGGCGCTCGACATGGGCATGGACAAGGACGCGAGGATCGTCTCGGAGCTGCAAAGGCTCAAGGATACGCTCCTCTTGGGCGAATTCGTAAAAAAGGAAGTCCTCGACAAGGTAAACATAACCGACCAGGACGCGAAGACCTACTTCGAGCAGAACAAGGCAAACTTAGGCTCGGTCAGGATAAGCCATATACTTGTCCCGACGGAGCAGGAGGCCGGCGACATCCTGGCCAAACTCAAGGCGGGCCAGAAATTTTCCGCCCTCGCAAAACAATACTCCCTCGACGACAAGACGAAGAACAAGGGCGGAGACCTGGGCTGGGTAACCTGGGCGCAGTTTGGCTCGGCCTCCCTTAAAGACGCGGCCTTCAAGCTCAAGCCCGGCGAGCTGAGCGGAATAGTCCAGAGCCAGTTCGGCTACCACATAATGAAGGTTACGGACAAAAAACCCGCCCAGGAGAGCGATTTCGCCGCGATAAAGGACGCGCTCAAGGAGCAGATTGCGGAGCAGAAGAAGGAAGACCTTTTCAAAAGTTATATCAAGGAGTTGCGGGCAAAAGCGAAGATTACGCAGAACCTCCAGAACCTGGGAAGCGTAAGCCTTGCGCCCGCGCCGACGGAGGCGCCGGCGCAGTAAGGCAGGATTGAAGCCTGGCCGGAGCAGAAGAAATTGGCTGCCGGAAGCATTAAAAGAGTTGCCATAACCGCCCTGGTCGTGCTCGCAGTCGGGTGCGCCAGGGCGGAAAAGACCTCCCCGCAAGCGCTCGCAACAGTAGACGGCGTTCCGATTACCCTGCCGCAGTTCAAAAAGAAAATCGCCTCGCTCAGGCCGGATTTTGTAACCCTCTCCGGCGATAATGCTTCGGAAGCGGCCAAGATAGACCTGCTCTCGCGCATGATTCAGGAAGAGATGTACTTGCACGAGGCCGGAAGGCTCCATATTTCCGCCACGCCCGCCGAGGTGGACGAACGCGTCCGGAAGGAAAGCGCGGGCTACGGCAAGTCATTTGCCGACATGCTGAAACAGCAGGGCATGACTATCGCGGATTATCGAAAAGAGGCAAAAAGGGACATTATAATCGACAAGCTCCTGGCCTCCCGGGTATACTCGCAGGTAAGGGTTACTCGGGAGCAGGTGGAGAAATATCTTCGGGAAAACGAGGAAAAGCTCCGCAAGGAGGGGCGTTTGCGCGTCAGACAGATAGTCGTGGAGTCGCCCAGGGAGGCCGGGGAAATACTTTCGGAGCTTAAACGCGGCGCGGATTTTGCCTTCCTTGCGAGGAAATGGTCGCTCTCCCCTGATGCGGCAGAGGGCGGAGACCTGGGCTGGATTGAGCGGGGCGAGATGCCGCCGGAGTTTGAATCCGCGATATGGAGGCTGAAAAAGGGTTCGACAAGTGGTATAATAAAAACTCCTTACGGCTACCATATCTTCAAGGTGGAGGGCGTCAGGAGCGCCGGGCCGCCCTCGCCGCATGAGGCTGAGGCGGAAGCCGTGAAGGCCCTCTCAAGGGCGATGAGTGAAGAGCTGTTTAAGAAATGGAATGCCGGACTTCAGGCGAGGACGAAGGTCTATATAAATTACACGCTGCTTGGCCGGACATGATTGTAATCCCGTTTTAAGACTTGAGGTGTAAAGGGCCATGAGACTAAGGCTTCCGGTCTCGCTCAGGGTAATATCCTTCCTGCTCCTTGCGGCGGTTTTCGTGTTCGGGGTGCATGTCGCGCTTTTCCTCATGCGTCCTGCCTCGCCCGTGAAGGTTTACAAAGAGGTGCTCGTGCCGGAGGGCGCGAGCTTCAAGAGCGTCGCGGCGGAGCTTAAGAAGGAAGGAATCATTTCCGACCGGCGGACGTTCATTATCCTGGGCAAGCTCCTGGGCGCAACGAGGAAGATACGCGCCGGGTTCTACTCCTTCGATACCGGGATGAAGCCGCTGAACGTCCTGCTCATGCTCAGGATGGGCAAGATAATCGAATACCAGGTGGTAATCCCGGAAGGCTACGAGATGGGCCAGATAGCCGGGGCCGTCGCGGCTACGGGGCTGACTACAAAGGCCGAGTTCCTGAAAAAAGCGACAGACCCGCAGTTCGTCCACAGCCTGGGGCTTCCGGGGGACAGCCTGGAAGGTTTCCTGTTTCCCGCCACGTATTACTTCCCGAAGGGCATAACCGTGGACGGCATCCTCAGGCAGATGGTCTCGAAATACCACGAGGTGTTCAATTCCGACCTGAAGGCGAGAGCAGCCGAGCTTGGGATGACGGAGCTTCAGGCGATAACCCTCGCCTCGCTTATAGAGCGGGAAGCGAACCTCGACTCCGAGCGGCTCCTCATCTCCGCCGTGTTTCATAATCGCCTCAAGCTGAACATGCCGCTTCAGTGCGACCCGTGCGTCATCTACGCCCTTGAGCGGCACGGCAAATGGGACGGGAACTTAACGCGCAGCGACCTGCGCTTCAAGGATCCGTACAACACCTACGTATACAAGGGCCTTCCCCCCGGCCCAATTGCAAACCCCGGCAAGCCGTCCATAATCGCCGCGCTCTATCCGGCGAAGGTGAACTACCTCTTCTTCGTCTCGAAAAACGACGGCACGCACTATTTCTCCAGCGATCTTGCCCAGCATAACGCCGCCGTCCTGAAATACCAGATATTGCCGCACCTGGATAACTATTCCTCCGCCCCTCCGCCCTGGAAGAAGAACGTCGTGCCGGGGAAAAGGGCGTTTATAATAAAGAACCTGCGGCAGGCGAAGAAGTAAGGGTCGTCTCATTAAATCTCATTAATCATAAACATTGCCGATTGACTTCCGCGCCGCTTCGTGCGAAATTGGGCCGTGGGCTTATTTTCAAAGGAGCGGTTCGTATGAAGAAGTTTTACGCGCTTCTCGCCTGTTTAATCGCCGTGTCTTTTGCGGCGCCGGCCTTCGCGGCAATCAACTCTACCATCCCCGCCTCAATCCCCGGCAAGGCGGACGCCGCCGACCGCTACATGGACAAGGGAGTTACCCTCACGGGGAAAAAGGATTACGTGGAGGCTCTGGCCGAGTTCGACAGGGCAATAGAGCTTTACCCGGATTTCGCGCCGGCGCACTACGACAAGGGCATCGCGCTCTCCGCGCTCGGCAGGGATGCGGACGCCGTAAAGGAATACGACAAGGCAATAGAACTCGACCCGAACGACCCGAAACCGTACAACAACAAAGGCTCCGCACTGGGAAGGTTGGGCAGGCTAAGGGAGGCGCTTGTCTCCTTCGAGCGCGCGATACAGCTTAAGCCGGATTACGCCAACGCTTACTACAACAAGTACGTCGCCCTGAAGAGCCTTGGAAGAAGGCGCGAGGCCCGGGCTGCGCTTGAAATGGCCCGGAAACTGGGCGAGGGGAAATAAGCTAATAGTTACCTGACCACCCCGATACGCCCGTCCTCGGCAAGCCCGTCAACTGTCCCGCCCATCGCCGATACGCGAGAGAGATAATCCACGACGTCTTTCGTAATCACCTCTCCGGGGACGAGCATCGGTATTCCCGGCGGATAAACCGTAACAATCTCGGAGGAGAGTCTGCCCGCACACTTATCGAGCAGGACAAGCTCGTGCGCCGCAAAGAACGCTTCCCTGGGAGATCTGTCGCCCGGCTGCGGCCCGTCGATGGGTTTCGGGCCGTCCGCTATAGGAAATCCCTGCGGCGTTCCCATCGGCGGCTTGACCTGCTCCCAATCGAATTTTTTCGATGCGGGCGGTTGACCGCCCGCAGACGGTCTACCATCCGCAATCTTGTGGAGCGCATCGACGAGCCGCGACACGTCCTCCTTCCTGTCGCCTATCGAGACGATTACCAGGACGTGGAACGGGTCCGCCATCTCCACCTGTATGTCGTGCTCCATGTTCAGGGCCTGCGATACCTGGTACCCCGTCATCCCCAGCCCGCTTACGTTTATCGCAAGCTTTGTCTCGTCTAAGTCTCCCATGCCGCGCAGCAGGACGTCTTTTTTCTCCAGGCACCGGAATCCCTCTGTCCCGTTAATCTCCCCCCGCGCCCATCTGGCAAGCGTGAGCGCCTTGGAAAGCAGTTTCTCTCCCTCGGTGGCCATTTGCATTCTTGCCAAATCGAGCGAGGCCATGAGGATGTACGACGGGCTTGTTGTCTGCAGGACCTTCAGCACGCCCGCGAGCGTCATAACGTCCACGCGCCCGGCCCTCGCGTGCATCATGGACGCCTGCGTCATGCCGCCGATTATCTTGTGCGTGGACTGCACGACCATGTCCGCGCCGCACGAAAGCGCGGACTTCGGAAGCTCCGGGTGGAAGCCCAGGTGCGGCCCGTGCGCCTCGTCCACGAGCACAGTCATGCCGCGCCCGTGCGCGAAAGGGATGATTCTCTCTAAGTCTGCGCAGATGCCGTAGTAGTTCGGCGATGTAATGACCAGCACCTTTATCTCCGGCGCCGCGCTCTCCACCGCCTGCCGGACGGAATCGAACGTGACGTTCATGGACATCATGAGTGCGGCGTCCATCACGGGGTAGATGAACTGCGTCCGTGCGCCTGCGAGTATCGCGCCCGCCAGGACGGACTTGTGGCAGTTCCGGGCCGCGAGGATGCCGTCGCCCGGGTTGCACACGGTCATAATCATCGCGTGGTTGCCTACCGTCGTGCCGTTTAAGAGGAAGAAGGAGCGGTCGGCCCCGTATGCCTTGGCGGCGAGTTCCTGAGCCTCCTTTATTACGCCGGTCGGCTTCTGGAGGCTGTCAACTTCGTCGAGCGTCGTTAAGTCGATGGAGAATATGTTCGGCCCGACGTATTTCACAAAACGCGTGGCGATTCCCTTGCCGGACTTGTGCCCCGGCGTATGGAAGGAAATCTTCCGCGATTCGGCCAAGGAAACCATCGCGTCGAAGAGAGGGGTCTTATACTGGGAGGGGTCGGGCATGTTAGCTTTCGTAACGCCCCCCCTGCCCCCCTCTTAACCCAAGAGGGGGGTTAAGGAAGACATTAATTTTTTCAAAAATATCCTCGGCGTCTTCAAGAACTTCATTGTTGGAAAACCGCAGTACTTCAATTTTGAGTTCTTTTAAGTATTCCGTACGCTCCGCATCATATATTTTATTGTCGGTGTCGTTGTGATGACCGCCGTCTAATTCTATGGCAAGTTGTATCGATGGACAGTAAAAATCCAGGATATACGGACCAACGCTGTATTGACGATAAAATTTTAAATTTTGAAATTGCTTTTCTCTCACGTAAGACCAAAAAATCCTTTCCGCCTCCGTTTCTTTGTGGCGTAATTCTTTTCTGCGCTGTTTCAGGATTGGGTCGTTTCTAAGGGGTTTCATATTTTTCATAACGCCCCCCTTCCCCCCTCTTACCTTAAGAGGGGGGTATAGGAAGTTGGAATTTATATATATGTTAATTCAATTTTTTTTCCCTAATCCCCCTCTTGGGTTAAGAGGGGGACAGAGGGGGCGTTACGAAAAATCTCAGCCGCATCAGTAGGGGCCGACCCATGTGTCGGCCCTAATGTTTAAGGCAACAAGGGTCTTTTATCTATATTTAAATCCGCCCTCATAGCAGCTGATAGCTCATTTCCTGCTTCATGTCTTTCGGGTGTATTTGGTTCAGTATTAGCGAATCTTTGCGCAGAGCGTATTACCATAGGAGAGCCAACCATCTCTACTCTTCCTTCCCAATATCCATATGCCATTGCAGTTTCATCATTATGAACTACGGCCGCATTAAAAATAGCTTGTTGCAAGCCTACGTATGCTTCGCGTTTCTCAATGAACGCACGGTATTCCAATGCACTTTTTTTATTTAAAAGAGATTGAACAAATGTGGTTAATAAACTACCTAAGCCTAAACCTCCAAAAAGAGGGAAAACCCACTGTGTCATAAGTCACCTTACTTATTTTTAAATCAAAAACGGCCCTCGGTTTCCCTTGGGCCGTCTCCTTTATAATCTTATCGGAAGCCGCGCCCGCTAATTATACGTAAATATCGGCGCGTTGTCCTCGATGATGATGGTCTGCTCTTCGATGGCCTTGCGGACGTATTTCGGCAGGTGCATGAGGTGCCGGTGGGCCTCGCCGTCGTAATACTTAAGCTCGCCCGCGACGCGCTGGGCAATCATCTTGTCGATGGCCTCCGCCGTGAGCTTCTTCGGGTCGTTCTTTTTGGATGCGAGCGCGAAGCCCCAGGGAAGCCCGAAGGAGGGTATCGCCGCGGGCATGGAGACGACGTGCGGAAACACCTGCTGAAGGGTCTTGTGGACGGCGGTAAGGTTCAGGAGCTTGCCGTTGGCGGTAGTCCCGGCCTGTAGGGCTATCGTCCCCTCGTCCGTCAGGCGGTCCCAGACGAGCTTGTAGAACTCACGGGTATACAGGAGATACGCCGGGCCTTCCTCGACCGGCTCGGATATGTCTATGATTATTACGTCGTATTTTTTGTCGTTCTCTTCAAGCCACCTGCGGGCGTCGGTGAAGGCCAATTCCGTGCGCTTATCGTGAAACGCCCCGGCGTGGTATTCCGGCAGGAGCTCCTCGGACATCCGCACGACCTCTTCGTCGATGTCCACCATCAGGCAGTGGTTTACGGTCTTGTGCCGCAGGACTTCCCGAAGCGTCGCGCCCTCGCCGCCGCCGACGATGAAGACGTCCTTAGGCGCCGGATGCAGGAGCATTGCGGGGTGAACGAGCACCTCGTGGTAGATGAACTCGTCCACCTCGGAGGACTGCATCTTCCCGTCCAGGACGAGACAGTGTCCGTACGACCCCGTCTCCATTATTTCCATCGCCTGGAACTTCGTCTGCCCGCTGTAGAGCGTCTTTTTGATACCGTGTATATGACCCTCTTCCGGGGTCAGGTAATCAATGAACCACTTGGAGTTTTTGGCCTGCGTCATATTCCTCTGTTTCCACTTTGTGCGGGAGTTTTGTCCCGTCGAAAGAAAGCATCCCGCGCTTCATCTCCACCATCGACGGGCTTTTCGCCCCGAACTCGCGGATGAGGTAGTGCGCGGCCTCCTGCGGAATTATAAGGTCTCCGCAGGTGAAGATGTCCACCGCGGCGTAGTTGTATTCCGGCCACGTGTGGATGGAGAGATGGGATTCGGCGATGATGACCATCCCGCTTATCCCGAACGGGTTGAACTCATGGAACGCGACCTCGACGACGGTCGCCTTTGCCTCGCGGGCGGCTTTGACCATTATCTCCCGGACGCGGTCCAAGTCCTGGAGTATTCCGTCTGAGCAATCCCGCAACTCGAGCAGCAAATGTGTTCCCAAAGCCTGCAACCTATTTACCCTCCTTTTTCTGCCGGCATACACCGGCTCTTTAAATGAACTTCGGCTGGAGCAATTACGTGTCCGGCTGACCACGCTAACTCCCCGGATTCGCGGGGTTTTTCAAGTTTAACATAAAAAAGGCGCTTGAGTGCCCATGATAAAGGCAGTCTCGTCGCGCCTCGGTTCGACCGATATGTTTTGTTCGCCGTACCCCTACCTGAAAGGCAGGCCGAGGAGCGCTGACTTGATATGTAAGCTCGTACTCATACGGCCCTCCCCTTTAAGGTTCACGGATAACAGCGGGCCGGAAATGGCCCCGTCCTCATAATCCTTTTTCAGGTTGATAAATATATACCAATTTCGGCAAATTGCAAGAAAAAAATAACGTCCGCAAGCCTTGGCCGGAGTGCGCGCCGAGCTTTTTTGGTTGCCTTGAATGCCCGCGTTGTGATAAAGTTTAAAATGTAACGGTTATTTCTTAAAGAAGGAGGTGTTTGGGAAGATGCCAAGGGTTATCGGCGATGACTGCATAATGTGCGGGTCCTGCGAGGCGGAATGCCCCGAGAGCGCGATAAGCGAGGGAGACCCGAAGTATGTTATTGATCCCGCAAAGTGCACGGACTGCGGCACCTGCGAGGAAGCCTGTCCGAACGAGGCTATAAAGCCGGAGTAATGCCGGTTTAAAGTTCCGGAAAACAGACGGGCGTTCCCTTGTGGGGGCGCCCTTTCTGTCTGAAAGGCGGGGACGACCGTAATCCCGGCCACTCGATTTTATCATTCAGGAGGTGTAAATGTCTGAGCCGGCGAAGGCTACTGTAAAGTTTGTTGACGGGATGCAGTTCGTGGGGCAGTCCGGGACGGGACATGCCTTCGTGATGGACGCCGCGCCGGGTGTCGGCGGGGAGAACACGGGCCCGAGGCCGATGGAGCTTCTCCTTGTCGGCGTCGGCGGCTGCACGGCTATGGACGTTGTCTCTATCCTAAGAAAAAAGAAGATGGACGTGCGCGGCCTCGCGGTGAACGTCAAGGGGCACTGGGTCGAGGGCGAGAATACCTACCCGAAGTATTTCAAGGACATCGAGTTGGAGTACGTCGTTACCGGGAAGGGCATTACGGAGGACGCGGTAAGGAGGGCTATCTCGCTTTCCGAGGAGAAATACTGCTCCGTCATGGCGAACCTCCGGGGCGTCTCCAAGATTACGACGAGCTATAAAATCGTAACCGAATGAAGCTTTTAATCGTCTCCAACGACAAATACAGGCCCGGTCCGCGAGAGCCGTTCTCCGTAATCATGGAGGACATATTCTCCGAGCGCGTGATAAATCACCTGAAGAACGACTACGCCGACCTTTGCAACGGATGCGGGAACGACTGCGACCACTGCCGCGACAAGTTCCCCGTGCTGTTTCCGGTGGATTTCAAGGAGGACATTGCGGGCGTTATCCTCCTGCCCGCGGAACTGCCGTATTACGTGGACGACCCCGGCGCGTATCTGCCGGAGGAGATGCCTGTGCACGACGTGATGCTGGCTATACATGTCCATGAGGACCTGCTCATGTCCCTGCCGGGACGGGCGCATAGCGCAGGCGCGAAGGCATTCATCGCGCCCTCGGAAGACCCGGCATGGCTGAGCCAGTGGACGCGCGGCAGGCTCAGGAAAATATGCGACCAGTTCGGTATGGAGAGCGCATTCCCGAAGCCCTTCTGCTCGTTTTTACCCACGCCCGACCAGCCGGTGCTCTCCGAGTTCGGGCGTCATTTCCGCATCGGGAAGCCCAAGATAAAGCTCCGCGTGCAGGACGGCAGAATAATCGACGCGCAGGTTGTCGCATCCGCACCGTGCGGCTGCACGTATTTCGTCGCGAGGAACCTGCTTGGCAAGGAAATCGACGAGAATCTAAACGTGAACGTTACGGCGAAATACTGGCACAGCTACCCCTGCGTCGCAAGCATGGACATAGACAGAGAGCTTGCCGACGCGCCGCTTCACAAGGGCGGCTACCTGCACTACGAGGCCGTGGCCGACGCCGTGAAGGACGAAATGCCCGAGATGGACGTCAAAAAGGACAAGGTGCGGATTACCGGGAAATAGCCGGAGGTCTGCTTACCGCCCCAGCACCTTAACCGCGGTAGCCATCTTGGCTTCGGTATTCCCGAAGATACCGCCCGCTTCCCTTGTCTCATAGTTTATCTGCACGCGACTGCCCTTGGAAATCGAATCGGCGGTTATTGTATTTCCTTTTGCATCCTGGACTGTGGCGCCCGGCTTCAGATAGAAAACGGTCAGGGAGCCGCCGTCGGGCGTTGCGAAGATCTTTGCAGTGAAGGCTTTCGACGGCCAGCTTCTGACGACGTAGATAGAGGCCGTAACGGTCTGCCCGGAAGCCGCAGGTGCCGTCTGAGTTGGGGCGGCGGCCTGCGTCCGTGGCGGAACCGGCTGAGCGGGGACGGGGGCGGCGGCCACAGACCCCTGAAGGAGCGCGTTTTTGAAATCGCTCTGGGCAATGTCCGAATGGAAGGCGTCCATGACTTTGCCGAGCGCGCCGTTAAGAGAATCCTCAAAGAGTCCGGGCGTCCAGCCCACGGCGCTACTCTCCACATTACCTTTTCCTATGACCTTTTTCCAGGCCGTCCTGCCGGTCTGGTCGTCGAGTTCGAACGTGAGCTTGGCGTTGGCGTTTGCGTCCACCGTCCAGAATCCGGACACTGGCGTAGTCCATAAATCGTCTATCGAGGTATTCAGCACCTTGATGTTCGTGACATTCATCGCTGGCGTGCCGGGGGCGGGCGGATTCTCCACCTTATATCCTTCGCTCTCAAGACACGCGATAACGGAACTTGTAACTATATGCGAGAGGTTCAGTTCCTTCTCCAGCGCCACGTATCCGGCTGTCTTCTGGCCCACGTATTGAGGCTCGGAGCGGTTGTCCTGGGCCTTTGCGACATAGACCACAATCCCGCTGCCGGAGTTGCCGGAGCCCTTGGGCACGTAGTTGTTTATGTGAACATAATCGGTGCCGAAGGCGCATCCCATCGCGGGCAGAATTAGCAGGCAGACGAGCGCAAAAAACCTGACGTGCTTCATAATTCCATACCCCCTTTATTTATAAACTCTATTGAATTTCTTTGCCGAACAGGCTTAATTTATAGGCAATAAGGTTCTTTGTCAACGGAAAAATAAGGGATGAAAAGGCGGATTATACAGCCGCGGCCAGCCCGGCCTCGGAGAGCATGGGTTCGCCCTCAAGGACAATCCAGGAGTCTTTCTCTGAGAGGAGTTTTCGCACAAGGAGCTGATTCAGCCTGTGCCCCGGCTTGTCTGCCACCGCATGGGCAATGATGGGCATGCCGGCAAGGGAGAGGTCTCCGATTAAATCGAGCGCCTTGTGCCGGACGAACTCGTCCGGATACCGCAGGCCGCCGGGGTTTAAGATATGCTCCTCGCCCACGACGACGGCGTTATCGAGCGATGCGCCTTTTGCAAGCCCGGCCTTCTCAAGCATCTCTATATCCCGCAGGAAACCGAACGTCCTTGCGTCGGCCAGTTCCCGGTCGAAAGACGCGGTGTCGAGGTCAATGGATATTTCCTGGTCCATGATGAGCGGGTGACTGAAGTCTATCCGGCATGTTATCCTTGGAACAGGCGAGGGCAGGAGCAAAGCCGACTTGTCCCCCTCGCGCACCTCCACGGGCCTGACGATTTTTATATATTTTTTGCGGGCCGAGAGCGTCTGCAAACCGGCGCCCCGCAGGGCATCGACAAACGGACGGGCGCTTCCGTCCATTATCGGCGCTTCCGCTCCGGTAAGCTCGACATATGCGTTGTCCACCCCAAGCCCGGCAAACGCGGCAAGGACGTGCTCGACCGTCTGAATCTTTGTTCCTCCCCCGACAAGCGTCGTCGCATAGGCCGTTTCCCCGACGTTCTCAGAAACGGCTCTTATCTCTTCGCGCCGCTCGCCTGGTCTGCCCACCCGGAATATTATGCCGGTTCCGGCAGGGGCGGGAAGGAACGTTATCCAGACGTCCTCGCCCGAATGCAGGCCGATTCCCCCAAGCGTAACTGGCCCCCTTATTGTGCGCTGGAATAGCATACCCAGTTATAATGCAAATAGGATGCCAGGGGAAAATATATTGAAATTACAGGATGTTAGAATAAGCTGGAAGACGGTTTGAAGCATGATGTGTTGCAGAAATGACACAGGTATTCAGTGCCCGATGTGGCTTTTTTGCCTATTTTCCCTTCACGAAAAGCAGGTTCAGCTCCTTTTCAGCCAGACGGAGCGCCTTTTCCTTCGGCCCAGCCCGGAACGCCTTCATCAGCCGCGCCGCGAGGCCGTCCAGGGCCGCCGCGCGGTCTCTCTCCCGCGGCATGGTCTCCTTCAGCCGCGTCCTCGCCCGCTCAAGGAAATCCAGAAGCGCCGGGTATCCGGACGTGAAGTTGTCCAGCTCGCGGCGGACGAGCTTTGCGAGCGCCGGACACTTCCCCGCCGTGGAGACGGCCATCGACAGGCCGCCGCGTTCGCTTGCCGAGGGGACGATGAAATTACCGGCTTCAGGAGGGTTCACGCAGTTAACCAGGATGCCAAGTTTTTCCGCGTCCCGGCATATCTTGAGGTTCACGCCCGCATCGTCCGTCGCGGCGACGGCTATGAACGCCGAGCGCAAATCGCCCTTTCCATACTTGCGCGCGACATGCTTGATTTTGCCTGTATCGGAGGCGGACGGCGCGTCTGCGGGATAGGCCAGTTTTTCCATACGCGCGCATATCTCCGGCGCGATTACGACGACCTCCGCGCCGGCTTCAAGGAGCGTCTTTGCCTTCCTCGCCGCGACCTCGCCCCCGCCGACCACGACGCACTTCCTTCCGGAGATTTTTATGAATGCGGGATAGAACATGGACATCACTCCATGTTCAGGCGGTTTATTTCTTCTTTTATTTCTTCAATAATCTCTACGTTCAGGATTTTTTTCTTATTCCCGTCTTTGACAGAAAAAATATAGAAAACCTTTCCTCCGTGTTTTTCAGTAAACGACTTGTGAGTTTTCTCTTGTAATGCGCGTTCTTTGTAAATCTGGGTTATCTGGGCCGTGCCGTTGACCGGTTTTACCTGCAAGCCAATATAGCTGTCTTTGATTCGGATAAAGAAATCGACATTAAATAACCTGTCCCACCTATCGGGCGCCGGTTCAATTTTGACGTTTAAGATTTGCTGGAGTTGACCATAGATGGTTTCAATCTCTGTCATGTAGCCGTCGAAGGTGCGGTCGATAACAAGCTGAAACATGTAATCAATGCAGTCTTTCTCCGTTATTGCCTCAATCTCTGCGGGGATAACCTCGGTAATTTTTATATAGAGTTTTTTACCCAGATTCTCTATATGAACTTCGTTTTTTACATTGGCAAAGTAAAATTTTTTCCATTCTTCCTTGTTTCTTGGGGCACATCTTCTAATGGATTCGGATGTCGGGCCGACGTTCCTTTTAAAATTCAATTGAAAGCGATTCATTACACTGTTCAGTATCCATTCCTTCGCCATTTGCCCTCCTTGTCAGACGCTCGCTTCCTGCAATTCCCGGAACTTGTTTTTGTATTTAAAATTTTCTCTTTCATTTACAAGCGCAAAGCCCTTTTTAATCAGATGGGCGTTAATGAAAGTCTTGTTTTTCAGGAAAACATAAGCCTTTAAATTTCCTTCCGAATCATATTTTTCATTATCAAACTTTAGAAAAATCTGCTGTCCTGAAGTCTTGATTTTTAAAAATTCCAGGGCCTTTTCCCGCTCTCTTGTTTTTTCTTTAATCCCTATTAAGTGAACTTGCAGATTGTTCTCCAGAATAATAATTTCAGGCGAAACAATTTCCTTAACCCTGAAATATTCTGCCCTGTCCTTTTTTTCTCCCAAGGATATTCTTGAACCAAACGAGATTGCCTTCGGGTCTATTTTTTTATTGAACTTAATCGGGTCAGCAAAAATATATGGAAGCTTCTCTATTTCTTTTTTCCAATTGGTTTGCCTTGGTTCGGGATTTAAAAATTTAATCTCGTCCCGCATAAATAGACCCCGTTCGGAATATCCGATTTTTTCTTTTATCAGGTCGATGAGATCTTTGTTTGCTTCATACCCTATGGAATTCCGCTTCAGATTCTTCGCGGCAAGAGACGTAGTCCCGCTTCCAAGAAACGGGTCGAGAACCGTCTCGCCCGGAAACGTAAACATCCTCAAGAGTCTCCTCGGCAGCTCTTCCGGAAACATAGCTATATGTTTTTCCTGTCTTGCCCCGTTAAAATACCAATGGCCGGAAAAATATTCCTTCCATTCCTCTTTTGTGAGCCTGGCCTGCTCCTTAAGGTTCTTGGGAACGCTGGGGGCTTCGCCGAGTTTTTTGAAGAGCAGAATAAATTCATAATCAAGTTCGACTATTCCATTTCTCGGATATGGAAAGGACCCCATGATGCTGGCGCCGCCCGTAGTGTTCATTGTTGTTTTCTTCTGCCAGATTACGGCACCCATATAATCGAATCCAACGGTTTCACAAAATTTTATGATTTCCGTTCTAATTGGAATTATCTTATAACGTCCATAATAAACAGAGCGGGCAAACTGGTCTCCGATATTTATTGCCATCCTGCAACCAGGATGCAGGACACGATAACACTCATTCCAGACGAGATTCAGATTGTTTATGTAGGCTTCGTAAGTGTCGTCGAAACCAATCTGCCCTTTGAATCCGTAATCCTTTAACTGCCAATAGGGCGGAGATGTGACTACCAGGTGGACGGAGTCGTTCCCGACCTCCTTCATGCATCTTGAATCGCCTGTTATTATTTTGTGTTCAGTCATCATTAAAACCTATTTCCGCATAAATAAAACGCGCAGTCAATAAATTTCTAACGGCGGGTGATGGCGCGTCCGGGTTGTTACCTGGAGCCGGTCGACTGGCTGAAAACGAAAATCAATGAAAAAATAGGTATGTGTCCCTATTTTTTATTTCGGGTCGGGCGCGGCGTTCTTTCCGGTCGTTTTGCGGGGCGAAGCGGGCGGTTTCCGGGCGCATACGGGGGGCCGGGGAAGCTGTTTTTTCATCAGAACAGGTTCATAAGTTCCTCGACCGCCTTGGCCTTCCTCTGGACTTCCTCCGCCATATTCTTCTTATAATCCGATAACTTGCGCGCGATTTCCTCGTCGAACGCGCCGATAATCTCTGCCGCGAACAGGCCGGCGTTTTTCGCCCCCGCCTTGCCGATTGCCATAGCCGCGACAGGCACTCCGCCCGGCATCTGCACTGTAGAAAGCAACGAATCCAAGCCGTTAAGCGTCGATTCGATAGGAACACCTATTACCGGTAAGGTCGTGTGAGCCGCGATGACGCCCGCCAAATGGGCCGCGCCGCCCGCCCCTGCGATTATGACTTTCAGGCCCTTTTCTCTTGCTTCCTCCGCGAATTTATTGGCTTTTTCGGGCGTCCTGTGCGCCGAGGCCACCGTCGTAACTGACGGTATTTTCAGCTCGTCCAGCACCTTCTTCGCCTCCTGCATGACTGATAAATCCGAGTCCGAACCCATCACAATCCCGACCATCGGCTGCGCCATATTCCCTCCTGTTTTCAGTGAATTAGGGCACTATATCAAATGCGGCGGATTTAATAAAGTCTTTTCTGAGGGGCGCGGAAAACGGCTAAATTTCCCCCCTTTAAAATGCCCGGAAACCGCCCCCCCCGCGCCCAAAACCGCATGAATCCGATACCGGATAAAATCTGTTGATTTTTCCGTTTATATATGAGTTAATTTGAATAATTGACGGCTTGGCGGATTAAACAGGAAGAGTTATTAAGAGCATAAGTTGAAACTTTGAGATTCCAAAATGAAATCTTAAACACATTTGGCGCCGCCAATATTAATATCATTGGGAGTAACAATGAGCGACAAAAAGGCTTTGATTGCAGCTTGCGGGCTGGACTGCTTTAATTGCGCTTTACATGAAAGCAACCTTTCCGAAAAGCTTGCCGAAGAAATCCATTCCAAATTCGGAGTCCCTAAAGAGGAAGCTGCCTGCAAGGGGTGCCGGCAGCAGGATGGGAAACATTTCCATCTGCCGAACGGGTGCGCCACGCTCGATTGCGTTAAAGAAAGAGGAGTGGAATTTTGCTGCGATTGCAGCGACTTCCCGTGCCCGTATCTTGCGCCGGTTGCGGACGGAGCCGCCCAATATCCACATAACATGAAGATGTACAACCTCTGCCGGATAAAAAGAATCGGTACCGAGCGGTGGATGGGAGAGGCTGGCCGGATAAGAGAAGAATATTTTACCGGCAAGAGACGGCGGCATCCCTGGAACAAATATTTCAAGCCGTGAATACCTCCAACCTTCATATACTGCCCTTCGGGCCGCAGGCGTGGGAGCGGCGCAGGGAGATATTCGCCGGTATGATCGCAGACCGGGCGACTTGCGGCAAGATGCCTGTTGGTCGCCCGGATGTCGGCCCCGAAGCCGGTCTGCCGGACTTCCGCGATATTCTCATCCTCGTGCCGAACGAGCGCAAGGCGAAGCCGTTGCTCGCGCTCTTCCTCGACGCTCTTGAAAAGGCCAGAGTTGGCAGACAAAGCGCCGAAGCAGGGCAGTCCGATGCGGCTCAAGCCGCTGGTCTACCGGCTCGACCGGTCGCCTGCATACCGCCCGCGGTAATGGCGCTTAACCGCTTTGTGGAGTCCCGCATCCGGGGCGTGAAGATAATCCATCCAGCCGCAAGAAAGCTCCTGCTGGAGGATATTTGCCGTGGGCTGAAAGGGAGCCGCTCAAACGGTCTCGACTTGCCGTGGCTTGAGGACGAGGAACTTGCAAGGTCGCTCTCCGGGCCAATCTCCGAGGCGCTGGAGAGGATATACCTCAATAACGCCGGGGTGTTGCCTGATGACGGCAATACCCTGCTCCCGGCACCTGCTTATGTAAAAAAAGAATACGAGAAGCGCCTGCGTAAACTGGGGCTTTCCGACCGGGCGGCTGTCCTGGCAGGTTGGGAGCCGAAGGCGGAGGATTTCGCAGAATACCACGTGGTAATTCTGGACGGATTTTATGACGCCCTGCCGCACGAACTCAGGCTGATGAAGGCGGCGACCGGTAGACCGGCTTCGACCGTGCTGGGCAGATGCGGCTCCAGCCGCTTTTATTTTATACTCGAAGCGCAGGGGCTTATGCTTCCCGAGCTTTCCGCCGAAGGAATGCCGTATGCCGGGACACAGAGGCTTATAAACGAGCTTTTTCCGGGCGAAACGGCCTCGTTCTGCGACCAGCGTTCGGAGCAGGACGCCCGGATATTTGCCGGGGCCATATTCCTTGGCAGGCCGATAAGCGAGACGGTGAGACTTCTGAGGGAGGGAACGGCGGGATGCCGTCTGAAAATAATCTCCACGCTAACGCCGGAGGACGAGGTCGTTTTTATCGCACGCACGATAAAGGAGCGCGCGCTTGAGGGGCGAATCCGGCTGGACAGGACGCTTATCCTCTTCCCGGAGCCGGAAGCATACGCGCACGCCCTGAAGGAGATCTTCACGGACTACGGCATCCCGTACAATTTCGGGGAAGAAAAGCCGCTTATCTCAAGCCCCCCGGCGCAGGCGTTCCTGTCGCTTCTTTCCATACCCGCGGAGGGCTATCCGTTCCGCTTGGTGAGGCGGGCATTCTATCCGCCTGTAGGGAGCGCGTCTGGCGCGGCGGCGGACTTCGAGTTGTGCGTCCGCGACAGGAGCCGGGCAACCGGTGCGCCGTCCGCCGGGCGAAGCTTTTGGGAGGCGCTTGCCAGGGAGAAGCGATCCTTTTCGGGAGAGCTTTCGAGGATTCTGGACTGGCTTGGGCCGCTCGACAAAAGGGACGATTATCCGGCTGGATGGGCGGAGCTTGCGCTTGGGCTTCTGGACAATACCGGCATGAAAGACTCCCTTGAGCCTCTTGAGAAAACCCTTCCGGAGCTTCGGGAGGCCCTGAAAAACCTTAACCTGAAGATAGCTCCGGGGCGGTTTATCTCCATGCTGAAAGACGCGATGAACAGGGGCGGGGCCAGGCATACAAGCGAGTTCCGGGGCGTCCGGGCGCTCGGCAGGCTGGAGGCATTCTCCGAGGGGTTCGAGACAGTCTTTATCGCGGGCATGAATTCAGACATCATGCCGCCCGGCACGCGCCAGGATTTATTTTTCGGGACGGCTCCCTGGACGCTGGAAGGCAGGACGCGGGATTCCCGCCTCTTCATGGGACTTCTGCTTGGAGCGAAAGAGGCGTATCTCTCATACCCGAAAGAAAAAGGCGGGAGGGCCGCGTCGCCTTCGCCCTGGATAATGGCGTTAAGGCCGTTTGTAATCGCGGGGCAGGCGGAAGAAATCAACGACTATTCCAGGCCGTCCGAGCCTGAGGCCGCTATGGGCGAGGGCGAGCTTCAGCGGGCCATGGCGATAGGCGGCTGTCAACCTGAGAACGAAGAGACGCCGCCGGAGGTCTGCTATCCGCCGCAGAAGAGGCGCAGGTTTTCGGCAACCGAGCTGGAGGCTTATATCCGGTGCGGATACAGGTATTGGCACCGTTATATATTGCGCGACATGCCGCCGGAGGAGCCGGGAGAGGACGAATCTTCGGACATGGCCGGCAGGGTCGTTCACGACATACTGGCGAAATTTTATGCCGGGCGCAAAGGCCGCTCCGTGAGGCCGGACGAGATGGAGACAGCGCACGCGGAGCTTTCAAGGCTTGCCGGGCGCGAATTTGCCAGGCTGCCGGAAAGTCTCGCCAACCGGGAGGCGAAACGGAAATTCCTTGAGAAATATGTCCCGCGCGTCCTGGCGGCGGACTCGGAACTCCCCGTCGGAGTCGTTATAGCGGATGTCGAGAAGAAGGTCGATGCGGAGATCCCCGTAAACGACACGGAGACGGCGGTAATAACCGGGAGGATAGACCGGCTTGAATTAAACGAAAACGGCTCATACGCGCTGGTGGACTACAAGACCGGACACTACCCGAACGGAAAGGATATTCCGCTTTCAAAGGAATTCCAGCTCCCGCTCTATGCATATCTCCTCAGGAACTGCCTGCCGGACAGAAGGCCGTCGTCGTTTGTTTACTACAACCTCGGCAGGGCGGGCGAGACCAGAGACGTCGTATGCTGCGACAGCACAAGATATACCGGGAAGGCGACAAAAAACAAGAAGAGGAAACGCGAAGACGGTGCGCAGATGGACGAATATGTCAACGGCATAGCCGCGAAAGCAGCCTCCGCCGCGCTGGGGATAATCGAAGGCCGGTTCCCCAAGGCGGACAGCGAAGAGGAGTGCAGGTACTGCGAACTGGCCGACGCCTGCCCCGGCGCGGACGAGAAGGAGCCGGAAGGGAGCGAGCAATGAGGGTCGAGGGACAGGCGAGGGCGGGAAGACCGAACATATCGGCGCTCCTTACGGCCCCGGCAGGCTCCGGAAAGACGCGCTCTCTCGTTGGCCGCATAGTGACGCTTTTGTCTTTTGGCGCCCGGCCTTCCGACATTGCCGCCATAACGTTTACGGAAAAGGCCGCAGCCGAGATGAAGGAGCGGCTTTTCAGAACCTTGAGCGACCCCGCGCTCTGCAAATCCACGGCGAAAGAGGTATTCGAGCTTTCCCCCGAAGACCTGGCCGGACAACCGGCGGCCGGCCCGGCCCTTACGCTGGAAGAGATTTTCGGGAGTCTTGTCCGGGAGCCGGGCTCGCTCAAGATAGGCACCATCCATTCCTTCCTGCTCGACCTGCTGCGCTCCTATCCTCTTGAGGCCGGTCTGCCTGCGGACTTTGAAATCCTGCCGGAGACGGGCCTCCTGCTTCGGCGCGACGAGGCGGTGGAGGAGGTCTTGAGGCTCCTTGAGGGAGGCGCGCGTTCAGACGAGTGCGATATGCTCTACAGGGCCGGGTATGACATAAGAAAGCTCCGTGCCCTTATAGCGCTTTCCCTTGAGAAACGCGGCCTTATCGCCCATGCACGCAAAGGCTTTGGAGGACTGGGGCAAAATGCGGAAAAGGTCGCCTCTATGCTGCGGGAGGCGATAAATTCCGGGAGCGCGCAGGCCCTGGCCCGGCAGGCCCTTCGGCTTATTCCGGAGATGCTCGACGGTGAAATCAAGGAATCCCTGAGCGCCCTGTCGAAGCTCCGGGAGCCGGACGACCTGCCGGAGATATTCGAGGCCGTAAAGGGATTTTTTTACACGGACAAAGGCTCGCCGCTTGTCAATATTCCGCCCGCGAAGAAGGGGTTCAAGGAAGTTTACGGCAAAACGGAATGGACGGCAAGGCGGGCAAAGTGGGTGGAAACCTATACCGCGCTTCGGGAATCATTCTCAGAGCCGGCGCGTCTCTATGACTCCACCGTCTCGGCTGGGGCGGTGTCCGCATTTCTCTCGCTTGCGCGGCTCTCCGGCGAGGTCTACAGGAAGATGTGCCTGCGGGACGGCTTTATAGACTTCGAGGACATAGAGATATACGCGCTGAAGCTCCTTGACTCCCGCCCGGACATCCGGCTGCCCCGGCATCTGCTCGTTGACGAGTTCCAGGACACCTCCCGGATGCAGTGGGGACTGCTGACAAAAATTGCCGGAGAACAATTTTCCGGCGAAGGGGCCGAGGGCTTGAATTCCCCGACTTTTTTCGCCGTCGGGGACGTAAACCAGTCGATATACCGCTTTAGAAAGGCGGAGACGCGGCTGACGAAAGACCTGCGCGCCCTGATGGAAGAACGGATTGCCCCGCAGAAACGGGATTTCCCGGAGCTTGATATTAATTTCAGGAGCGCGCCTGAGATAATAGAATTTACGGACCAGACATTTATGCCGCTTCTGGGCGGGGACTACAGGGGAGGCCGGGCGGCAAGGGACTTTGGGGGCAGCGTGAGGCTGAGACTTGCCGAAGATGAGCCGCGCGCCCTTGCGGAGGAGGTTATAAAGGCCCTTCGGCTCGACGTCGAGGTTGACGGGAAAGTCCGGAAGGCGCGCCTCGGCGACATGGCCGTCCTGGTACAGTCCCGGAGCAGGCTGAAGGATTACGAGCGCGCGCTGAGGCGGTGCGGCATACCGTTCCGGGTCCTGGGCGGCACTGGCTTCTTTCGGCAGGACGAGGTTCGGGCGGTCCTTGCCGTCCTGAAGTATCTTGAAAACCCTTCCGACACCTTCTCGCTCCGCAGGGCCCTTGCGTCCCCCTTTTTCGGTATTCCGGAGGGGAGCATACCGCCGTTTGCGGGTAAAGACCCCATTGCCTGGCTTGCAGAGTCGGGCCAGGCCGATGCTGCGGGGCTTTTCGTGAATTGGCGCGAGGCGGCAGGGAACGTGCCGTTTCCTGAGCTGGTGGACTGCATAACAAACTTCGCTCGAAGCCGGTCTGCCGGCCAGGCGGTTTTCAACATCGAGAGACTCTCAAGGCTCGCGCGCGATTTCGGCCAGTATACAGGTTCGGCAGGCGGCGGCCTGCACGACTTCATGGAGTGGGTGCGGGATTATCGAAAGGGCGGGGATTTGCCTTCCGAGGACATGCGCAAGGGCGGGGACGAAGGCGCCAACTACCTGACAATACTCACAATTCATTCGGCGAAGGGACTTGAGTTCCCGGTGGTCTTTCTGCCGGGGATGGGCGCGTATACCAGGAGCGATAACGGAAGTGTCTTGTTCGGCCAGCCTGGAGACGACATACCGCTCGCCATGCGGACGGAATCGCTCTTTGAGGAGAACGGGGATTACCAGGCGCTAAAAGAACTGGAGGCCGTCGAGAGGGCCAAAGAGAAGGCACGACTCTTTTACGTCGCGGTCACGAGGGCGCGGGACCACCTTATAATGCTCTCCGGCAGCCGGGCGACCAGCTTCGGACAAGGCCGGTCTTTTCGTCCTGAAAGTTTCGCCGGAATGCTCCTTTACGCTTCGCCCGAATGCCTGTTCGGGCAGGGATTTTCTGCGGACGTTACTGAATACGACTATCCGGAAGCGCGTTTTTCCGGCACTTCCCCCGACTACCTCGACTCTTTCACCCCGGCTGTAGAAGGCGGGGAGACCCGGCATAAAATGCCGCCGCCGGAGCGTGTTGCCCCCCTGCCGGATTGTCCGGGCGTCGGCAGCCTGGCGACCGGACGATTCATATCGCCCAGCTCCCTTGCCGACAGCGCACTTTTAAAAGATGCCGGGCGCTCCGAAGGCTCGGCGGCTGTCGGAAGTCTTGTGCACGAGGCCCTGGAATCCTACGGGAAAACAGGCGGTTATAATATCAGGACATTGCCGTCGTTTGGCCGGTCGTCCGGAGATGAGGCCGCCGAGGCGGATAAAATACTGGCTAATTTGCTGTCCCTGCCGCATGTAAAAGAGATATTCTCCGCCCCCGGCTACTACGAGCTTCCACTGCTTCTCCGGGACGGGGACGACATAATATACGGTTTTGCCGATCTTGTCATCGTCGAAAACGGCATGGCGAGGGTAATCGACTTCAAGACCGGCATGGCGGACGTCCCGGAAGATATATGCGTGCGGGCATACAGGCCGCAGCTTGAGGCCTATGCAAAGGCCGTCCGGGCGGTCTTCGGCGTGGGGGAGCCGGAGAAATACCTCCTGATTGCCGAAACGGGTAAATTACTGCCTGTATAGCTTTTTCCCCTTTACCAAATCGCGTTTTTCTGGCATATAGATATAAAGTTTTGACTTTCTTGTCCCGTTTTTGTATATTTCGGGTTTGTCCGTTTTCTTTTGTCTGCAAACAAATTGAAGTATAATTAGAACTTGGGCTTTTAAAACTGGGAGGGATTATGGCTATCAGGGTAGGCATAAACGGTTTCGGGCGCATCGGCAGGAATGTCTTCAGGGCGGCGTACGGTAATGCGGATATAGAATTCGTCGCGGTAAACGACCTGACGGATTCCGCGACGCTTGGGCACCTGCTGAAGCACGACTCCGTCCACGGCGCGTTCGGCGCGGACGTAAAGGTAAAGAAAGACTCGATAGTGGTTGACGGCAGGGAGATAAAGGTGCTCGCCCAGACGGACCCGGCCAAGCTCCCCTGGAAGGATATGGGCGTGGACGTCGTAATCGAGTCCACCGGCAGGTTCGTGGACAAGGCCGGGGCCTCGAAGCACCTGGAGGCCGGGGCAGGCAAGGTCGTTATCTCCGCGCCCGCCAAGGAGCCGGACATAACGATCGTCCTGGGCGTGAACGAGTCCCAGTACGACAGGAAAAAACACAATATCGTCTCGAACGCCTCCTGCACGACGAACTGCCTTGCCCCGCTCGCAAAGGTACTTGACGACAATTTCGGCATAGTGAAGGGACTTATGACCACCGTCCACGCCTATACCGCCGACCAGCGCCTCCAGGACTCCCCGCACAAGGACCTTAGGCGCGCCCGCGCCGCAGGCGTGTCCATGATACCCACCACCACCGGGGCCGCGCGCGCGATAGGGCTGGTGCTGCCGCACCTGAAGGGCAAGCTCGACGGCTTCTCCATGCGCGTCCCGACGCCGAACGTGTCGATTGTAGACCTGGTGGCCGAGGTGAAGAAGCCGACGACGAAAGAAGAGGTCAACGCGGCCCTGAAGGCTGCGGCGAAGGGGCCTTTAAAGGGAATACTGGCATACTCCGAGGAGCCGCTCGTCTCCATTGACTTGTGCGGCAACCCCAACTCCTCCATCGTCGATTCCCTGCTCACCTCCGTCATGGAAGGCAACATGGTGAAGACGCTTTCCTGGTACGACAACGAGTGGGGCTATTCCTGCCGGCTCCGGGACCTGGTCCTGTTCATGTTCGGAAAGTTGAAGAAGCGGAGATAGAAAATTCCCGGAGGCGTCCCATGAACAAGATGACCATCGAAGACCTGGAGATTAAAAACAAACGGCTCTTCATCCGCGTGGACTTCAACGTGCCGCTCGACGAGAACCAGAACATAACAGACGACACGCGAATCCGCTCTGCCCTGCCCACCATAAACTACGCCATCGACGGCGGGGCCATGATAATCCTGGCCTCGCACCTGGGCCGCCCTAAGGGAAAGCCGGACGTGAAATACAGCCTGCTCCCGGTGGCCAAGAGGCTTCAGCGCCTGCTCGACCGCGAGGTCATATTCCTGAAGGACTGCATAGGTCCGGAGACCGAGGAAGCGGTATCGAGGATGAAGCCGGGGGACGTCGCGCTGCTCGAAAACCTGCGCTTCCACATAGAAGAGGAGAAGAACGACCCGGCGTTCGCAAAGAAGCTCGCCTCGCTTTGCGATTATTACGTCAACGACGCCTTCGGCACCGCGCACCGCGCCCACGCCTCGACGGAAGGGATAACGCATCACGTCGGGAAATCCGTCGCGGGATTCCTGCTGAAGCGCGAGGTGGACTATCTTGAAGGGGCGGTGGCGAACCCCGTGCGCCCGTTCGTCGCAATCCTCGGCGGGGCGAAGGTCTCAGGCAAGATAGGCGTCATCGAGAACCTACAGGACAAGGTGGACAAGGTAATCATCGGCGGCGGCATGGCGTTCACTTTCATAAAGGCGATGGGCCACGAAGTCGGGGACTCTATGGTCGAGGAGGGGATGCTGGGCGTCGCAAACCAGATACGCCTGAAGGCCAAGGAGCGCGGCGTGAAGTTCTATCTGCCGGTGGACTGCGTCGTCGCGCAGACGATGGAGGCAGGCTCCGAGACGAAAATAGTCACATCCCAGGAGATACCGAAAGGCTGGCGGGCGCTCGACATAGGCCCGGCATCCGTAAAGCTTTTCTCCGAAGCGCTCTCTAACGCCAAGACCATCATCTGGAACGGCCCGATGGGCGTATTCGAGATGGACGCCTACTCCAGGGGCACGACCGCCGTGGCGCACGCCGTCGCGGACTCCTACGCGCTCTCGATAGTCGGCGGCGGGGACACCGACCTTGCCGTCCACAAGGCCGGGGAGTCGGAGAACATGTCGTTCATCTCCACCGGCGGCGGGGCGTCGCTTGAGCTCCTGGAAGGCAAGGAGCTTCCGGGCCTTGCATCGCTGACGGACAAGGCGGCAAGGGCGACAAAATAAAAGAGGAGGGTAATGGCCAACTCCTTAAAAGACGTTACCGGGCGCAACTCGAAGACACGGCCGGACCCGGTTGCCGTCATAGAAAAATACTACGCCCCCGGCACTAAATCTTACGAATATATAATCCGCCACGGGCGTATGGTGGCGGATAAAGCGCTCTCCATAGCCAGGGCGGTTCATTGGCTTCCCCCGGAGACGATATTCATCGAAGAAGCGGCGCTCCTTCACGACATAGGCATTTTCATGTGCGATTCTCCGCACTTGGGCTGCGCCGGAAGCTACCCGTACGTCGCCCACGGATACCTGGGAAGGCAGATACTGGAAGACGAGGGTTATCCACTGCATGCGCTGGTCTGCGAGAGGCACGTCGGCTGCGGGTTGAAACTATCCGAGATACGGGAGGCCAAGCTGCCGGTGCCGGAGAGAGATATGATGCCCATTACGACGGAGGAAGAAATAATCTGCTTCGCGGACAAGTTCTTCCCCGTGACGCCGGAGAGGATGCTCACGGAGCAGAGCCTTGATGACGCGCGGGAGATGGTCGCGGCATATGGCGAGAGGCCGCTCAAGACATTCGACAGATGGGCGGCGAAGTTCGGGATGTCATAGGAGGAATGGGTTATGAGAAAGATTTTTATCATTTCTTTCTCTCTAATTTTTTTTAGCGGTTCGTCGAATGCAGCATTCAACGATCCTATTTGGGTTAAATCCGAGATAGGAAGTTTTAAAAATTACGAAGTACAGGTTTTTAATAATTACGACACTGGCGAAGGCTATTTTGAGATATTTAAAAATGGCAAGAGCATTTATAGGGAAGATGGGTTTGCGTTCAAAATAGGGCTGATTCATGATAACAAAACAATAGCTATGGGGATGGACATTACCGGCGATGGCATACCTGACCTGGTAGTGAGTGAATGGACGGGAGGCGCCCATTGCTGTTTTAAATTTCATATATTTGAAATAGGCCGAACTTTTAAAAAAATTGCAGTGCTTGATGGCGGTGATGAGCTCGGGTCACATTTTGAAGATATTAATAATGATAAAAAGTTAGAATTTATAACCAGAGACTGGACATTTCAATACTGGAAAACAGATTTTGCTGCTTCTCCCGCCCCTCGAGTTATTCTTCGTTATTCTAAAGGAAAATACTCAATAGCGGAAGATTTAATGTTTAAGCCGGGGCCGGAACGGGCAGAATTTAGAAAAAAAGCCAAGGAGATTAAATCAGAAAAATCCTGGAGAAAGGGAAATCCTCCTCCTGTACTTTGGGGTTATATGCTGGATTTAATTTATACCGGACATGAAGATTTAGCCTTAAAATTTATAAAATTGGCATGGCCTGTAGATGTAACGGGGCAGGATGAATTTTTAAAAGAATTTCGAGAGCAATTAGCTACAAGTCCTTATTGGCCCCAAATTCAGGAGATGAATAAAAGATATTCTAAATAGCTATTACATAGTCATGCTCCCCTTAACCGAATACATAAAAATATTTGTCGCGCTCGTCTCCATCGTTGACCCCGTCGGGGCCATACCGATACTCGTGGGCCTGACCGAGGGCATGAGCGAGGCGGAGAGAAGGAACATCGCCCGCGTGACTGGTCTTTCCGTCGCGGCGATACTTGTCGGTTCGGCGCTGTTCGGCAGGATAATTCTGGGCGTCTTCGGCATAAGCATCGGCTCGTTCAAGATAGGCGGCGGGATAATAATCCTCCTCATGGCCGTATCCATGATGCAGGCGCGCAATACCAGCGCGCGGCAGACGGCGGAAGAATACCAGGAGGCGGAGGAGAAAAAGAGCATCGCCGTCGTGCCAATAGCCATGCCGCTTCTGGCCGGCCCCGCCGCAATCTCGACCGTCATGGTCTATGCGCAGTCACCCTACGGACCACTGCATATCGCCGTTATCGTATTCATCTGCATACTGGTCGCATTCCTTACCTGGGTATTGCTCCGGGCGGCGGGCAGGGTAAGCCGCGTCATGTCGAGAACGGCCATAAACGTCGTTACGCGCCTTATGGGGCTTCTGCTCGCGGCAATCTCCGTGGAGCTTATCACCGGCGGCCTGTCCCAGATTTTTCCAGCCCTGACAAAATAATTCACGCGAAAAAGATTCCTTTTGCTATACTTTAATTTTATGAAACCCACAGTATTTTGCACTGTTATATTCATAGCCGCCCTTTGCGCCCTTTTGCCGGCGCTTGCGCGGGCCCACGGGGTATTCGAGACACAGGCCGAGCAGAACGAGATACTCAAATATTCGAAGGTTGACGAGAAGCTTGGGGCAACCGTCCCCAAAGGGCTGGTATTCAGAGACGAGATGGGCAGGCCTTTTAATCTCGACGATTATCTTAAGGACAAACCCGTTCTCCTGACGCTCAACTACTACGAATGCCCCATGCTCTGTCCCATAATCCTGAATAACCTTGCCCATACAATGGACCATATTGGCGGCATCACGCCGGGCAGGGACTTCAAATTATTGACCGTGAGCATCAATTCCGAGGGCACGCTCCCCGACGCGCGCGACAGGGCCGAGGAGACATACAGGATGGTCTCAAAGTACAAAGACCCGCGTCGCTGGTGGCCGTTCCTGCTGGGAGACGAGCAGAACATACGGGCGCTTACGGACTCCGTGGGCTTCCACTATAAAAAACTCGGCCCGGACAATTTCGCCCATCCCTCTGTGCTTGTCGTGCTCGCGCCGGGCGGCAAAATATCGAGGTATCTGTACGGGGTAACCTATTCACCGAGGGACCTGCGGCTCGCGCTCATCGAGGCGTCCAGTGGCAAAATAGGCGCGTCGGAAACCTTAAACAGGCTGTTCCTCTTCTGCTATCACTACGACCCGGTCGGCAAGAAATATCAGCTGCTCGCGTTAAACGTCGCCAAGCTCATCGGCGGATTTACGATACTCAGCCTGTTGGTCATGTTCGGCATCCTCCGGCTTACGGGGCGCAGGAGAAAGCCGGATGAGTAGCGCCCCGACAGCGTTCGGGGCAGCGTCGCACGTGGCCTCGGAAGTGGACAACGTATTCATCTTCATCCTTGTCATCACCGCGTTTTTCTTCGTCGCCACGCAGGGGACGCTGATATATTTCGTCATAAGATACCGGCACAGGAAGGGCCGGCCGGACGTCGCCACATCCTCCGTCATAACGAACCGCATCCTGGAAGGTATATGGATAGGCGTTCCAAGCATCGCGGTCGCGGCCATTTTCTTCTATGGATATACCGTATGGGAGGATATACGCACGGTGCCGAAGGGCGCCGAGGAGATTAACGTAACGGCAAGACAGTGGCTCTACCAGTTCCAGTATCCCGACGGGCGGAAGTCCATAAACGAAGTCCGCGTGCCGGTGGGCCAAGCGGTGGAGTTCAACCTGACATCGGCGGACGTCCTGCATGGGTTTTATCTCCCCGCCTTCCGCATAAAGCAGGACGCCGTCCCGGGCAGGTATACGTATGTATGGCTCCGGGCGTCAGACCCCGGGAGCTACGACATATTCTGCACGCAGTACTGCGGCGTGGGCCACTCTCAGATGCGGGCAAAGCTTATAGTCATGCCCCCGGCCCGGTATCGGCAGTGGTACCGGCAGGAGACGGCGAAGGCCGAGAAGGTCCTGCCGCTTGCGGACAAGGGGAAGGCGGTGGTTCAGAGGCTCGGATGCCTCGCCTGCCACTCCACCGACGGCACGGTAAAGGTCGGGCCGACATGGAAGAACCTGTACGAAAGCCGCGTGCTGCTTGAGAACGGAAAGACGGTCATAGCCGACGACAATTACATCAGGACGAAAATATTGAATCCCGCGGCGACGACCGTCAAGGGATTCCCGAAGGTTATGCCGACGTTCAAGGGCATCATAAAAGACGACGAGATAACCGCCGTTATAGCGTATATAAAGACATTGAAATAATGACAGCTATATGATCAATGGTCTGATTATGAACGAAACCTCTGAGCCTAATTACTTAACCGAGACCCGCGGCCTGTCCTCCTGGATATTCACGCTCGACCACAAGAGGATAGGGATTATGTACCTGTGCATTATCCTGTTCTTTTTCCTGGTCGGCGGCGTGTTCGGTCTGCTTGTGCGGCTGGAGCTTTTGAAGCCTAACAACTGGCTGATGTCCAACCAGACCTACAACGAGATGTTCACCCTGCACGGGGTGATAATGATATTCCTGTTCGTCATCCCCGTAATACCGTCCGCGCTGGGGAATTTCTTCATACCGCTTTTGATTGGCGCGCGCGATGTTGCGTTCCCACGGCTCAATCTCTTCAGTGTCTGGTTGTTCGGGGCCGGCGTCCTTGTCGTAATAGCCTCCTTTTCTCATCCCATAGACACCGGCTGGACCTTTTATACCCCCTATTCTGCGAGGACCGCCGCCGCCGTGACGATACTGGTCGGCGGGATATTCCTGATGGGCATGTCCACGATACTCACCGCGCTGAACTTTATCGTCACAATACACAGGCTCCGCGCGCCGGGCATGACGTGGCACAGGCTCCCGCTATTTATCTGGAGCATGTACGCGACCAGCATAATAAATGTCATCGCGACGCCGGTCGTCGGCATGACGTTCATGCTCCTTATGGCGGAGAGGCTTTTCGGAATCGGTTTCTTCGACCCCGCCAAGGGCGGAGACCCGCTTCTCTTCCAGCACTTCTTCTGGTTCTACTCCCATCCTGCGGTATATGTTATGATACTCCCCGCAATGGGCATTATAAGCGAGATTATACCGGTATTCTCCAGGAAGCCCATATTCGGATACAGGGCCATAGCCTATTCCTCGATGGCCATCGCGTTCTCCGGGTTCCTTGTATGGGGTCACCACATGTTCGTCGCCGGGATGTCCAACGCTGCGGACATATTCTTCTCGTTCTTCACGTTCTCCGTCGCCGTCCCGACGGGCATAAAGGTCTTCAACTGGATAGCGACTATGTATAAGGGATCGATTCATCTTGACACGCCCATGATATACGCGCTGACGTTCATATTCTCTTTCGTCATAGGAGGGCTTACCGGCCCGTTCCTCGGCGCGCTGGCCACGGACGTCCCTCTGCACGACACGTATTTTGTCGTCGCGCACTTTCATTACACCATGATGGGCGGGACGGTCATGGGACTCTTCGCCGGGCTTCACTACTGGTATCCGAAGATGACGGGCAGGATGCTTAACGAAAAGGTGGCGAAACTCGCCTGGGCGCTGATATTCGTGGGCTTCTTCGTAACGTTTTTCAACATGTTTATCCTGGGCTTCCGAGGGATGCCGAGGCGATGGGCGACCTACCCGCCCCGGTTCCAGACCCAGCACATAATATCCACGGTAGGCTCATGGATACTTGCGGCGGGCATCGTGATAATGTTCTATAACTTTATCCGGTGCCTCAAAAAAGGAGAGAAGGCCCCGCCCAATCCCTGGGGAGCGAAAACGCTCGAATGGCAGGTGCCGTCTCCGCCGCCGACCGGGAACTTCACGGAGATACCCGTGATAACCGACTGGCCGTACAGTTATCCGAAAAGGGATGAGTGATGAGCGAACGGGAAAAAGGGGGCCACGAAAACCCGGTTTTCGTGCTGGAGACCTCGAAGCTCGGCATATGGACATTCCTTGCGACGGAACTCCTGCTTTTCGGCGCGCTCTTTACGGTCTACACGGTATTCAGGATAAAATATCCGGAGCTTTTCTATGCCCAGCACTTGAAACTTAACCGCGTAATGGGTTTTGCGAACACGGTAGTCCTGATATGCAGCAGCTTGAGCGTCGCCGTCGGCATCGCGGGGATAAGAAGGGGAAACGTGAAGGCGCTGAAAATCGCCCTCGTCGTCACACTCATTCTCGGCGCGGCGTTCCTGGTGATAAAGGGTTTCGAGTACAGGGAGCACTTCGAGCGCGGGGAGTTTCCGGGCACGAACATATTCTTCTCGCTATACTACGTGATGACCGCCATACATGCCCTGCACGTCGTGGCCGGGATGTCTGCGCTTGCCTACTGCCTCATCAGGACAATGCGTGGGGACTTTTCGGCGGATTACGCCGTGCCGGTCGAGGTCTCAGGGATATACTGGCACTTTGTCGATCTCGTATGGATATACCTCTTTCCCATGCTGTATCTTATGGGATAAGGATGTGAGAGACATGAACGAACAGACGCGGGTTAAAGAGCGCGGGATGGCGGCGTACAGGACATATATTTTCGTCTGGGGAGCGCTTCTTTGTCTCACGGTCATCACGTGGGGAGTTTCCTATCTCCGGCTTGGGCTTTTCAATGCGGTTGTGGCGCTTACGATAGCCTCGGTCAAGGCGTCTCTCGTGGCGCTCTTCTTCATGCACTTGAAGTCAGAGAAGGAGCTGGTCTGGACATTCGCCCTGCTCCCGATTGGGTTCCTTGCGCTTCTTATCCTGGGCACGCTCACCGACTCTCTGTTCCGGTGAAAAAGGAGGTTTATTAAATGCTCGGTAAAATTACCCTCGGAGCTTTCTTTACACTGCTTATCTGGGGCAACCTTGTCGCCGGCATGAAGGCGGGGCTCGGTTGCCCGGACTGGCCGCTATGCCACGGGAGTCTTCTGCCGCCCTTTAATCTGGACACCTACATGGAATACGGCCACAGGGTAATAGCGTCAATCGCGACAGTCCTGCTTATTTGGCTCTCCTCAAGGCGGCTTAAGAGTTACCGCGGGGCCGCGAAGGCAATCCCTCTGGCTGCGATAGGGCTTATAGCGCTGGAGATACTCCTTGGCGGGTTCGTGGTGCTATTCGGCCTGCCGGTTCAGCTTACCACCATTCACTTCATGGTCGGGCTTTGCATGTTTACGATGGTCTTTTACATGGCCGTTTTCGACGGGCGCAGGCTTGAGCCGGCATTTTCGGCCTCCGGCGCGGCGGGATTTCTCCTGGGCCTTGGGGCGCTCGTATTTTGCCAGGCGTCCCTGGGCGCGTATGTCAGGCATTCCGGTTCCGGGCTTGCATGTCCGGACTTCCCGCTATGCGAAGGAAGGGTGCTTCCGTCGCTTTCCGACCCGAAGATCCTCGCACAGTATTCGCACAGGCTCTCGGCCTATCTTATCCTTGCCACCGCCCTGGTTTTTTATATATACGCCCTTGTCGGCATAGGCGGCGAGAGGTTCAGGAAACGGGCGCTTTTGATACTCGGCCTTATAGCGGTTCAGATAATCGCGGGAGCGGTGGTGGTGTTTTCCAGGCTTTATTTTGCGGCGACGGCAGTTCACCTGGCGATAGCGCTCCTGCTTATCATGGTCATAGGCCGCCTGTGGGCGGACGAAGCCGTTACAAGCTCTGGGGCGAGGGAATCCCTGCCCTAAGAGAACTCTCGCATGACAATGAAATTTTCGAGACATATGTTCAGCATCATGAAGCCCGGCATTGCTTCGGCCTCCGCCTTGGCGTCCCTCGCCGGGATGTCTATCGCCGACAGGGGCCTGCCGTCAGCAAGACTGATTGTATTGACGCTTTCCTGCATTATTGCCGCAGCATGCGGCTCCGGGCTGTTAAATGTGCTGCTGGAGCGGGAAACGGACGCGCTGATGCCCAGGGTTGCCTCCAGGGGCCGGGCGCTCGATGCCTTGGGCGTCCGGACAGCCTGGGTTCTGGCCGCCCTGCTTACGGCATCGTCTTTTATGGCTTCCTGGCTGTTTATCAACCCTGCCGCCTCGTTAATTATCGCGTCCGCCGTATTACTTTATGTTGTTTTTTATACCCTTTGCCTGAAAAAAAACTCCCCTTTCGGAACCGTGCTGGGAGCGGTGCCCGGCGCCCTTCCCGTGCTTGCGGGCTATGCGGCGGTTGACCCGAAAATCGGCCCTGGAGGCTGGATACTTTTCGCGGTGCTTCTTGTATGGCAGCAGCCGCACTTCCTCGCCCTCGCGCTTGAATACCGGGAGGAATACGCCTCCGCCGGTTTTCCGGTGATGCCTGTTCGCATGGGAGAGGAATATACCAGGGCATCGCTTCTTATGTACGCCTCCGCCATGTTGCCTCTTACGCTTTCGCTTGCATGGCTCGGCTTTTGCACGGCAATGTTCGGTATTGCGGCCTTTGCCGCCGGGACGTTGTTCCTTGCCTTCACATGGTCTTCCGTTATAAAAAACAGGGGGTTCGGGAGGGTTTTCACGGTCTCGATCATATATCTCGCCGCCCTGCTTCTTGCCATTGTGCTCGACCAGAAATTCGGCCTTGAAAACCGTAATTTGACAGGGCCGCTTTTTTTGCTAAACTGATTATAATAATAAGATGTCCGTTGTTCTTTGCGGCTGTCGATTTCTTTGTAGCACAAGCTTTGAGAGACCTTACCCAGATAGCCACCTGATTTCCTGCAGAAATCCGCTTCAAAACCTTCCGGCAACCGCAACCAAACCTTACGGGAATAACCGCGCTCTATCGCTTTGTCATGGTTGGCGATGCGGCGGGAAACGGCTTATGATGGATGGCGGCATGGATATAGCCTTCTTCGGGCCTGGCCCGCTCTCAGTCTGCCGGAATGGCGCCTCGGCCTATTACCGCGGAATAATCTGTGCGCTGCACGAGCGCGGGCACAGTATTACGTTTTACGAGCCGGGCACGACGGCAGGCCAAGGACACCTGGCTCGAAACCGGATTGGCAGCCGGTCGAACGGCCAGGAATGGGCCTCCGTGCTCGTATATCCGCCGAATGAGGAGGGCGCGCGCCGCGCGATTAAGATGGCGCAGGAGGCGGATATACTGATAAAAATCTCCTGCGGCGGAGACCGGCCAATCGGTCCGACCGACAGCCCGCATATGGAAGGTATGCGAGCGCCGAAGCGGCTCCAGCCGCTTGACCGGCTGGACACCTGGCTCGAAGAGGCCGTATTGACCGCAAGAAAGGACGGAGCAAGGGCCGTATTCTGGGACGTGGACGCCCCGGCGACGCTTGAACGCCTGCGTCAAAACGGCAAAGACCCCTTCATGCGTCTTGTGCCGGGATACGATTATATATTCACATACGGAGGCGGGACGCCCGTAATCAAGGGATACAGGGAATTGGGCGCAAAATCCTGCGTGCCCATATACAACGCGCTTGACCCTTTGGTACATTACCCTGCGCCCTGCGATAAAAGGTTCCATGCGGATATGTCTTTTTTGGGAAACCGCATACCGTCCAGGGAGGCGCGGATGGAGGAGTTTTATCTCCGCCCGGCGCGTATGTTGAAACATAAATCCTTTGTGCTGGGCGGAACCGGATGGGAAGGGAAGGCAAAACCGCCGAACGTGCGTTACGTGGGGGACGTTCGTCCATGCGATCAAAACGCCTTTAACTGCTCAGCGAAAACGGCGCTGGACGTTTGTTGGGGGAGAGCGGCGCTCGCGGGCTGCATGCCGTCGGCGCGCATATTCGAGGCCGCGGGCGCGGGCGCGTGTATAATAACCGACCCCCTGGATGGAATAGAACTGTTCTTTGAGCCGGGCAGAGAGATACTTACGGCAAAAGACGGGGAAGAGGTGGCGGAGATACTTGCATCGCTGAGTCCGGACGACGCCAGGGAGATAGGCCAGGCCGCGCTCTCGAAGGTTCTGGCCCAGCATACCTATGCGCACCGCGCGGCGCAGTTCGAGATGGTCTTCGGCTGAAGGTTGGCAAGGGGGTAGTGAAATGCGTATCGTCATCCTTGGACATTCCATAACGTCTTCCTGGGGCAACGGCCATGCCGTCGCCTATAGATGCCTGGCGCGTGAGCTTTCGGGACTGGGGCACGAAGTCCTGTTTCTCGAGCGAGACCTGCCGCAGCATGCAAAAAACCGGGACATGCCCAGGCCGCCTTACTGCCGCACATGTCTTTACGGCGACGTAGCTGAACTAAGAAAAAAATTCATCGAAGACATAATGACCGCCGACTGCGTCATCGTCGGCTCGTATGTGCCGGAAGGCGCAAAGGTGGGCGAACTAGTAACATCCGGCGCCAGGGGCGTGACCGTCTTTTACGACCTGGACGCCCCGCTCACGCTCGCAGGCCTCAAGGAGGGACGGTGCGGCTATCTTACACGAAAGCTCGTAAGAAACTACTCCATTTATCTCTCCTCCACCTCGGGGCCGATACTTGAGAAAATCGAGCGGGAGTTCGGCTCTCCCATGGCCAGGCCGCTTTACTGTCCCGCCGACCCGGAGACCTGCTACCCTGAGGTTGTAACCGACCGCCGCATCTGGGACATGGGGTATATGGGGACTTACAGCCCGGACCGGCAGCAATCGCTCGAAGAGATGATGCTCAAGGCCGCGAAGAAACTTAAAACCAAGACATTCGTTGTGGCGGGCCCGCAGTATCCGGAAGATATAACGTGGCCGCTTAACATTCAGAGACTGGAATACCTGCCGCAGGCCATGCACAGGAGGTTTTACAATTCTCAAAAATTTACGCTGAACATCACCCGCGCCGACATGAAAAGGGCCGGATACTCCCCGCCGGGGCGTCTGTTCGAGGCGGCGGCATGCGGCACGCCGATTATAAGCGACCTGTGGGAGGGCCTAAGCGAGATATTCGAGCCGGGAAGGGAAATACTTATCTCGCGCTCCGCCGAGGAGACGATGGACTACCTGCTTTATACGCCGGAGCGGGAAAGGGTAAAACTCGGCATAAGGGCGAGGGAGCGGGTTCTCGGTTCCCATACCGCCGCGCACAGGGCAACAGAGCTTGAAGATTACATCCGCGAGGCCTCAGGCGCTGCGAGGCTTAGGAAGGCGGGGTAATATTTAATATTAGGGGGCGGGAGTATTCTTGAAGAAAAATTATCTTGAACGTAAAAAAGAACGATAGCCGTTAAAGCGCAATTGTGAATAATAATTTTTCGGAAAGAATGCCCCCGCCCCCGGCACACGGCATATCCGCTAAAGAGTCGGCAACTGCGACTCGGCCTTTTCCTTGAGATCTGCGAGCATCCCGACGGTTATATTCCGGAGCTTTGCCTCCGGCAGGAACATCAGAAAGGTTTTGGGTCAGACGAATTTTCCCCTGCTCGCGACAAACGCCGCTATATCACACCCTGACCGGCATCAGCATGATTGGTATGCCCTGGTTGTAGAAATAGCGCTGGACGGCGAAGATGGTGTAATTGTGGAGCATCCCCGTGAAGACGCCGGGGTTCGGGAAAACAAGCTGGCCGCCGAAGAACGTGGAATTCGGGAAGCGATCTATAATCTTCGGGGAGAGCTTCGATATTTCTTCTACGACATCGGTCCCGAACGAGGAGAAGCCTTCGGCGTACAGGCCGTGGGTGCGGGCAAGCTTCATGTATTTTTCCAGGTCCTCGCCTACCCGCTTCTTCAGGGCGTCCAGTTCCTGGGTGCCCTTGAACGTGCCCGCGTCTACCACGCCTATCTCAATAAAAGCGAAGTTCTTGTATACTCCCCCGAACTGGCGGATTACGTTCAGAAAAGTGTGCAGGCCAAGGCCGTTGTAGCCGCTCACGAGCAGGATTGCCGTCTTCCCCGTCGGATCGAGTCCGGGCGCAGTTCCAGCCGCCCCGGCAGGGGCCTCGTCCAGGCCGTATCCAGCCGCCTCGACCAGGGAGTCCAGCCTCTTGAGGAGTTTGGCGGTATTTTGATAATGCTTTCTTATGAGGAACGCAAGTCCGATCAATACGCACGTTATGACTATCGTTATCCAGCCGCCCTCGGCGAATTTCAGCACTACGACAGTGACGAGTATGAATGAGGTCAGGGAAAACCCGAGCCCATTTATAAACAGCTTCTTACGCCAGTGCTCCGCCCTGCCCCGTTCAAGCCACCAGTGCCGCACCATGCCGAGCTGTGAGAGCGAGAACGTTATGAAGACGTTAATGGAGTAGAGCACTACGAGGAAATCAACCGAGCCACTGGCAATCGCCATCATCAAAAAGGCGGCGATTCCCATTATCAGGATGCCCTTTTGTGTTACGAGCCTGTCGGAAAAAGTCGCGAATTTTGTCGGGAACCACCTGTCGAGAGCCATGTTCGCCAGCACCCTGGGGCCGTCCAGGAAGCCCGTCTGGGCCGCGACAAGGAGCAGGATTGCCTCGGAGATCAGTGTTACAATCATCAGAACGTACCCACCGGTTCCCCAGCCCTTTGTAATGGATTCGTATAGCACGGCGTTCAACGTCTTGCCGGGCACGTGTTTTACATTATAGAGGAGATAGGCGACCATAAGGCCCAGGACCATGAACGAAAGCGAGAAGGCCATGTACCTCATGGTGTGCTTGCCAGTTTTTACCTTCGGCTCCCGGAGTATGGGCAGGCCGTTTGATACGGCCTCGATGCCGGTATATGTGCCTGCGCCCATGCTGTATGCCCTGAGGATGAGGAATATCATTCCGAATGTCCCCAGGGCTGTCTGCGTATTGTGTATGTCGGACTTTGTCGCGGCAAACATTGCAGGGAAATCGCCTGCGTTATGCGCGAACGCATAGACTATGAAAAAGACGTGAGTGACGATGAATACCATGAACAGCGGCACAAGCGGCAGGACGGATTCCTTGACGCCGCGCATATTCATTACGGTCATGAAGAGAAGCGCCGCGAAGGCGAAGTATAGCTTGTACTGAAGCCAGGCCGCCGGAAGGAAGCTGAAGATATAATCCGCGCCGGAGGCTATGGAAAGCGTAATGGTAAGGACGTAGTCTATCAGGAGAGCGGAACCGGACAGCATTCCCGCCGTGGGGGACAGGAGTTTTGTCGCCACGAGGTATCCGCCGCCGCCCGTAGGGAAAAGTTCTATTATCTGGGAGTAGCTGGTGCTGATTATGAATACGGTAATGACGGAGGCGACGGCCACGAATACGGTAAGGTGGACATTGCTCTGGAGGGCGCGAAATGCCTCCTCCGGACCGTAGGAGGATGACGAAAGCCCGTCTGCACCCAAACCCACCCAGGCGAAGAAGGCTATAAGGGAGACATTGTGGAAGATGCGCGGGTCGTAAATGTCTCTCGCGCCGCCGATGACGACTTTCTTGAGCCAGCCGAACATGGGACTATTTATACCTCCAAAAAAAAAGCCGCCGGGCGAACCGGAGGCTCTTCAAGGACGCGGACGTGCGCGCCCCATTCTGCCCTGGTTGCTCTCCAAATGCCTGCGAGGTTAGCTGCCGGGCTCAGGCTTGGCAGTGCCTTATCCCCTGAGGCGCCCGATAAATCAGGCGTCGCAAGAAGAATTCGCCCCGTGAATCCCTGGTTCCCCCGCACCCATTGGCAGGCTTAAGTCACCGAAGGCAAAGTATGACTCGCCGCCGGTCTACCGGCCCCGCCCGGGTTTAGGCCGCAATCTTGTTTAGCGGAAAGTAAAATAATCCCGTTTTATTTTGTTGTCAAGAAAATTTTAAAACGTCATAACCTCCCTATCCATAGCGAGGTCTACAAGCGTCTGGGCGCCGGCCATCTCGGCATTTGGGAGCAGGTCCTCCGGCTTGACGCCGAACTGCGCCGCGCAGGGCGTGCAGACATAAAACTTCTGCCCTGCCTCTACCAGGGAAGCCATGAGGTCCTTAATCGGCGGGAACGCCTTCTGCTCCTTGATAGTCTCCGCAAAGCCCTTCTTGACCAGGAGCGCCCCCTCGTTTATGGTAAATACTATCACGTCGATGCCGTTCGCGACGGCGGTGTTCGCGATTGAGAGCGCGGCTCCGGCGCGCTCAGGCGCGTCGAAAGAGTGCGTGGCGACCAAAAGCAGTTTCTTGTCCATTTTTACACCTCCCGTTGTTCTGGTATCTATAATTTTAGCTTTTTATACATTATTATTGGAGATTCTGTCAATAGAAATGGTTGACTATCGCCGATATTAAAAATAGAATGAGAGGATATGCCTGAGAAATTTCTGACTGTAATCGGCGGAGGGCTTGCAGGGTCGGAGGCGGCCTGGGCGGCGGCAAGGCGCGGGATAAGGGTGCGGCTCTTCGAGATGCGGCCCAATAAAATGACTCCGGCGCACAAGACTGGGCTCCTGGCCGAGTTGGTATGCTCGAACTCTCTGCGCTCCTCCGACCTGCATAACGCCGTAGGTCTCCTAAAGGAGGAGATGCGGCGGATGGGATCGCTCGTGATGGAGGCGGCGGACAAGACCGCAGTCCCCGCCGGGAGCGCCCTGGCCGTTGACAGGGAGGCCTTCGCCGCATATATCACCGGCGCGATTGAGGCTCACCCGAATATAGAAGTAATCCGCGAAGAGATAATCGCGGTTCCGGAGCCTGTGGCGGTAATCGCTACCGGGCCGCTCACATCGGACAAAATGGCAGGCGCAATCGGCGCCATGACCGGGGCGGAGCACCTGCATTTCTACGACGCCATCGCGCCCATAATCGACGCGGACTCCGTGGACATGAGCATTGCCTTCCGCGCCTCGCGCTACGGAAAGGGCGGAGACGATTACGTCAACTGCCCGATGACGAAGGAAGAATACGACGCTTTCTACGACGCCCTGACGGGCGCGGAAAAGGCCCCGGTGCGCCAGTTCGAGAGCATGCGGTGCTTCGAGGGATGCATGCCCATAGAGACAATGGCGGAGCGCGGACGCGAGACGCTCACGCACGGCCCCATGAAGCCCGTGGGGATAACAGACCCAAAAACAGGCGCGAGACCTTACGCCGTGGTTCAGCTGAGGCGGGAAGACGCCGAGGGGACGGCGTATAATATAGTCGGGTTCCAGACGAGGCTCAAATGGCCGGAGCAGGGGCGGGTCTTCCGCATGATTCCGGGGCTTGGGGACGTGAAATTTTTAAGGTACGGGAGTCTGCACCGGAACACTTTCATAAACGGGCCGATGTTCCTTGAGCCGACTCTTGAGATTAAGGGTCGCCTCGGCCTTTTCATGGCAGGCCAGGCGTCGGGCGTGGAAGGCTATGTCGAGTCGTCTGCAACGGGGATACTGGTAGGGATTAATGCAGCGCGTATTATCAAGGGCTTGCCGCCGCTTGCGCCGCCGGATACGACTGCGCACGGCGCGCTCGTTACCCACCTAACGAAGACCGATCCGGCCCGCTTCCAGCCGACGAACGTGATATTCTCCCTGTTCCCGCCGCTTGGCAGAAAGGTGCGGAAAAAGGATGAGCGGCGCGAGTTTCTGGCCGCGAGGGCGCTTGAGGACATTGAGTCCTGGAAATCGAGGCTGGAGAATGGCTGATTATCTTTCGGAATTTCTTGACTATATGCGCTACGAGAAAGGCGCCTCCGGGAATACGCTCGTCGGCTACGGGAACGATATCAGGCAGTTCGCGGAATATCTGAAAGGGCCGGGCGAGCCGGTTGACCGGCGTCGGGCCGAGCCGGACTTGCTGAAGGCGGATAACCTCGACATCCGGGGGTTCCTGGCGCACCTGGTGAAGCGCGGAATAAAAAAATCTTCCGCGCAGAGAAAGGTTGCATCGATAAGAAGCCTGTATCGCTACCTGTTCAGGGAAGGTCTTGTCGAGAAGAATCCGGCGAAACTTGTCGCTACGCCGAAGAGAGAAAAATCCCAGCCGATTGCCCTCTCGGTGGACGACGCGGTGATGCTGGTGGAGGCGCCGGGCGGCGACAAACTGGAAGGCCTGCGGGACAGGGCAATACTTGAAGTCTTTTACTCGGCGGGCATCCGCATATCGGAGCTTGCGGGCCTTGACCGCGAGCAGGCAGACCTGACTCAGGGGCTGGCAAAGGTAACGGGAAAGGGGAACAAGGAGCGGTTCGTGCCGCTTGGCAGGAAGGCGGTGGAGGCCATATTGGATTATATCGCTGCGGCGAATTCGGCGAAAAAGACCCCGGCGCATTCCCCATGTCCGATGTTCCTGAACAACAGGGGTGAAAGGTTAAGCGTCCGGAGTATTCGCCGCGTGGTTATGAAATACGTGCGCGAGAAACGTATTCCTGGAAACGTGTCCCCGCATACGCTAAGGCATACCTTCGCCACGCACCTTTTGGGAGCGGGCGCGGACCTGCGGTCGATACAGGAGATGCTCGGACACGTCTCGCTCTCCACGACGCAGAAGTATACGCACCTGGACATGGAAAGGCTCATGGAGGTCTACGACAAGGCCCATCCCAGGGCGAAAGGATAGAAATGGAAAACATTCACGGAACCACAATCCTCTGTGTCCGCAAGGACGGCCATGTTTCCATAGGGGGAGACGGGCAGGTCACTATGGGCGCAACGGTTATGAAACACAACGCGAAGAAGATTCGTAAGCTGTATAATAATACGATACTGGCCGGGTTCGCGGGCGCGACCGCGGACGCCTTCACGCTTATCGAGAAGTTCGAGGGCAAGATAGAAGAATACCACGGCAACATTGCGCGCGCGGCGGTAGAGCTTGCGAAGGAGTGGAGGACGAACAAGATGCTCCGGCAGTTGGAGGCGCTTTTGATTGTCGCGGACAAGGAGCATACCTTCATCATCTCCGGGACGGGCGACGTCATAGAGCCGGAGGACGGCATCGCCGCGATAGGTTCCGGAGGGGCGTACGCCCAGGCCGCGGCCCAGGCGCTGATTAAGCATTCGTCCCTCGATGCGAAGGCGGTAGTGAAGGAGTCCATGGAGATTGCGTCGGGGATTTGCATATACACGAACTCGAACATTATGATAGAGGAGTTATAGAAATGCGGGAGCTTACACCCAGGGAAGTAGTCGCCGAGCTGGATAAATATATAATCGGCCAGAATAACGCTAAACGCGCCGTGGCCGTCGCGCTTCGGACGAGATGGCGCAGGCAGCGCCTGCCGGAGGAACTGAGAGACGAGGTGGTGCCGAAAAATATTATAATGATAGGCTCCACGGGGGTCGGAAAGACCGAGATTGCCAGGCGACTGGCGAAGCTTGTGGACGCGCCTTTTGTAAAGGTGGAGGCCTCGAAGTTCACGGAGGTCGGCTATGTCGGGCGGGATGTCGAATCCATCGTCCGGGACATCACGGAGCAGTCCGTCGCGATGGTGCGCTCCGAGCATTCGGAGGCAGTCATGGAGCGTGCGCGCGCCGCGGCTGAGGAGCGGGTGCTTGACGCGCTCCTGCCGAGACGCAGGGGACCGGTAGACCGGATACAGGCACATGAGCAACCGGAGGAAGAGCCTGTGGACTGGATGCACGAGAGCTACGAGGCCGAAAGTCCGACCAGGGAGAAATTCCGGAAGATGTTAAGAGGCGGCAAGCTCGATGACCGCACCGTCGAACTTGAGGTCAGGGAGAAAGGCGGGATGCCGCTCGGAGTCATCTCCAACATCGGAATGGAGGAACTGGAGATAAGCCTTAAGGAGATGATGGGGAACATGTTCCCTGAGAAGACAAAGAGAAGAAGCCTTAAGGTCCCGGAGGCGATGAAGGTCCTGACGCAGGAGGAGGCGTCCAAGCTCATAGACATGGACAAGGTGGCGAGAGAGGCCATATCGCGCGTGGAGCAGTCGGGCATCGTTTTCGTGGACGAGATAGACAAGGTGGCCGGCAGAGAATCGGGAGGAGGAGGCGGGCCGGACGTATCGCGTGAAGGCGTGCAGAGAGACCTGCTCCCGATAATCGAAGGCTCGACGGTCAACACGAAGCATGGGCCGGTGCATACGGACCATATCCTGTTCATCGCAGCCGGAGCGTTCCATGTGGCGAAGCCCTCGGACCTCATCCCGGAGCTCCAGGGCCGTTTCCCCATACGCGTGGAGCTGGACAACCTGACGGAAGGCGATTTCGTGAGGATACTCACCGAGCCGAAAAACGCCCTGATACGCCAGTATGTCGGGCTTCTCGGCACGGAGGGGCTGGACGTGGAGTTCATGGACGACGCCATACGCGAGATTGCGAGGATTGCGGCGTCCGTCAACAGCCGCACCGAGAATATCGGGGCGAGACGTTTGTATACCGTGATGGAGAGGCTCCTCGAAGAGGTGAGCTTCCACGCCCCCGACGCGGTGCAGAAGAATATCAGGGTGAACGCGGAATATGTGCGGAAGCAGTTAATCGACATTACCAAAGACGAGGACTTGAGCAGGTTCATCTTATAATTCGCGAGGGCGTTATGAAAGAGTTTATCAGAGAAGCAGGAGTTAAAGCAGGAATTCTGATGGAAGCTCTACCTTACATTGAAGAATTCAAAGGCAAAAGATTCGTTATTAAATATGGCGGCAATGCGATGATAGACGATAAACTGAAAGAATCGTTTGCCAGGGATATAGTTTTGATGAATCATATTGGGATAAAAATTATAATCGTTCACGGTGGCGGGCCGGAAATATCTTCCACCATGAAGAAGATGGGGCTTAAGCCGAAGTTTGTGGAAGGTTACCGGGTAACGGACGCTGAAACCATGGACATAGTCGAGATGGTTTTAGGTTTTATTAACAAGGGAATCGTTACCCTTATTAACTCATCTTCAAAAGAATGGCAGGCAGTCGGTCTAACCGGCAAGGATGGCGGGCTTATAATAGCTAAGAAAAAATTAATTTCCAAAACATCCTCAGGCAAGGGTCCATCAGAAAAAATAGATATCGGATTGGTTGGCGAGGTTGCTTCGGTAAATACGCGTGTGCTTACCACGCTCGACGAAAAAGGCTTTATACCCGTCATCGCCCCAGTTGGCATGGGTGAGAATGGCGAGACATACAACATAAACGCAGATCTTGTCGCGGGTGCGGTGGCGGCTGAAGTCTCTGCGGCAAAACTCGTTATGCTAACGGATACAGAAGGGATTAAAGACGCCGACGGACAGTTGCTGCCGGCGCTCACAAAGGCTCAAGCAAAAAATATGATAAAGAAGAACGTAATCTCCGGCGGAATGCTCCCGAAGGTGGCGGCCTGTTTCGACGCCCTCGGCGGCAAGGTCGGCAAGGTGCATGTCGTGGACGGACGCGTCCCGCACGCGCTCCTCTTGGAGATATTTACGGACAAGGGCATCGGGACGGAAATATCTATGTAGCAAGCACCGTCATTTGGAGGGTCAATGAAAAAGCCTGCCAAGATAGTGTTAGGTATTTTGAGCTTCATGCCTATATTTCTTTTTGCCCTCTTTTTCCTCTCTTTCTTTTACATGATGATTAACGCGCCACAGATGCATCCGGCGTTTGGTCCGTGCAATGCGCACAGGCCGGGGCCGCCTCCCGAATTCTTCCTCATTTTTGTCTTTGAAATACTTATGTTCCTGTTCAACTTCGGCATGATCATCTTTTACGTCATCCATCTTTTAAGCAGCTCGGTCGCGTCAACTTCGGAGAAAATAGCCTGGACCCTGCTCCTTCTTTTCCTGAACTTCCTGGCGTTTCCCGTTTACTGGTATCTTTATATATGGAAGGAGCCGAAACCGGCGGCCCCGCCGGAGAAGTTCGAGAGCGGGAAAATCTACTGCCAAAAGTGCGGCATGCAGCAGGATTACAACAACTACGCCTGTTCGGCGTGCGGATTCATACTCCATCATGCGCCCGAGGCCGGCTCGAGATATGAGCCCATAGGCGCCATAATCCCATATAAGAATAAAAGCGCGCTCATCGGTTATTATCTCGGGGTGTTCTCTTTGATACCGTTCGTGGGCATAGTGCTCGGAGCCTTGGCCTTTATTTTCGGCCTGAAGGGGAGGCGCCTTGCGATAGAACATCCCGAGGTCAGGGGGAGCGTCCATGCCTGGATAGGAATAATACTGGGCGGTCTTTGCTTCCTGGGCTATTCCCTGTTGTCGGTTTATGTATGGTCGCGTTTTCAAGGGCTTTAAAAAATTCCCCTCTTTCCTTGACAGATTGCCCCCGCCCGGTTATACTTCAACCCCAAACTCGTAATGCCATGCCACCCCGTAAGGCTGTTTTCCGTGAATATTCAAGACCATCGCGAGGCTAAAATGACCCTGAAAGAGAGATTGAACTCGGATATGAAGGAGGCGCTCAAGGCCCACGACGCAGCCCGGCTCTCCGCAATAAGGATGATTATCTCCGCCTACAGGAACAAGGAGATAGATTCGCGCAAAGACTTAGACGACGAAGGGATGCTCTCTGTGCTCTCCACGGCGGCGAAGCAGCGCCGGGAGTCCATAGAGCAGTACGGGAAGGCCGGGCGGAAGGACCTGGTGGACAAGGAGACAGCGGAGCTAGAGGTCATCCAGTCCTACATGCCAAAACAAATGAGCAAGGAGGAGATAGAGGCGCTGGTAAAGGAAGCGGTTGCCGAGTCCGGGGCGAAGGGGCCTTCCGATATGGGCAAGGCAATGAAGATACTTATGCCGAAGGTCAAGGGCCGCGCGGACGGAAAGCTTGTTAATGAGCTTGTGAAGGTGGCCTTGGGCGGCTGATGGACGAACACGCATTAAAGGTCCTTGAATTTTACAAAGTGATCGAGGCCGTATCCGCCCGCGCGGCATCGGAACCCGGGCAGGCCGAAGCGCTCACAATCGCTCCTTTAACCGATATAAAAGAGGTGACCCTTCGGCTCCGGGAAGCCGACGAGCTTAAAAGATACCTCTCCTCCCGCCATGAATTCCCGATACGCGGCCTTCAGGACATTTCCCCGCAGCTTAAAAAGGCGGCTGTCGAAGGGGCGGCGCTAAGCCCGCAGGAACTCCTGTGCGTGCTCTCCGTGGCGAAGGCTTCCCGGCTTATGAAATCGGCCCTGGCGAAGGTTAAGCAGGAGTATCCTGTTTTAGTCAGAAGAGGCTCGAGCCTCTCGGTTTTTGAAAACATTGAGAACGAAATTACCCGCGCGATAGGCGAGGACGGCGAAGTTCTCGACTCTGCATCCCCGGAGCTCAAAAGGATACGGGTCTCGGCTGCGCAGGCCCGTTTCCGGATTAACCGGGAGCTTGAAGGTATAATCCAGGACTCGTCGCTCTCGAAGGCCGTGCAGGAGCCTGTGATAACCATGCGCGGCGAGAGATACGTGCTTCCGCTAAAAACCAACTTCCGCACATACCTCCAGGGAATCGTCCACGACCACTCACAAAGCGGCTCTACCGTTTTCGTGGAGCCTGAGAAGACTGTAGAGCTTAACAACCGCCTTGTGAGCCTTAAAAGAGACGAGAGCCGCGAGATAGAAAGGATACTGTGGCGTCTCACGGGAACCGTCCGGGAAAACGGCGGCGGACTGGAGGCGTCATATCTTGCCCTTGTAAAGCTCGACGCGCTTTATGCAATCGCGTCGTTTGCCATTGAAACCGGCGGGAATCTGCCGTCCGTCAACGACAAGGGATACATGGATCTCAAGGACGCCAGACACCCACTGCTTATAATGTCCAAGGGCATGGAGAATACCGTGCCGCTGGATATGCGGCTTGGGCGCGATTTCGACACGCTCGTCATCACCGGCCCGAATACCGGCGGGAAAACGGTCGTCTTAAAGACCGTGGGCCTGCTTGTCCTCATGGCGCAGGCCGGGCTTCTCATTCCCGCCGCGCCGGACTCCTCTATTTCCGTGTTCGACGGAGTATACTCGGATATCGGAGACGAGCAGAGCGTCGAGCAGAACTTAAGCACGTTCTCCTCGCACATGAATCAAATCGTTCATATGCTGAAAGAGGCGGCCAGGAATTCGTTGCTCCTGCTCGACGAGCTCGGCGCGGGAACGGACCCGTCCGAGGGTTCCGCGCTCGGCGTCGCCGTCATCGAGGATCTGCACAGGCGCGGCGCTAAAACAGTCGTCACGACGCACCACGGCGCGCTCAAAGTCTTCGCATCCAATACCCCCGGCGTGATGAACGCCTCGGTAGAGTTCGACCCTGTCACGCTCATGCCGACATACCGCCTTGCAATTGGCCGTCCCGGCAGGAGCAGCGCGATACTTGTCGCCTCGCGGCTCGGTATGCCGAAAGGCGTCCTTGAGCGGGCAAAGGAGAGCCGGGCGGCGGGCGAGGCGGAGCTTGACACGCTCATCGAGAAGCTTGAGAAAGAGGCCCAGGCCGCGCGCGAGGACAGGCGCAAGGCCGCGCAGGAGGCCCTTGAGGCCAGGGCCGAGAAGGAGCGGCTCCAGGGGCTTGTAAGGCGGGCGGAGGACGAGCGCAGGGAGGCCGTCAGGAAGGCCAAGGAGAAGGCACAGAATGTAATTAATCAACTGAAGTTCAAGCTCCGGGATTTGGACGAACTGACAAAGAAAGCCTCGAAGGGGCCTGAACGCGCAGAAGTAAAAAAACGGGCCGAAGAGGTTCAGACCCTTGAGGCGCAGTTGAATGACGCCGAGGCCGCCGCGCCGATTAGAAAGCTGGAGATCGAATCCCTCTCCGTCGGGGACTCGGTGAAGGTCTACAAATACAATAGACTGGGTCAGGTAATCGAGATAAAGCGCGACAGGCAAAAGGTGGTCGTTCAGCTTGGGACGATGCGCGTTACGCTGTCCCCGGACGAGCTTGAGCTTTCCACTCGCGCGGCTCCGGGCAGGGCGAAGACGCAGGCCTTCACGGTAACGAGGGCCGAAGAAGAGGAAGAGGAATCTCCCGGCATGGAGATAAACATCATCGGCCTTCGCGTGGAGGAGGCGCTCCCGAAGGTGCAGAAGTTCCTGGACAAGACCATGCTATCCGGCATGGGCAGCGTAAGGATTATCCACGGGCGCGGCACGGGGGCACTAAGGAAGGCCGTCCGCGAGGAGCTTATCGTCACCCCCGGCGTGAAGGACTTCCATGACGAGACCTCCGAGCATGGCGGCGACGCGGTAACGGTGGTGGGGTTTAAGTAATAGATTCGGTCACTATAATTTTAACCCGGAGAGTATTATGGACGAGAGAAGTATGCCCATCGTAAGCGTTGTAATACCTGTATACAACTGCGAAGCCTTCATCCGAGAGACAGTCGAGAGCGCCCTGGCGCAGACGTATCCGAACATCGAGATAATGGTGGTGGACGACGGCTCGACCGACGGCACTAAAAAACAAATTGAAGACCTGATAAAAGACCGCCGGATAAAATATATATTCCAGGAAAACGCCGGCCCGGGGGTCGCGCGCAATACCGGCATAAAGAATACGTTGGGAGAGCTTATAGCCCTCCTCGACCACGATGATTTATGGATGCCGGAAAAGATCGAGAAGCAGGTTCAATTCATACGTGAGAATCCGTGGGCGGATATTGTCTTCTGCGAAGGCTATGGTTTCGATGAAAAGGGGAATGATAAAAGGAGGATGGCAAGGGCTGAAAAGCGCATAAAAATGATACACAAGGTTTTGATTAAGAAAAAGAAAGAAGAGAACGGCGTTCTCCGGCCAGATTTTACAGATATGATTTGCGAGGGGATAATCCGTTCGCCAACTTCAGTCATGTTTAAACGGCGCGCATTTGAATTAACCGGGGATTTTGCAAAAAATAAAGTGGATGATTGGATAGATGACGATTGGGACATGTGGCTTCGCATGGCTGCAAAGGGCCTGAAGTTTGCCTATGTTTGCGAGGTGCTGTTTAAAAAAAGGGCGCACTCTGCGAATCTGACAAAGTTATTAATGGCTAAAACTGAACCAAGCAGGAAAACTCCCAACTCTTTTGAGTCATTTATGGAAGGTTCGTCCGAGAAGAATACGCCGATTGCAAAAGTGTGGTCTGCAACCAATGCGTTTTCTTGGTCGCGCAATTCGATGTCCCAGGGCAACTTACGCGACGGCGTGGGTTTCGGCTTAAGAGCCGCCAGATTTAATAAAAAATACTATCTTAAACTGCCGGGACTCCTTGTGCGATATTTCAGATTCATGCTCAGACGAAAATTGGGGATTAATCAATAATCCCTCTCGCAAGCCCTTTAATTTTCATTGATTTTGTTATACTATATAGTATAAAATAGTTAGTTCACGCTTTTATAAGGCAGTGATTTGAACGGCTTAATAACGGATGAGGCGTTAGAGCGGGTGCGTTCCGCGACGGACATCGTCGAGCTTGTCTCCCAGCACGTCTCGCTGAAGAAGAGCGGCGCGAACTACCTGGGCCTGTGCCCGTTCCACCAGGAGAAGACGCCGTCGTTCACCGTAAGCCCGTCCAAGCAGATATTCCACTGCTTCGGATGCGGGGCGGGCGGGGACGCCGTCGGCTTCGTTATGCGCCAGGGAAACTACTCCTTCCCGGACGCGGTGCAATTCCTGGCCGACAGAGCGGGTATAGAGCTTCCTGAGCGGACAGCCGGAAGCCGGTCTGCCGGCGAGGATTGGGATAAATTAATCGCCGCGAACGAGGCGGCGGCGAAATTCTACCAGGAGCGGCTCTGGAATTCGCCGGACGGGGAAAAGGCGGTAAAATACCTCGAAGGACGCAGCATGCCGGAAGACGCGGCAAAGGGCTTTGAGCTGGGTTACTCCTCGGTCTCGTGGGACGCGCTTCTGACCCATTTAAAGGCCGGGGGACACGATTCCCGCATAATCGAAAAAGCGGGTCTTGCGATAAAAAAGACTGATGGGACGGGCAGTTACGACCGATTCCGCGACAGACTGATGTTCCCCATAAGAGACGTCAAGGGAAGGTGCATCGGTTTCGGCGGAAGGGCTTTAAAAAACGAGGAGTTACCAAAATATCTAAACTCTCCGGAGACGCCGCTGTTCAAAAAGGGCGAAACGCTCTATGGTATTGATTTTGCAAAGGAAGAAATACGCAAGAAGGACTACGCGGTAATCGTCGAAGGCTACATGGACGCCATCGCCTGCCACAGGGCGGGAATAACGAATGCGACGGCGACCTTGGGAACGGCGCTAACCACTGGACATTTAAGGCTTTTATCGCGCTTCAGCAGGAACGTATTATTGGTCTTCGACGCCGACGAAGCGGGCCGGAAGGCGGCAGCGCGCTCCCTGGAAGTTTTCCTGTCCTTTGGCCCCAAAATGGCCGCGAAAGTCGCGCTCTTGCCCCAGGGAGACGACCCGGACAGCCTCCTTGCGCGAGAAGGCCCCGATGCCCTCAAGGAAGCATTTAAAGGGCGCGAAAAGCTTCTCGAATTTGTAATCAAACGGGAGGCATCCGCCGTCTCCGATATAGACGGGAAAATCAAGGCCGCAGGGACAATTACCGGTATACTCGCGCGTCTGGACGATGCGGTCGAGAGAAGCCATTACCTGAAGATGGCCGCATCCGAGCTTGGAGTCGAGGAGTCGGCATTAAAAGAAGAACTGGAGAAAAAGATTAACGGCGGCGCAAAGACCGGGGTTTATCGTTCCGGGGTCGCCAATAAAAAACTGGCCCCTATGGATAAAATCGAAGCGGGGCTTATCCAGGCAGCGCTTAAAGACCCTGAGGCGGCACTGTACGCGGCGGATAATTTGGTGCCGGATGATTTTTCGGACGAGAGGCTGAAAAAAATAGCCGAAGCTCTTTTCCGAATGGCCCTCGGAGGGGACTCGGTTTTAGTCCCGAAGCTCTTGGACGCGCTCCCGGACGAGGACATGAAGCGGACGGCGTTGGAGCTGTCATTAAAAGAGTTCGAGAAAGCCCACTATGGCAAGATGGAAGATCCTGAGAGCTTCGTGAAGGGGGCAGTCGGCACGTTAACGGAGTCCCGTTATAAGAGGGTAGTTGAGGAGGTGAATGCCCTCCTTGAGAAGGCAAACGCCTTAGGCGAGCCGGTGGCGGTAAAGGAGTTGTCCGACTTCCGGATGAAGATGATGAAGGCTTTATCAGGCAAGGACTTTGAGCTTTTAAATAAACTGCAGAAGGAGTTAACCGAATGGCAAAAGAAGAGAAGCTGGACGAAGTAAAACAGTTAATCAGCGTCGGGAAGGAAAAGGGCTACCTGACCTACGACGATTTGAATAACGTTCTGCCGCCCGAAATTTCGTCCTCCGAGCAGATAGAGAATATAATGAACATCTTCGGGGACATGGACATCGAGGTTATCGATTCCGGGCAGGAGGAGCGCTACGCCCGGATAATCGAGGCGGAAGAGGAGGAAGAAACTGCAAAAACCCGCACCTACGCCGACCTCGATTTCGAGGAAGAGGGCGAGGAGGAAGAGGAGGAAGAAGCCCTCGACTTAACCCCCGGCGCCATAGGCAAGACGGACGACCCGGTGCGTATGTATCTCCGGGAGATGGGGACGGTATCCCTTCTTTCCCGCGAGGGCGAGATAGTCATCGCAAAGCGCATCGAGGACGGCCAGAGGGAAATTGCCAAGGTCATGTACAGCATGCCCGCCGCGCTCAAAGAGCTTGTCTTGCTTGGCGACAAGCTCAAGAGAGGCCGCCTGGGCGTCCGGGACATCGTGCATACATACGAGGAGGAGTTCGAGGAGATAGAGGAGATAAACGAGGAAGAGTTAAAGGAGAAGACGATAACCCTTCTTGACGATGCGACCGCCCTCTACGAAAGGCTTATCCCTCAGCTCATCGAGCTTAAAAAGCCGAACCTCTCCGAATCGAAGCAGAAGAGGCTTAAAGGCTCTGTCCGCCAGATAAAGAAGGAGCTTTCCGAGAAGCTCGATATGGTAAACCTGCACCCCAGGCAGGTGGAGCTTGTCGCGCAGAAGCTAAGAGATTATGCCTGGACGGTTATGGAGGCCGAGAAGGACATAAGGGCGTGCGCAAGGCGCGCCGGCGTAACCATCGATGAACTGCACAATATATTTCTGAAGCCCCGCCCGGAAAAGGGGAAGGTTAAAGTCCCGAAGAAGGTGAGGCTGACCCCCGACCAGTTCCTTGAACTGGAGAAGTCCTATGAGAACGCGAAGAAAAAACTGGAGCGCGTGCAGACGGAGACGCTTGTTGCTCCGGACGAGCTTCGGGCCGCGGTATCGTCGCTCGACAAGGGCGAGTTCAACATGAAGACAGCGAAGACGGAGCTTGTAGAGGCGAACCTCCGGCTTGTGGTTTCGATAGCGAAAAAATACACGAACAGGGGCCTTCAGTTCCTTGACTTAATCCAGGAAGGCAATATCGGCCTGATGAAGGCGGTGGACAAGTTCGAGTATAAACGCGGCTACAAGTTCTCGACGTATGCGACGTGGTGGATACGCCAGGCTATTACGCGCGCCATAGCAGACCAGGCGCGCACCATACGCATACCTGTGCATATGATTGAGACTATCAACAAGCTTATCCGCACATCGCGGCATCTTGTGCAGGAGCTCGGACGCGAGCCGTCCCCCGAGGAAATAGCAAACGAGATGGGACTGCCGCTTGAGAAAGTCCGCAAGGTTCTGAAGATAGCGAAGGAACCCATCTCGCTTGAGACGCCCATAGGCGAGGAAGAAGATTCCCACTTGGGCGATTTCATCGAGGACAAGCGCTCCCCGTCGCCGCTTGAGTCCGCTATAAACTACGACCTCTCCGAGCAGGTGCGCAGGGTGCTCCAGACCCTTACTCCAAGGGAGGAAAAGGTGCTTCGTAGAAGGTTCGGCATAGGCGAGGCCGCAGACCATACATTGGAAGAGGTCGGGCAGGAGTTCGACGTAACCAGGGAGCGCATACGCCAGATTGAGGCGAAGGCCCTGCGCAAGCTTCGACATCCGTCCAGGAGCAAGAGACTTAAGAGCTTCGCGGAAGGCGGCGGCGGGGCGTAAAATTTAAAATTACAGGAGGCAATTTCTTTTGGCTGACGTAATACCTTTTCGAGGACTAAGATACAGCGAGTTGGCCGGGCTTTCCAGGCTTGTTGCGCCGCCTTACGACATAATATCGCCGCAGTACAGGCACGAGCTCTACGCCCGCGACCCGCACAATGTCGTCCGGGTAGATTTCGGGATGCCGGAAGAGGGCGACTCGGAAAGCAACAACCAGTACACGCGCGCGGCAAAGAGCCTCAAGAGGTGGCTTGGAGACGGGGTCTTGAAACGCGAGGAAAAGCCCGCGCTCTACCTCTACGAAATTGAATATGAAACCCCGCGGGGCGAGAAAAAATCCATGCGCGGCTTTATATGCCTGCTTAAGCTCGAAGAGTGGGACAAGGGAGTCGTCCTTCCGCATGAAGGGACGCTCAAAGGCCCCAAGGCTGACCGCTTCGAACTTCTGAAGGCCGCCTCGGCCTCCGCAAGCCAGGTCTTCGCGCTGTATTCCGACCCGGAAAAGAAGATCTCAAGGCTGCTTGCATCGGCTGTCCGCTCTGATGCCGGTCTACCGGTAGAGGCAATCGACGACGACGGTTCAAGACACATGTTGCGGGCCGTTACGGACGCAGAGGTTATGGAGTCTATACGGAAGGCAATGGCGGACAAGAAAATTTTCATAGCCGACGGACACCACCGCTACGAGACCGCGCTTGCATACCGCGACTACAGAAGGACCGAGGCCGGGGCATGGAGAGGGGACGAAGGATTTAATTTTTTCCCTGTGTTCCTGTCCAATATGGACGAGGACGGCCTTACCATACTTCCCACTCACAGGCTGATTCTCGATGCGGGAAATCTGACGCTGGACGACGTGCTGGAACGCTCGTCACGCTATTTCAAGGTAAAGAGGTTTCCTTTTCTTCCGGAAAACGAGGACGAGGCCCGCTCGGAGTTCCTGCGGTCGCTTGCCGAGGCCGGGGATGATTCCCATGGGCCCGGTAAACCGGTTTTCGGTTTCTGCTGGGACAGCGCCCCATGCTATTATATCCTTATATTGAAGGACATGAATGCCGTGTCGAGGCTGCACGGGCAACGCCATTCCGAGACCTACTGCAATCTCGACGTTACGATCCTGCATTCGCTTATCGTGGAGAACGTGCTTGGAATAGACACGGAAAAGATTTCGTCTTCCCGGCCCGTGCAGTTCGAAAAGGACGGTGAAAGGGCGATTGACCGGGTAATCTCCGGAGAATTCGCGATGTGCTTTCTTTTGAATCCGACAAAGGTCAGGGAGGTGAAAGAAGTCGCCCTGGCTAGGGAGATAATGCCTCAGAAATCGACATACTTTTATCCGAAGCTTTTGACCGGCCTGGTTATAGCGGACTTGAACCAAATATAAAGGCCGTTGAAACGAGCGAATCATCGGGCAGCGAGTTCAACGGCCTTAAATTAGGTATTTAATATGCCGCGACAGTTTATACCCGTCGGCGAAATCTTAAAGGACGTCCTTAAGTCGCGCGGCCTGGGAAGCGGGGATTTGCTTTTCCGGATACAGCGCAACTGGGCATCGGCGGTAGGGGAAAAGATTGCTCAGCACGCCTGCCCGCACATGCTCAGGGACGGCAGACTCACCATATCCGTTGACAGCCCCGCCTGGATGTCCGAGCTTTCAATGCTTTCCCCGCAGATTATCGAAAAAATAAATTCCGGATTAAACGATGGGGCGACCGGCAACAGAGGGAATCCGCCCGGCGACGCTGTGCGAGAGCTGAAATTCCGCCTGGCCGGGCGACCGGCGGCAGATAAAGCCGACAGGCCGGCTTCCGGGGAAAACGCGCCTCCCATAAAAAAACGGGCGCTTACCCTCGATGAGAAAACCGCCGTGGAGGCCGCCACGGCCAATATTCAAGACGGCGAGCTTCGCCTCCAGGCCGAGAGAATGCTGTCGAATTCATGCGGGAGGGAAAGATAATTGGCCTGCGACTGCAAAAACTGCATAGTAAGAAGCCTGACGATTTTCTCGGACCTCGGCATGGGCGAGCTTGAGAAGGTAGGCTCCCTGATATACCTCAAGACCTTCCGCCGCAAGAAAGTCATATTCATCGAAGACACGCCGAGCCAGACTGTATACGTGATTCGCTCCGGCACCGTAAAGTGTTATAAGTCGCTTGCGGATGGACGTGAGCTTATAATCAGCGTCCTGGCCGCCGGAGACATGCTGGGGTTCGATTCCCTCTACGAAAACCACTACTCCAACACCGCCGAGGCCATACAGGATACGGAACTCTGCTGTATCCGCAAAAAAGACCTGGTGGATCTGCTCCGGAAAAGCCCCGAAGTCGGAGTCCGGTTTATCAAAAAAATGAACAAGGAACTCCAGAACGCACAGGAGCGCATCCGGGACCTGGGCCTGAAGGATGCCCGCGAGCGTGTGGCGACGCTCCTTATGACGCTTTTCATCTCTCGCGGGGAGGGGCGGGGGCCGAAGTTCACGCTCTCCAGGCAGGAGATTTCCGAGATGGCCGGAGTCGCCCAGGAGACGGTGATAAGGATACTTTCCGAGTTCAAGGCCGACGGGCTGATTACCTCCGAGGGTAGGAATATAATGGTGTTAAAGCCGGAAGATCTCAAGAGGACAGCGGGGATTTTCGAGATATGAAAGATTTGCGAATCTGTGCCCGGCATACAACAATTTTTCTCACTGCAATGGTGGTATTTTCGTTAGCGGCGCCGACCTTTGCCCAGCCCCTGAAAAACCCGCAGGACGATGCAGACGCGCGGTATCGCATGGGACTTGACCTCATTAAAAAGGCCGATTACGCCCGCGCGCTTCACGAGCTGTCGATTACGGCCAGTCTTAAAAAAGGGGACGACAAGGGAGAGGCGCGGGTCTATGACGCCGAGGGGATTGCTTATTACAAACAGGGCCTGAACATCGAGGCGCAGGGCGAGTTCGGCAAGGCCCTTTCAAAGGCCCCGGGCGATATAGACGCGCTGTATTATATCGGACTTATAAACTACAAGGTAAACGGCTACACAGCCGCCTCCCGGTATTTTAACGAAATAATCGCAGCCGGGGGAAAAGACGCGAAGGTGAGGGATTCGCTATTCAGGAAGTTTTTCAATCTGGGCATTGACTTCCAGAACCGAGGCAAGTCCAGTTCGGCGGCGGAGATGTTCGGAGAGGCGCTGGGCCTGAAGCCGGACGACCCGAAGACGCATTTCTACCGGGGACAGGACTATATGGCGCTTGAACGGTACGGTGACGCGGTCTCGGAGTTCAGGAAGGCGCTTGCATTGAAGCCTGATTCTACAAAGACAAAGGCGCAGCTTGAGGCATCGAAGAAACTGGCCGCAGAAGATGCCGTGAAAGATGCTAAAAGCGTCTTGGGCAAGGGCGAATATTACTCCGCGCTGAAGTTTTATAAACAGGCGGCGTCTTACGACCCGTCCAACGCGGATGCAAAAAAGGGAACGGCGAAAAGTTCGTCGCTGCTCGCTGCCAGGACGCGCGAGGAGTGTTCAAAAGTAAAGGCGCTGATCGAAAAGGGAGACTTTGCTGACGCGAAGGACGCGCTTGCGGCGTTAAAGAAACAGAACCCGGACTCGGACGAGGCGAAGTCATTATCTGTGGAGCTTGCCGCAAAATCCGCGCAGGCGATTAACGATCTGTTTTCAAAGGCAAAAAAGGCCGAGGACGCCGAGGCCCTTTCAAGGGCGGAGGAATTCTATTTCAGAATACTTTTGATTGAGCCTTCAAACAAAAAAGCGGCGAATAACGAGCGGCTCATGAGCGGAAAGATAAGCGATGAGTGGAAAAAGGCGAAGGCGGCTGAGGCGGAAGGGAACCTTGCGCTGGCGGAGAAACGCCTCGAAAAGCTGGCCGTATATACGCCGGACGACCCGGTGGTAAAGGTCGATCTGAAAAGAATCATGTCCGGGATCCGGGACAAACAAAGCCATAAGCGGTAGGCCGACACTCAAGTACGGCACGATGCCGCTCATGGCTCTTTGTCCGCTAAAATTAATATTCTTCCGGCGCGGCAATATATCAGAATACTGGAAAATCAGTACCGTGTTTCAGGTTTATAACCGAGATTTTCTAACTCGGAATTGACCAGCTTTAAAAATTTGGTTCTCTCTCGTTTTGTGTTGGTAAAAGAGCAGCGTTCAGAATAGGGCGCAACACACGAAAATTGAAAAGCGGATTCTTAGCTTCGCTCAGAATAGATTTTTTTGTAAACCTTTGTCCCGGCTGGCCGTCTAACACTCGCGCTGGGATTAAAACCCATTTTTTTATGGCCCACCGGGCCGGGAGGAAAGAGGAATGAAGAAGATTCTCGCAGCACTGATTATGGCCATGCTTTTGGCCGCCCCGTTATCCATGGCTTTCGCGCAGGACCAGAACGCCGCCCCTGCCGCCAAGACTGCGGTTAAGAAGAAAGTAAAGAAAGCCAAGAAAAAGGCCGTCAAAAAGGCAAAGAAGGCAAAGAAAAGGGTAGTCAGGAAGGCCAAAAAGGCAAAGAAGGCCAAAAAGGCCATGAAGAAGGGCAAGAAGGCCGCCAAGAAGGGCAAGAAGGCTGTCAAGAAGGGCAAGAAGGCAATGAAGAAGGGCAAGAAGGCAATGAAGAAGGGCAAGAAGGCTGTCAAGAAGGCAAAGAAGGAAGAGAAGAAGTAAGCTCCTTTCCGGGGGACCTTCCCAGCGCGCGACGGTCCCCGGGAAAGCGCGGTCGGCCACAGTTATACTGATAAAGGCCGGGGCTTCCATAACTGGCAGTCCCGGCCCCCGGCCCTCCGGCCGGAAAGCAATCGGTCAATAGCCGTCGCAGGATTTTCAAGCCGGCGCTCCACCGCCATCCGGCAACAGGTCTCGCATCACATAAACCTCCTCAAACCAATACCTTCGAGCTTCCGGCACGTTTCCGGTGTAAACCTTCTCCTCTCTCATACGTCTATAAGTAATAATTCCGAGAGTCCCGGCGCCAGGTTTTCTTGAAGTAAAGGCCCCGAATGAAGTATAATAACTCGTAAAAGGGGCCGGGTTATTTACGGCTTAATCGGGTTTAACAGGCGCGGCTGTTTAATAGAAGGAAACCATATGCTGGAAGAGACTGCGGCTGGTCAATCGGCCCTGATCGCGCCGAAACCGGCTGGCGGGATGCTTGGCGGAGAGGCGGACACGACCGACAGGCCGTTCGACTTTGCGGGCGTGCCTGACGGGGCCGGGGGGGTTGGGGAAGAGGCCGGGGTTGTCTCCGCGCCGTTTGATGCGGCGGACGGCGATGGGTCGACGGGCAGCGTGCGGGCATCGGGTTTTGGCCTGCGCCGCGCAAGAGAGCCGGGACAGGCCGGGATGGCCCCGAACGAACAGGAGCTTGTCGAGGCTTCGAGGAACGGGGACCCGGAGGCGTTCGGCGCGCTCGTGAAGATGTACATGCCACGGGCGCTCGCATTCGCCCGGCAGATGACCGGTAACGCCGACGACGCCCAGGACCTCGCCCAGGACGCCTTCATAAAGGCGTACAAGGCGCTGAACTCCTTCAAGGGCGGCTCGTCGTTTTACACTTGGTTTATCAGGATACTGTCGAACGTCTGCCTGGACTTTCTCCGCAAACGGACGTTCATCAAAAAGCTTTTCTTTTTTGCCGCCCCCGATGAAGAGGAGGACGGGCATGACGCGGTCGATCAGGCGCCGGATTGTTCCCGCTCGATAAACCCGGACATGCCCCTGGAGCAGAAGGAACTCCGGGCGGCCCTCAAAAAGGCGCTTTTGTCGCTGCCTCCGAGGCAGAGGGTTGTATTCCTTATGAAGCACGAGGAAGACCTGAAGCTTTCCGAAATAGCGGCGGCCCTGAGAATAAGTGAAGGCGCCGTCAAGGCTCACCTCTTCAGGGCGGTTGAGACCTTGAAAAAGGGTATGAAAGGGTATCGTTATGGATGACAGGTTTTTATGTGACTTCAGCGAGAAGCTGATACTATACCACTACGGAGAGCTCTCAAGAGAGCAGGCCTCCGAGGTCGCCGCGCATGTGCTTTCCTGCGCCCCCTGCCGGAAGGAGCTCGACGACATTTCCTTTGCGCTCTCCAGCGTTCCGGGGCCGGTAACCCCAACCTCCGGCGAGAGTTATGCCGCCGCCAAGGGCGTTATGCGCAGACTTTTCCGAAAGCCGTCCGCATTCAGGAAGTTCGTCCCCGTCTACATCACCGCCGCGGCAGCGATAGCCGCCGTATTGATAGCATTGTATCTGCCCGGTTTTAATACAACAAAACAGCCGATGCAGGCCCAGGCGGTCAAGGCCCCTGCGCCGGTAGACTGGGAAGTCCTGAATAATATCGACGTAATAGACGACCTCGACGTCATACACCAGATAGACCAGAGCGGTCTGGACGAACTGGGGCCGATAAGGGAATCGCGGCACAGTGCCGGTGCAAGGATGGCCGACAAGGGGCCTGTCAAGGCGGGAATCAGCGCGGACGGCGGGCGTCCGGAGATTGCCGAGGCTAACGGGGGCTGAGCCGTGCGGCTTAAAAGGGAAGTCCGGCGTGTTTTTAAGCCCCCGGCGCGAAGATTGGGGATGATGTCTATAAAAAAACTCGCAATCGCGGCCCTGTTTGTCGGGCTGTCTATTTCTGTTCCGGCTTTTGCGGCGCAGGTCCAGGCCCTGCCCGTAAACGCAAATAAAACGCCTCCGTCCCATAAAAGCCGGGCGGGCGGGCGTCCGGTGCATATCGTCCGTTACAGGCGTCTTAAGAGAAGGACGTTAAAAGACCGTTGGGAATCCCTCTCCCCGCGCGAGCAGCAGGACCTTCTGGAAAACTATGAGATATGGAGGACTATGTCCCCGGCGAGGCGTAGGCGCCTCAGGAGGGCATACCGCCTGTTTAACTCGCTGCCGCCCGCCAGGAGACAGGAACTCCGGGACAAATACGAAAAGATGAAGACCCTACCCCCGGAAGAGCGCGCGAAGGTGATGGGCAAGGTGGAGCGCTGGCGGGAGATGACGCCGCAGGAGAAGCAGGCATACAGGGACGGCATCACCAGGTTCAACGCCCTGCCGCCTGAGAAACAGCTCAAAATTCGTTCCCAGCTTCGGGTGCTTAAGTCCCTCCCCCCACGCGAGCGAGCCAGGCGGCGCGAAGTGATAAGGCGGGAACTCGCCCGCCAAGGCATAATAATCCCCCGCAGGAAAACCGCCGGACAGACCCGAAAGCCCGCAGTAAAACCCGTGCAAAAGGCGTCAAGGTAAAAACAAATTAATGCGCCTGCACGGGCGCGAGAGGCGCCCGCATTACGAACGGCCCGGATACCTTGCCGACCATGTAAAGACACCGCCTGGTATCGTCGAGCATCATCCCGATGCCCTTCTGCCAGCTCACGGCCCCGCCTGGATGGTTCGCCGCTCCATATGCCGCGCCTTTACCGTTCCCTATCAGCGCAAGAAGCGCGAGGTTGATCTGGTCGAGATTCCGGACCAGGAGCCTGAAAAGCCCCCTCTGGTCCCTCGGAAGGACCTTGAGGCCCAGCCTGCGCAGGTTGTCTATGGCCGCCCGCCTTGCCGTAATCCTGTCAGCCGCCGCCTTCAGCTTCCGCGCGTCCATTGCCCTGGCGCCGCCTGCGCCGTGCATATCCACCTTTATGGCCTCATAATCACTTTGTGTAGCGTCGAGGAGATTGGAAATCCTGCTTTCAGCGTGCGCGGTAGCGGCAAGGGAAGCAAATGCCAGTACCGATACAAAAAAAGCCTGATACTTCATCGCCGCCTCCTTTCTTGAAACCGGGATATTCGCAGACCCAAAGAGGCATAGGCCCGTCAAGGGTAAAGTACGCCGTCTTTAAGTCGTGCCGAAAATCCGTTTTTCGACTTTTTGCCGGAGATTTCGTATTGCTTTTTGTTTGTAAAATGGAACGCCCAGAGGTTGATTCCGGGGTCTATAGGGAGTATAATATCCGTGTTTCTTTCAAAGAACGTTTTACTACCGTAGACGTGGTTATAAGTATAATGCCTTTTCATTGCCTGGTCAAGTACTATGTTTTGCAGTAATTTCAACGAGATAGACATTAAATAAAATTAATTATTATTTTCTTGCCGCGAGCTGTTCGTTGAGGCTATTATCTCACGGGGGGGGCAGGAAAGGGATAAAATTGAAAGATCTCAAAATAGATTTTCATATTCACTCGAAGGAAGACCCGCACGACTTCCTTAGAAACGACGCCTACAAGATTATCGACATTATGGCGGCCAGGGGATTCGATGCAATCGCCATTACGAACCATAACCGGTTCACCTGGTCGGAGCGGCTCCGGGACTACGCTAAAGAGAGAGGCGTAATATTGATACGCGGGGTCGAGCGCACGATAAAACGAAGGCACGTCCTGCTTATAAATTTCCCAGGAGAAATAAGCGATTACCGCACCTTGAACGATGTCGAAGGGGCAAAAAGAGAGGATAACCTTGTAATCGCCGCGCATCCGTACTTCCCGATGCCGACGGCCTCCGGGATTCTCCTCGACAGCCGCCCGGAGGTGTTCGACGCCGTGGAATACTGCCATTATTACGTAAAGAACTTAAACTTCAACAACTGGGCGGTATCGCGCGCCTTTGAGATGGGAAAGCCGCTCATCGGCAACTCGGACGCGCACGTAACGCGTCAGATTGGCCGGACTTATTCTATTGTAAAGGCTGAGAAAAATCCTGAGGCGATAATCCGGGCGATAAAGGAAGGCCGGGTGAAGGTCGTAAGCCGCCCGTACCGCGCCGCCCAGCTTTTGCGCATATCCTCGGTAATCTCCATAAGGAACTTCCACGGCAGGATGAAATGCCTCATAAAGAACGGCAGATACGGCTACCGGGGCGAGGCGGACACGCTGCCGGACTGAGCGGAACTGCTTGATTTCCTGTCCTTTTCAGCCTGTCAGTCTGGGGAAGCCCAAGCCCTTAGGGCGTGTCGTCGGCATCCTTAAGACCCGCCTTTCTCTGAACCTTTTCCCGTCCCGGTAGAAGAAAAGGTTCGGCCCGCGCTGGACAAAAAAGTTTACTCCCTGCGCCCCCTTTTCGCCGCGAAACCCGCCCGTTTCGCTGTAAAAACCACCCCGAAACAAAGCCGCAGATGCCCCGTTTAAAAAAATAGGGACACACCCTATATTTTTCATCGGTTTTTATTTTCATCCGGTCGGCCATTGAATATGATAAGTTGTTGGGTTCCCGCTTTCGCGGGAATGACGGGGAACATCCGGACGCAATAAATTGCGTCCCTACAATGGCGGGCAAAAAGGCAGATTCTTCGGCGGAGCCTCAGAATGACAAGGGGGGGGTGATGCGGTTCGGAACAGGCCGCGCAGGGTGCTCGAGTGGACAATGCCCCTGCAACGCGGGCGACCTGGCGTTATAAGAGTTTTTCCGCCGCGAGGGCGGCGAGGAAGTCTATGAAGGCGGGATCGTCGTCCAGACTCTTCGTCCTTTCGTATTTCATGCCGAGCGATGAGGCGAGGGACTTCTGGAGGACGTCGCAGTCGTAGAGCGTCTCGACGTTTTCGGCGACGAAGCTTATGGGCACGATCAGGACTCCGCGCGCGCCGGAGGCGGCTGCGGCCTTTATCTCCTCGTCCGTCTCAGGCTTCAGCCATTCCATGCCCGTACGCCCTTTGCTCTGGAAACCGACGTGCGTCCGTATCTCCCCAAGCTCTTCCTGGAGCATCGAGGCGGTGCAGAGGACATGATCTAAGTACGGGTCTCCTCTGCTTATCAGCTCCTCCGGGAGGCTGTGCGCGGAGAATATCACGGACAGCACCGGCAGACCGGCCTCGGGGCCGCCGGCACCGGGTTCCGGCGTGGTCTCAGTAAGCCTCTTCAGCGCGTCGTGCATCCTTCCCGACAGAAGCGCCGTGAACCGGGGATCGGCTCCGAATCCTTCGTAATAGACAATCTCCGGCGGGTTTGGGTCTTTTTCCGCCAGGGCCTTTAAGGCGCCGAAGCCGGAGCCGGTTATCGCGGGCGAGAAGTGCGGGTATAGCGGAATGGCCAACAACTTTCCAATGCCGTCCCCTTTTATTTTCCGGTAAGTATCCCGTATGGAGGGCATTGTATACCTGTTGGCGTGGTATACGGAGACGTCCCTGTCCTTCAGCGCCGTCCGAAGCGCGGCGGCCTGTCTTTCGGTAATCGCGTCCATTGGAGAGCCGCCGCCGATAGCCTGGTATTTCTCCTTCACCGGCTCCTTTCGCATCGTGGCGACATACAGCGCGAGCAGGGGGCGTATCGGCCCCGGTGCCGGAAGGATATGCGGGTCCATGAAGAGCTTCATCAGGTACGGGAACACCCCCCGCACGTCGGACGGGTCTCCCATGGTCATAAGAAGGACGGCTTTGTTATTCATTTTACCCGGTGGCTCTCACCGTGCTCGTGGACGAAATCGACCAGCGCCTTCACGTGCTCCGGCGGGGTCTCCGGGATTATGCCGTGGCCGAGGTTGAATACGTGCCCCGTGTCGCCCGCGGCGGCCAGAATCTCCTTCACCCGCTTCTCGATCTCCGGGATGGGCGCGAGAAGGAATATCGGGTCCATGTTGCCCTGGACGGCCTTCCTACCGACCTGGTTTCTGGCAGCGGCGATGTCGATGCGCCAGTCTATGCCTATGACGTCCCCGCCCGCCTGCGCGACGAGCGGCAGGAATCCCTGGCTGTTCCCGACGAAGTTGATTACCGGAACCTTGTCGCCTTCAGGGGATGTTTTTATGCCCTGTATGACGAGCCTGGTATACGGCATGACGAAGTTCAGGTAATCCGCCGGAGAGAGCACGCCGCCCCATGTGTCGAAGATCTGTATCGCCTGCGCGCCAGCGTCAACCTGCGCGTTCAGATACTTTATTACCGTCTCCGTGAGCTTCTCCATCAGGGAGCGATATACCTTCGGCGCGCTCCACATCATGGTCTTTAAGTTCTGGAAGCTCCTGCTTCCGCCGCCCTCGACCATGTAGCTCGCAAGCGTAAAAGGCGCGCCCGCGAAGCCGATAAGCGGCACGTTGCAAGATTCAAGTTCGCGCCGGAGCATTTTTACCGTCTCCGGGACGAACGGCACGTCCGCCTCAGGGTCGATTACCCGGAGCGCGTCCACGTCGGCCTGCGTGCGGATTGGTTTCTCGAAGACGGGAGCAGGGTTGAAATCGAGTTTTGCCCCCATCGCCTCGACGGGGATTAATATGTCGGAGAAGAGTATCGCGGCGTCGATGCCGAACTTGTCTATCGGCTGGAGCGTCACCTCCGTGCAAAGCTCCGGGGACTTGCAGAGCGTCAGGAAGTCCACCTTCGCGCGGACGGCGCGGTATTCCTCCATGTAGCGCCCCGCCTGGCGCATGAGCCATACGGGCGTCCTGTCCACGGGCTTGGAAAAGCAGGCGTTGATGAAGCGGTAATCGGACATTTATGCCACCTTCTGCGATTTTATCTCGTACTGGATGCCCTTGGGGTCTGCAACCTTCTGCGATGCGTCAAGTATTTCTATCGAGATTATTTTCCCATTTTTGCCATAATCTACAATGACGCCTTCTCTGATTTCATCGCTTTCTACGATTGATTCGTCGGAAAGGATGAAATCGACTATATCGTTTTCAGGGTCATAAATTACCTTCATTTTGAATCCTCCTTCCAGTATTTATCGAACTTGGAAGTTTTATAAACCGTAACAACTTTAAAAGTTATTCGTTCTTTAATGCCTATAACCCGGAGAACCATTTTTTTGTTCAGTTGCGGGTCAAAATATTTCCCCTGCAATATTACCCGCCCACCCCTTGAAGGAATGACCAGCGTTGGTTCGTTAACAACGGCGAACAGAACCTCTTTTGAAATTCCCCTTCTGCCCATCTCAAACAGGGCGTGGTCAGAAAGGATTATTTCCATTATTTGTTTGCCCTATCCTTCCTCATCCTCGCCGGGGTGTAATTGCAGAACGGCTCTTCCTGCAAGTAATCGCCTGAGATTGCGTCGGCCCGCGCGCGGCAGCCGCCGCAGACGTTTATGTATTCGCACACTCCGCACTTGCCCTTGTATTTTTTGAAGTCCCGTAGCTCCTGGAATAAGGGCGCACTCTCCCAAATCTCTTTGAACGGCGTCTTCTTGACGTTCCCCGCCGAGTGCGGGAAATAACTGCACGGGTACACCTCGCCCTCGGCGGTGATGAGGCATATAACCTGGCCCGCCAGACAGCCTTTCGAGCCGCCGGTGGAGAACTTCAGCGTCCTGCGCTCCAGCTTGTCCCCTTCTTCGGCCAGCTTGTTCATCTGCGGCACGATGCGGTAGTAATGCGGCGCGCAGGTCGGGCGCATGAGGATGTCGGTCTCGTGCTTTTCCGTTTCATAGTGCCACTTCAGAAGCTCCTCGTAGTCCTCCTTGCTGATAAGCTCGGACATTATCTCCTCGCCCCGGCCTGTCGGGACGATCATGAACATGTACCACGCCTTCGCGCCAAGGGACTTGGCGAGCTTCATCACTTCCGGGATCTCTTTCTGGTTCCTCTTCGTAAAGGAGGAGTTTATCAGGAACTCGATGCCGTGCTTGTTGAAGAGCGATGCGGCGCGAACGACGCCCTCGAACGCCCCCGGCTGGCCTCTGAAATTATCGTGGACAGCCGAATTGGAGCCGTCGAGGCTCATGGACACCATCTTGATTTTGGCCTCTTTCATCTTCCCGCATATCTCGTCCGTGACGAGGAAGCCGTTCGTGGCGATGCACATCCGAAGGCCGAGCGATGTTCCGTGCGAGGCTATCTCGAAGAGGTCGGGCCTGAGGAGCGGCTCCCCGCCGGAGAGGACTATCACCGGGGAGGCGAAGGCGGCTATGTCGCCAAGGAGCTTCTTCGCCTCGGCGGTATCGAAGGCCGTGTCGAAGGAATTTACCCCTGAGGCGGAGCGGCAGTGGACACAGCTCAGGTTGCATCGGCGTGTAACCTCCCATGCTATCCACTTCGGGACAAAATCCATGTTCATAACATAAATCTCCGGGAAAAACTCTGGAAATGCGTGGGGTTAATATAACACAGGCGGGCGGGCGAAAGCAACTCAAATCGGGGCGGGGCAAGACTGTGCGCCAGGCGCAATTTCCTCTTTAAATTAAGGTTTTTCTGGTATACTTATTTTGAAAAGCCGATGGATTCCCGTTTTCACGGGAATGACGTTTGCCCGGGATTTGCGGGGGCATGAAACCTGCGAGGGAGGGCTGTCTTGAAGAAGATGGACATTGAAGACCTGTGCGTCAATACGATACGTTTCCTTGCGGTGGACGCCGTCCAGAACGCCAACTCCGGACATCCGGGCATGCCCATGGGCACGGCGCCGGTCGCGCACGTCCTGTGGACGAAGTTCCTGAAATATAACCCCCAAAACCCGCTCTGGGCAGACCGCGACCGATTCGTCCTCTCGGCGGGGCACGGTTCGATGCTCCTTTACGCCATGCTCTATTTGACGGGATACGACCTCTCGCTCGACGACATAAAAAACTTCCGCAAGTGGGGGAGCAGGACGCCCGGCCACCCGGAATACGGGCACACGCCGGGGGTTGAGTGCACGACCGGGCCGCTCGGCCAGGGGTTCGCAAACGGCGTGGGCATGGCCATCGCCGAGCGATACCTTGCTGCGAGGTTCAACCGTCCGGGGCACGAGATTGTAGACCACCACACCTTCGCCATCGTGAGCGACGGGGACTTGATGGAAGGCGTCGCCTCAGAGGCGGCGTCCCTTGCCGGACACCTAAAGCTCGGCAAGCTGATTTACATATACGACAACAACCACACGACCCTCTCGGCTGACACGAAGCTCTCCTTCACGGAGGACGTTATAAAGCGCTTCGAGGCGTACGGTTGGCACACGCTTGGCGTGGAAGACGGAAACGACCTGGAGGCCGTATCGAAGGCCGTCGCGGCGGCAAGGGAGGAGACAGGCAGGCCGTCGCTTGTCTCCGTCCGGACGCACCTGGGCTACGGAAGTCCGAACAAGCAGGACAGCTACCTGGCGCACGGCTCGCCATTGGGCGAGGAAGAGGTGCGCCTGACGAAGGACAACCTGGGATGGCCGCCTGACGAGGTGTTCTACGTGCCGGACCAGGCCCTGAAGGTCTTCCGCGAGGCCGGGGCAAAGGGCGCGGCGCGCGAGGAGGAGTGGACGGGTCTTTTGCGGGCTTATGGTAAAAAATACCCCGAACTCCTTGCGCAGTGGGAGCTTATGACGGGGCCGAAGCTCCCGGAAGATTGGGACAGCGACATACCCGTCTTCCCGCCGGACGAAAAGGGCATGGCCACGCGCGCCGCGGGCGGGAAGATATTAAACGCCGTGGCGGAGAAGATACCGTCGCTCATCGGCGGCTCAGGAGACCTCGACCCCTCGACGAAAACGGCCATGGACGGCAGAGGCGATTTCCAGAACCCGGCTGGCGGCGACGAAGGCGTGCAGGGCGCGGTTACCGGGCACTGGGGCTACGGCGGGGCGAATATCGCATACGGCGTGAGGGAGCACGCGATGGCGGCCATAAGCAACGGCATCTCCCTGCACGGCGGTCTTATACCGTTCGCGGCGACATTCCTGATATTCTCGGACTACATGAGACCGGCAATCCGCCTGGCAGCGCTCTCCCGTGTCAAGGTCATTTACGTTTTCACGCACGACTCCGTCGCCCTGGGCGAGGACGGCCCGACGCATCAGCCGGTGGAGCAGCTGGCCTCGCTCCGGGCCATGCCCGGGATACGGGTAATCCGCCCGGCGGACGCGAACGAGACCGCCGAGGCCTGGAAATCCGCGCTCCTGGAAAAGGACGGGCCTGTGGCGCTCGCGCTTACAAGGCAGAAGGTCCCGGTAATCGACCGGAAAAAATACGCAGCCGCGTCCGGGCTTCATATGGGGGCGTACATACTTGCCGACGCGCCGAAGGGCCGCCCGGAGCTTATTATCATCGCCACGGGCTCGGAGGTGCACATAGCCCTTGAGGCATACAAGAGGCTGGCGAAGGAAGGGGTTTCGGCAAGGGTGGTGAGCATGCCCTGCCGGGAGACGTTCGAGAAGCAGCCCCGCGAATACAAAGACAAGGTGCTTCCGCCCGGCACAGCGGCGAGGATAACCGTGGAGGCCGGCTCGACGTTCGGCTGGGAGAAGTACGCCGGGCCTGCAGGCATAACAATCGGCATGGAGCGTTTCGGGGCCTCCGCGCCGGGCGGCGTAAATATGGAGAAGTTCGGTTTCACCGCGGATAATATCGTCGAGAAGGCCAGGAGGCTTCTGGAGCGCAAAGGCAGCGAACACAGGAAGAGGGCGGCGGCGAAACAATCATAAACAAGGAGACCGACATGGCAGGCAACCCTTTAATTCAACTGAACCAGGCAGGACAAAGCGTCTGGCTGGACTTCTTAAGCCGCGACATCATCCGCTCCGGCAGGCTCGGCGCGCTCCTGCGGGAGGACAACGTCTCCGGCGTTACGTCCAACCCGACAATTTTCCAGGGAGCAATCGAGGGAAGCGACATTTACGACGCGCAGATAAGGGAGCTTGCCGGGCGCGGAGGTGCGGAGCCGGAAAAAGTATACGAGGCTATAACCACCGAAGACATCCGCGAGGCGGCGGATGTTCTTATGGAGGTCTACGACAGAAGCGGCGGACAGGACGGATACGTCAGCGTCGAGGTGTCGCCGGACCTTGCGCGGGACGCCGGCGCTTCAATAAACGAGGCGAAGCGGCTCGTCTCGGAGATAGGCAGGAAGAATATATCCGTGAAGATACCGGGAGTCCCGGAAGGAGTCCGGGCCGTAGAGGAACTGACGGCGGAAGGCATAAACGTAAACGTGACGCTTCTTTTCTCCGTCCAGAGGTACGAGGCCGCGGCCCTGGCCTATCTGAAGGGCATCGAGCGAAGGATAAGCGCGGGGCTTCCCGTCTCCGACATACACTCCGTGGCGAGCTTCTTCGTCAGCCGGGTGGACACGCTTTTCGACGCGATGTTCAACGAGAAGCTCCCTGCGGCGGGCACGGAGAACGAGGAGCGGCGGGTAAAAAATCTCTACGGGAAGGCGGGCGTGGCGAACTGCAAGCTCGCATACCAGAAATACAAGGAGATATTCCTGGGCACCGGTTTCAGGCTTATACGCGAGAAGGGCGCGAACGCGCAGAGGCTCCTCTGGGCCTCGACAGGGACGAAAAACCCGAAGTACAGCGACATCAAATACGTGGAGGAGTTGATTGCTCCCGATACCGTAAACACCATGCCGCTTGAGACGCTGACGAAGTTCAAGGACCACGGCAAGGTACGCGTAACGATAGAACAGGACATCCAGGACGCGCGGGACGTGTTCGAGAAGATATCGTCCATAGGCATAAACCTCGAGCAGGCGACGGGGCGGCTCGAAGAAGAAGGGATAAAAAAATTCGGCGATTCATACAATGACGTCCTCGGCGCGATTGCAAGGAAGCTGGAAGGGATAACGAAGAGGGCGGCGTAAAAGGAGGCGATAGTGCAGTTCGGCATGATAGGACTTGGGAAGATGGGCGGCAACATGGTCAGAAGGCTTCTGAAGGGCGGGCACGCCGCGGTGGTATTCGACCGCTCGCCTTCCAATGTGGCGGCCCTTGCCGGAGAAGGGGCGGAGACATGTTCTTCTCTGGAGGAACTCGTCCGGAAGCTCTCTCCGCCGCGCGCGGTATGGCTGATGCTCCCCGCCGGGGAGCCGGTCGAGGACACGATTAACTCGCTTAAGGGAATCCTCTCGAAGGGCGACGTAATCGTGGACGGCGGGAACAGTTTCTACAAGGATTCAATCCGTCGGGAGAATTCTCTAAGGCTGCTCGGCATCGGCTTCATCGATGCCGGGGTATCCAGCGGCATCTGGGGCCTGGAGAAGGGATACTGCCTGATGATCGGCGGGGAAGGGGAACTCTTTGACCGGCTCACTCCGCTTTTTCAAACGCTTGCGCCGAATGACGCCGGGTTCATGCACTGCGGCCCGGCGGGCGCGGGGCATTTCATAAAGATGACGCATAACGGGATTGAATACGCGCTTATGTCCGCCTACGGAGAGGGTTTCGAGATTGTGAAGAAATCCCCTTACGGCAATATCGATTTTGAAGGGCTTGCGAGACTCTGGAACAACGGCAGCATAATACAGTCCTGGCTCCTGGAGTTCGTGGAGGCCGCGTTCAGGAAGCATGGAGACCTCTCCGGCATCGAGGCGTGGGTGGAGGACTCCGGCGAGGGCAGATGGACGGTGCGTGAGGCTGTGGACTTCGCCGTCCATGCGCCGCTCATCTCCGGCGCGCTTTTCCAGAGGTTCCGTTCAAGGGACAGGGAGTGTTTTTCGGAGAGGCTCCTTGCCGCCATGCGCGACGAGTTCGGCGGCCACGGTTTTAAAAAGAGCGAATAAGAAAATGAAAATCGGTCTTGCGGCTGACCACGGCGGACGAGAACTGAAGGGCCGTCTCAAGGCGTATCTCGAAGAGTCCGGGCACGACGTGAAGGACTTCGGGGCATATGAAACCTATCCGGACGACGACTATCCGGACTATGTCGTCCCGATGGCCCGAGCCGTGGCGTCCGGCGAGCGCGAGCGCGGGATAGCTGTGTGCGCAAGCGGAGTCGGCGCGTCGATCGCGGCAAATAAAGTCCCCGGAGCGCGGGCGGCGCTTATAGTCGATGCGTTCTCCGCAAGGCAGGGAGTGGAGGACGACGACATGAACATAATCTGCCTGGGCGGAAGCGTTGTCGGCTACAGCCTTGCCAGGGACCTCGTCGATATTTTCCTTAAGGCGCGCTTCAAGGCCGAAGAGCGCTTCGTCCGCAGGCTTTCCAAGATAGCGCGGCTGGAGGAGCGATGAACAAAGAGGCCCCGCCATCCCCGAACCCGGTCGACCGGCCCGCAGACTTGCGCGCGGAGTGCATCACGGCGCCGAGGCCGGACTTCTGCGGGATAGAGAGGCCCGGGCCCTGCGGAGTAGTCATCTTCGGCGCGTGCGGAGACCTCTCGAAGAGAAAACTTGTCCCGTCGCTCTACCACTGCTTCGCCGCGGGGCACCTCCCCGACGGGTTATTTATTTTCGGCTCCGACCGCATGGAGACCGGCGACGCCGGGTACCGCAGTCTTATGGAAGGAGCCGTAAGGGCCGCGTTTCCCGAAACCTTTTCTCCGGATTTGTGGCTGAAGTTCTCCGAAAAACTCTTCTATGAAAACGCGGATTTCAATTCTCCGGATTTTTTCGTTTCCCTCCCGGCGCGCCTGAAACCGCTCGAAGAAAAATTCGGGACGCGCTCAAACCGGATATTCTACATGGCCCTGCCTCCGGCGGTCTACGAGACCGTGATACGGCGCCTCGGCGGCGCGGGCCTCGCCTCGGAGGAGCGCGGCTATTCGCGCATCGTCGTGGAAAAGCCCTTCGGCTACGACACGGAGTCATCAAGGCATTTAAACGGCGTTATAGGCGCGTCGTTCTCCGAGTCCCAGACCTTTCGCATGGACCACTACCTCGCCAAGGAAAACGTCCAGAACATACTCATGTTCCGGTTTGCGAACTCCATCTTCGAGCCGCTCTGGAACAGGAGATACATAGACCACGTCGAGATTACAATCTCCGAGACGCTGGGCGTGGAGCACAGGGCGGGGTATTACGAAAGCGCCGGGGTGCTCCGCGACATGTTCCAAAACCACATGCTCCAGCTCCTGTCCCTCACGGCGATGGAGCCTCCCGCGGCATTCGTGTCCGAGCGCGTGCGGGAGGAGAAGGTGAAGGTGCTGAGGTCGATAAGGCCGGCGCCTCTCGACAGATTGAGCGAGCACGTAGTCCTGGGCCAGTATGGAGGGGGCAGTATAAACGGAGAGGATGTCGTATCCTATAAAGACGAGCCGGGCGTGGATAAAAACTCGACCACGCCGACATATGCGGCTATGAAGCTTTTCATAGACAACTGGCGCTGGAGCGGCGTGCCGTTCTACATACGCTCCGGCAAGAGGCTCGGGGCGGCGAAGGCGGAGATTGCGATAAGGTTCCGTGCCGTGCCTCACCTGATGTTCTCCAACTTTTTACCTAACAATATAGACCCGAACCTGCTCGTCCTGAGGGTGCAGCCGGACGAGGGGATAAGCCTTCAGTTCCAGACGAAGATGCCGGACTCCCGCGCGTGTCTGCGGCCCGTCCTGATGGACTTCAGATACGAGAAGATATTCCTACTCGACGCGTATGAGCGGGTTCTGCTCGACTGCATGACGGGCGACCAGATGCTCTTCGTGAGCGGCGAAATCGAGGAGCTGACCTGGGGACTCCTCTCGCCGGTCATAGAGAGGCTGGAATGCATGAAGGACAGCTTCAGGTTCCCGAACTACCCGGCGGGTTCAAACGGGCCCGCGGAGGCGGATGACCTGATGCTCAGAGACGGGCGTCAGTGGCGGGCACTGTAGCGGCGCGCCGATCCTAACGCCCTTATCCCCCGGTATTATTCCGCTCTTTCGGATATCCGGAGGCCTTCGGTAAAACCCGTGCCGGCATGCGTGCGAGGGCTCGGAAAGCCGCCTGAAATCAAGCTTCGCCGCCCGGTTCCCATCTGACCGCATACGCCAAAATCTGCCTAATAATTAATCATATTGCCAGCCAAGCCGTATTATTATGCAACGAAAAGGCTACAGCAGACTACTCACCGCATAAATTATAAGCAAAAAATACTGTGATTTATCAATATGTTATCACTGAAGCCCGGCTTTTGTAAAAAAATGGCACGGCTTTTGTAAAAACTACCTAACAGGGGGAGCGCCGAAACGGTTTTGGCGCGGGAGTTATTTTCGAGTTTTCTTTACGGAAAGGAGAAGGTAATGAGGAAAAGATTAGTAATTTTGCTTCTCGGCGGCCTTTTTTCGGTCCTGGTTTCGGGCACGGCGCTGGCCACGCCTTCCACGCAGATATGGATACCTTCGACGGACATCCAGCCGTACGGGACCTTTCACCTGGACCTTGACACATACGTCCGGACCAAGAAGAGCGGCGGTTCTTACGCCCCGATAATGTACGACCTGGGCGTGCTTGCGGGCGTTCTGCCGTTCAAAAAAGTCCAGGCGGAAGTCGGCATCGATTACATGCGCGTCGGGCCGCAGGCGGACGGCCACGGCGGATCGAGCGAGGCCATAGACGACGCCCCGGTCTATTTCAACGCAAAGGTAGCAACTCCGGAGGACGCATTCTTTAAATACCAGCCCGCGGTCGCGGTCGGCATATACAATGCCGGCGTCCGCGGCGGGGATGTCTTCCACAACACGGAGACGGACATATCCTATGCCCTCGCTGCGAGGACATTCCCCTACGTCGGCAGGCTCTCCGCAGGGTGGTATGTCGGCAACGGCGGGAACATCTTCATGAAGGACAACAGCATCCAGGCAAACGGCATAGGCCGCACGCAGAACAACGGCGTGCTCGCCTCCTGGGACCGCACGATGACGGAAATCTCCGACAATCTGTGGATGGGAGTGGACTACCAGGGCGGCAATAACGCCTTCGGAGCCCTGAGCTTCGGCGCCTCGTGGAATTTCTCGAAGAATGTCGCCGTCATCCTGGGCTACGACATCTTCAACAAGAAGGCCACCGGCGGCCAGCCGACCTTCACGACGCAGCTCGACATCAACTTCCCGTAAAGGAACGTAAAAAATGGGCGCGAATACAATCCCGGTTCTTTTGTGCGCTTCCCTGGTCATGTTCATGCAGGCGGGCTTTGCCCTCTACGGGACAGGCTTCACGCGCGCAAAGAATGCAAGCCATACCATGGCGATGAGCCTCATGTCGTTTGCCCTGGCGATGCTTGCATACTGGGCGGCTGGATTTGCCGTCCAATCGGGAGATTACCGCATGTGTTTTCTCTCTGCCGCAGATAATGCCCCCGGGATTTTTGCCCCGTTCTTCTTCCAGGCGGTATTGATGGGCATTACAGCCGCAATCCCCGCCGGGGCAATGGCCGAGAGATGGAGTTTCAAATCATTTTCCATCTATGCGGTCATAATGGGCGCGGCCATTTATCCGCTGTTCGCCAACTGGGCCTGGGGCGGCGGATGGCTCTCCCGGCTCGGCGTCGATTTCGGGTTGGGGCACGGCTTCGTGGATTTCGCAGGCTCCTCCGTAATTCACATGACTGGCGGCGTTACGGCGCTTGTCGGGGCGCGGATGCTCGGCCCCCGGATGGGCAAGTTCGGCAGGAACGGCTCTCCCAGCGCGTTTCCCGGCCACCACATCCCCATGGCAGTCGCGGGCGCGCTGATACTTATCTTCGGATGGCTTGGGCTGACCCTCGGCTCCACGCTCTCCGGCGGAGATTTCAGGCCGGGCATGGTGGTTGTGAACACCGTCCTGGCAGGCGGTGCGGGCGCGGCGGCGGCAATGCTCTACATGTGGCTTCGCTTCGGAAGGCCGGACTTGAGCCTCGTTTTAAACGGCCTTCTCGCGGGGCTTGTCGCCATCAGCGCGCCGTGCGCATATGTCGGAACGCCTGCCTCCGTGTTCATAGGGGCAATCGCGGGAGCGCTGGCCTGCTGGGGCGTATTTTTCACGGAGCGCAAGCTGAAGGTGGACGACCCTGTCGGCGCGTTCGCCGTGCATGGGCTTGGCGGCGCGTGGGGGGCGCTTGCGCTCGGGCTTTTCGCAAACGGTGGATTCGGGGCGGGCGTAAACGGCGCCGCCGGGCCGGTATTGGGCCTTTTTTACGGGGCGCCGGGCCAGCTCCTGGCTCAGGCAATCGGGGTCGCGGCCAGTATTTTATACGCCGGGGCGGCGGCATTTATATTGTTCAAGGCGCTCGACCTTGCCGTGGGCAACAGGGTTCCGCCTGAGATGGAGGACGAGGGTCTCGACGCCTCCGAGGTGAGCGTGGCGGCATATCCGGACTTCAACTTGCGCAAGACGTCGAGGTAGCCGGTTGGGAAAGTGTAGTGGGTAGTCATCAAAAAGCCGTCATTCCCGCGAAAGTCGCTGGGCTCCCGTTTTCACGGGGGTGACGGGATACCAGGAGGAGGTTTTTATCATGGCAAACGAACAACCATCCAGAGGGACATTGGGCCTTACCGGCCTTACGATTAACGCGATGGCCCTGATTGCGCCCGGCGCATTTCTGTGGCTGACATTCCAGATGCAGTCGCTCTACGGCGCGCCGATGGCCGGCATGTCCATGTGGGCCGGCATTCTGTTCGCGCTTCTTCTTTGCCTGGCAACGGCATACAGCTACGCCGAACTGGCGAAGCTCTATCCCGGCCCCGGTTCGTCATATCTATACGCGGAGCAGGCGTATCTTTCAAAGACTAACGCATACAAGTTCGCCCGCATAGCGAAGTTCTTCACAGGCTGGGCGAGCCACCTGTATTACTGGGTGTATCCGGGGGTGATGGTCGGCGTCACGGCCATTCTGGGCGGATTCCTCTTGAACCAGTTCTGGCCCGATACCTTCAGCGGCACGTATAACAGCCCGCTCTTCATGTACCTCTTCTGCATCGTGTTCGCCTTCGGCGTCGCGTATATAGCCTTCCGGGGTGTAACCGGCACGACAGCCGTCAACATGGCAATAAACGTCATCCAGATCTCCGCGCTTATAGTCTTCTCCGTCATAGCCATCGGCTACAGGATGGAGCACCCACAGGGCTCGGTCGGCTATCACTTAAGTAACGGCATAGCCGTGAACTACCAGGTCGCGCAGGTGCCGGTGAAGGACGACAAGGGGAACCCAATGCCGGCACTGGACGCCAACAACAAGCCGACCTTCGACAAGGCCGGGAAGCCCGTATACCAGATGCAGGACGGGACGGACGCGAACGGCAATCCATTGCCTGCGGATGCAAACGGAAACCCGGTCAAGGACGCCAAGCTCGCGGCGCCGTTCACGGTGGATTATTCAGCGGCGGGTGCGGTAACGAAGGACGCCAACGGCAATGCGACTTTCAACTACCACACCTCCGCCAAGTCGGTCATAATGCCGCACAGCTTCAACTTTGTCTTCATACAGGCGGCCATCGCGATTCTCATCCTGGTCGGCTTCGAGTCCGTCACGGCCATGGGCGAGGAGGCGAAGCATCCGAAAAGGGACATCCCAAGGGCGGTGCTTCTTTCCCTGGTAATCCAGGGCGCGATATGCTACATGTTCGAGTACTTCGCAGCGAACTACCTCCTGCATAACGGCTACACCATGCCTATGGCGGGGGCGTCCGGCGCGCCGCTCGGCGACATGATGGTCATTACCGGCACGTGGCTCTTCGGGAGCTACGCCGCAGGCAGGGCCTTCATGCTGGTGCAGGCGTTCACGGTGTTCCTGGCCCTCATCGGGACTACGCTCTCCTGCCTCTCCACTGGCGCGCGCGTCACGTACGCTATGGGCAAGGACGAAGAGCTCGGCTCCCACTTCGGAATGCTCCACGGCAAGACGGCGTCCCCCTACAAGGCGATATGGACACTTGCCGCCATTTCCGCAGTTATCGGCATAATCTCCGTTACGGTATACCTGGGCGGCACGACACCGGCGGCGCTGGACAAGCACAACTTCTGGTACAGCTTCGGTATTTTCTCGCCCGCGGCATACGCAAAGCTCCCGAACACACTGCTCATCATGACGCTTGTCAGCAACTTCGGGACCTTCGTGCTCTACATGTTCACCTGCTGGATCGCGATGGTTGCCTTCAAGGAACACCACAGCTTCAATACCATAAAACACGTGGTCATCCCGGTACTGGGACTCCTGGCGAACCTGGTAATCATGCTCTTCTATCTCATCGGGCCGTTTACGGTGGCCGGGATGAGCTGGAAAGAGCCGTTCATCGCGCTCGGCATATGCCTCGCCTGGGGGATCTATGGTGTGATATACTTCCTGAAGTCCAGCAAGGAAAAGGGCAAGGAGGTATTCCTGACCAGCAAGCCGGTTGCATCGAACGTTGGGTAGGGGATAAAAAAGCTTGGGGCCGCGCCGCTCTTCGATAATGTTTTCAGAGAGTTATCGCGGTGCGGCCCTTGTTTTTAAATTACGCAAGCTCGGCTAAGTCGCGGACGAGCCGCTCCGAATCCTCCCAGCCGAGGCAGGGGTCCGTTATAGACCTGCCGTAGACGTTTTCCCCGATTTTCTGAGACCCCTCGACGAGATAGCTCTCGATCATAAGCCCCTTTACCCTGTTTCGGAGCGTCTTTGAGGCCGCGCGGCTTTGCATGACTTCCCTGGCAATCCTCGGCTGCTCATGGAAAATCTTGTTTGAATTCGCATGGTTGGTATCGACTATTATCGCCGGGAATTGCAGGTTCCGCTTCTTGTAAACCTCGGAGAGGCGCACGAGGTTTTCGTAGTGGTAGTTTGGGATGCTTGCGCCGTGCTGGTCAACCGCGCCCCTTAAAATACAATGGGTTAGCGGGTTTCCGGAGGTCTTAACCTCCCAGCCGTTGTATACCAGGACGTGCGGGAGCTGGGCCGCGTTCACGGAGTTTAACATGACCTCCATGTCGCCGTTCGTCGGGTTCTTCATCCCGGCGGGAACGCTTATTCCGCTTACGGTTAGGCGATGCAGCTGGTTTTCGACCGAGCGCGCGCCGACGGCGACATAGCCCAAAATATCCTCGATATACGCGTAGTTTTCGGGATAAAGCATCTCGTCCGCAGCGGTCAGGTGCGCCTCCTTCATGGCCCGTATGTGCATTTTCCTTATTGCTTTCAAGCCCTTGACCATGTTCGGCGCCTCGGTCGGCGTCGGCTGGTGGGCCATGCCCTTGTAGCCCTCGCCGGTGGTGCGGGGCTTGTTCGTGTAAATCCTTGGGATCAATACTATTTTATCCTGCACCTCGTCCTGGAGGGCGGCGAGCTTCGAGACATACTCTATCAGCGCGTCCTCGTTGTCTGCGGAGCAAGGTCCTATAATTACAAGGAATTTCTCGCTTGCGCCGTTTATTACGGCGGTAATCTCGCGGTCGCGCGCGGCCTTGACATCCGCCAGCTTCTCCGGGAGCGGCATGGTATCGAGTATTTCTTCTACGGACGGCATTTTTCTTACGCGTTGAAAGCTCATCTCTTTACCTCGCGGATTTAAAAAACGGAATACACAGGGCAGGAATATCTTATAGATTAAGGGCTTTGAGGTCAATAGCAAATTTATACGCGGGGCGCCTGCCGTCGCTATAACGTCTTTCAGTCCTTCGCTGCAATGAATTGCGCCCCCGCCAATGACAGGCGGGCATTTCTTACCTTTTCGGTCGGCTTGGTATTCATATTTAAAACGATAGCAGAGCGCAGTAATTTTGTCAGTCAGGCCAGTTTTATGATAATATCGTGCAATGAAAAAACATACGGTCGTCTTCGAGCCTGCCGGCGCAAGGTGTGAGATAAACGACGGCGCGACGCTGCTCGAAGCGGCGGCGAGGGCGGGCGTAGGCTTGGGCAGCATCTGCGGCGGGAGCGGCATCTGCGGCAAGTGCAGGGTCACAGTAAAAGCAGGGATGTCCAGCTTAAGCGGATATACGGATGCGGAAAGGGAATTTATTAAACAAGCCGAAGTCGGCCTGCGGCTCGCCTGCGAGTGCCGCATATACGGAGACGTGACGGTGCGCGTGCCGCCGCAGGACATGGTTTCGAGAAAAGCCGCGCGGAAAGTCTCGGTAAACCTCGACCCGGCCGTCAGGAAATATTCCGTGAAGATTGCCCCGCCTTCAATGCAGGACATGGGCAAAGGCGACCGGGAGCGCGTCATGGAAGCCCTCGCGGCGCAGCATGGGCTTTCCGGGTTGTCGCTGGATTTTCACGTCCTGAAGGGACTCCAGAAAACCATCAGGGATGCTCGCGGGGATGTCACGGCGTCGGTATGGATGGGAAGGGAGATAATAAGACTTGAGCCTTCCGTCTCCGGCGCCGCTTACGGCCTTGCCGTGGATATAGGCACTACGACCGTCGCGGCATACCTCTGCGACCTCGGCTCCGGAAACGTCCTGGACACCCTTTCCGCGACAAACCCGCAGGCCGCGCACGGCGAAGACGTCATGTCGCGGATAACCTTCGCCATGACGGAACCCGGCGGCCTTTCCGTCATGCAGGGCGAGATACGGGACTGCATAAACGGAATAATCAGGGAGACCGGCCTTACGCCTGGGGACATCCTCGACATGACGGTCGTATGCAACACGGTCATGCACCATATCTTCCTGGGCATAGATCCCTCAGGCATAGGAGCGGCCCCGTTCGTCCACGCCGTCTCCCGCCCGCTTTACGTCAAGGCGCGCGAACTGGGGATAAATATAAACGAATCCGCGTATATACACATCCTCCCGGCGGCATCCGGGTTTATAGGGGCGGACAGTGCGGGCGTACTTGTGGCGCTTGGGCCTTACAGCCGGGACGAGAAGGTATTGATAATCGACGTCGGCACGAACGGAGAGATACTGCTCGGCGACAGAGACGGCGTATATTCCGCCTCATGCGCCACTGGCCCCGCATTCGAGGGCGCGCAGATAAGGTTTGGCATGAGGGCCGCCGCGGGTGCCATAGAGAGGGTATGGATAGATACGGAGACAAAAGAGCCGTCGCTCGAAATAATCGGAAACGCAAGGGCCGGCGGCATATGCGGCTCCGGGATAATCGACGCCGTGGCGGGGCTTTTCAAGGCCGGGATTATCGATAAAACCGGGCGGCTGCGGCTGGAGCGGCTTGAGCCGCCTCGAGCAGAAGACCTGTCGCATACGGAAAGATTAAGGCTGGACGCCTTGGGCAGGCCCGAATACGTCCTCGCATGGAAGGAGCAGACCGGAACGGGCGCTGATATAACCGTCACGCAGGCGGACGTGCGGGCGGTTCAGCTCGCCAAGGCTGCGCTTTATGCCGGGACGAGGCTCCTGATGCGAAGAATGGGCATGGAAAGAATCGACCGGATAATCCTCGCGGGCGCGTTCGGGAGTTACATAAACAAGGAATCGGCCCTGGCCATCGGGATGCTGCCTGAGTGCGCGCCGGAGAATATCTCCGCAGCCGGGAACGCGGCGGGCGAGGGCGCAGTCCTGGCCCTGTTTAATATTGGAAAGAGGGAAGAGGCCGAAAGGGAAACCGCAAAACTGAAGCACATAGAGATTTCAATGGACCCCGGCTTCCAGGACGAGTTCCTTGCGGCGATGGACATCCCGCACAGGTAAGCTATCTTCCAACGAGGCTGTACATAAGCGTAACGAGCACGACCAGCGTAAATAAGCCGTACATCCAGTCCCTGTCCATTAAGAAGGCCGCAAACGAGAACGCCACCCGCGCAATAGGCGTGGCGATGAGGACTACAAGGCCCGCCTGAATAATCCCGCGGCTCTCAAGCGACCAAGCGAGCCTGAAAATCCCGCCGAGATGTCTCAGGCTTAAAGGCTCTCCCCGGAATACTCCGTAATCCTGATGAAACGCCCCGTATTTGACAATGTAGGATATGCCGCCGATTAGCACAATCATTGCGGCGGCGGCGACGCCCGTAATCAAAAGCGCTCCGAGCATCCCCTGCATCCGGCCTTTTTTATTTTCGGAATCCGGATTCATTTTACGCCGCCTGTAATGCCGTTATATATCATTTCCAGCGCCATGACGGCAATGACGATGCTGAAAACAGTCCTGAGCCTGCCGGACTTTGTCCTGACCAGGGTTTTAGCGCCCACCCAGGAGCCGAGCAGCACTCCGAGCATAACGGGCATCGCAAGGCCGGGGTCTATGTAGCCCATGTGCAGGTAGGCCCCGGCGCTTGCGGCGGCTGTCACGCCTATCATGAAATTGCTCGTCGTGGTGGACACCTTGAAGGGGAGCCGCATGGCGCGGTCCATCGCCAACACCTTTACGGCTCCGGAGCCGATTCCGAGAAGTCCTGAGAGCCCGCCCGCCGCGAACATTATACCGAAGCCTGCGGGCACGTTGCCGACATGGTAGCTTGTGCGCCCTTCGGACGATGGATAGTCTGAATCCATCCTGAGTTTTGCCGCGACGAAGCCGGGCTTTTCCGCCCCGGTTTTCCTCGGCGCATGTCTGGAGAGAAAGGCGGAATATATCAGGACAATCCCGAAGATTATACTGATTGCCGACGTTGGAATCCTCGCCGCGACGAAGGCCCCGAAGAGCGCCCCGAATGTCGTGGCAATCTCAAGGAACATCGCCACCCGTATATTCGTATATCCTTCCCGGACATATGCCGCCGCAGCTCCGGAGGAGGTCGCGATTACAGATACGAGCGAGGCCCCCACGGCGTAGCGTATATTCACGCCGAACGCGAGCGTCAACATGGGGACGATTATCACCCCGCCCCCAAGGCCGGTCATGGCGCCGAAAAAGCCCGCGAGCAACGACCCGGCCAGCGCCAGGAGTGTCATGTAAAGCGCAGTCAAGCTTCCTCTTGTTTTAGTAGCCCCAGTATGGCCCGTAACCCCAGTAAGACCCGTAGCCCCAGTAAGGGCCGTACCCGCCGTAGGGATAGTAAGGGTAATACGGATACGGGTAGTAGTAACTGCGGCTCCAGAGCGTAATCTGCCGTATCTGAATAACCGGGTAGGTATAGGCAGTTCTGTCTTCTATTATGCTCTTTGAACCTACGACCTCGCCCGCGACGGTTATCATCCTGCTCTTTCTGTATACCAGAGGGTCCATGTAAGACCTTGTACCGGCTATGAAACGGCCACGGGAGTATTCTATCTGCTCCGGTTGTTCCCCGTAATGCAGCGGCGTTTCAAGGACATATATCTCGCTTCCTTTTGCGTCGTTGACGGTCTTTATAACCATGCCGCCCCATATCACCATGTCGCCCTTGTATGCATCGGGGTTTCTGTATACCTTCCCGAAGGTAATGCCGGGCTTTACTTCCCGCCGGTATCTCTGTGCAATGGGATATGCGCAAGAGGCCAGGGTTGCGGAAACAAGACAGAGCAGAAGGTATATACTTATTTTTTTCAGGGACATGGCTCACCCCCTTTTTAATTGGAACGGCCCTGGGTCTTCGTCTTTAAGTTTAATATGTATTTCTCCGGCTGTAAAACCGCTTTTAAGGCAACGGAATAAAAAAGAGGACTGCCGGGCGGCAGTCCTCTTTGTGACAGGCGCTAAACGGGCGATATTTTTACTCGCCCACAAGCTCCCTTGCCGCCGCCGCGGCCTCGGCGTCTATTGCCTCGCTCTTCCTCATAACGGACAGGACTGTGGAAATTATCGTAAGCAGCAGAAGCGAACCCATGACTATCATGAAACCGTGCATGAACGCGCTGTCCTTGACGGCAAGCGGTATGCTGGGTTCCCTGAACACGTGCTTGACGTTGGCATATCCCTGCGCGGCCAGGCTGCCTCTCTCAAGCTTGGTAAAGACAAGTCCGGAGATGTCCACGCCGAAGATAAGCCCAAGCGACCTCATCATGTTCAAAAGGCCGCCCGCAAGGCCGAGTTTGTCCTTCGGGGCGGCGCCCATGATGGCACTGTTGTTGGGCGGGGTGAACATGCCCATGCCGATACCCAGGATTATAAGTTCGCCTACCAGGCCGAAGATGCTCGCCTGCGGCCCAAGGAACATGAAGGCAAAACAGGCGACCGACGCCAGCAGCATCCCGGCCGTTGTCATCACCCTCGCACCGTGCTTGTCGGCGATATGTCCGGCGACCGGCGCCACGAAGGCCATGGCAAGCGAGATCGGCGTAAGAAGGCTGCCTGCCTTCGCCGGGCTGTAGTTAAGCACGTTCTCGAAATAAAACGGCATCAGGAAGAGGACGGCGAACATGACGTAATACGAGAGCATACCGGTCATGTTGCCGACGGTGAACGTCCAGTTCCTGAAGAGCCTTAAGTCGATCATCGGGGACTCCACTTTAAGCTCCGTGAACGCGAACGCGGGCAGGAGGACGCACGCCGCCACGAAATAGCCTATGACGGTGGGCGAGTTCCAGCCGAGCTTCCCGACGTTATTGAACGCCAGGACGAGAAACGCGAGGCCCGAGGCGAAAAGCGCCGTGCCGAGGTAGTCGATTCTCTCCTTCTTGCCCGCCTGCTCCTGCCTTGGGAGGATAAGGAGGCCCGCCAGGGTGCCGATGATGCCGATGGGGACGTTAATGAAGAACACGGCGCGCCAGCCGACGGTGGAGATAAGGATACCGCCGACGAAAGGCCCTATAGCCATCGCTATGGCCTGGACGGCGCCCTGTATGCCTATGGCCTTGCCACGTTCGTTGCCGGGGAAGGCCTGCGTGATTATTGCGACGGAATTGGCCTGGAGGAGGCCCGCGCCTACGGCCTGAAGGATACGCGCCAGGATTATGAACATGGCGGATGTCGCCGCCCCGCAGAATATCGAGCCTATCGTGAATATGACAAAGCCGGTATTATAGAGCTTCGAGCGGCCCATCATGTCGGCAAGCCTGCCGAAGAAGGGCAAAAAGACAGTAAGCGTAAGCATATAAGCCATGGCCACCCACTCTATTGTGGCCATGGACGTATTGAAGTCGGTCTTCAAAGTCGGCATGGCGACGTTCACGATGCTGACGTCAAGGGCGGACATCGTGGCGCCGATTAAGACGTTGACAAGGATGAACCATTTCCAGGTCGGTTTCGATGAAAAGTAAGGATGAGGAAACTGCATCAATTTACCCATTTTTAAAACATCTCCCTTAAATAATGACCGCGATTCATTATAAGCTGCATGAGCCAAAAACCCTTTTGGCTCATCAGGTTACCATATAAATCCTGCCCCTTTAAGTATAAACGCCTCCTTTCCGGCATCCCCGCCGGGGATACGAATAAAAACGGGCCCTCAGCCATGCAGGGCCCGCCTTAAGTTCAATTTTCCCGTTCATTAGCAGTGCCTTGTAAGCCTTAAGGTGGGTATTAAATCAGTTATGCAGAATAACACCTTGAACTTCCGTAGTCAATCGTTTTTTTAAAACGGCTTTTTAAACCGGAATACCCGGCATTTTTGCCCTCCGCGGCCCCCGCCGGGAGGCCCTGAAATCCGCCCCTGCCGCCGTAAAACGGGCCGAACTGGCGCCGCGAAATTCCGCCGGACATGCTTAAATTTCATTTGACATGCGCCTCCCTCTCGTGTATATATATTCACATCTTGTAATATATTGATATTGAAATTCACAAGGAGAAAACGTTCTATGGATTGCCTCAGAGAAACAGCAGAGCTTCTGAAAATCGTCGCGCACCCGGCCAGGCTCGAAATCCTCCAGAAGCTCGAAACCGAGATACTCTGCGTCTCGGACATAGAGGAGCTTCTTGGAGTCGGGCAGTCCAACGTCTCGCAGCATCTGTCTATCCTAAGGCGTTCGGGCCTGGTCGACTGCTACGTTGATGGGAAGCTTCGGTGCTACTTCCTTAAGGACCCGCGCGTAATCGACATACTCGTGCTTCTGAAGAAGAAATACGATGCGCCTCTGCCCGCGCCGGCGTGCTGTCCGGCAAGGCCGCACGCGCAGACAAAGCGGACTGCGTCTTCCGGAAACGCGCATACGGTAAATCAATAAGAAGGAGTTTCTACATGAGCGAGTGTTGTTGTCCATCGACAGACAAAGAGGAAGCAAACAAGGACAAGTGCTTCGTCTGCGGCGGCAGGATTGTCTATTTCCAGGCGCCGAAGGAATTCACGTGCGGCTCGTGCGGCAGGACGGAGCAGGGCTACGTTTCATGCGAGAACGGACATTATGTCTGCGACACGTGCCACAAGGCCGGCGCCTTTGACGTGATTAAGGAAATGGCGCTGGTGGCAAAGTCCAAAGACCCTTTCGCCACAGCGGAGGCGATGATGGACAGCCCGGTGATTCCGATGATCGGCTGCGAGCACGCCTTCATTACCGCCGGGGCGTTCATGTCCGCCCTTAGGAACGCAGGAAGCCTGAATGTAACGGACGCGCAGGTAATCGACGCCATGCGGCGCGCGAATACGATTTCAAAGGCCGCATATTGCGGACTCGCCGGGACGTGCGGGATAGCGTCGGGGCTTGCCGCCTGCTTCAGCGTGATACTCGGTTCAAGCTGCGACAAGGACAGGGAATACAGCATGACCCTCATGGCGATGGCGAGGGCGACACAGGCCATAGCCGCCGAGGGTGGGCCGTGCTGCGACAAGGACTTCGTGCGCACGGCCCTGACAGTCGGCTGCCAGATGGCCAAGGAATATTGGGACGTAAAGCTCCCGATACACAAGGAGAGGATAGTCTGCCATCACTTCAAACGCGGCAACCACTGCCACGGCTCAAGGTGCGCGTATTTCCCGAAGACTAAGGAAGAGCTCAGGCGGCTAAGGGAATAGGCCTGAAACTTAAGGTCGCGCACGACAGCGCATGAGCGGCTGGCCGAGATATTAAAAAACTCGTCGCGAAAGGAGCGCATGCATGGAAATATCGTTTCTGGCGGTGCTCGTTCTCCTGGGGCTGGGGGGCGGTTTCCTCTCCGGCCTTTTGGGGCTTGGCGGGGCGATATTCATGATTCCGCTCCTGCTCTATATCCCGCCTCTTCTCGGCATGGGACACCTCGACATGAAGCAGGTCTCCGCGATAAGCATGGTGCAGGTTCTCGCGGCGTCTGTTTCGGGGCTTATCGTACATCATAAGAACAAGCTGGTGAGTAAGTCTCTGCTTCTGTATATCGGGGTATTCGGGGCGGCGGGCAATCTCGTAGGCGCGGTATATTCCAAACACGCAAAAAGCGAGTTTCTCCTTGCCGTCTTCGCCACGCTTGCGCTCATATCGGCGGTCGTGATGTTCGTGCCGAAACGCGAGCAGGGAGAAAATCTCCCGCCGGACGGAATAAAATACAACAAGCCGCTTGCGGCGCTCATAAGTCTCGCCGTCGGCGGCTTCGCGGGGATGGTGGGCGCAGGCGGGGCGTTCATGTTCATCCCGATAATGATATACCTCTTGAACATCCCGACGCGCATAACCATAGGCAGCATGTTGGGCATCGTGTTCATGAGCGCCGTGATGGGCACGCTTGGGAAGATTACCACCGGCCAGGTGATATGGCCCTACGCGATTGCGCTCGTGGCCGGCGCGGTGCCCGGTGCGCAGGTGGGCGGGCGGATAAGCAAGAGGGTAAACACCAGGAACCTGCGATACGCCATCGCGGTGATTATCGTCATCACCGGCCTCCAGATGTGGCGCCAGGTATTGAGCGGCCACTAAGCCATTAATCAAAGGGGGTGTTATACATGGATAAGGTAAAGAAGAACGTGTCCGTCATGTGCTTTCACGACGAGCTCTGCCAGGTCTACAACGCCCTTATGACCGCGCTCAGTCTGCTCCGGGAAGGAAATACTGTAGATGTTTTTTTCGGCTCGCGCGGCATAAACGCGGTACACAAAGACAAGATACGCGAGCTGAAATGCCTGCCCGACCAGCCGGAAATCGGAGAGGCCGTGCTGCGGAAGATGGACGAGATGAACCTCCCGAGCGCCGAAGAGCTGATGTTCTTCCTTATCGCCGAGAAGGCGCGCGTATGGGCGTGCCCTTTGAACAAGGAGCTCTTCGGCATCAAGGAAAGCGATTTCTACGACGGCGTGAAGACCGCAGACCCGGCGACTTACTACAAAGATGTTATAATGAAGGCAGATATGAACCTAACCTTCTAAACGAGGTTTCGATGAAGAATATAGTCGTCCTCGGAGGCTCTTTCGGGGGGCTGACCGCCGCGCTGGAACTAAGAAGGCTTTTAGGGCGAAATATTGAAATAACCGTTGTGAGCGGCGACGGCCTGTTCGTATTCATGCCCTCGCTTCCGTGGCTTATAATGGGCCACAGGCGCCCGCAGGATATAACGCTCAAGGTCCCGGACATACTGGCGCCGAAAAAGATAGGGTTCTTCCACGAGGCCGCCGAACGCATTGACCCGGAGGCCTGCAAGGTCTTCACGGCCACAAGGGAAATCCCTTACGATTATCTCATCATATCTACGGGCCCGCATCTCGCATACGACGAGATACCGGGGCTTGGCCCGGACAGGGGATATACGGCCAGCACTTTCACGCTCGACCACGCCGTGAACGCCGGTCTTGCATGGCAAAAACTGTTCGAAGACCCAGGGCCGGTAGTTGTCGGCTCGGCGCAGGGCGTAAGCTGTTTCGGCCCTTCGTACGAGCTTGCCTACGAGATGGATGCGGAACTCAGAAGAAGAAAAATCAGAAACCGCGTCCCCCTCGTCTACCTTACGTCCGAACCGTACCTGGGCCATATGGGGGTGGACGGTTTCGGCAACTCCAGAAGGTTCTTCGAGGATACCCTGGCCGAACGGGAGATAAAGACCATCGTCAGCCGGGCCATAGAGGAGGTCGTCCCAGGAGAGATAAGGCTGAAGGACGGCACGAAACTCCCGTACAAGTTCGCAATGATCGCGCCGCCTTTCAAGGGCGTGCCCGCGGTCGCTCCCCTTGGAAACCCAAGGGGGTTTATCCCCGTGGACAAGCAGTACAGGCATACGAAGCATAAAAATATCTTCACAATCGGAGTCGCCGTCGCGATCGCCCCGCCGGATCCGACACCCGTGCCGACAGGCGTGCCGAAGACGGGGTTTATGACCGTGCGTATGGCAAAGACGGCCGCGGCTGTCATATCCTCTGAGATTAAAAATACGCCGCCGCCGTCTCCGGCGGAAATGAACGTGGTCTGCATCATGGACATGGGAAACACAGCCGCCTTTATGAAGGCCGACCCGCTGCTCCCGCCGAGGCAGAAATCCGTTACAAAAGACGGCTATCAATACAGGCTGCTCAAGATCGCCTTCGAGAAATACTTCCTGTGGAAAATGAAACGTGGCATAAGCGGCCTGCCGTAAGCCGGGTGACGTTTTAACCCTTGTCATTTCCGGAACCGGTGTGTTATATTTTATAAATGCCGAACATCTCAGGGTTTGGGGTGGCCGTTGCCGTTACGGCCACCCTCGCCTTTTTCACCGGATGTGCAACCTATACCCCGAAACCGCTCTTGCCCGAAAAGACAGCCCGGCAGTTTGAAAGCCGTTCCTTCGCCAGTCCGGCGCTAAGGAAGTTCGTCGAAAAAAACCTCCGAAAAAAAATAAACCCCTGGCCGCCCGCGAAATGGGATATGAACACCCTCTCGCTCGCGGCATTTTATTATAACCCCGGCCTCGACACCGCGCGATGGAGGCTGAAAGAGGCCCAGGCCTCCGTCATTACCGCCGGAGAGCGTCCAAACCCGTCGGTGAGCATCTCGCCGCAATATGTTACAAACCCCTCGCCCGGCTCGACGCCCTGGGTGCTCGGATTTTCCTTCGACATTCCAATCGAGACCGCCGGGAAACGCGGCTACCGCATCGCCGAGGCGAAAGGCAACACGCTGGCCGCGCGTTATGCGTTGGCAGAGGCGGCATGGAAGGTGCGAAGCCGTTTGAGGGGCGCGCTGCTTGATTATTTTGCCGCATACGGGAGGGATAATATACTCAGGGAACAGGCAAGGATCGACGGGGAGATGCTCGCCGTCCTGAAGGCGCGCCTTGCGGTCGGAGAGGTCTCGGAGCCGGATGTAACGCTGGCGTCCGTGGACTACGACAAGACGCTGCTCCTGGTCAGGGAAGAGAAGTCCAGGGTCATCGGCGCGCGCGCGAAATTGGCAGGGGCGATCGGCATACCGGTGAAGGCGCTAAATGGAGTGCGGCTTTCTGTAGGTATTTTCAGGACCCCGCCGCCGCTCGGCAGTTTCTCTCTGCAAAGACTCAGGCGCAAGGCCCTTACAAACCGCCCGGACATACTTGAGGCTCTGGCGCGATACTCCGCGAGCCAGTCGCATCTTCAACTCCAAATTGCGAAACAATACCCGGACATACACATAGGGCCGGGCTACAAATACGACCAGGGGCAGAACAAGTGGGGTCTCGGCATCTCCATAGAATTGCCGATACTGAACCAAAACCAGGGGCCGATTGCCCAGGCCGAGGCCGCCCGTTCGCGGCAGGCCGCGCGTTTCAGGGAGATTCAGGACGGGATTATAATAGATACGGAACGGGCCGTCGCCGGATACGGCTTGTCGCTTGAGCGGCTGAAGACGGCGGAGGGGCTTCTTGCGGGAAAAGAGAAATCTCTTTCCTCGCTCGAATCCATGTCCGCTGTCGGGGAGACGGATCGCCTCGCCCTGCTTGGTGGCGAGACAGAATACGAGAAAGCGCGCCTTTTGCGGCTGGAGAGCCTCATAAACGCGGACAGGGCGCTTGGGCTTATTGAGGACGCCATCCAGTGGCCGTTGAGTCTGCCGGAGAAAAAACCATGACGCGAAGAAGCAAGTCCGTAATCACGCTGTTAATATTCATCGCCCTGGCCGCCTTCCTGGTCTGGCGCTTCCTTCCTATGGGCGGCAAAGGAGAGGAGCGCGAAATATCCGCGCCAACTGGCCCGGCTGCTCAGGCGGGCGTCGTAACATTAAGCCGGGAGATGCTGGAAAGCGCCGGGATAAAGACGGAAACTCCGAAACCTTACGTCTACCGCGAACAGACGCACGCCTATGTGACCGTGCTCGACACCGGGGATTTGGTAGACTTGAGAAAAAACTATCTGGCCGCAAAGGCCGAGGGGCAAAAGGCCGGAGCCGCCCTTGAAACTACACGCGCGGAATACTCGCGGATGAAGAAACTCTACGACGAGAAGAACGTCTCTCCGAAGGCATACCAGGCCGCGGAGGCGGCCTTCCGCGCGGACGAGTCGGACTATGAACTGGCGAAAGGGAACATCCAGGCGATAGAGTTCGGCGCAAGCCAGAAATTGGGGAACGCGCTCGCAGGCGGGGTATGGAACGAGACGCCCGCTTTTTTCAGGCTGGAGACGCGCCGGGACGTGCTTTTGCAGGTCACCCTGCCGCAGGACTACGTCTCCAATGCGCCCCCTGCGGGGCTTAAGATTATCGCGCCTTCGGGTAAGACTATAACTGCGCGATTCATCTCCCTTACCCCGCGAACCAACCCGCAGATTCAGGGAATAAGCTTTTTCTACGCCGCTCCCGCGAAGACCGGTCTTCTCCCGGGCATGAACGCATCCGCCGTATTCCCGACGGGCCGACCGGTAAGTGGTTTATTTATTCCAGCCTCCGCCGTCGTATGGTGGCAGGGGCGCGCCTGGGCATATATCGAGGCTGGTGAACAGACCGCAGGCCAGGTTACCTTGACGCGCCGCGAGGTCTCCACGGAAAATCCCGTGGACGGCGGATGGTTCGTATCCGGCGGTTTTTCTCCGACGGATAAAATAGTCGTAAAGGGCGCGGAGACGCTCCTCTCGCAGGAGTTCCTCGCAAAACCCGCCGGCGGAAACGGGGGAGATGAGGATTAAACGCCACCCATGCTAAGTTCAATTGTCGGATTCTCCATACGGCGCAGGTGGATAGTCATGGCGCTGGCATGTCTGCTCCTGGGCTACGGCCTCTATACCCTTGAGCGCGCAAGATACGACGTCTTTCCGGAGTTCGCCCCGCCGACGGTTACGATACAGACAGAAAGCCCCGGCCTCTCGCCGGAGCAGGTGGAGATGCTGGTTACACAGCCGATAGAAACGGCTGTAAGCGGGATACTCGGAGTGAAGACGGTGCGCTCCAGTTCCATCCAGGGACTCTCCGTAATCACAGTCGTTTTCAAATCCGGGAGCGACATCTTAAAGGACAGGCAATTCGTGTCCGAGCGGCTCTCCACCATCCTGACCAGCCTGCCGCGCGAGGCCGGGAACCCCGTCATTGTCCCGCTCACTTCATCTACGAGCATAGTGATGGTGATAGGGTTGACGTCCGGGAGGCTCTCTCTTATGGACCTTCGGACGGCGGCGTTCTGGACGGTCAGTCGGAGGCTTATGGCGGTGCCCGGCGTCTCAAAGGTCGTCGTACATGGAGGCGAGGAGCGTCAGTTCCAGGTGCAGGTTATTCCCAGGCGGCTTATAAAATACGACGTCTCATTAAACGATGTGTTGGCCGCCGCGCGAAACGCCGCAGGCATAAAGGGCGCGGGGTTTGCCGATACGGAAAATCAGCGCATAATCCTGAGAACCGGTGGGGCGCCGGTTACGGCCAAGGGCATCGGAGACACGGTCGTGGCCTTTCACGGCGGCGCGCCGCTAAGGATTCAGGACGTGGCGCGCGTAGTGGAAGCCCCGGCGCCGCCTACCGGCATGGCGAGCGTGATGGGGCAGCCTGGGGTGCAGCTCCTCGTCTCGGAGCAGTACGGCGCAAACACGCTTCGGGTTACGAAGGGGATAGAAAAGGCCCTTGCCGAGCTTAAACCCGCCCTCGACTCGGACGGGATAACCGCGAGGATTATCTTCCGTCCGGCGAGCTTCATAGACACCGCGCTCCATAACTTAAGGACTTCCCTTCTGATAGGCGCAGTCCTCGCCGTAATCGTTCTTTTTCTTTTCCTGTTTAATCTCCGGGCCGCGGCGGTCTCCTGCACCGCGATACCGCTCTCGCTCCTTGCAGGCGCGATAGTCCTGGACAGGTTCGGGTTCGGCCTTAACCTGATGACCATCGGCGGCCTGGCCATTGCAATAGGCGAGGTCGTGGACGACGCCGTGATAGACGTCGAGAACATCATGAGGCGGCTTGGAGAAAACCTCCGCCTTGAGCGTCCGCGCCCGGCCTGGCAGGTGGTCAAGGACGCGTCCCTTGAGGTGCGGAGCGCGGTCGTATACGCAACGTTCGCGGTCATGCTCGTATTCGTGCCCATACTCACCATGTCCGGCGTGGCGGGCCGTCTCTTCAGGCCGCTTGGAGTCGCGTATATCCTCGCCGTGCTGGCGTCTCTCTCCGTGGCCCTCACGGTCGTCCCCGCGCTCTCGTATCTCCTGCTCAGGCACAAGCTTAAAGAGCAGGAGCCGCCCGTGGTCGCATGGATGAAGAGAAGATACAGGTCCGTGCTCGAAGCCGTCGAAAGACATTTCAAGGCGGCAATTGCGGTAGCGGCGCTCCTGACGCTGACCGGGCTTTCCCTTGTATTCTTCCTTGGCGGCACGTTCCTTCCGCGCCTGCACGAGGGGCATTTCATTGTCCACATGAACATGCTTCCGGGCACTTCTCTCGAGGAGTCAATGCGGCTCGGACGGCGCGTAACCGATGAACTTCTCAAAATCCAGTACGTAAAGACCGTCGCCCAGAGGGCGGGCCGCGCGCCTGAGGAGGACGACATACACGGCACGCACCAGAGCGAGTTCGAGGTAGACTTAAAACGCCTGAACGGGAGCGACATCGAAAAGGCAAGGGCGCAGATTGAGGATACGCTTAAAAAATTCCCCGGCGCGAACTTCGAAGTGGACACATTTCTTACCGAACGCATTGGCGAGACCATATCCGGATATGTCGCCCCGGTCGTTGTGAACATATACGGGAAAAGCCTGGGAGACCTCGACACGGAGGCAGGCCGGGTCGCCTCTGTCTTGAACGGAATCCGGGGCGCGTCGGGAGTGCAGGTGCAGTCCGTGCCCGGAATGCCGGAGATGTCGATAAGCCTAAGGAAGGACAGCCTTGCCAGATGGGGACTAAGCCCCGTAAGCGTAATGGACGCGGTTCGGACCGCCTACCAGGGGACTGTCGTCGGCAAGGTGTACGAAGGGAACAGAAGTTTCAATGTCTCCGTCATCCTGCCGCCGCGCGAAAGAAGAAAGGCATCCTCCGTCGGCGAGCTTACACTGAAAAGCCCATCCGGGGCATACGTAAGATTAAGCCGGCTTGCGGACATACGCGAAATCCCCGGACGGTATATCGTCCTGCACCAGGGGGCGAGGAGGGTGCAGACGGTCACGTGCGGCGTGAGCGGGCGGGACTTGAATTCGTTCGTAAAAGAGGCCGAAAGGAAGATAATTGCAAACGTAAAGCTCCCTGCGGGCAGCTATTTTGAATTTACCGGCGCGGCCCAGGCGGAGGCAAAATCCCGGCGCGACTTAATCGTCCACTCCCTCATGGCGGTAGTCGGAATCATTCTGCTCCTTTCGGTCGTAACCGGTTTTAGGAACCTGCTGCTTCTAGTATTAAACCTTCCGTTCGCGCTTGTGGGCGGGGTTGTTGCGGTGCTCCTCTCCGGGGGCGAGATGTCCCTCGGATCCATGGTCGGCTTCGTAACGCTTTTCGGCATAACGCTTCGTAACTCCATAATGCTTATCTCGCATTACGAGCATCTTGCCGGCCTCGAGGGCATGGAGTGGGGGGCCGAAACATGCCTGAAGGGGGCGTCCGAGAGATTGGCTCCCATACTTATGACGGCTATTGTAACCGCGCTCGGGCTTCTGCCCCTGGCCCTTGGCAGCAACGCGCCGGGGCGGGAGATAGAAGGCCCGCTTGCGGTGGTTATACTGGGCGGACTTTTCACTTCCACTGCGCTGAATCTCCTGCTTTTGCCGGCGCTTTCCCTCCGTTACGGGAAGTTCGGTGTCGCCGGAAGAGATACCACACTCGAATAAAATCCCCACGGCAGGAAAAACTCCAATAGAGTTTCCTATTGACAACCGTCCGTTAATATGTAATTATTACAATATAATAATCAAATCACTTTAAGGGACATGAAATGACGGAAGACAAGGTTAAAAAGATAAAAATGACGCCGCAGAGGGCGGCCATACTGAAATACCTCGATGGCAACACGTCGCACCCGTCCGCCGAGACTATATTCGAGGCTGTCCGCAAAAAATACCCCATGATTTCATTCACGACCGTCTATAACACGCTTCAGACGCTAAAAGACCTCGACCGCGTCCGGGAGCTTAACATCGACGACGAGCGTAAGCGCTACGACCCTAACGTAAATATTCATCATCACCTGATATGCACGAACTGCAGGAAGATAGTGGACATCCGCATGGATTTCCCGCTCAATGTCCCCGATGAAAAGGCGCAGGGGTATATGATAAGCGGTCGGCACGTGGAATTCTACGGGCTGTGCCCGAAATGCAGAAACAAAAAGAAAAACAACTACTGACAAAGGAGCCAAGCATGGAGATTATCAACGAACACAAGATCGGACTTGCCAAGGGGACGGCGGTAGAAGAAGACGTGGCAATGAACTTCAAGGGCGAGACGACTGAGGTGGGCCTTTATCTCGCCATGGCCCGCGCGGCGCAGAGGGAGGGTTACCCGGAGGTCGCCGGGACGCTTAAGACAATCGCGTGGGAAGAGGCTATGCACGCGGCGCAGTTCGCGGAGATGAACGGCCTTGTTTCCGAGAGCACAAAGGAGAACATAGAGCGGATGATACGGGGCGAGATTGGCGCAAACAACGGCAAAAAGGCGGCGGCGAAAAAGGCCAGGGAAAACGATATTGACCCCGCGCACGACTTTTTCGACGAATCCTCGCGCGACGAGGCTCGCCACGCCAGGATGCTCCAGGGCCTGCTGGACAGGTACTTCAAATAAAGGTTCTCTCTATGCATCGCGCGGGTAAAAGATAGGGCTATTAAACAAATGACAGACCGCGAACCGGAAGGATGTCATGAAAGCCATGACAGGATACCCCGCGTCTTGACGCGGGGAGTGTCACTTGATTTAGTATTCAGTTCCGCTACGCCGGTTTCCCGGTTCTGGCCCTCATCTCGCGGACGGAATTTATGCGTCCCATGACGGCCTCCCCGGCCGTGCCGCCGATGTGCTTTCGCGCGCCGACGGAGTTCTCAACCTTCAGGGCCTCAAGCGCGCTCTCGTCGGCTCCGGGATAAAGCTCTCTCAGCTCGGGAAGGGTAACCTCGTCCATGCCTCGCCCGGACTGCGCAAGCTTCCTCACGAGCCTGCCGACAATCTCGTGCGCGCTCCTGAAGGGCACGCCATGCTTGGCCAGCCAGTCGGCCAGGTCTGTCGCCGTGGAATAGCTCTCGCCCGCAGTTGCGGCCATTTTCTCCTGAACCGGCTCCATGCCCGCGACAATGTCCGTCATCGCGCGCAGGCATCCCCGGACGGTGTCGGAGGCGTCGAAGACTGGCTCCTTGTCCTCCTGCATGTCCTTGTTATACGCAAGGGGCAGGCCCTTCATAACCGTAAGGAGCGCGATTAAGTCTCCGTATACCCTGCCGGTCTTTCCGCGCACAAGTTCCGGGACGTCCGGGTTCTTCTTCTGGGGCATTATGGACGAGCCGGTGCAGTAGCGGTCGGGAAGGCTTATGAAGCCGAACTCGCCCGTTGACCAGAGCACCATCTCCTCCGCGAGACGGGAAAGGTGCATCATAAATATCGAGCACGCGGCAAGGTATTCGAGGTTGAAGTCCCGGTCGGAGACGGAGTCCATGCTGTTATGGGTCGGCCCCTGGAAACGGAGCATCAAGGAGACGAACGAGCGGTCGATTGGATAGCCCGTCCCGGCAAGCGCCCCGGAGCCGAGCGGCATGAAGTCCCCGCGCTTAAGCGCGTCGGAGAACCTGCCCGAATCCCTCTCCAGCATCTCGTAGTAGGCCATCAGGTGATGCGAAAAAAGCACCGGCTGGGCGCGCTGGAGGTGCGTATAGCCGGGCATGATTATGTCGATATGGCGGGCCGCCTTCTCAAGTATGGCCTCCTGGAGGCCGTCTATCAAATTAATGCAGGCGGCGCACTCGTCCTTCAAGTAAAGCTTCATGTCGAGCGCGACCTGGTCGTTTCGGCTCCGGGCGGTATGGAGCTTCCGTCCGGCGTCGCCCGTCTTCTCGACAAGGCGCGCCTCGATGTTCATGTGAACGTCCTCAAGCTCCGTCTTCCATTTGAACTCCCCGCGCTCTATCTCATCCATGACCTCTTCCAGGCCGTGGACGATTTTGTCCGCCTCTTCGGGCGATATTATCCCCTGCCGCCCAAGCATCCTGGCGTGCGCGAGGCTCCCGGCGATGTCGTAGCGCCATAGCCGCCTGTCGAACGGGACCGAGGCCGTGAACTCCTCCACGAAGCTGTCCGTCGGGCCTTCAAACCTCCCGCCCCAGGGTTTATCGGTCATGCCTTGCCCCCGAGAAGCGCCCTGATACGAAGCCTCAGCGCATTTATTTTGATGAACCCTTCCGCGTCGCCCTGGTTGTATACCGCCTCTTTGCCGAACGTGGCGAACTCCGGGTGATAGAGCGAGCGGGAGGACTTCCTGCCGACGACCTCGCAGTTGCCCTTGTAGAGCCTGAGCCTCGCCGTCCCGGCGACGTTCTTCTGGGTGTCGTCGATAAGCCCCTGCAAAAGCTCGCGCTCCGGAGAATACCAGAAGCCGTAGTATACCAGCTCGGCATACTTCGGCACGAGAGAATCCCGCAGGTGCATTACCTCCCTGTCGAGCGTGACGCTCTCGACGGCGCGGTGCGCGGCATGGAGGAGCGTCCCGCCCGGCGTCTCGTATACCCCGCGGGACTTCATTCCGACAAACCTGTTCTCGACCAGGTCGACACGTCCGACGCCGTTCTCTCCGGCCAGCCTGTTCGCCTCCGCAAGAAGCCTGCCGGGGCTCATTTTTATCCCGTTTATGGCCACCGGGTCGCCCTTTTCGTAATCCACCTCCACGTATACGGGCCTGTCCGGCGCATCCTCGGCGGGCACTGCCATCGTATACATGTCGCGCGTGGACTCCATCCACGGGTCTTCGAGTATGCCGCCCTCGTAGCTGATGTGCAGGAGGTTCCTGTCCGTGGAGAAGGGCTTCGCTTTCGTGGCCGTAACGGGTATGCCGTGCCTGCCGGCGTAGTCTATCAGGTCTTCGCGGGATTTGAAGTCCCATTCCCGCCAGGGCGCGATGACTTTGACATCGGGCTTCAGGGCGTAATACGTAAGCTCGAAGCGCACCTGGTCGTTTCCCTTGCCGGTCGCCCCGTGGGAGACCGCGTCCGCGCCCTCGGCAATGGCTATCTCTATCTGGCGCCTTGCGATAAGCGGCCTGGCGATGGAGGTGCCGAGCAGATATCTGCCTTCGTAGAGCGCATTCGCACGAAGCATCGGGAAGACGAAGTCCCGTACGAACTCCTCTTTCAGGTCTTCGATATATATCTTCGATGCGCCTGTTTTTACAGCTTTTTCGTTAAGCGGAGAGAGCTCTTCTCCCTGGCCCAGGTCCGCCGAGAAGGCGATTACCTCGCAGTGGTAGTTTTCGATGAGCCATTTTATTATGACGGATGTATCCAGCCCCCCGGAATACGCGAGGACGACCTTCCTGACGCCTTTATCCACTTATGTTCTCCTTACCTTACCCAGCCCGGCGGCGCGCCGGCCTTCCTGGCCTCTTCCGGGATGACGTTGTTTATCATGTTCTGCGCATCGTTCATTTCCTTCTGCGAGTCGTCCATCCTGACCCTCGCCGCGCCGCGCAGGTCCTGATACTGCGTCACCTGGTAGTCGGAGACGGACGCCGCGTTCACGGTTGTGAGAAGGCCGTTGTAGCGGTTCCAGTCGTCGCTGGCCTCCTTGTATTTCTCCGCCGCTTTCTGGTATTTTTTCTTCCACTTATTGAGCTTGGCCTTCCACCAGTACCGGTTATGTCCGTAGTTATCCGTGTTATAGCCCGGAGCAGCCGGATTGGCCTGGGTCGGGGCAGGGACAAGCTCCTCCGGCTTTTTTGCCGCCGCCCCTCCCTGCGGTCTGGCGAAGGACTTCTGCACCGTCGCGCCCTCCTCGTCCGCGTTGACCGCCTGTATGTCCCTTATCTCGCTCTTGCTTATGACAATCGCGCCGGAAGGGAGTATTATCCGGATGGAGTTTTTCAGAACGGTATAGTTGTCGGTAGTAATCTTCCCGCCGTTTTTCAGCCGGATTACATACTTCTCTTTCTTCCCGGTCTTGGCCGACTGCTCAAGCGTCGAGGACGTATCCTTCGCCCGCCCAAGAATCTTGTTTACCAGGCTGCCTATCTTGCTCTGTTCGCAATAGGCGGCATTCGGCATAAAGACCGCGACAAGACATAAAACAACCAGCAATTTCTTCATAGAGGGACCTCTTTTAACTGTTTGGCAGTCCGGGAACCCTTTGTCTTATCCTTAACTCTTATTATATACCAGCAAAGGCTGATTTTTTTACGGATTTCAGCCCATTATAAGCAGCTCCAGAAGCGCCTTCTGCGCGTGCAGGCGGTTCTCCGCCTGGTCGAAAACGGCGGAATTTTTACCCTCCATAGCCTCGTCGGTTATTTCTTCGCCCCTGTGCGCAGGCAGGCAGTGCAGGACAATGGAATCCGGCTTCGCCCTGCCGAGTAAACCGGAATTTATCTGGAAACCCCTGAAATGTTTCTCCCTTGCCGTCTTTTCGGACTCCTGGCCCATAGACGCCCAGACATCGGTATACAGCACGTCCGCCCCGGCGGCGGCTTTTTCCGGCTCCCGGACGACCTCTATTTTCGCCCTTTTCATTCCCCGCGCCCAGGCGAGAATATCCGAATCGGGGTCGTAGCCCTCAGGGCAGGCAAGCGAGATGTCTATACCGGCCTTGACGCAGCCCTCGATGAGGGAGTTCGCCATGTTGTTGCCGTCGCCGATATACGCGAGCTTAAGCCCTTCAAGCCTTACGAACCTTTCTTTTATCGTCAAAAGGTCTGCCAGCACCTGGCATGGGTGATGCTTGTCGGTGAGACCGTTTATCACGGGCACGGAGGCATATTTCGCCATGTCCTCTACGGATTCCTGGGAGTACGTGCGCACCATTATCGCATCGACATACCTTGAAAGCACTCGTGCCGTGTCCCGTATCTCCTCGCCACGGCCTATCTGGGTATCGGAAGGGGAAAGGAATATCGCATGTCCGCCGAGCTGAGACATCCCGGCCTCGAAAGACACCCTCGTGCGCGTCGAGGACTTCTCGAATATCATGGCAAGCGTCCGGCTCTTGAGCGTAAACCTCTCCTCCCCGCTTGCATGAACAGCCTTGAGCAGCTCCGCCCGCTCCAGCACCTTGAAGAAGTCCTCGTCTGGGAATGAAGCCAGGGTCAAAAGGTCCTTAGTCATGGTGCAGCCTGCCTTCGAATATCCTGTCCAATGTCTCCACCAGCGCGTCGATCTCCTCTTCCGTAACGATAAGGGGCGGCAAGAACCTCAGCACGCTGCCCATTGTCGAATTTATCACGAAACCCTCCGCGAGCGCCTGCTTTACGATGGGCGCGGCGTCGAAATCGAGTTCCATGCCGATTAAAAGCCCCCTGCCCCTGACATCCCTTATGAAATGATATTTTTCCTTGAGCTTCAAAAGCTCCTTTACGAAATACTCCCCCATCCTCGCGCAGGAGCCAAGAAGCCAGCCGTCCTCGAGTATGGCCTCAAGGGAGGCCAGTCCCGCCGCGCAGGCGAGCGGATTGCCCCCGAACGTCGAGGCGTGGTCGCCCGGAGAGAACGCCTCCGCCGCCTTCTCCGTCGCAAGGCAGGCCCCTATAGCAGTTCCGCCGCCAAGCGCCTTGGCAAGCGTCATAATGTCCGGTTTTATGCCGTAGTGTTCGCAGGCGAAGAGCTTCCCGGTGCGTCCCATGCCGGTCTGCACCTCGTCGAGGATGAGAAGAAGCCCCTTTTCGTCGCACAGCGCCCTTAGCTCCCCGAAATAATCGTCCGGCGGGACGTTGACCCCTCCCTCCGCCTGTATAGGCTCCATCATGACGGCGCAGGTCTTGTCCGTTACGGCGTCCCTGACAGCCGCAGCATCTCCGAACGGGACATATTTGAAACCCGGCAGAAGCGGCGTGAACGCCGTCTGGAACTTCTCCTGGCCGGTCGCGGTTATCGTGGCCATCGTCCTGCCGTGGAACGACTTCAGCGCGGTAATAATCTCATATCTCTGGCCGCCCATGTTCTCTTTTGCATACTTCCGGGCGAGCTTGATAGCCGCCTCGTTCGCCTCCGCGCCGGAGTTGCAGAAAAAGACCCTGTCCGCGAACGAGTTCTGGCACAGGGCCTTGGCAAGCTTTATCTGCGGCTCGATGTGGAAATAGTTCGAGACATGGATAAGCTTCTGGGCCTGCTTCTGGAGCGCAATCACGACCTTCGGGTGGCAGTGCCCCAGGTTGTTCACGGCTATGCCGGAGAGAAAGTCGAGATATTCCTTGCCGTCGGAGTCCCAAAGCTTCATACCCCTGCCCCGGACGAACACGACGGGGAAGCGCCCGTAAGTATTAAAGAGATACTTTCTTGACTCTTCTATCAGTTTATCCGTTGACATGGTAGTTAAATTTAATTAATGATTTTTGCCATTTTTTCGCGTAAAACTAATTGATAACACAAGGGGTTATAAAAATCAACGGTAAAGTGCCCGGTGTTTTGTGTTATCGGTCAATTTTCCGGTTGATGAAGCAAATAAAATAATATATATTAGCGAAACTATTCTATATTTCCCCGCGCCTTGAACCTCAAAGGAGGCAGCCCATGGAGCAGGAAGGTCTTGGTATCTCCTCAATTCCGCAAACAGCCGTAAAATTCATAAGCTCTCCGTCCTCGTTTTACCGCGAGATGCCGAAGAAAGGGGGATACGCGGAACCGCTTGCGTTTATTGTGGCCATGAGCGCGGTCGGCGGTATCCTCCAGGCGGCGCTGAGCCTCATGCTTCTGACGATTATGCCCGGGGCCGGGATGGGCGCAACAGCCGGCATGGCGGCAGGCGTCGGGGCCATAATAATGTTCCCGATAGCGGGGGCTATATTCGGCTTTGTCGGCGCGGCCATACAATTCGTAATCTGGAAACTTATGGGCTCGGAGGAGGACTACGAGACTGCTTACAGGTGTGTAGCCTACGCATCGGCGTTAACGCCCGTATACATCCTCGTCAACCTGATTCCAAGAGCTGGCGCTTTGCTCCTCATGAATGGCCATTCAATCTCCATAACCGGCGTTTTAATATCCACAACCGGCAGTTTGATCTCCATAATAATTTCGCTGTACATTGTCGTAACCGCCAGCGTCGAGGTGCACAAGCTTCCCGCCCGCAAGTCCTGGATTGTCTTCGGAACCATAGACGCCGTCATTATAATCTTCGCCGTACTCCTTGGCGTCTCCACCTATTTCATGGCCAAAAAATTCGCTCTCCCGATGGCCGTCAGACCGGCCTTTACCGTCCCCGCCGCTCCCGCCGTCTCCGGCCGGCATACCAGCCCGTCAGCCGCCGCCCATCCCGCCGGCCGACAACCGGCAACAAATCAACCGGCCGCCGTTGGCGCGGCACAGCCTGCCTCCGGCGCGCAAAAACCGGCGCTGCAACAGATGGACGCCACGATAAAAGCGATGGAAGACAGGCTGAACAGTCTGCCTCCGGAACAGCAGGTGCAGATGAGGCGCATGATAGACCAGATGAAGCAGGCGCGGGCAAAGGCCGCGAGTCAATAACCGCCGCCAATCCGGTGCCGGTCTACCGGCCTTTACAGATTCCGTCAGCCTTGTTATTATTATAATAGCTTAACAAGTCCGCTCCTGCAGGGCCGGTTTCTTTGCCACGGTCTAACCCAAGCAGGCCATTGTGGCCGAGCTCGTGGCATGTAACCGTCCCTGCAGTTTATTTATGGAGGTGTGTCATGGTTGTGGAATTTTCGATGTGGCCGATGGTCGGGGCGTCGGTATCTGAGTATGTGGCGAAGGTTATCAAGATGGTGGACGAATCCGGCCTGCCGTACAAGGTGAACGCGATGGGAACGGTCGTAGAAGGCGAGTGGGACGAGGTAATGGGGCTTATCAAAAAATGCCACCAGCTACTGGCCGGCCAGACGGAGCGCGTCATAACGGAGATAAGCATCGACGACAGGAAGACAAATACGAACAGGATAGAGGGTAAGGTGGCGTCCATAGAGAAGATACTGGGGAAAGAAGTAAAGAAATAGGAAATTTTATAGACATAGTTGACATTCAGGGTTAAAATTAGGTATATATAAAGGCTTACGAAATGAGCGAGTCGTTCGGCATTTTGAAAGGAGCGTAATGTAATGGGCAGGATATATCTTGACAATAACGCCACGACCCCGGTCAGGCCGGAGGTTGCGGAGGCGCTGGCCGGGATGCTGAAGGGCTGCTACGGCAATCCCTCCACGCTTTACTGCATCGGCCAGGAAGCCCATGTCGAGATGGAGCACGCCAGGGACGTCATGGCGGGAATTCTCGGCTGCAACAGGGAGGAAGTGATATTCACAAGCGGCGGCACTGAGAGCGACAACATAGCCGTCCTGGGCGTCGCAAGGGCGAACAGGAAAAAGGGCAACCACATAATCACGACGAAGATAGAGCACCACGCCGTCCTTAACCCCTGCAAGGCCCTTGAGAAGGAGGGCTTCTCCGTAACATATCTCCCCGTGGATAAATACGGCATGGTAGACCCCGCCGACGTGGAGCGCTCAATCACCTCCGGCACGGTCCTTATAAGCATAATGCACGCAAATAACGAGGTCGGCACAATCCAGCCGATTGCCGAGATAGGGAAGATGGCAAGGGCGCATAAGATTACCTTCCATACCGACGCCGTCCAGAGCTTCGGGAAGCTCTCCGTGAACGTGAACGAACTGGGGGTTGACCTCTTATCCGCATCGTCGCACAAGATATACGGCCCGAAGGGAGTCGGCCTGCTTTACGTCAGAAAAGGCACCAAAATTCTGCCTATAATGTTCGGAGGGCACCAGGAGCGCTCGCTTCGGCCCGGAACGGAGAACGTTCCCGGCGTAGTCGGCTTCGGCAAGGCCGCCGAGCTTATGGCCGCCGAGGGGCCGGCTGAGGAGGCCAGGCTTCTGAAGCTCCGGGAGCGGCTCTGGGAGGGCATAAAGGCAAATGTCCCGCACGTGAAGCTCAACGGCCATCCGACAATGAGGCTTGCCGGGACGCTGAACGTGATATTCGAGTATGTCGAGGGCGAGTCCATAATCCTGAGCCTCGACGAGCACGGCATTTGCGCCGCGTCCGGCTCGGCATGCACCTCCGACGCGCTGGAGCCTTCGCACGTCCTGGCGGCAATGGGCGTCCCGCCGGAGAAGAGCCACGGCGCGCTCCGGATGTCTTTCGGCAGGGAAAACACGGAGCAGGACGTGGACAAGGTGCTGGAGGCGCTCCCGAAGGTCGTGGAGAAGCTCAGGAGCTTCAGCCCGATTTACAAGGATTTTCTAAAACAGCAGCAGACGGCGTAATATCCATACTTATCCGTCATTCCATTAGGAAGCGGGAATCCAGGGACTTGAATTAAAAGTCGCCGGGCCCCCGTTTTCACGGGGGTGACGAGCATTTGAAAGGAGACGAGGTCTTAGAAATGGCATATTCAGAGAAAGTGATGGATCACTTCAGGAATCCCCGGAATGTCGGCGAGATGAAAGACCCGGACGGCGTGGGAAAGGTCGGCAACCCGGTATGCGGCGATATAATGGAGCTCTACATCAAGGTGAAGGACGACACTATAGTGGACGCCAAGTTCCAGACGCTTGGCTGCGGCGCGGCGATAGCCACGTCCTCGATGGTCACCGAGATGGTCAAGGGGCAGAAGCTCGAAGACGCGCTGAAGATCTCCAACTCGATGGTTGCGGAGGCGCTTGGGGGCCTTCCGTCCCAGAAGATGCACTGCTCGGTGCTCGCCGAAGAGGCCCTCCAGAGCGCGATTTCGGACTACAGGAATAAAAAGGGAATTAAGTAGTAGACGCAATTCATAGCGTCCGATGCCTGTCATTCTGCGGCGGCAGCCAAGGAAGCTGTCTTTCATATGCCTGTCAAATAATCCAAGGCCGGTTTTCCCCGGCCTTTTATTTTCTCACGAATCTTGAAAAATCCATGCCTCTCTGTTATCTTGATAAGAGTTCCGCATAACCGCGGGCCGTCCGAATCCTCACGCAGCGCGAAAATGGCAAAACACGAAGCGCTTTTAATTATAGACATGTTAAACGACTTCTGCCGGGAGGGCGCGCCGCTTTTTGTCCCCATGACGCGCGAGGTCATTCCGAACATCCGGCGGGAGATAGGCCGGGCGCGAAGGGAAGGGACTGCCGTGGTCTATGTCTGCGACGCGCACGACAGAAACGACGTCGAGTTCAAGAACTGGCCGCCGCACGCCGTCGAGGGTTCGCCTGGCGCGGAGGTAATAGACGAGCTTAAACCCTCGGCGCGGGATATAATTATACATAAGAAGACCCTCATGGGTTTCCATAACACGGACCTGGAGAATAAGCTTCGGGGCCTGGGAGTCGGGCTGGTAACCGTTACCGGCTGTGTCACGAACATCTGCGTGATGCTTACCGCCGTCGAGGCCGCCGTGCGGGGGTTCAATGTGCGCGTGCCCGGGGACTGCGTCGCGGGGCTGGACATGCAGATGCACGAGTTCGCGCTCAGAGAACTGGAGCAGGTCATAAAAGCGGAGGTGTATTGAGAGTGTTCCATACCGCGGATCCAAAAGACGTTAAAACCGGTCTTGTAACCGACGTATACTTCGACCGCACGATGCGCATTCTGAAGGCGAAAGGTCTTCATGCGCATGTCAGGATGGAGATAATCGCCAAAACGCTTCCGGACGGCTGGGACTGGGCGGTCCTGGCCGGGGTCGAGGAGGCGGCTGAGCTTCTGTCCGGGATTCCCGTAAATGTCCGTTCGATGCCGGAGGGCACGGTATTTTATCCCTACCAGCCGGTGATGGAAGTGGAGGGAAATTACACGGATTTCGGCCATTACGAGACCGCCATACTTGGGCTTGTCTGTCAGGCATCCGGCATCGCCACGAAGGCCGCCCGCGTAAAGAAGCTGGCCGGAGACAGGCCGGTAATATCCTTCGGCGCGCGCAGGATGCATCCCATTCTCGCCCCGATGATCGAGAGAAACGCCTATATCGGCGGCTGCGACGGGGTGTCGGTTATGAAGAGCGCACAGCTCATCGGGCACGACCCGATGGGCACGATGCCGCACGCGCTGATACTGATATTCGGAGATACGGCGGCGGCGGCGGAGGCGTTCGACGAGGTAATCGAGTCCGGCGTCAAGAGGACCGCCCTGATAGACACCTTCAACGACGAAAAGTTCGAGGCCGTCCGCGTGGCCGATGCGATGGGCAACAGGATTCATGCCATGCGTCTGGACACGCCCGGCTCGCGCAGGGGAAATTTCTACCGCATCCTGGAAGAAGTCCGATGGGAACTTGACTTAAGGGGACACAAGGGCATAAAGCTCTTCGTAAGCGGCGGGATAACCGAAAAGGACATTCCCGTCTTAAACCCTGTCGTGGACGGCTACGGCATCGGCACGTCCATTGCGAACGCGCCTGTGGTAGACTTTGCGATGGACATAGTGGAGATAGACGGAAAACCCGTCTCCAAGCGCGGTAAGGCCTCCGGGGCCAAGAGCGTCCTCAGATGCCTTTCGTGTCTTTGCGACATGGTCGTCCCGTTCACGGAAGGCCACAGGCACTGCGAGTGCGGCGGGGAAATGAACGAAATACTGCTCCCGCTTATACGCGACGGGAAATTAATACAGGAGCTTCCCGGGCCGGACATCATAAGGGAGAAAACCCTGCACGCGGTGCGGCGGCTGGCTTCACCCTCTCCCCCAGCCCCTCTCCCATAAAAGGGCGAGGGGGCAAAGAATTTACCCTCTCCCCGGTGTGGGAGAGGGAAGGCCGAAGGCCAGGGAGAGGGTTTCTGAGCGATTTTATAAAGGAGGCATTTTAATTTGATTTCGGAAGGCATAGCCGGGATCGACCTCGGCTCCGTCAGCGTAAAGACCGTCACGCTTGGGGCCGACGGAAGCATCATCTCCTCAGGATACAAAAGGCATTACGGGCAGGCGCTCGCCGCCGCGCTGGAGTTCCTCGACGCCATGCCCGAAGGCACGCCCCTTGTCGTTACGGGTTCCGCAGGTAAGCTCCTCGCCGGCATACTCGACGTTACTCACATAAACGAAGTCGTCGCGCTTTCCGCCGCCGCCGGGAGATATTACCCGCATGTGAGGACGGTAATCGAGATGGGCGGAGAGGACTCCAAGCTCCTCGTCATGGAGAACGGAAGGCTCAAGGACTTCTCCATGAACTCCGCGTGCGCCGCGGGCACCGGCTCGTTCCTAGACCAGCAGGCCGAGAGGCTGAACATAAAAATAGAGGACGAGTTCGGCCTGCTTGCGCTCAAGTCCTTGAACCCGCCGCGCATCGCCGGGCGGTGCAGCGTGTTCGCCAAGTCCGACATGATACACCTCCAGCAGCTCGCCGCGCCGGACTACGACATAGTTGCCGGCCTTTGCTTCGCCGTCGCGCGGAACTTCAAGAGCGCCATAGGCCGGGGGAAGACTATGCTTCCCCCGGTGATGTTCGCGGGCGGGGTGGCGGCAAACGCGGGCATGGTGCGGGCGTTTCGGGAGGTTATGGAGGCCGGGGAGGATTTAGTCGTGCCGGAGTATTTCTCCGTCCTCACGGCGGCGGGCGCGGCGCTTTACGCGAAGGCGAAAGGTGAAATCAGGGCCTTCCACGGCGCGGACAGGGTGCGCGCGCACCTGAAGGTCTCCCGTTACATCGGAGAGGGCCTCGCGCCGCTATTGGCGGACGAGAAGTTCCTCATGCGTTCAAGCCCGCTCTCCGAGGTGCAGAATATCGAAGGCGATAAAGAAATCGACGCATATCTTGGCGTGGACATAGGCTCGATAAGCACGAATGTCGTCGTGGTAGACGAGAAAAAACGCGTGCTCTCGAAGCGCTATCTTATGACTGCGGGCAGGCCGCTTGAGGCGGTGCGCCGCGGCCTCAGAGAGGTCGGCGCGGAGATAGGCGGCAGGATAACGATACGGGGCGCCGGCACGACAGGCTCCGGGCGGTACATGATTGCGGATTTCATAGGCGCGGACATCGTGAAAAACGAGATTACCGCACAGGCCGCCGCCGCCGCGGATATAGACCCGTCCGTGGACACGATATTCGAGATAGGCGGGCAGGACTCGAAGTTCATCTCCATCCGGGACGGCGTCGTGGTGGATTTCGAGATGAACAAGGTATGCGCCGCCGGGACGGGCTCTTTCCTGGAAGAGCAGGCGGAAAAGCTCGACATAAACATCAAAGGCCAGTTCGGCGAGATGTCGCTTTCTTCCCGCTGCCCCATATCCCTGGGCGAGCGCTGTACGGTATTCATGGAGTCCGCCGTCGTCTCTCACCAGCAGAAGGGCGCGCCGAAGGAAGACCTTGTCGCGGGACTCGGCTACTCCATCGTTTACAATTATCTGAACAGGGTGGTGGGGGACAAGAAGGTAGGCGACCGTATATTCTTCCAGGGCGGCGTGGCGTTCAACAAGGGCGTCGCGGCGGCGTTCGAGAGCGTAACGGGAAAGCCCATTACCGTGCCGCCGCACCACGACGTAACCGGCGCGATAGGCATGGCATTAATCGCAAAAAAACATGTCGAGCAGACAGGCCTTAAGGCAAGCGGCTTCAAGGGGTTCGACCTGGGAGAGCGCAATTACAGCGTAAAGTCCTTCGACTGCAAGGGCTGTTCCAACCAGTGCGAGATAAGGCAGGTGACGATAGACGGCGAGAAGGACAAACTTTTCTACGGCTCGCGCTGCGAGAAATACGACGTGAAGCGAAAGGCCGCGAAAGACGAAAATCAACTCCCGCGACTGTTCGCCCTTCGGGAAGAACTGTTGCTTAAAGGCTACTCTGCATCGCGCGAAGCGGGTCCCAAAATAGGCATACCGTACGCGCTCTTTTTACACGAGCAGTTCCCGTTCTGGCGGACGTTCCTGGAGAGCCTCGGCTTTACGGTAATTCTCTCCGACCGCTCCAATAAATTCACTATCCGCCGGGGTCTTGAAGCGGTGGGGGCCGAATCCTGCTTCCCGATAAAGATGGCCCACGGGCACATACTGGATTTAATCGGCAAGGGTGCGGAGCGGATATTCCTGCCGTCCTTCATAAACCTCGCGCAGGACGGAGTGAAGATGCGGGGTCTTGCGTGCCCGTACGTCCAGACCATCCCGTATCTGGCTGCCGCCGCCATACCGGGCCTTAAGCTAATCGCCCCGTCCATAGACTTCGGTCTGGGCGCGGTGGAAATGGCAAAGGAGCTGAAGGCGTCGTTTTCGGATTACAGGATAAGCCTTGGCAGGATAAACTCCGCGGTGGAGGCCGGCCGTAATGCGCAGCGAGAATTTTACGAGGGCGTGAAAAGGGCCGGGGCCGAGTTCCTGGGCGCGCTTGGAGAGGAAGGCCGCGCGATTGTAATTATGAGCAGGCCGTATAACGGTTGCGACGGGGGGCTTAACCTCGACCTCCCTGAGAAGCTCCGGAACCTTGGCGTCGCCGCCGTGCCGCTCGATTTCCTGCCGCTTGGCGACATAGACATAAGCCGGGATTGGCCGAACATGTACTGGCGGAGCGGCCAGAGGATACTCCAGGGGGCGGAGATTGTCCGGGAGGACAAAAGGCTTAACGCGCTCTACATCACGAACTACGGCTGCGGGCCGGACTCCTTCCTCACGAAATACTTCAAGGAGGTCATGGGCGGGAAGCCATACCTCCAGCTCGAAGTGGACGAGCATTCCGCCGATGCGGGCGCGATAACGAGGTGCGAGGCGTTCCTGGATTCCATCGAAAACGTAGGGACGCTCAAGGCCGAAAGGAAGAAGATACGGCAGGTGTCATACTCGAAAAGCGGCGGCGCCCGGAAGATATTCATTCCGCGCATGTGCGACCACGCCTTCGCGCTCGCCGCCGCGTTCAGGCGGCACGGCATAGAGGCTATGCCTACCGAACCGCCGGATTCCCTCACGCTCGAACTCGGCAGGAGGCACACCTCCGGGAAGGAATGCTATCCCTGCATCATCACCACGGGCGACATGGTGAAGATATGCGAAAGCAAAGGTTTTGACCCCGCCGCTTCGGCTTTCTTCATGCCTTCCGGCACGGGGCCGTGCCGCTTCGGGCAGTACAACATGCTCCACCGCCTCGTGCTCGACGAAATCGGATTCCCGGACGTGCCGATATACGCACCGAACCAGGACGAAGGCCTCTACAAGGACCTGGGGATGGTCGGAAGCAGTTTCGCGCGCGCCGCCTGGCAGGGCATAGTGGCGACGGACCTCGTTAACAAGTGCCTGCACGAGAGCCGCCCGCACGAGAAGGAAAAGGGCGCGGCGGAAGGCCTGCACAGGGAGTTTCGGGGACGCATATGCAGCGCCGTAGAAAACGGCCTGCCGATGGAACCTCTGCTTCGGGACATGCGGGAGGCCTTCGAGGACCTGCCGAAGGACGACGTCAGAAAGCCGCTTATCGGCATCGTCGGGGAGATATACGTCCGGAGCAGCGAGTTCTCCAACGAGTCGGTCATAAAAAAAATCGAGGCCCTGGGCGGAGAGGTGTGGCTTGCGCCTTTCGGGGAGTGGATACTCTACCAGAACCATACCAATATCGACGCCGCAAGAAGAAAGAGGAAACTGTCGGAATACTTCTCCTGCCTGACGACGCATTTCGTCCAGACCAGGATAGAGAAGAAATACGCCTCGATATTCGATGGATACTTAAAAACCCTGCACGAGCCGCCCATAAAGGAGACACTGTCGCTCGCCCTTCCATACCTCCGGGCGAGCTTCCAGGGCGAGGCCGTACTCTCGATGGGCAAGAGCGTTGACTTTACCCGCCACGGGGTTTCCGGGCTGGTAAACGCAATGCCGTTTAACTGCATGCCGGGGACGATTGTCGCCGCGCTTCTAAAGAAATTCTCGGAGGATTACGAAGGGTTTCCGTATATCTCCATGTCGTATGACGGAAACGAGCAGGCGGGCGCGATAACCCGCCTTGAGGCGTTCATGCACCAGGCCGAGGGCCGCAGCCGGTCGACCGGCCGCATGAATGACGCGTTTGTCCGCGTTTGACGGCTCCGGGATTCCAGGGTATTCCGAAATATCACGGATCCCTCCATGTATTTTATCTTGACAGCCGTGAAGTCTCCGGGTATAAGTAAGATTGTGAAAGTATTTTTCAAGATATTCCTGACAGCCGCGATAAGCCTTAACCTCTTGGGCTCGCTCATGCCGCCGAAACCCTGCAATATGCCCTGTTGCGCCGGTAGACCGGCTTCGGGTGCGGCGGCAATGTCGGCATGTGAGACGGATACCGCTCGCGGAGTTTCCATAAACGCGCATAGAATGTCCTGCTGCATGATGCAGACCGCCCGGCGGCTCGTTCCCGCGGCGGTCAATACGGCCCGGGCGGAAAGGTCGCTGTCGGACCATTTATCGATCTCCGGGCCGTCGTTTGCCGCAAACATTTTCCCTGGGAAATCCCCGCTTGTTACCGGCTCCCCGCCATGGGCGTCGGCCTCCATACCCGTCTATAAACTTACCTCCGCATATCTCTGCTGAACCCGCTTTAGCGGGCGCGAACCTCCGGGGGGCGCATTTCTGCGTCTCGCCGGGCACATTTGCGCCTGGAATCAGTGTCGTCCTGAGGCGATAGCCGAAGAATCCGCAGAAGTATTTTAAAAAGCGAGGTATATTTCTGCCATGAAGATAACGACTCTCGTGATACCTTTTGTCCTTTTCGCCGCGCTTGGCGTCCCGGCGTATGCCGGAGAGACGCTTAAACTCTCCGCGCTGCTCATGGAGGCGCGTGATAAAAACCCCGGCCTCTCGGCGGTGAAATACAGGTATCGGGCGGCCCTGGAGCGCGTGCCGCAGGCCGGGGCCTTGCCCGACCCCATGCTTATGACCGGAGTCCAGAACCTGCCCGTAAACTCCTTTGAATTCGATGAGGACATGATGACCGGAAAGATGATAGGGGTCTCTCAGACATTTCCTTTTTTCGGCAAAAGGGGACTTAAAAGCAAGGCCGCGTCCCTGGAGGCAAAGGCCGAAAAAGACGATTACGGAGAAGACGTCCTGACGCTCGCGCGGGACGTGAAGACGGCATACTTCAGGCTGTGCAGGATAAAAAAAGACCTTGAAGTCCTGAAGAAGACCGGCGCGCTCCTGGACAGCCTCAAGAAGATCGCCCAGTCCCGGTATTCCGTGGGCATGGGGGGGCTGCAGGACATAATCAAGACGCAGCTTGAGCAGTCCCTGTTAATCGACAAGCGGCTTGCCCTCCAAAAGGAAGACAGGACGGAGCGGGCCAGGCTCGGCGCGCTCCTGGGGCGGGACGCGCCTGTGGAAGGGACTGTGAAGGACATAAAACCCGCCGCGTTGAATCTCGATGCGAAGGCGCTGGCAAAGACAGCCATCGCAAACCGCCCGGAGATCATGGCCGCATCCGAACGCATAAAGAAGGGCGGGACAATGACGGCACTCGCAAAGAAGGCGTCTTATCCCGACTTCACCGTCTCGGCCCAGTACATGGAAAGGGACAGGCAGAATAACGGCGTGCGGCCCTCCGACATGGTCTCCGCCGTCGTATCCATAAACCTCCCGATATGGCGTAAGTCCAAAATAGAACCCGGCATACGTGAGGCGGCCCTTCTTAAATCCGAGGCCGAGGAAGAACGCGACGCCGAGGAAAAGGAAATAAGGGCAAGGATAGAGTCCCTCGTGGAGCAGGTGAATAAAGACGACCGGATGATAAAGCTCTACAAGGAAGTGATTATCCCGGAGGCTAACGACGACATAAGCGCGGGACTTGCCGGATACGAAGTCGGGAAGGTGCAGTATATCGACCTGCTGGACTCCATACGGACGCTCTTCAATTACCAGACGGAATATTATAACCGGCTTTCCGACAGGGAGACAAAGGTTGCCGACCTGGAATCGGCAGCAGGCACGGAGCTGAAATGAAGACCAAAATAATCGTTCTGATTGTAATACTCGTTGTCCTCGCGGCGGGCGCATACCTTGGCCGTGGCCTCTGGGCCGGCAGACCGGCAGCCGGTCGACCGGCAACTGGCAGTCCGGCATCGGGCGGAGCGGCGGCGAACAAAAAATGCGAGACCATATATACCTGCGCTATGCACCCGCAGATAATCCGGCATCACCCCGGCAACTGCCCGATATGCGGTATGCCGCTCATAAAGAAGGTGATACCCGCCGCGGGCCGGTCTGAAGCCGGTCGATCGGCGGCGGTCATTGCTAACGTGTCCGGGATGCAGGGCATGGGAAACATATCCTCCGTGGCCCTCGACCCGCGTGAGAGGATGCTTGCGAACGTGGCGACCTCGCCGGTGCGGAAGGAGACCATGTCCCAGGAGATGGACACCGTGGGGACAATCGCCGTGGACGAACAGGGAATAAGGAAGATTTCCGCGCGGTACGCCGGGCGCATAGAGAAACTCGACGTGAACGTAACCGGGCAGTACGTAAGAAAGGGCCAGGAGCTTTTCACGATATACAGCCCGGAGATGGTGGCGACGGAGAACGAGTATCTCATCGCAAAGGCATCGGAGAAGCGGCTTAGCTCTTCTGATTTCAAGGAAGTGGCGTCCGGCACGGAAGGTGTCCTGAAGGCGGCGCGGACGAGGATGAAGCTCTGGGGTATGACCGGCGCGCAGATAGCAAGGCTCGACAGGACCGGCCGGGTGAGCGACACGGTGTCCGTATTCTCGCCGGTATCCGGGACGGTTACGAATATCTCGGCAAGGCAGGGCGATTACGTCTCGGAAGGGACGGAGGTATTCACGGTGTCGGACCTCTCCCGCGTGTGGATGGAGGCGGACATATACGAATACCAGCTCTCGAAGGCAAGGATAGGCTCGCGCGTGGAGGTGACGACGGACGCCTGGCCGGGGAAAATATTTTACGGGAGGGTTTCGTTTATGGACCCTTCCGTGAACCCGCAGACGAGGACGATAAGGGTCCGGGCGGACCTTAACTCTCGCGGGCTGTTGAAGCCGGACATGTTCGTCACGGCGAAGGTTTTCTCGCCGCCCGTACGGGGAGTTTTCGTCCCGTCGTCCGCGGTGCTTTATACAGGCAACGGCAACGTGGCATGGGTGGAGGAAAGGCCCGGCGTGTTTACCATGCGGAGCATAACGGTGGGCATCCAGTCCGGAGACGATTTTCAGATACTGGCTGGACTTAAGCCCGGAGAGCAGGTAGTAACCCAGGGCGGCTTCCTGATAGACTCCGAGGCCCAGCTCCGCGCAAGCGCACAAGGCATGGCGAACATGCCGGGGATGAACATGTCCGGCGCGGGACAGGAAAAAGCGCAATCTCCGCCCGCGCAGAAGAAGCAGTCGATGCCTGGGATGAACATGTAATATGATAGATAAAATAATAGAGTATTCCGCGAAGAACAGGCTCATCGTCCTGTCCGTGTTCGGACTGATAGCGATATGGGGCGTGTGGGCGCTTTACCACACGCCGCTCGACGCCATACCCGACCTCTCCGACAACCAGGTCATCGTCTATACCAAGTGGCCCGGCAGAAGCCCGCAGACGATAGAAGACCAGATAACCTACCCGCTCGTAACGGGGCTTCAGGGCGTGCCGAAGGTCCGGGCGGTAAGGGCTACGTCCGCATTCGGTTTCTCCCTCATCTACGTCATCTTCGACAACGACGCCGACATTTACTGGGCCAGGGCTCAGGTCCTCGAGCGCTTGAACTACGCCGCGTCCCGCCTCCCGCCCGGTGTGACGCCGACGCTCGGCCCGGACGGCACCGGCGTCGGACAGGTCTACTGGTATACGCTCCAGGGCAAGGGCTACGACCTGGCGACGCTCAGGACGATACAGGACTGGTACGTCCGGTACCAGCTCGGCTCCGTGCCCGGCGTGGCGGAAGTGGCGTCCATCGGCGGGTTCGTGAAGCAGTATGAGGTTGACCTGGACCCGAACAGGATGCAGGCGTATAACGTAACCGTCCCGCAGGTCATGGACGCCGTGAAGAAGAGTAACAGCGAGGTCGAAGGGAACCTCATGGACAAGAGTTCCATGACTCTTATGGTGCGGGGTCTGGGTTATATACGGGACATACACGACCTGGAAAACGTCCAGGTAAAGGCTGCGGGCGGCACGCCCGTGCTCGTAAAAGACCTTGGCCGCGTTCAGATGGGCGTGCAGACCCGGCGCGGGCTTATCGACCGGGACGGCAAGGGCGAGGCCGTCGGCGGGATAATAGTCATGCGCTACGGCGAGAACGCCATGCAGGTCATAAACCGCGTGAAGGCGAAGATTGCCCGGATACAGCCGGGGCTTCCGAAGGGCGTGAGGATCGTCGCCGCATACGACCGCTCCGACCTTATCTCCCGCGCCGTCCATACCCTGAAGCGCGCCCTGACGGAAGAATCGATAATCGTCTCGCTCGTCGTCTTTATTTTTCTGCTGCACTTCCCAAGCGCGCTGGTCATCGTCCTGACGCTCCCCATCGCCGTGCTCATCTCCTTCATCACCATGAAATACATGGGGGTTACTTCCAACATCATGTCGCTTGGCGGCATAGCGATAGCCATCGGCGTGCTGGTGGACGCGGGAGTCGTCATGGTCGAGAACTGCTACAGGCACCTCTCCGAGCTTGCGCCGGAGGAGCGCCAAAGCAGGCGGCTCGAAGTCGTGATAAAGTCCTCGAAACAGGTCGGGCGCGCGATATTCTTCTCGCTTATGATCATCGTCTTAGCCTTCGTCCCGGTATTCCTGCTCACGGGCCAGGAGGGGAAGCTTTTTCATCCCCTGGCCTTTACGAAAACGTTTTCGATGGCCGGTTCGTCCATAATGGCGATAACGCTTGTGCCGGTCCTGATGTATTACCTCCTGCGCGGGAACATGCCGCCGGAGTCTAAAAACCCGGTGTCGCGGTTCTTTGTGTTTCTATATTCCCCGGTAATCAAATGGGCGCTGAAATACAAGAAGACGGTCATCGTCTTGAACCTCATCGCCCTGGGCCTGGCGATATTTCTGTATGGACGCCTGGGGCACGAGTTCATGCCCGCGCTGGACGAAGGGAGCCTGCTCTTCATGCCTACGACGCTCCCGCCGGTGTCCATGACGGAGGCGAAGAGGCTCGTTACCGTGCAGGACGCCATCATCAAGACCGTGCCGGAGGTCGACCACGTCCTGGGGAAAGTCGGACGCGCCGAGACCGCGACGGACCCGGCCCCAGCGAGCATGTTCGAGACGATAATAACCCTGAAGCCCAAGAGCCGGTGGAGGAAAGGCGTTACAGAGCAGGACATCGTAAACGAGCTGTCGAAGAAGCTCAAAATCCCCGGCGTCGCGGAGGGCTGGACGCAGCCGATCATAAACCGCATCCAGATGCTCTCCACGGGCGTGCGGACGGACATCGGCGTCAAGATAATGGGGAACAATCTGAATACCCTGGATATGCTGGCGCAGCAGGCCCAGGGGATACTTGAGAAAATACCCGGAGCCGCCGACCTCTACGCCGAGCGCGTCACGGGCGGGGAATACCTCGACATAGACGTAAACCGCGAGGCTGCGGCGAGATACGGCCTGAACGTCTCCGATGTGCAGAGAATAATCGAGAGCGCGATAGGCGGGATGCGGCTTACGACCACCGTCGAGGGCAGGGAGCGCTTTCCCGTAGTCGTGCGATACGCGCGGGACTTCCGGGACAACATAGAAGCCCTGCGGCGCATACAGGTGCCGGTGAAGGACGGGCGGGACATCGCCTATATCCCCCTCGCCCAGGTGGCGAGCATACGCATCGACTCCGGCCCGGACATGATAAACTCGGAAAACGGGATGCTGCGCTCAATAGTATACCTGGACGTCCGGGGACGCGATATGGGGTCATTCGTCGAGGAGGCGAAGGCGAAGCTCAGTTCCGGGCTTAAACTCCCGCCGGGATATTACATCGACTGGGCCGGGAGCTGGGAGAACCAGGTGCACGCCGCGAAGACGCTCAGGCTTCTCGTCCCGCTGGGGCTGTTCGTAGTCTTTATACTTCTGTACTTCACGTTCCATTCCGCCAAGGAGGCCGCGATGGTCATGCTCTCCGTACCGTTCGCCCTTGTCGGCGGGGTGTATCTCGTCTGGGCGCTCCACTACAACATCTCCGTAGCGGTATGGGTGGGTTTCATCGCGCTCTACGGCGTCGCGGTGGAGACCGGCGTGGTGATGGTCATATACCTGCACGAGGCGCTGGACAAGAAACTCCTCGCCGGGGCCGTGACGGAAAAGGACGTCTACGACGCGACATACGAGGGTGCGGTATTGAGGCTCCGTCCGAAGCTTATGACGGTCTTCGTGGCGCTGATGGGCCTGGTGCCGATAATGTGGTCAACCGGCACGGGTGCGGATGTGATGAAACCCATCGCCGCGCCGATGATAGGCGGGATGATAACCTCAGCGGTTCACGTCCTCATAATGACGCCCGTGATTTTCGTCCTTATGAAGACGCGGGACTTGAGGAAGGGGCGGCTGAAGGAGTCGGGAATGAAGGGCTGAACAGTCCGGCTTTTCTTTGCCTGATTTCTTTTCTCCCGAAAAGAAATCAGGTTGACAAAAAGATATTTTGAGGTAGGATATTCGTGGTCGGGTTTTACCCTGAACGGCACGGCGCGAAAGGACGGGTTCTATGGCCTGGGAATGGCACATGATCGAGGAGGAGAAAGCTTTAAGGGCACTAAGGAAGATGGTGGAGGGGACGGCAATCAAGCTCAAGGAGCCGACATTGAGCGAGCTTGAGGCGGTGCGGCTCATGGAGATTACCCGCATATGGGTATCGAAGGTATTCCCGGAGAGGCTCCCGGCGTACGACGCGGTATACAAGCCGCGCCTCGAACACATCTATTACGGCGGCAGGAGATGAAGGACGAAAGGCTTGTCGAGTCGCTCGAAGAGGTCGCGGCCTCTCTTGGCGTGAAGGTAAATTACGAAAAAATAAGGAAGATGACCGCGCGCCAGCCAAGGGGCGGTTTTTGCATCGTTAAGGGCGAGCCGAGGATAATCGTCCACAGGCCGCTTGGCGCCTCCGAGAAGGTGCAGGTATTAATCGAATCCCTCCAGGGCTATGACCTTGAGAACGTCTTCATGCCCCCCGAAGTCCGCCAGGCCATAGAAGGGGCCTTTCCGCTCCTGAAGCGGGCCAGTTCGGAATAAATTTGTTCGTCATTCCCGAATGCTTTAATCGGGAATCCAGGTTTTAATAGAGATTTCCCCCGCCTTTTCCTCTTCTTTCGTTATACTTTAATCATGGCCGAGCTTCCACTCATACTCCCGTTCGACGAATACAACTCCGAGCTGGTGGCCAACGTCCATCCGCTGGACTGGAAGAACCCGGAACCCGCCCCGATGTATAACCTCGTGATAATCGGCGCGGGGACGGCGGGGCTTGTCGCGGCGGAAATTGCGGCCTTGGCCGGGGCGAAGGTCGCGTTAATCGAGAAACGCCTCATCGGCGGGGACTGCCTGAACCTCGGCTGCGTGCCGTCCAAAACAATAATAAGCTCGTCGCGCGTATCGGAAGAAGTCCGTGAAGCGGGCGGCCACGGCGTCAAGGTAATCTGCGGCTATGAGGCGGACTTCCCGGCAGTGATGGAGCGCATGAGGCGTCTTCGGGCGCGTATTTCCCGCAAGGACTCGGCAAGCCGCTTCAGGGAAATGGGGATCGACATATTCCTCGGCGCGGGGGTCTTTACGGGGCCGCATTCGGCCCTTGTCGGCGAATTGGAGCTTAAATTCAAAAAGGCCCTCATCTCCACGGGCGCAAGGCCGTTTATCCCGCCGGTTCCGGGGCTTTCCGAGGCCGGATACTTAACGAACGAGAACGTTTTCAACCTCACCTCCCGGCCCGCGCGGCTGGGCGTCCTGGGCGGCGGGGCAATCGGCTGCGAGATGGCGCAGGCCTTCGGGCGGCTCGGCTCCCGGGTTACAATCCTCCAGCGCGGCAAGAGGCTTATGGAGAAGGAAGACTCCGAGGCGTCTGCAATCGTAAGCGCGGTCTTCCGGCGCGAGGGCATAGGCATCGTACTTGGGGACAGAAAGGTAACGAAAATAGAGCGGCGCGGCGCCGAAAAGATCATATTCCTCGAAGGCGAGGGCGGCAGAATCGAGGAGATTTCCGTTGACGAGCTTCTCGTATCCGTTGGCCGGACGCCGAACGTCGAGGGCCTGGGTCTCGAGGCCGCGGGGGTGGAATTCGACGCCCGCGCGGGTGTCAAGGTGGACAAATACTTAAGGAGCGCGAACCGGGATATATTCGCCGCCGGCGACGTCTGCATGAAGCTGAAGTTCACCCACACCGCCGAGTATGCCGCGCGCGTCGTAGCCGCGAACGCGCTCTTTTCCGGACGCAAAAGATTCTCGACATCGGCCATCCCCTGGTGCACGTTCACTGACCCGGAGGTTGCGCACGTCGGGCTTTGCCCGGAGGACGGCTCCGTGGACGGCATAGAGGCCGACACGTTCAAAAAGGAGCTAAGCGAGATAGACCGCACGGTGCTCGAAGGCGAGGAAGAGGGATTCGTCAAGATTCACGTGAAGAAGGGGACGGACAGGATCATCGGCGCGACGATTGTCGCCAGAAACGCCGGAGACATGATAGCCGAGATCGCCCTCGCCATGCAAAACGGCATCGGCCTCAATGGAATCTCCGAGACCATACACCCGTACCCCACGCGCGCCGAGGCCATAAAGCGCGTCGCGGACGACTACATGTCCTCAAGCCTTATGCCCGATATGCGCGAGCGCCTCGCCCGGAAGATGAAAGGGCATCGGCGGTAGCCTGCCCCCCGTCCCCCCGCGCCGCATCATGCCGTGCCGCCTGCCATTGTAGGGGCGCAATTTATTGCGTCCGGCCCCGCCCGGCATTCCCCGCGAAGGCGGGAACCCGGCGACTTTTCTTACCCTCGCCCTTTCATGGGAGAGGGTGGCGCAGGTTTCGCGCCGGGAGAGGGTTCGCCGTTTTCCTGATCTGTAATTGCCCGATTCATCGGGCGGCGTCCGGGAATTGCAATGCTATTTCCTGATAAT